>NZ_JAOTIT010000015.1:0-824 GCF_033721435.1 Exiguobacterium sp. K1 | reverse complement strand
ATAATAAGTGCGGTCGAGAGGACTTGAACCTCCACAGTGTTGCCACCACTAGGCCCTCAACCTAGCGCGTCTACCATTCCGCCACGACCGCAAATTATGCTATTTGATGTTTCTTAGATGAAAAATTGGAGCGGAAGACGGGATTCGAACCCGCGACCCCGACCTTGGCAAGGTCGTATTCTACCACTGAACTACTTCCGCATACATATAATGGTACGGGTGAAGGGACTTGAACCCCCACGTCAAAGACACTAGATCCTAAATCTAGCGCGTCTACCAATTCCGCCACACCCGCATAAAAAAATGGTGTGTCATGCAGGATTCGAACCTGCGACCCTCTGATTAAAAGTCAGATGCTCTACCAACTGAGCTAATGACACAAATAGTATTAAGTTAAAATAAAATGGGGCGACTGATGGGAATTGAACCCACGAATGCCGGAATCACAATCCGGTGCGTTAACCACTTCGCCACAACCGCCATATTAAGATGGTGCCGGCAACAGGAGTCGAACCCGCGACCTACTGATTACAAGTCAGTTGCTCTACCAGCTGAGCTACACCGGCAGGTGTAATGGTGGCTTTGGACGGAATCGAACCGCCGACACGAGGATTTTCAGTCCTCTGCTCTACCGACTGAGCTACAAAGCCATACTAAAAAGTTTCGGTAAATAAAAATGGCGGTCCTGACGGGATTCGAACCCGCGATCTCCTGCGTGACAGGCAGGCATGTTAACCGCTACACCACAGGACCGTGGTAACTTGACGACTTCTATAATACTATATCAATCAGTCAAAATTGTCAAATACTTTATTAAAAAAGTA
>NZ_JAOTIT010000014.1:0-1441 GCF_033721435.1 Exiguobacterium sp. K1 | reverse complement strand
TGAACTGAACCAAAAAAGTTAGACAATAAATAATTTGTCAGGCGACCTTGAGGACCTGAGTCCGGTATTCCACCGGGCTCAGGTTTTTTAGTCGTCTCTTGATACGACGATGGTTATAGTACTCGATGTAACGCTCGAGCTCACATTTGAAGTGGTCCATGTCATCGAACTCCTTGAGATACAGGAGCTCTGACTTGAGCACGGCGAAGAAGCTTTCGATGGCTGCGTTGTCGAGACAGTTGCCCTTACGGGACATGCTTTGCGTAATGCCGTGCTCGTGGAGCGTACCAGTGAACGCTCTATATTGATAATGCCACCCTTGATCGGAATGGAGGATTGGTCGGGCTTTCCCGTCGAGCTTCCCGATTGCCTTGTCTAACATTTCACCAACGAATCGATATGTAGGGCGGTCCGATAGGGTATAGGCAATGATCTCACGGTTTCCCAAGTCCATCATCGGCGACAGGTAGAGCTTCTCACCGAACAGGTGAAACTCAGTGACGTCAGTCACCCATTTCTGGTTCAGGCCGGTGGCCTTGAAGTCCCGTTGGAGAAGATTCGGTGCGACCTCTCCGACCCGTCCTTTATAGGAGCGGTATCGCTTCATGCGGACGAGACATTTGAGACCGAGCTCGTTCATGAGACGGCGCACGGTCTTCGGATCGTGCCGGAAGCCCTGGCGTTCGAGAAGTGCGTGGATGCGACGATAACCACATCGTCCCTCGTGTTCGTGGAAGAGGGTATGGATGGCTGCCTTCACCTCCGCATACTTGTCTTCGCCCGTCAGGCGCGTCCGCCAATAGTAATAGACGCTCCGGGCCATTCCGAGCACGCGGAGGAGTCCCGGAACGGGATAGATTGACCGCAATTCGTCGATTACTTGTGCCTTGATCCGGTTCGTCGCGCATTCTCTTCTTGAACCAAGGCTTTCAATTTTTTTAACGCAGCGTTCTCCATCTCGAGATACTCGATCCGATCTTTGAGCTTCTCGACTTCTGTCATCTCTTCAAAATCCTTCTTCTTGCGTCTCGTCATCGGGGCACGTCCTTTCGGTTTGGCGACCAGACCTGCGGTCCCTTCCCGTTCATACGTCGATCGCCATGTCGAGATCATCCCCGGGGAGGAAATTCGGTATTTTACGGCCGTCTCTCTATTGGACAGGTTATTGGTCGCCATGTCGTTTAATACCTCCAGTTTAAATGCCAGCGAGTGTGTTGTATAGGAAGGATCGAAGATCGTTTCCCCCCAGCGCTCATAGAGATGTGACCACTCACGGACCAGGTTATGCGTTATCCCGAATTCTTTCGCCACACCTCGGTATCCGTCTCGTCCTGTCAGATAACGCTCAGCGACCTGGACTTTAAACGCCTTTGTATATTTGACCATAAAAAACACCCCATAAAAGTTGGATTTTTATGTCCAACTTTTATGGGGCAGTTCA
>NZ_JAOTIT010000012.1:0-2962 GCF_033721435.1 Exiguobacterium sp. K1 | reverse complement strand
CACTCGCACCTTGAAAACTGAAGACATCAACAAGACATCAAACTTTTTATAACCATGTCATTAGACGTGTGTTCTTAGAATACCAAAATGCTAGATCAAGGTATGAAGGGCGTACGGTGGATGCCTTGGCACTAGGAGCCGATGAAGGACGCGACGAACAGCGATATGCTTCGGGGAGCAGTAAGTATGCTTTGATCCGAGGATTTCCGAATGGGGGAACCCACCATCCGTAATGGGATGGGACATGTTACATGAATACATAGTGTAACGTGAGGCAGACCCGGGGAACTGAAACATCTAAGTACCCGGAGGAAGAGAAAGCAAATGCGATTCCCTGAGTAGCGGCGAGCGAAACGGGAACAGCCCAAACCGGAGAGCATGCTCTCCGGGGTTGTAGGACACTCTATACGGAGTCAAAAAGGAAGACAGTAGGTGAACGACCTGGAAAGGTCGGCCGAAGAAGGTGACAGCCCTGTAGCTGAAACTGTTTTCCCTCCAGAGTGGATCCTGAGTACGGCGGGACACGTGAAACCCCGTCGGAATCCGGGAGGACCATCTCCCAAGGCTAAATACTCCCTAGTGACCGATAGTGAACCAGTACCGTGAGGGAAAGGTGAAAAGCACCCCGGAAGGGGAGTGAAATAGATCCTGAAACCGTATGCCTACAAGTAGTCAGAGCCCGTTAACGGGTGATGGCGTGCCTTTTGTAGAATGAACCGGCGAGTTACGATAGCGCGCGAGGTTAAGCTGATGAGGCGGAGCCGTAGCGAAAGCGAGTCTGAATAGGGCGCCATAGTGCGTTGTCGTAGACCCGAAACCAGGTGATCTACCCATGTCCAGGATGAAGGTCAGGTAACACTGACTGGAGGTCCGAACCCACGCACGTTGAAAAGTGCGGGGATGAGGTGTGGGTAGCGGTGAAATGCCAATCGAACCTGGAGATAGCTGGTTCTCCCCGAAATAGCTTTAGGGCTAGCCTCGAGGTTGAGAGTTCCGGAGGTAGAGCACTGATTGGACTAGGGGCCCCCACAGGGTTACCGAATTCAGTTAAACTCCGAATGCCGGCAACTTATACTCGGGAGTCAGACTGCGAGTGATAAGATCCGTAGTCAAGAGGGAAACAGCCCAGACCGCCAGCTAAGGTCCCAAAGTGTATGTTAAGTGGAAAAGGATGTGGCGCTGCCTAGACAGCTAGGATGTTGGCTTAGAAGCAGCCACCATTCAAAGAGTGCGTAATAGCTCACTAGTCGAGTGGCGCCGCGCCGAAAATGTAACGGGGCTAAACATACCACCGAAGCTGCGGATTCCGTAAGGAATGGTAGGGGAGCGTTCCAAACCGCTGTGAAGCTGTACCGGAAGGAGCAGTGGAGCGTTTGGAAGTGAGAATGCCGGTGTGAGTAGCGAAAAGAGGGGTGAGAATCCCCTCCGTCGAAAGCCCAAGGTTTCCTGAGGAAGGCTCGTCCGCTCAGGGTTAGTCTGGACCTAAGCCGAGGCCGAAAGGCGTAGGCGATGGATAACAGGTTGATATTCCTGTACCACCGATCCACCGTTTGAACAATGGGGGGACGCAGGAGGATAGTGACGCATGCGGATGGAAGTGCATGTGTAAGTTTCGAGACCGTCTGATTGGCAAATCCGTCAGGCACCAAAGTCGAGGAACGATGCGGAGTCCCGTAGGGACGAAGGTCACGATTTCACACTGCCAAGAAAAGCCTCTAGTGAGGTGGAAGGTGCCAGTACCGTAAACCGACACAGGTAGGCGGGATGAGAATTCTAAGACGCGCGGGATAACTCTCGTTAAGGAACTCGGCAAAATGGTCCCGTAACTTCGGGAGAAGGGACGCTCTACATGAGTAGAGCCGCAGTGAATAGGCCCAAACGACTGTTTAGCAAAAACACAGGTCTCTGCTAAATCGCAAGATGACGTATAGGGGCTGACGCCTGCCCGGTGCTGGAAGGTTAAGGGGATGGGTTAGCGCAAGCGAAGCTTTGAACCGAAGCCCCAGTAAACGGCGGCCGTAACTATAACGGTCCTAAGGTAGCGAAATTCCTTGTCGGGTAAGTTCCGACCCGCACGAAAGGCGTAACGATTTGGGCACTGTCTCAACGAGAGACCCGGTGAAATCATAGTACCTGTGAAGATGCAGGTTACCCGCGACAGGACGGAAAGACCCCATGGAGCTTTACTACAGCCTGATATTGAGGCTTTGTGCATGATGTACAGGATAGGCGGGAGACGTCGAGACCGGAGCGCCAGCTTCGGAGGAGTCACCCTTGGGATACCGCCCTTCATGCATAGAGTCTCTAACTCGCAGCCGTCATCCGGCTGGAGGACCGTGTCAGGCGGGTAGTTTGACTGGGGCGGTCGCCTCCTAAACAGTAACGGAGGCGCCCAAAGGTTCCCTCAGAATGGTTGGAAATCATTCGTAGAGCGCAAAGGCAGAAGGGAGCTTGACTGCGAGACCTACAAGTCGAGCAGGGACGAAAGTCGGGCTTAGTGATCCGGTGGTTCCGCATGGAAGGGCCATCGCTCAACGGATAAAAGCTACCCTGGGGATAACAGGCTGATCTCCCCCAAGAGTCCACATCGACGGGGAGGTTTGGCACCTCGATGTCGGCTCATCGCATCCTGGGGCTGGAGTAGGTCCCAAGGGTTGGGCTGTTCGCCCATTAAAGCGGTACGCGAGCTGGGTTCAGAACGTCGTGAGACAGTTCGGTCCCTATCCGTCGTGGGCGCAGGAAATTTGAGGAGAGCTGTCCTTAGTACGAGAGGACCGGGATGGACGCACCGCTGGTGTACCAGTTGTTCCGCCAGGAGCATCGCTGGGTAGCTACGTGCGGACGGGATAAATGCTGAAAGCATCTAAGCATGAAGCCCCCTCCAAGATGAGATTTCCCTTTGAGTAATCAAGAAAGACCCCTCAGAGACGATGAGGTAGATAGGTCACGGGTGGAAGCATGG
>NZ_JAOTIT010000011.1:0-13983 GCF_033721435.1 Exiguobacterium sp. K1 | reverse complement strand
GTTATGTGAAACTTCAGATTGTTCTGATTATTGGTGGAGTCATTGACATGCCACCTCTCGCTTGTTACCATAACATCAATATTCTTTTATAGAAGAGAAAGCGAGTGGATAACATGTGGGAGAACAAATTTGCTAAAGAAGGCTTGACGTTTGATGACGTCTTGCTCGTACCACGTCGTTCAAGTGTCTTACCGCGAGATGTTGATTTGTCTGTAACATTATGCGAAGGAATTACATTAAACATTCCTTTAATCAGTGCAGGGATGGATACCGTAACAGAAGCTCCAATGGCGATTGCCATGGCACGTCAAGGTGGTCTTGGAGTCATCCACAAGAACATGTCGATGGAAGATCAAGCCGAACATGTCGATCGTGTTAAGCGGTCGGAGAATGGTGTCATTACAAATCCGTTTTACCTCACGCCAGAACGACAAGTCTATGATGCTGAATATTTGATGAGTAAGTACCGGATTTCAGGTGTTCCGATCGTCAATAACGAAACAGAACGTAAATTGGTCGGTATCTTAACCAACCGCGATCTCCGTTTCGTGAAAGATTACTCGACGGTCATTGAAACTGTCATGACGACGGAAGAACTGGTCACAGCAAAAGTCGGTACCTCTTTAGAAGAAGCCGAACAGATTCTCCACAAACATCGGATTGAAAAGTTACCACTCGTCGATGAGAACGGAGTTTTAAAAGGTTTGATTACAACAAAGGATATTGAAAAAGTTGAGCAATATCCGCATGCAGCTAAAGATTCATTTGGACGTCTGCTCGTCGCAGCAGCTGTCGGTGTAACGAAAGATGCCTCGGTTCGTGCCAAGTTCCTCGTAGATGCAGGAGTTGACGCATTGGTCGTCGACACGGCACACGGTCACTCAGAAGGGGTTCTCGTGAAAGTACGCGAACTTCGGGACGAGTATCCGAACTTGCCGATCATCGCAGGAAACGTCGCAACAGCTGAAGCGACACGTGACTTGATTGAAGCAGGTGCTTCTGTCATCAAAGTCGGAATTGGACCAGGGTCTATTTGTACGACACGTGTCGTGGCCGGAGTCGGTGTTCCACAAATCACAGCAGTCTTTGATTGTGCAACAGAAGCCCGTAAGCACGGTGTCTCGATTATCGCTGATGGCGGAATCAAGTATTCCGGTGATATCGTCAAAGCACTCGCAGCAGGCGGTCATGCAGTCATGTTAGGCAGCCTTCTCGCCGGCGTGGAAGAAAGCCCGGGAGAAATGGAAATTTACCAAGGCCGTCAATTCAAGACGTATCGTGGTATGGGATCGGAAGCCTCAATGAAACGCGGCAGCCAAGACCGTTATTTCCAAGAAGCCGACAAGAAATTTGTTCCAGAAGGAATCGAAGGTCGCGTCGCATACCGCGGTAAACTCGGTGACTCGGTTTACCAACTCGTCGGAGGGATCCGCTCAGGAATGGGATACTGTGGTTCTGCTTCACTTGAAGAATTACGTGAAGAAACACAGTTCATCCGGATGACAGGTGCAGGTTTACAGGAAAGCCATCCTCACGATATTCAGATTACGAAAGAAGCTTCAAACTATACACGTCAATAATCAAAAATCCTGCGACCTGAATAGGCCGCAGGATTTTTTTGTGGATAACCTTGTGGATACTTTTATTTTAACTGCCAAGCGGCAACGAGTTCGGTCAGTCCTTGCATCAATTGTTGTTCTGTTAAACTGGCAAACCCGAGGACAATTTGTGGATAAGCTGTGGATAACGGCAACTGGGCATAATCCGATAATCCATATACTTGGATCGAGGAGTCCTTCGCTCGTCGCAGCAATTCCTGTTCTCCCATGCCATTTGAGACGGAGAGGACGACATGCAGTCCGGCACTTTCTCCCGTCAATTTCAGAAAAGGTACATCCCGGAGAGCGTGGACAACGACATCGAGTTTGCGGCGGTAGATTTTCCGCATGCGGTTCAAATGTTTCTCGAAGTCGCCCTCTTTCATGAAGCGCGTCAAAATCGTTTGATCAAATCGGGAGACACTACACGTATAGTATGGAAATTCAGTTTGATAGCGTTCTAATAAAGGTCGTGGCAATACCATATATCCGATGCGAAGGGACGGCATCAGTGATTTTGAGAATGTACTCAGATAAATCACCCGTTCACTGTCCATACTGTGCAAAGAAGGAATGGATTTTCCGCTGTACCGGAATTCGCTATCATAATCGTCTTCGATGATATAACGGCGATCCGATGCAGCGGCCCAGTTTAACAGTTGACGGCGTCGATTGACGGATAAAATACTGCCCGACGGAAACTGGTGAGCCGGTGTCACATACATAACATCGACAGGACTTTGAACGAGGGAAGGAATCACTAAGCCGTTTTGGTCGACCGGAATCGGAACCGCCGATCGTTCATGACTTTCAAGGATCAGACGTGTCGCATGATACCCGGGATCTTCGATGCCATAGGTTGTCGTTTTTCCTAATAAAAAGATGATATGTGGTAACAATTGCTCAACACCGGAACCGATGATGATCTGCTCCGGCGAACAGACGACTCCCCGTGAATGGTAGAGGTACGTCGCAATCTCGAGACGTAATGATAGATCACCTTGCGGGTGTCCAAGCGAGACGAGTGATTGATATTGTTCGTCGATGACATCTTTTGCGTGTTTTCGCCAACGGGAGAAAGGAAAGGATGAGCCATCGATTTTACTGGGATGAAAATCGTAACGCATGGCCGGTTGTTGATTTGAACGTTGACTTGTCGGCAGAGGCGTTGTTTTGACGTATGCCAGTTCTTCGTAGGCTAAGACGAAGTAACCTTTCCTGGAAACGGATTCGACATATCCTTCTGCGACCAACTGTTGATAAGCCAGTTCGATTGTCGTCTGGCTGAGATTTAAAAACTGACCAAGCTTTCGTTTCGATGGTAATTTCGTTCCGTAAGCAAGGCGTCCTTCAATGATTTCCTGACGGATTTGCTGGTACAGCTGTTCGTACAGCGGACGATTTCCGTCCCGTATCAACTCAAACGATAACATGTCCATAACTGATCTCCCTTTTTACTGACCTGGTTAATTTATCATAAACTGATACTTTTAAAATAGTCAACGGGGAATATACTAAAAAGTATCACCGATTGGAAATACTATCACTGTCTAGGGGGAGTTCATAATGATGGAACGGCAACAAGGATCAGATCGTGTCAAACGGGGAATGGCTGAAATGCAAAAGGGTGGCGTCATCATGGATGTCGTGAATGCGGAACAAGCTAAAATCGCAGAAGCCGCCGGAGCGGTCGCTGTCATGGCACTTGAACGGGTGCCATCGGATATTCGGCGTGACGGGGGAGTAGCCCGGATGGCCGATCCGCTCATCACGGAAGAGGTTCTGCAGGCAGTATCCATTCCCGTGATGGCGAAGTGCCGGATCGGACATATCGTCGAAGCACGGGTCCTCGAATCGTTGGGTGTTGACTTTATTGATGAAAGTGAAGTCCTGACGCCGGCAGACGAGGAGTATCATTTATTGAAGTCATCGTTTACAGTACCGTTCGTCTGCGGAGCACGTGATTTAGGAGAAGCGGCGCGCCGGATTGCAGAAGGAGCAGCGATGATCCGGACAAAAGGGGAACCCGGAACCGGCAATGTCGTCGAAGCTGTCCGGCATATGCGCAAGATTCAAGCACAACTCCACCAGATTCTTCATTCACAACCGGATGAATTGATGACGCGTGCTAAAGAGTGGGGCGCATCTTACGAGGTCTTACAACAGATTCAGACAACAGGACGTCTTCCGGTCGTGAATTTTGCGGCTGGCGGAATCGCGACTCCAGCCGATGCGGCATTGATGATGCACCTTGGAGCCGAAGGCGTATTTGTCGGTTCCGGTATCTTTAAATCGGAACATCCGGAACGCGTCGCGAAAGCGATTGTCGAAGCCGTGACATACAAAGACGATTTCGAACGGATTGCCCATCTGTCGAAAGGACTCGGAACAGCGATGAAAGGAATTGATGTGACGTCGATGCCGTTTGAAGAACGGATGGCACCACGCGGATGGTAATCGGTATATTAGGTGTCCAAGGCGCCGTGCGCGAACATCAAGAGATGCTTCATCTGCTTGGAGTCAAAACGATGATCGTCAAATCAAGCGCGGACTTGGACGGAATCGACGGTTTAATCTTGCCTGGCGGCGAATCGACGACGATCCGCCGGCTGATTGACCGTTATGGTTTACTGGATGTCTTGCGACGTCAAGCTGACACGTTGCCGATGTTCGGGACATGTGCCGGGATGATTTTGCTGGCAAGCGAATTGACTGAAGGTCCTTCCCATTTAGGGGCGATTCCGATGACGGTCAGACGCAATGCGTTCGGACGACAAATCGACAGTTTTGAAACCTCCTTGAACGTCGAAGGTGCCGGTCAGGATATCGAAGCTGTTTTTATTCGAGCTCCTTTCGTCGAACAGGTCGGAGAAGGAGTACGTGTCCTGGCTGCAATCGGGACAGCCGCCGTTGTCGTCGAGACGGATCTTCATCTCGCCTGCTCCTTCCATCCGGAGCTGACTTCAGATCGGCGTCTTCATGATTATTTCATTCAAAAAATCAGACGGCGGACAGCTGTTTCTGTTTAATCAAAAGTAAGAGAGAAACCGTCAGTTTCCGGCTGTCGGTTTCTTTTTTTGTGCTACACTGAAAAGATATAACATCATTTGAAGGAGAGGACCGATGAAACGTCTTTTCACACTCTTTCTGAGTGTCCTTATACTGACTGCTGGTGGACAGCCGATGACAGGTCATGCAGAGACACCGGACATTCAGGCAGAATCTTACATAATGGTCGATGCGGTAACAGGCAAGATTTTATTGGCTGAACAGGCTGATTTGGCTCTGCCCCCGGCTTCGATGACAAAATTAATGACGCTTTATCTCGTGCGTCAGCAGATTGAGCAAAAAAAATTATCTTGGAATCAAACGGTTCGCCCAAGTGAAAAAGTACTGAAGCTTGCGAAAACGCCGGGAATTGCCCGGTTGCCGATTCGGAAAACAACGTATACCATCCGGGAATTGTACGACGCAGCTTTTATTAAATCGGCTAACGATGCCGCTGTTCTCCTGGCAGAAGTCATGGCCGGAACGGAGAAGCAGTTCGTGGAACGAATGAATGAAACAGCTGTTGCACTAGGGATGGAAGATACCGAATACGCCAATGCTTCAGGACTCGATGCCGTCGATGCGACATTACCGGGAACAAACTTGATGACGGCGATGGATATCTCTCTTTTGATCATCCGCTATATTCAAGACTATCCGGATGTATTAGATGTGACAAAACGTTCGTTCATTACAATCAATGGAGAAAAGGTCGAAAACTCCAATAAGATGTTGCCGCGCCAACCGTATGCGTACAGCGGAATGCGGGGGATGAAGACCGGGACGACGGACCTTGCCGGATACTGTTTTGCGAGTGTCGCTACACGCGGGAATTTAACACTCGTATCGGTCGTCATGCGAACGACATCCGATAAAGCCCGGTTTGCAGAAACGAAAAAACTGCTGGATTACGGTTTTTCTTCTTTTGAACCGTTGACGTATTACGGAAAAGGGGAACAAATCAAAGGTGTATTGCCGATTCGGGGGGCAAAACAATCCCGCTACGATGTCGTGACGAAAACAGCATTGTATGTGACCGTGTTAAAAAACCAAGCGAAACCGCATACGCCTGTCTTTCAATTTTCAAAAGCAGAAGCACCGTTAAAAGAAGGTGAAATCATCGGGACCGTCCAAGTGGAAGACAGCGGACGATACTTACCCGGATTCACTGTTCCTCAAGCTACAGTAACCAGTGCTGCGAAGGTTGAGCTGGCGAGCTTCCAGATCCGCTTGTTCCGCGCCGTTTCGGCCTGGTCCAAAAAAATCAGTCAAGCGATTCATCAACCAACCCTTGTCAACCGTAAAGGGGATAGTGTAAAGTAAAGCTAATCTCATAATGATGTCATGAACGGACCAAGTAGAAGCATTTATTCTGTTAAGAGAGCTAGTGGGTGGTGCGAACTAGTCAGAAGGATACTTTGAATCGAGCCGGATCACACACCTTGCGAACAAGGTGCGGGTACGCCCGTTATCGCGTCTTTAGAGTTGGCTGATCTAATCAGCAATGAGGGTGGCAACGCGGATCCAGGTGATTCGTCCCTCTTCGGTTTTTTAGAACCGGAGAGGGATGGATTGCCTTTTTTTATTGAAAAAAAGGAGGAAGAAACATGATTGATATTAAACGACTGCGTCAGGATTTTGACGCGATTCAAGAAAAACTGGCTCACCGGGGAGAAGATTTAACGGATATGAACCGGTTCATCGCCCTTGATGAAAAACGCCGGGAATTGATTGCCAAAACAGAAGTCCTGAAAGCGGAACGAAATGAAGCGACAAAAAAAATCGCGGAACTAAAACGCAACAAAGAAAATGCGGATGAAGCAATTGCTGCGATGCGCCAAGTCGGGGATGAAGTCAAAGCCCTCGATGAAGAACTGCGTGAAGTCGAAGCGACGCTGAATCTGTTGTTACTCGGTATTCCGAACATTCCCCATGACAGCGTTCCGATCGGTTCTACGGAAGATGATAATGTCGTCATCCGCGAAGTCGGTGACAAGCCGGCGTTTGATTTTGAAGCTGTACCCCACTGGGATTTGATGGAACAGTTAAAAATCGTTGATGTCGAACGGGCCGGAAAAGTAACGGGAAGCCGTTTCGTCTTTTACCGCGGTGCCGGTGCACGTCTTGAGCGGGCATTGATCAACTTCATGATGGATTTACACCAGGACAAAAACGGATATACGGAAATCCTTCCGCCGCTCATGGTCAACCGGGATTCTATGACAGGAACAGGACAGCTTCCGAAATTCGAAGAAGATGCGTTCAAAGTCGAAGATACGAACTACTTCCTTGTTCCGACAGCAGAAGTACCGGTGACGAATATGCACCGGGACGAAATTTTGTCAGCGGATCAATTACCGATCGGCTATGCCGCCTACAGCCAATGTTTCCGTTCTGAAGCAGGTTCTGCCGGCCGTGATACGCGCGGCTTGATCCGTCAGCACCAATTCAACAAAGTCGAACTCGTTCGTTTCGTCAAACCGGAAGAATCATACGAACAGCTTGAATTGCTGACAGGGCAAGCGGAGGAAGTTTTGAAATTACTTAAACTTCCGTATCAGGTCCTTAGCATGTGTACAGCGGATCTTGGTTTCACAGCTGCGAAGAAATATGACATCGAGGTCTGGATGCCGAGCCAAGGGGTGTACCGTGAGATTTCTTCTTGCTCAAACTTTGAAGATTTCCAAGCACGCCGGGCACAAATCCGTTTCCGTCGGGAAGCGAACGCTAAACCGGAATTCGTTCATACATTAAACGGATCAGCACTTGCAGTCGGTCGGACAGTCGCTGCCATTCTTGAGAACTACCAGCAAGCAGATGGATCAGTTGTTATTCCAGAAGTACTTCGTCCTTATATGGGCGGTCTTGAAGTCATTCAAGGATAAGTAGGAAGGGGGAGATTTCCCCCTTCTAATTTTTTAAAAAGTTTTTTTAGAAAAAGGCTTTACACAATAAAACCAAGATGCTATCATAATTTATGTCAGGAAGGCGCTCGTACAATACGACGCTCAATTATAAGTACGGAGGCGTACTCAAGTGGTTTAAGAGAACGGTCTTGAAAACCGTCAGGCGGCGAAAGCCGTGCGTGGGTTCGAATCCCACCGCCTCCTCCATTTCTTTTTTTTTACCTGAAAACTACATATAACTTGGAGGCGTACTCAAGTGGTTTAAGAGAACGGTCTTGAAAACCGTCAGGCGGCGAAAGCCGTGCGTGGGTTCGAATCCCACCGCCTCCTCCACTTCTTTTTTTTTACCTAAAATTACATTTAACATGGAGTCGTACCCAAGCCCGGCTGAAGGGGACGGACTCGAAATCCGTTAGGGGTCGCAAGGCCCGCGTGGGTTCGAATCCCACCGACTCCGCTTATACAAGCATCTCCCATTTATGGTGAGGTGCTTTTTTATTGCATCGATCGAGAGTGGCATGCTATGTTTTCCTACATCTTAGACAGAAAAAGGAGCAGCAACTATGACACTCACGAAACAAACATTACTCACCCATTACCAAGACACGATGGAATTTGTCCGTAGTCTTGAACACATATCAGAAGAAGCATGGCGGACGCCTTATGCGGAAGGGAAATGGACAGTCGCTGAGATCATCGGTCATTTATCACCGTGGGACCGGTTCCTTGTCGCGGAACGCTTGCCGTTTATCTTGGCAAATGAGCCGTTTCGTGTAAAACCGGACAGCCAGGCTGTTAACGAAGAGGCGGCAAAAATGAGTCGGGAACAACAACGGATTTTGACGATTGACGAATTTTTGGTCAGTCGTGACCGTTTGCATCGTGCCGTTGAACTGATTCCGGAAGACCGTTTGGCGGATACGTTTACGTCAAAAGGAAAAACCATTTCGCTTCTCGATTTTTTAGGGGCGATGATGCAACACGATTTACATCACCGGGCTCAAATTGAACAAGTCACTACAGCATGAAAAAAGCCCGTCGACAGAAATGTCGACGGGCTTTTGGATTAGCGGATTTTAGCAGTGCGGGCAACTTCAAGTTGTTTATCGATTTTTGATAAAATCCGTTCGATCGATTCCGGCTCGTTTAATAAATCGTATTCATCGATCGATAAACGGAGAACCGGGCAAATCGTGAAGTTATTGATCCAGTTCGTGTAACGTTCGTACATCTCTTCCCAATACTCGATTGGCGTTTGTTGTTCCATTTCGCGTCCGCGTAAGCGAATCCGCTCAAGAACTTGTTCAAACGAACCTTCGAGATAAATCAGGAGATCCGGATGCGGGAAGAATGGTGTCATGACCATGGCGTCAAACAAACTCGAGTAGGTTTCGTAATCTGTTGGTGACATCGTTCCTTTTTCGAAATGCATCTTCGCGAAGATGCCTGTATCTTCGTAAATCGAACGGTCTTGAATGAAACCGCCGCCGTATTGGAAGATTTTCTTTTGTTCCTTAAAACGTTCAGCAAGGAAGTAAATTTGTAAGTGGAAGCTCCAGCGCTCGAAATCATGATAAAATTTGTCCAGGTAAGGGTTTGTATCGACTTTTTCAAGAGATGTCCGGAAACCAAGAGAGTCTGCTAGACCGTTTGTAATCGTCGATTTACCGATACCGACCATTCCACCAATCGTAATGACGGCATCTGCCGGGATGTTATACTTTTCACGTAATTTCGAGTTCATGCGTGGTTCGCTCCTTCATATAATTCGTTGCGGATCTTTGTCAGGACGTATTCTAAATCTTCCGGCCGTTTGACGAAGTCGAGTTCATCTCCGTTGAATCGGATGACTTTCACTTCCGGATGTTTGATTTGGTAATCTGTGACGAACGTCTCGTAGTCAGCCGCCAGTTGTTCGAGGTAAGCACGTGACATGTTTTCTTCAATCTCGCGTCCGCGTAGAGCAACACGTTTCATCAACGTGTCGATGCTTGCATCTAAATAAATGACTGCATCGGGCTTTGGCATATCCGTTGTCAGGATCGAATAAATCTGTTCGTACTTATCAAGGTGCTCGACTTTCAGAGAACGATGGGCAAAAATAAGGTTTTTAAAGATATGATAATCAGCGACGACAGAGCGTTGTTTACTGAGATAGTGACGTTCGATATCATCGAGCTGCTTAAAGCGATTACACAGGAAGAACATTTCCGTTTGGAAACTCCATTCTTCGATGTCTTCATAGAACTTTCCAAGAAAGGGATTTTCTTCGACGATTTCGCGTAACATAGAAAATGAGAAATGGTGACTGATGGCGTTAGCAAGTGAAGTTTTTCCAACACCAATGGGTCCTTCAACCGTTATGAACATATTCAATTACCCTCCGTTCAGCAAAGTGCAATTTATATTTTAGCACAAAGCAGCGGCACCTGCCGAAGTTTCAGCGGGAGAATTTTTGTAAAGATAGGAAGTGTGATGATGGAACGGCATGAACACTATATGCGCCTTGCCATTGAGGAAGCAAAAAAAGCAAAAGCAATCGGTGAAGTCCCGATTGGTTGTGTCATCGTCAAAGGAGATGAGGTGATTGCGACCGGTTATAACCACCGGGAAACGAATCATCAGGCGACGGCACATGCCGAATTACTCGCAATTGAAGAAGCCTGCAGCAAGCTCGCCAACTGGCGTCTCGAAGGATGCGAACTCTATGTGACGCTTGAACCGTGTCCGATGTGTGCAGGGGCCATTATGCTGTCGCGGATCGAACACGTCATCTTTGGAGCCGTTGATCCGAAGGGTGGATGTTGCGGCACTTTGATGAATTTAGTTCAGGATGAACGGTTCAATCATGTTTCGCAATTAACGGGTGGCGTTCTTGAACAGGAGTGCGGTGAGATGTTGACGTCCTTTTTCCGGGAGCTCCGGGCGAAAAAGAAACAACGGAAACGGGCAATGGGTTGCAACGGGACCGATGAAACAGTATAATGAAAAAGCACTCGAAACAAGTGCCACTAAAATACGATAAACCATTTGCCGTGCTAGGTGGGGATGTAGCGGTTCCCTGTCACTCGCAATCCGCTATAGCGAGACTGAATTCCATATCGAGGGATAGGATTGGTGTGGTCTGCCTTACGTAAGTAGCGTTGACGTCTGAGTCCTGCGCAACAGATACCCATGAACCAGGTCAGGTCCGGAAGGAAGCAGCCTTAAGTGGTGCTCTCTGTGTGCCGCAGGAGTGCTTGGACTGAGCAGGCTGCGTGAGTAACGCATGTTGAACCTATTTCAGAATATGGTGCGCGGCAGTTTAATTTTAGATAACAAGTCTACAGCCGGTTTCGGTTGTAGACTTTTTTAGGTAGAATAGAAACAGGATTATAAATAGAGGAGGCGCAAACTTGGCCTATCAAGCATTATATCGTGTGTACCGGCCGCAACGTTTTGACGAAGTCGTCGGACAGGCACACATTACCCGGACGATTCAAAACGCCTTGATGGAAGAACGGATGTCGCATGCCTATCTGTTCTCTGGACCACGAGGAACGGGGAAAACAAGTCTGGCAAAAATCATTGCCAAGGCAATCAACTGTGAACAAGCGCCAGTAAATGAACCATGTAACGAATGTCCGACATGTCGGGCGATTACAGAAGGATCGAGTCCTGATGTGTTTGAAATCGATGCCGCGTCCAACAACGGCGTTGATGAAATCCGGGAAATCCGGGATAAGGTCAAATATCCGCCGTCAGAAGCAGCGTACAAAGTGTATATCATTGATGAAGTCCACATGTTATCGACTGGTGCCTTCAATGCGTTACTTAAAACATTGGAAGAACCGCCGGCACACGCTATTTTCATCCTGGCGACGACAGAGCCGCATAAAATACCGGCGACGATCATCTCACGTTGCCAACGTTTTGATGTGAAACGGCATGAAGTCGATCAACTGATGGAACGGATGCAGTACATCTTATCGGATCAAACAATCGGCTATACGGAAACCGCGTTGCGGTTGATTGCCCGGGCAGCGGATGGTGGGATGCGGGATGCCTTAAGTCTGCTCGATCAGGCCGTCGCCTTTTCGAATGGGGACCTAACGGACGATGCTGTACTGGAAGTGACGGGGGCAGTGGAAGACGAAGCATTGCTCGCTGTCGCGAACGCATTGCAAGCTCATCAAGTCGACCAATTATTGCAGACGCTTGAAAAAATGCAACGGGCAGGAAAAGACTTGAAGCGGTTTGTTGAAGACTTGGTCTTTTTCTATCGCGATACGTTACTTCTCAAAACGTCTCCGACAGCAGTTGATTTATTGGAACGGGCTCGACCGACGGAAGCATTCAAAACATTCGTTGAGACGATCGAGACGGAAGCGTGTTTTCATATCATTGAACAATTGCATGACTGCCAACAGCAGATGCGTTTGACGAATCACCCCCGTGTCCTGGTTGAAATTGCGTTCATTCAGATTGCGGAACAAGGACGAACGACCGGACAGATCATGCAGAGTCTCCAGCAAGAGGTACGGGAACTGAAGGAACAGATGCATCAGTTGAAAGTCACGGGAGTCCCGGCTGCTGAAGGAACGCCTGCGCAACAACCGGCTAAACGCAAGCAAGCCCGGCCAACTGTCCGGATTGCGAAAGAGCGGATTCGGCAAATGCTGAGTCGCGCAGAGAAGGCACAGCTTCTTGAAATTCAAGAACGTTGGGATGCCATTTTGAAATTGATCTTGAAACAAGATGGTCCGATTTACTCTTTGGTGCATGAAAGTAAACCGGTTCTGTGTTCGGAAGATACATTGCTGATTGAGTTCGATAACGGGAAAGGCTGGCATTTTGAACAGGTCATGACCAATGAACGGACCCGTTTCGTCATTGAAGAAGCACTGTTTGAGGTCTGTGGTGTCAAACGTCAGATTCTTGCAATTCTCGATAATGATTGGAAAGAGCTAAAAGCAGAGTTTGTTGCGAAACGAAATAGTAGTAATATAGAAGAGAAAGAAGTGGCAGTCGAATCGGAAGAAGATCGACTGTTGTCCGAGACGCTCGGACGATTTGGTGATATCGTAGAATTCGAAGACTAATTTCAGTTAGAGGAGGAAGAATTATGCGTGGTATGGGAAACATGAATAACATGATGAAGCAAATGCAGAAGATGCAAAAAGATATGGCGAAAGCTCAAGAAGAATTAAAGGACTTGACGGTTACGGGAACAGCTGGGGGAGAGATGGTCTCTGTCGTAGCGGATGGTCATAAAAATATCATCGATGTTATCATTAAAGAAGAAGTGGTTGATCCGGATGATGTCGAGATGATTCAAGATCTCGTTCTTGCTGCTACAAACGATGCTTTGAAAAAAGTAGATGAACTCGTTTCGAGTAAAATGGGTAAATTTACACAAGGAATGAACATGCCGGGAATGTTTTAAACTGTAGGGGGAAACGAATTGCAATATCCTGAAGCAATCAGCCGCTTAATCGAAAGTTTTACGAAGTTACCGGGTATTGGTCCGAAAACGGCTGTCCGTCTTGCGTTTCATGTCCTTGATATGGAAGAAGATGACGTGCTGATGTTCGGAAAGGCACTCGTGAGCGCAAAGCGTGATATTTCATACTGTAGCATCTGTGGGAATATCACAGATAAAGACCCGTGTTACGTTTGTTCCGATAAACACCGTAACCGGACAATCGTCTGTGTCGTTCAAGATTCACGTGATGTCATCGCGATGGAAAAGATGCGGGATTACCAGGGCTTGTATCATGTGTTACACGGGGCAATCAGTCCGATGGAAGGAATCGGTCCTGAAGATATCAATGTATCGAGCCTATTGACGCGTCTGCAGGCAGATGAAGCCATTACTGAAATCATCTTGGCAACGAATCCGAACATCGAAGGGGAAGCAACAGCGATGTATCTTTCCCGATTACTGAAACCGACTGGTATTCGTGTTACACGGATTGCTCATGGTCTTCCGGTTGGCGGTGATTTGGAGTACGCGGATGAAGTCACATTATCCCGTGCCATGGAGGGAAGACGGGAGTTATGAATTGGTTTCGGAAAAAAATCCGGAGCGAATATGATGAACGCTTTCTCCGTGAACTGGCGCTGGCGCAAGAAAACTACTTGATGAAACGCCGTTTACTTGAAATCAGTTACGATGACTGTGGTGATCTTGAAGCTCAAATGAAGTTAGCGGAATCCGTTTATTACTTCTATATTAGAGAAGCGAAGAAACGGCGAGTCTCGTTACCGACTGTTCGCTTATAATGAAAAAAGAGGAAGGCTACTGCCTGGTAATGAGGTGGTAGCCTTCTTTTCTATTCTTTTTAAAATTAATTTAACAAAAGAGTTGTCATGTTGTAATTATCGTGGTATATTAATTCTTGTCCTTAAGAGGACGAGCGCACTGAACGAAACAAGAAAAAACTTCTTTT
>NZ_JAOTIT010000010.1:0-41676 GCF_033721435.1 Exiguobacterium sp. K1 | reverse complement strand
AGTTTAGATTGGAAAGGACTGTAGGAGATGAAAGGTCGTATGCCGATTATTGAAGCACTTTGTGCTCATGTAGAAAGAAAAGCTACTTCCTGGCATGTTCCAGGACATAAAAATGGAACATTGTTCGAAGGATTACCGTCTTTTTTCGAATGGGATAAAACAGAATTGCGAGGGTTGGATGATTTTCATCATCCGGAAGAGGCCATTTATGAAGCAAAACTCTTATTACGTCAAGTCTATGAAGCACGTGACAGTCATTTCTTGATTAATGGATCGACAGTTGGTAATTGGGCAATGTTAGCTGCGGTCTCACAGCGGGGAGACCGGATATACGTTCAGCGTAATTCCCATAAATCAGTTTTTAATGCGTTGGAATGGCTTGGGTTATCTCCGATTTTATTGGAACCGGAAATAGATCCCTCCACAGGTATCAGCGGAAATGTTTCACGTGAAACATTGGAAGAAGCGTTAACGACTTTTCCGGGAGGCGTTGCGGTCTTTTTAACTTCGCCGACCTATTACGGTGCAACGGCTCGAATCGAGGAGTTGCTTCCATTCACGACAGCATCGGGTATACCATTGTTGATTGACGAAGCCCATGGTGCTCATTTCGGGGAAGCTTTTGGCGTTCGTTCAGCGTTTGAACTGGGAGCCACTGCTGTTGTTCAATCGGCGCACAAGACGTTACCTGCTCTGACAATGGGAGCCTGGATCCATGAACGCTTTACGGATGACGAACGGAGACGGTTAACAAGGGCTCTTCAGGCCTTTCAAACGTCCAGCCCGTCGTATCTGTTGATGGCTTCACTCGATTTTGCTCGTGAGTATCGTGAAAAATGGACGGTTTCCAATATGAAGTCTGTCCGGACCAGTCACGAACACCTTCATCAACAAATCAATCAATTAACAGATATAACGGCGTTTACGTTCGATGATTGGTCACGGATGATTTTGTCCTGTGAGGAATATTCCGGAAGTCAGTTAATCGAGGCGTTGGCGGATCAAGGACTGGATGCTGAGTTTGCTCTCGGACCCCATGTAGTTTGTATATTACCGCTACGAAGTATCGAGCCATTTGAACAGGATACCTGGATTAATCAGATCCAATTAGCAATCGAAACCTTAAAAGCGGAAGGAATTCCGGATAAAAGGTATATGGAACAACCGTTTATGGGTAAAATAAAGGTATCGTCCCTGGCTTGTCCACTCGATCAATTGGAAGACGCTGAGGCGGTCGAACAAACTTTTGAACAGTCAGTCGGATTGGTTTCACTTGAAACAATCATTCCCTATCCGCCCGGGATACCACTAATCCTACGGGGAGAACGGATAACAGCAGAACATATTACAATGATTGAACATTATATAAACACATCAATTCATCTGCAGGGCGGTGAGTTTCTCCATCAGGGGAAATTACGTGTGATACAGGAAGGAATTAGAGAATGACAGGAACATTTATTACAGTCGAAGGACCGGATGGTGCCGGAAAAACGACCCAGCTGCAATTACTTGCAGATCGATTGACGGCTGAAGGGTATGAGATCGTGATGACACGCGAGCCGGGTGGAACACGAATCGGAAATGAAATTCGGTCATTGATTTTAAATCCTGATTTTCAAGAGATGGATGAGATGACTGAAATCCTTTTGTATGCAGCTTCACGGGCACAACATGTCAATGAATTGATTCGTCCGGCTCTTGCTGCTGGAAAAATTGTTTTATGCGATCGGTTCATCGATGCATCGATTGCTTATCAAGGGTATGGACTAGGTTATGCAATTGAACAGGTCCGTTCCATTAATCAGCAGGCAACAAACCATTTAACACCGGATCGAACGTATCTGTTTGATTTGACGGTGTCGGAATCGAAGCAACGAATGATGGACCGAGGGGCACTGGACCGAATCGAGCAACGCGATGATGCGTTCCGTCAACGGGTATACGATGGTTTTATGACGTTAGCGGTACAAGAACCGGAGCGTATTCAGTTGGTCGATGCCAATCAATCGATTGAAAGTTTACAAACGGAATTATGTAAGGATGTTTTGACGTATTTAAAAAAAAGGGAGAGATTATCATGAAAATGGTCATTACGATTGTTCAAGATAAAGATAGCCTACGTTTAGCAGAAGCATTGGTCGAACACGATTTTCGGGCAACAAAACTCGCTACGACAGGCGGTTTTCTCAAAGAAGGAAATACCACGTTCATGATTGGTGTCCAAAGTGAACGCTTGGATGATTTGATGCGTTTGATCAAAAAGAACTGTTCAAGTCGGGAACAAATGGTTTCACCGATTTCACCAATGGGTGGTCATGCCGATTCATATATTCCGTATCCGGTTGAAGTACAGGTTGGCGGAGCAACGGTGTTCGTCTTGCCAATCGAAGGGTTTCATCAATTCTAATGCAGACATTTCATGAACTAGAACAAACTCAATCGGTCATTGCGACGATTTTGCGCAACTCGTTACAGACGAATCGTATCAACCACGCTTATATCTTTACGGGAGACTATGAGCCGCTTCTTTTAGAGGCGGCTCAATTGTTCGCCAAAAGCCTGTTTTGTGAACGTCGTGATCAAATCGAACCATGTCAAACGTGCCGGAGCTGCCGTCGGATGGACAGCGGAAACTTGGTCGACTATTATCAAATCGAACCGGACGGTGCGACGATAAAAAAAGAACAGATTCAGGAATTGATGCATGATTTATCCTTACGGGGTCTTGAAGGTGACCGCCAAATCTATGTGGTGACGCAGTCGCATAAAATGACACCCCAGGCGGCAAACAGCCTGCTGAAGTTCTTTGAAGAACCGGGAGCGGGAAAAGTAGCCATTTTGATTACGAATCAACCGCAATTGCTGTTGCCGACGATTCGTTCGCGAGGTCAATTATTAAGTTTTCGTCCGGCGGATCGCCTGTTGATTGGACAAGTCCTGTCCGAAAAAACGGGACGAGATAACGAATTGACTCAGCTGGCGGCCCGAGTCTATCCTAAAATAGAAGATGCAGAACAGGCATTAGTCGAAGACTGGTTTGTAAATGCGCGAGTGTCAGTGTTACAATTGATGGAGGAATTAGCGAATCGTCCGGCGGATTTACCGTTGTTTGTCCAGGAGAAATGGATGAGTCAATTTAAAAATCGGCAAGATGCACGAATTGGTCTGGAACTGGTGACATGTTTCTTTGAAGATGTACTGCATCTTAAATTGAATCCGTCATGGGAAACGATCACATATGCAAACAGCCGGCCATTACTGGAACAGATGGGTGGGAAAAGTCAGACGACGATCACACGGTGGCTGCAGGCAGTACTCGCAGCCGTTAAACGGATCGAAGCAAATGTTAATCCTCAATTAACAGTTGAGCGTCTCATGTTTGACTTACAGAAAGGGTAGAGCGATATGCTAGAAGTAGTAGGCGTTCGCTTTAAAGAAGCGGGCAAAATTTATTATTTTGCACCTGGACAAGAGTCATTATCACGAGGACAATCCGTCATCGTTGAGACAGTACGGGGCATTGAATATGGCGAAGTGGTGATTGCCGATAAACAAATGGACGAAGAAGATGTGGTCTTGCCATTGAAATCCATCCTTCGGGTCGCAGATGATAAAGATGCGATGATCGTTCGTGAAAATAAAATGGCAGCGTTTGATGCGCATGCTGTTTGTGTGGAAAAAATTCGTGAGCACAAACTCGATATGAAATTAGTCGATGTCGAATATACATTTGATCGCAATAAAGTCATTTTTTACTTCACGGCAGAAGGTCGTGTCGATTTCCGGGAACTCGTCAAAGATTTGGCGGCTGTTTTCCGGACACGCATTGAATTACGACAAATCGGTGTCCGTGATGAAGCGAAGTTACTGGGAGGAATCGGTCCATGTGGTCGTGTTCTCTGTTGCTCTTCGTTTTTAGGTGAATTTGAACCGGTCTCGATCAAGATGGCGAAAGATCAAAACCTATCCTTGAACCCGACGAAGATTTCTGGTGTCTGCGGTCGTTTGATGTGTTGCTTAAAATATGAAAATGACACGTATGAAGAAATGCGACGGGATTTGCCGGATTACGGAAAACGTTTGACTGTTCCGGAAGGCGAAGGACGGGTAGTCGGTCTGAATATTCTTGACCAAATCGTTCAAATTGAATTAAAAGACCGTTCGCGGGTCCTGACTTACTCGATGGAAGAACTACTTTCTGTCGGTGCCGTAAAACAAAAACGACCAAAAGAATGACGGGGTGCATGCGCGTGGAGAGAGTCGATAAAAAAGAAATCATTACGCGTGTTGATGCGATCGAGCAACAGATTCACTTGCTGACTGAGCATCTGAGCGTATTGAAAGATCAGCTTGCTTACATGATGGAGGAGAACCAACATCTGTATCTTGAGAATCATCACCTCCGTGAGAAGGTAGAGCGCGATGAACAACAACCGATTACAGAAGAAGCACAGGCGGAAGCCGGTACAGGTGCTGGCTATGATAATCTGGGACGGTTGTATCAAGAAGGATTCCATATTTGTAACCTGCATTATGGTCAAGTCCGTAAAGACGGAGATTGTCTGTTCTGCTTGTCCATGTTAACGAAACATTGAGAGGCTGACTTCCTAGGAGTCAGTCTTTTTTTCAGAAAGGAAGAACGTTATGCCTGAACTATTATCAGATGAGCGACTGGATCATCTGCTTGGAAAAGAAGGACGAATCATTCAAAGTCCAACCGTGTTTTCATACTCTCTGGATGCTGCCTTGCTGGCACAGTTCGCCTGGGTGCCGATCCAACAGGGGAAGTTGGTGGATCTATGCGCCGGTAATGGAGCGATTCCCCTGTTTTTGTCTTACCGGACGAAAGGGACGATCACAGGACTTGAAATTCAGCCCCGTCTCGTTGATATGGCCGAGCGCAGTATTCAGATGAATGAAAAACAAGACCAATTGCAGATGGTCGAAGGTGACGTCAAGGAAGCCGGGAAACAATTGGGATACGGTCTTTATGACGCTGTCACATGTAATCCACCATACTTCCTGGCAAACGAATCGTCGAACCGAAATGCAAGTGAACATTATACGATTGCCCGTCATGAAGTATTATGTACACTCGAGGATTGTATCCGGTCGGCTGCAGATCTGCTGAAGCAAGGCGGAAAAACGGCATTCGTCCATCGTCCGGAGCGCCTGCTCGACATCGTGACATTGATGCGGCAGTACCGGCTTGAACCGAAGCGGATGCAACTCGTCTACCCGAAAGAAGGGAAAGAGGCTAACATGTTGTTGATTGAAGGGATCAAAGATGCCAAGCCGGGTCTTAAGGTATTAGCCCCCTTCATCGTCTACGAACAAGACGACACATATACGTTACAGATGCGGAATCAGTTTAATGTCTGAGCATGCCGTCTACATTGTCCGTTGCCGGGACGGCAGTCTCTATACAGGATATGCGATTGATGTCGAAAAACGGTTGGCGACACACAATGCCGGACAAGGTGCCAAGTATACCCGGGCCAGACTGCCGGTCGTGCTCGAGTATACTGAAACATTTCCAACGAAATCGGAAGCCTTAAAGCGTGAGTATGCCATCAAACAATTGACACGTCTAAAAAAAGAACGACTTATTCAAGGAGGGAGGTCATCTCATGAAAGCAACAAGCAGTTTTAAAGGACAAACGACCGGATTATACATCGTTCCGACACCAATCGGAAATCTTGAAGACATGACATACCGGGCTGTTCGTATCTTACAGGAGTCCGATCTCGTCGCGGCGGAAGATACGCGACAAACAATGAAGTTATTTAATCATTTTAAAATCGAGACGAAACTTGTCAGCTATCACGAACATAATAAGCAGGTCAGCGGAGCACGTCTGCTAGCTGATCTGCATTCGGGAAAACAGATTGCCTTGGTCTCGGACGCCGGTATGCCGGGAATCTCTGATCCAGGCAGTGATTTAATTCGGGAAGCGATTGCCGAAGACATTCCGGTCATCGTCTTACCGGGGGCAAATGCCGCGCTGACGGCACTTGTTGCCTCGGGTCTTGCGACAGAACGCTTTTTGTACTACGGTTTTTTGCCGCGTAAGAAAAAAGAACGTCGTGAGGCGCTTGAAACCGTCCGGTACGAAAAAGGAAGCCTGATCTTCTACGAGGCACCGCATCGTCTAAAAGAGATGTTAGGTGCGTTACGGGATGTGCTCGGTGACCGTCAATTGACGTTAGCCCGTGAACTGACTAAACGGTATGAAGAGTATATCCGGGGTTCTGTGACAGAAGCGCTCGAGTGGGCGGAAGAAGAGGTCCGGGGCGAGTTTGTCGTCATCGTCGAAGGATCGACCGAAGAACGGCCGGTGGAAGAAGAACAGGAAGCGGATCCGTTGCAACAAATTGAAAGGTATATCGAACAAGGCGAAAAACCGAATGCTGCCTTAAAACGGGTGGCGAAGGAACGGGGACTCGATCGTCAGGAACTGTATTTGCGTTATCATGAATCCTAAAAAAAGAAGCGACTCCGTTTGGAATCGCTTCTTTTGCTTATTCGTTTCCTGCGTAATGACGGTCGAGGAAATCTTTTAACTCAACGAGGACACGTTGTGCGCCGTCTGGAGAGAGAATCAATTTACCATCAGCTAGTTTGAAGTTATCTTCTGATACTTCACCTGTTACTTGGCAAGTCATGTTTGGTTTGTATTTTTTAAGGATGATTTGCTCGTTGTCGACATAAATCTCAAGAGCATCCTTCTCTGCGATTTGAAGCGTACGACGAAGTTCGATTGGAATAACGACCCGGCCGAGCTCATCTACTTTACGTACAATACCTGTTGATTTCATTTTGTTGTTCCTCCTCTGATGTCTAGGTTCTCTTTATTTTTGGAAAATCGTCAAAATTCGACATCACTTCTATAGAATGTAGAATACTAAACTTTCCAAAAGTAGTCAACCAATCTGAATAGCTTGAAATCAAAATGTCATTTATTTCTCAAAAAAGCCACATTTGAAACGATTTACTAATAGATTTTCCCTTTTTAAAGGAAATCAAACTATTTAGTGTGTTTTTTTGGTATTCGATGTCTGATGTCAAAAAATGTTTGCATTCGACAAAAAACGAGTTTCGACACAGACGACAGAACAGCGTATAATAATGAAATGAAATACAGAACGGAGGAATATCATGGCAAAAACATTTTATATCACTACACCGATTTATTATCCTAGTGCCAAGCTACATATCGGTCACGCCTATACGACAGTCGCAGGGGACGCGATGGCGCGTTACAAACGACTTCAGGGATTTGATGTCCGTTACTTAACAGGAACAGATGAGCACGGACAAAAAATTCAGGAAAAAGCGAAGGAAGCCGGTGTGTCCGAGCAGGAATTCGTCGATGGTGTCGTCGAACAAATCAAAGTATTGTGGGACCGTCTTGATATTTCCTACGATGATTATATCCGGACGACAGAACCGCGTCATAAAGAAGTCGTCGAACGTGTATTTGAAACGTTGCTTGAAAAAGGCGACATCTACCTCGGAGAGTACGAAGGTTGGTATTCCGTTCCGGATGAAACGTATTATACCGAATCACAGCTGGTTGACGGTAAGAGTCCGGACAGCGGTCATCCGGTCGAACTCGTTCGGGAAGAGTGTTATTTCTTCCGGATCAGTCAATACGCAGATCGCTTAGTCGAATATTATGAAGCGAATCCATCGTTCATTTTACCGGAGTCACGGAAACACGAGATGATCAACAACTTCATCAAACCGGGTTTACAGGACCTTGCTGTTTCACGGACGACATTTGATTGGGGCGTCAAAGTTCCATCGAATCCGAAACACGTCGTTTATGTATGGGTCGATGCGTTAACGAACTACATCTCGTCACTCGGATACGGAACGGATGACCAAGGAAACTTTGACAAGTACTGGCCGGCTGATGTCCATCTCGTCGGAAAAGAAATCGTTCGTTTCCATACCATCGTTTGGCCGGCTCTTTTGATGGCGCTTGACTTACCGCTTCCGAAACAAGTCTTTGCACACGGCTGGTTGTTGATGAAAGACGGTAAAATGTCGAAATCCAAAGGAAACGTCGTCGATCCGGTTCCGATGATTGATCGGTACGGACTCGATGCATTACGTTATTACCTCCTTCGGGAAGTACCGTTTGGATCAGATGGCATGTTCACACCGGAAGCATTCGTCGAACGGATGAACTTTGATCTCGCGAACGACCTTGGAAACTTACTCAACCGGACGATTGCGATGATCACGAAGTATTTCGACGGCGTCATTCCGACATATGCCGGAAATGTGACACCGTTTGACGAGACATTGTCGACACTGGCAAAAGAAACAGTCGAGAAGGTCGAAGCTGCGATGGAACACATGGAGTTTTCGGTTGCCTTGTCACACATTTGGCAACTGATCAGCCGTGCCAATAAATATATCGACGAAACACAACCGTGGGTGCTCGCAAAAGACGAGTCGAAAACGGATGAACTGGCATCATCGATGGTTCACCTGGTCGGTGCGTTACGTCACGTCGCCATCATGTTGCAACCGTTCATGACACGTTCGCCAAAAGAGATGTTCCGTCAACTCGGACTGGAAGGACAACCGATGGACTGGACGGCTCTTGAACAGTTCGCGGCTATTGAAGAAGGAACAAAGGTCGGTGCTGCCGAACCGATTTTCCCGCGTCGTGACATGAAAGAAGAAGTCGAAGCGATCGTTGAGATGATGAAACAAGCCTCTGCCGCACGTGTCGAAGAAGAGACGGAAGTTGAGGAAGAAGACACTGATGCTCGGCCGGAAACGACGATTGATGTCTTTGACCAAATCGAGTTACGTGTCGGAGAAGTCGTCACAGCTGAAAAAATCAAGAAAGCAAAAAAACTGCTGAAGCTGACCGTCGACATGGGGAAAGAGACACGACAAATCGTTTCGGGAATCGCGGAATGGTATGAGCCGGAAGATTTAGTCGGCCGTAAAGTCATCGTCGTCGCCAATTTAAAACCGGTCACATTACGGGGAGAATTGTCGCAAGGAATGGTGCTCGCTGCTGAGAAATCAGGTAAACTTGAATTAGCTACCGTACCATCAACGATGGCGAACGGAGCAAGCGTAAAATAATCCGGATGCCTGTGGACTTGATGTCACAGGCATTTTTTTGAAAGAAGGAGTCGAATAGTATGTTGATTGATACACACACACATTTAAACTCGGATCAGTTTGACGGAGATGTCGAGGAGACGATTGAGCGGGCACGGGCAAACGGGGTTTCTCCGATGATCGTCGTTGGCTTTGATCACAAGACGATTGACCGGGCAATGGAACTCGTCGAACAGTATGACGACCTGTATGCTGTCATCGGATGGCATCCGGTCGATTCAATCGATTTCGACGATGCCGCCTATGAAAAAGTGGAACGATTGATGGATCATCCGAAAGTCGTTGCCCTCGGAGAAATCGGACTGGATTACCACTGGGATACGTCGCCGAAAGACGTTCAGGACGCAGCGTTTCGAAAACAGATTCGCTTGGCGAAGCAAAAAAATAAACCAATCGTTATTCATAATCGGGAAGCGACGGAAGATACGCTCCGGATTTTGGAAGAAGAAGATGCAAAAGAAGTCGGTGGGATTTTGCACAGCTACAGCATGAGTGCAGAACTGCTACCGCGTTGCTTAGCCATGAATTTCTACATTTCCCTCGGAGGACCGGTGACATTTAAAAATGCGAAGATGCCTAAACGCGTCGCACAGGAAGTACCGCTTGACCGTTTATTGGTCGAGACGGACTGTCCGTACCTGACACCGACTCCTTATCGCGGAAAACGGAATGAGCCGGCATATGTCCGATTCGTTGCGGAAGAAATCGCCCAATTGCGGGGAATGATGTACGCGGATATCGAACAAGCGACGACTGAGAACGCCAAGCGCGTCTTCCGCCTTCCATGATTCGATCGATCACCTATATGACCATCGGCTGCACCTTATTGTTGGTTGCCAGTCTGCTTTATATGATGATGGACCATCCGCGTGACGTTACGATTCTTGTGGATGGCCGGCAAACGAAAATCGAGACGGTGGAGACATCCGTTTTCGGTGTCTTGAAAGAAGCCGGCATCTCGGTTCGCTCACAAGATGTCATCGAGCCGGCTTTAAGTGCCGATCTTCCGAAAAATGATTTAATCGTCATTCAACCGGCTAAAGAAATTACATTAATCATGGGGTACGGTGAAGCACGGACAATCCGGACGCAAGCACGTCGTGTCGAGGATCTGTTAAAAGAACAGGGAATCAGCCAGATGCTTGAGACGGATGATGTGTATCCTTCGAAAGAAGCTGTTTTGACGAGCGGCATGACAGTCCGGTACCGGGAGGCGTTTCCGATCGAGCTAATTGTCGAAGGAAAAGCGCGTGAAGTCTATACGTATCAAACGACGGTGCGGGAACTATTGTCGATGCAGGGCGTTAAGCTTCAGACAGAAGACAAGGTCATGCCCGGTCTGGATACGGTCGTCGCAAAGGATATGCTCGTTACGGTCAATACGACACGGCGTGCCGTGCTGACGGAACAACAGCTGTTACCGTTTGAAGTCAAGACTGTCGAAGACGACACCTTACCGGCGGGCGAACAATTGGTGACGAAATCCGGTCGCCCGGGCATCCGGACCCAAAAATATCAATTGACCCTTGCGGACGGATTGAGTAAAGAAAAGAAACTGATTGTTAATGAAGTGACGAGTGAACCGGTTAAACAAGTCGTCAAGATCGGAACGAAACCCGTTGAATCGGTTGAGGCCGCGACGACACCGGCACCGACGTTTGATCAGGAAAAAGCGACGGTACCGTTAGCAGAAGAACCTAAGGCGGCAACTGATTTAGATTTTAGCAAAGCAAAAACCCTGATGGTTGAAGCAACGGCTTATACAAATGATCCGGCTTCCAATGGAAGTCAATTGTATGATGGACGGGCACTGACGGCGACCGGTTATGACGTGACGGATACGATCACGTATCAAGGACTGCCGATCATCGCTGTTGATCCGAAAGTCATTCCCCTCGGAACAAAGGTATATGTCGAAGGGGTCGGACTGGCGATTGCCCTTGATACCGGCGGTGCGATTAAAGGAAATAAAATTGATGTGCTTGTTGAAGGAGAGTCGACCGCCAAAACATTTGGCCGGAAGACGATCCAGATCTGGGTCATCCCGAACGAGACGACGGAAGCGGGCACTTGACGCTTCCTTGTTTTTTTTGTGGAAACAGGTACAATTACGGAAGTGTTTGAAAAAGGTGGAGAAGATATGATGCGGAAACGCTTAAAAGAAGTCATCGTCGTCGAAGGACGCGATGATACGACACGCTTACAGGAAGTATTTGATGTCGATACAATTGAAACGAACGGTTCTGCGGTCAATGAGCAGACCCTGCAGCGAATTGCCAAAGCGCTTGAACGGCGCGGTGTCATCGTGTTTACCGATCCGGACTTCCCGGGCGACCGGATTCGGGCCCGGATTAACGAGCGGGTACCGGGATGTAAACAGGCTTACCTGCCACGGGCAGATGCCAAGGATAAACGCGGGAAAATCGGTGTCGAACATGCGTCACCGGAAGCGATTGAACGGGCGCTTGGTGCCGTATATGAGACGGAAGAGCAGCATGATGCGGAAGTGACGCGGGAGATGATTCTCGCAGCGGACTTGATCGGGGGACCAGCGGCCTCAAAACGCCGGAAACGGCTCGGACAGCTGCTCGCCATCGGTGAACCAAATGCCAAACAACTCGTCAAACGTGTCGCGTCGATCCGGATCACGAAACAAGAATGGGAAGACGCTTTGAAACAGATAGAGGAGGAACAGGATTGAAAGACATCGCAACACTACACCGGACAAAGGAAATCTTGGCGAAGCACGGATTTTCATTCAAAAAGTCCTTGGGACAAAACTTTTTAATCGATTTAAACGTACTCGGAAACATCGTCGGTGCCGCTAATTTGACACCGGACAGCGGTGTGCTTGAGATTGGTCCCGGTATCGGATCGTTGACGGAACAATCAGCAAAACAGGCGAAAAAAGTCGTGGCGCTCGAAATCGACCAGCGGCTCCTGCCGATTTTGGAAGATTCGCTTGCTCCGTATCCGCACGTGAAAGTCATTCACGGGGATGCGCTCGAACTGGATCTTGAAACGATCGTCGATGAAGAGTTTACGCAACAAGGGATTACGGACCTCGCTGTCGTCGCAAACCTGCCTTATTACGTGACGACGCCGATTATCATGCGGATTCTCGAAGCGCGGACACCGTTCCGGACCCTGATCATGATGATTCAAAAAGAAGTGGCGGAACGAATCGGGGCACAGCCGGGAACGAAAGCATACGGTTCCTTGTCGATCGCCATTCAATACTACGCAGAAGCAGAAGTTTGTTTTACGGTTCCGAAACAGGTCTTCATTCCTGCGCCGAACGTCGATTCGGCTGTCATCCGTTTAAACATTCGTAAAGAACCGGCCGTCAAGACACTTGATGAGAAACTCTTCTTCGAAGTAACACGCGCCAGTTTCGCACAACGCCGGAAAACGATTCTGAATAACTTATCCAGCCATTTTGGAAAAGCAGAAAAGGAAGCGGTCGAAGCGGCTTTACATGAAGCCGGCATTGATCCACGCCGCCGTGGCGAGACGCTCAGCCTGCAGGAATTTGCACAACTTGCCGACGCACTTTTGCCGATTAAAAAACGTTGACGGTAGACAAAAGAACAGATATAATATTTCCCCTTCCTAATATTTACTTCATATGCTATAATAAATATTAGTGAGGTGAAGCGTATGCCAAAGACGTTGAACGAAATCAGACATGTATTTGAAACACATGTAGGTGAAAGACTGACGCTAAAAGCAAGCGGCGGTCGTAAAAAGGTCGTAACCCGAATCGGAACGCTCGTTGAGACGTATCCATCGGTGTTTGTAGTCAAGCTAGACGCAGAGCGTCACAATGTCGAGCGAGTTTCTTACAGCTATGCCGACGTTTTAACCGACTCCGTACAAATCGAATTCGCGAATTCGTAAACTTACCTTCCGAAGTGGACAGAAATGTTCGCTTCTTTTTTTGTGCAAAGGTTGATACAATTCGTACAGGAAACGTACTAGAGGAGGAACGGCACGATGACGATTATTGTAAAAGCTCCAGCGAAAATCAATTTAGTATTGGATGCGACGGCGAAACGTCCGGATGGTTATCATGATGTACATATGGTGATGACGACGGTGGATTTGGCAGATCGTCTCGAATTGACGGAATTAGCGTCCGGCGAGATTCGGATGAATGCCCAACATGCTTACGTACCAAATGATGAACGCAACTTAGCGTATAAAGCAGCAGCAGTCCTGAAAGAACGATTCAACGTCAAGAGCGGGGTTGAAATCTATTTGGAGAAACAAATTCCGGTCGCAGCAGGTCTTGCGGGCGGTTCGAGTGACGCAGCCGCAACACTGCGTGGACTGAATGAATTATGGAAGCTCGACCTGACGCTTGAACAGTTGGCGGAAATCGGATCAGAAGTCGGATCGGATGTCCCGTTTTGTGTCATGGGTGGCACCGCGATTGCCACGGGGCGCGGGGAAAAGCTCGAGAAATTAGTCTCTCCTCCGCCTTGTTGGGTTGTACTGGCGAAACCGACCATCGGTGTCTCGACAGCAGATGTGTACGGAGCGCTTGATTTGGAAACAGCGGAACGTCCGGATGTCGGAGCAATGATCGATGCGGTCAAGAACCAAGATTTCACGGCCATTTGTGAATCGCTCGGCAATGTCCTTGAATCCGTGACATTACCGATGCATCCGGAAGTCGAACAAATCAAAGCGTTCATGACGAGTTGTGGAGCAGAAGGTGTCTTGATGAGCGGCAGCGGTCCGACCGTTTTTGCTTTGACGGAACACGAAAACCGGGCGCAGCGTCTCTATAACGGATTACGAGGATTTTGTAATGAAGTCTACGTCGTTCGTCTTTTAGGGGAAAACCATTGATAGTTTCCGTATGAAAATGATATATTCACTATTGAATATTCGGAATTACGGAGAGGTGGAACGATTTAGATGAAAATTCGGAGAAGTGGTCGGCTGGTAGATATGACACGTTACCTGCTGGATCATCCGCATCATCTGGTCTCATTGACGATTTTCGCAGAACGGTACAGCTCTGCGAAATCTTCGATCAGTGAAGATTTAGATATTGTCAGTGAAATGTTGGAGCATGAAGGAACCGGACGACTCGTCACGGTTCCGGGAGCCGCGGGAGGCGTCATGTTCATTCCGACCTGGAGCAGTGAAAAGGCGTTGCCGTTCATTGATGAATTATGTGAACGTGTCGCACGCCCCGATCGTCTGTTGCCGGGAGGCTACTTGTATCTGACGGACTTGCTCGGAGATCCGCGGATGGTGAAACAGATGGGACAAGTGTTTGCTTCTGTCTTCAGCCAGAAAAAAGTCGACGTCGTCATGACGATTGCGACCAAAGGAATCCCGCTTGCTTATGCCGTTGCCGAACAATTGGGTGTACCGTTCGTCATCGTACGCTCAGACAGCCGGGTGACGGAAGGTTCGACCGTCAGCATCAACTATGTTTCCGGCTCATCGAAAGCAATCCGGACGATGGCTCTTGCGAGACGCAGTTTACCGCGAGGTGCGAACGTCCTGCTGATTGACGATTTCATGAAAGCTGGCGGAACGATCCGGGGGATGATGAGTCTGCTCAGTGAGTTCGAAGCGAACGTGGCAGGTGTCGGTGTGTTGATCGAAGCAGAAGGTGCCGAGAAGAAGATGGTCAATGAGTACGTCAGTCTGATGAAGCTTTCGGATGTTGATGTCGATCTTGGACAGATTCAAGTGAAACGGGGAAATGTCGACCAGTATTTCACAGATGGAGAAAATACCTGAATTTGACACAGATTTTTTTTGTAACTATACTGTAATTATCAAACTTTTGGAAATTATGCGTGAAATGATTGGCAAAAGCTAAACCTTTGAATGTTTTAAGCCGTAAGTAGAAGTAGACAACGAAGAGTTGTGACAACGGTTATAAAAAGGGGTGCGGACAAAATGAATGTCACCGACGTTAAGATTCGTCGCGTCGTAGCAGAGGGTCGAATGAAAGCACTGGCCTCGATTACGCTCGACCACGAATTCGTGGTACATGATTTACGCGTGATCGAAGGAAACAGCGGTCTTTTCGTCGCGATGCCAAGCAAGCGGACACAGGAAGGCATCTTTCGTGATGTCGCCCATCCAATCAATGCATTAATGCGAAAAAAAGTCGAAGATTCAGTATTAGAAGCATATGCGATTCGTGAAGAAAACGGTGAGGCGTCAGAACTTGAACTGGCGGCGCTTGAAGCAACCGATCCTTCCTAACGCGATTGACAGGTCTCCGCCAATGGGAGAACCTGTCTTTTTTTGTGTGTTTTGTCGATTTCCGGTCTGTCCTGTCATTGATTCGTTGCGCCATTTTCGTTATAGTGGGAACGAGTGGACTATTTCAGAACGAAATCAACACTAATTTACATGGAGGAGCGACAAGGATGAATCATTTCGCGGTAATTCTAGCAGCGGGTAAAGGCACTCGGATGAAATCGAAGCTATACAAAGTACTTCACCCAGTAGCTGGGAAACCTATGGTACAACATGTCGTTGATCAATTGACGACACTCGGTGTCACACGTCAAGTCGTCATCGTCGGTCACGGTGCAGAGTCTGTGAAAGAAGTGCTCGGCACATCGGTGGAATATGCACTTCAAAGTGAGCAGCTTGGCACGGGTCACGCTGTTCAAATGGCAGAACCTGTTCTTGGACAGGAAAAAGGTTCGACACTGGTCGTTTGTGGAGATACACCCCTTTTGACAAGTGAAACGTTACAGTCGCTCTTGCAACACCATGCAGAAACAGGTGCGAAAGTGACTGTTTTGACGGCACATGCGGATGATGCAACAGGATACGGACGAATTGTCCGCGGCGAAGACGGAAACGTCTCGAAAATCGTCGAGCATAAGGATGCGAACGCAGAAGAGCTTCTCATTAAAGAAATCAATACCGGAACGTACGTATTTGATAACGAAATGCTGTTCGAAGCACTTAAGCAGGTCAAAAACGATAATGTCCAAGGTGAATATTATTTGCCGGATGTCATCGAAATCGCTAAAGCAGACGGAGAAACGATTGCAGCCTATGCGGCATCGACGTTTGAAGAAACGATTGGTGTCAACGATCGGGTGGCTCTTGCGCAAGCGGAAACGTCAATGCGTAAACGGACAAACGAACATTGGATGCGTCAAGGCGTCACGTTCATCGATCCGGCGTCGACGTACATCGGACCGGATGTCGTCATCGGTTCTGACACAGTCTTGTACCCGGGCACACAGTTGCTCGGTAACACAACAATTGGCTCGGAATGCATCATCGGACCGAATTCGGATATCCGTAACAGTGAAGTCGCTGATCAAGCGGTCGTGCGTCAATCGGTCGTGACGGACAGCAAAATCGGACCAGCAGCACAGGTCGGTCCATTTGCCCATTTACGTCAACAAGCAGTTCTCGGTGCCAACACACGAATCGGTAACTTCGTCGAAGTGAAGAAATCGACTTTTGGTGAAGGCAGTAAATCTGCTCACTTGAGTTACGTCGGTGACGCGACGATCGGCACAAACGTCAACTTAGGTTGCGGATCGATCACCGTGAACTATGATGGAACAAATAAATTCCAAACGGTCATTGAAGACGATGCGTTCATCGGATGTAACGTCAATTTGATCGCGCCGGTCACGGTTGGTAAAAATGCGCTAGTCGCAGCAGGATCAACTGTTACGGACGATGTTCCGGAAAACGGTCTCGCTATCGCACGGGAACGCCAAACAACTAAACCAGATTACCGTTAATTTTTATTCGTTCATTATCCGTCGCTCTACTCGTCTAAACCCAAACAAATGGAGGCCACCTAACCATGTCTACTGTCTTAGAACATGAAATTCGTATTTTCGCACTTAACTCGAACAAACCACTGGCAGAGGAAATCGCTAAAGTCATCGGAATTCCTGTCAGCGAAAGTTCAGTCAAACACTTCAGTGACGGCGAAATTTCAATGAACATCGAAGAAAGCGTCCGTGGGGATGATATTTACATCATTCAATCGACAAGCCAACCGGTCAACGAAAACCTGATGGAACTTCTCATCATGATCGACGCTTTGAAACGTGCTTCGGCCCGGACGATCAACGTCGTTATCCCGTACTACGGATATGCACGTCAAGATCGCAAAGCCCGTTCACGTGAGCCGATCACAGCGAAGCTTGTCGCGAACCTGCTTGAAGTAGCCGGTGCGACACGCGTCGTGACGATGGATCTTCATGCTGCTCAAATCCAAGGATTCTTCGATATTCCAGTAGATCAATTAATGGGTGTTCCCTTGCTTGCTTCTTACTTCGAGAAGAAGAACATCGACCCGAACGAACTCGTCATCGTTTCTCCAGACCATGGCGGCGTAACACGGGCACGTAAATTAGCTGAACAATTAAAAGCACCAATCGCGATCATCGATAAGCGTCGTCCGAAACCGAACGTCGCCGAAGTCATGAACATCGTCGGCCAAGTCGATGGTAAAATTGCGATCATCATCGATGACATCATCGATACAGCGGGTACAATCACGCTTGCTGCCAATGCCTTGATCGAAAACGGAGCGAAGCAAGTGTACGCTTGCTGTACGCACCCGGTTCTCTCCGGTCCAGCCATGGAACGTATCGAAAACTCGGCAATCGAAGAGCTCGTCGTTCTCAACACAATCGATTTGACGCAACGTGAATGTGCAAGCAAAATCAAACAAATCTCGGTTGCACGCTTGTTGGCAGAAGCCATCATCCGTGTCCATGAACAAAAATCAATCAGCCCGCTCTTCAGCTGATTACAAACAGATATGAACGCCAAGGTCCGGTTTTTAAAAATCGGACCCTTGTGCGTTGCTTTTTTCGTCAGCGGGATCCAGATTGGAAAAGTAGAGGAGGTGCCGATATGAAATGTATCGTCGGTTTAGGAAATCCAGGTGCAAAATATACGAATACACGGCATAACATCGGTTTTTTGGCTATTGATGCCCTCGCCAAGGAACATGGCATAAAATTAACAGAGTCTAAGTTTAAAGCCGTCTTCGGAACGGGAATGATTAAAGGGGAACGGGTCGTTCTCGTTAAACCATTGACGTATATGAATTTATCGGGAGAAGCCGTCCGTCCGTTGCTCGATTTCTACAAAATCGCAGTCGAAGATGTCCTTGTCATTTATGATGATCTTGATTTGCCGCTTGAGAAGATGCGCCTGCGTTCAAAAGGGAGTGCCGGTGGTCACAACGGAGTCAAATCGTTGATTCAACATTTAGGAACACAAGACATCAAACGATTGAAACTCGGAGTCGGCCGTCCGCCGGCCCCGATTCAAGTCATCGACTGGGTCTTGATGCCATTCGCCAAATCAGAACAGACGACGTTGCAACATGTGTTGTCTGATTCCGTTAATATCGCAACTGATTTCATCGATACACCGTTTTTAGCTTTGATGAATCGCTATAACTGAACAAAACGCTTTGGGTGACCAAAGCGTTTTTGCTGTCGTCCTAGGAGGGAAAGTATGAAACAACTACAAAATCTGTTACTCGGTATTCCGGAGATCAAAACCGTCCGGGAACGGTTCCGCGACGGGGTCAATGCCCAACTGATCACGGGCCTGATGAATAGCGGGAAAGCGTTATTCATCGCTGGCATTTACCAAGAGACGAAAAAACGATTCGTCATCGTGACTCATAACATGTTCCAGGCTCAAAAATTATATGATGATTTAATTGAACTTGTTCCCGAGCAGGACGTAATGTTGTATCCGGTCGACGAAACGCTTGCCGCTGAATTATCGTACGGCGCAAGTCCGGAACTCCGGGCAACCCGGATTGAGACCCGTCATCGTCTGTTGACGACGGACGACGGTATTTTAATCATTCCGCTTGTCGGTCTGAGACGATATGTTCCGACGGCATCTGACTTTTTAGATCATACGAAACGGATCAAACCGGGGGATGTCTTATCGATTCCGGACTTCATTCAGGAATTGGTCGATGCCGGATACGAACGGACAGCGACTGTGACGACGCCCGGAGAATTCGCGGTCCGCGGAAGCATCATCGATCTATATCCGTTGACTGTCGAACGTCCTTATCGGCTCGACTTGTTTGATGAAGAAGTCGATTCGATTTATACATTCGATGCTGAGACCCAACGTTCACTTGGTGTCATCGCAGAAGCGTTAGTGCCTCCGGCGACGGAACACTTTGCGGCACGCGACGGATTGAAGACGGCGGGTGACAAGTTACGCCGTCTGTATGATGCGACGAAGGAACGGATCCAAAGTACGGAAGTATTGGCTGCCCTTGAAGAAGGAATTGCCTATGACGTCGAAGTGCTTGAAGGCGGGGACCGTCCGAAACAACTCGCGAAGTATGCGCCGCTTTTATATGAAACGACGTTGCTTGACGATATTAAGGATGCTGTTTTGATTGTGGATGAAGTGGCCCGGATTGAAGAAGCGGCCGAAGTGCAGGATACGGAAGAAGCGGAATGGATGGCTTCGTTGATCGAACGGGGACAAAGTGTCAGTGACTATACGTTATCGGTTCCGATGCTGAATGTGTTCAAGCAACGGCAATTGCTTTATTTATCGTTGCTTCCGACACGGCGTAGCGGTGTGCCGGAAAGTGCGGCGATTCATTTCAGTATTAAGCCGATCGCTCCGTTCCATGGACAGATGGAACGATTGAAACAGGAAGTCGACCGGTATGGTCGGGCGGATATGTGGATGGTCTTTCTGGCAAGCAACCGGGAACGGGCGGAACGCATGCGGCAGACGTTATCCGATTACGGGGTCGAAGCGTCTCTGCATACGACGGAAGATGAAATCCGTCGCGGACATCCGTCCATCTTAATCGGCGGTATTCATGGCGGATTTGAGATGACAAACGCCCGTCTTGTCGTCATCACGGAAGAAGAAGTCTTTAAACAGCCGGCACGACGACGGAAACAAACGACGAAACTGACGAATGCCGAACGAATCAAAAGTTATCAGGAACTGAAGACCGGTGATTACGTCGTCCATATCCATCACGGAATCGGTCGTTATCACGGCATCAAGACGATTGATGTCGCCGGCAATCACCAAGACTACCTGCATTTGATTTATGCCGGTGAGGATTCCCTGTATGTCCCGGTCGATCAGATCGACTTAATCCAGAAGTATGTCGGGGCGGAAGGGAAAGAGCCGAAGATTTACAAACTGGGTGGGATGGAATGGAAGAAGGTCAAGGCGAAGGTTCAAAAATCCGTCGAGGATATCGCGGATGAACTGATTAAGCTGTACGCGGCACGTGAAGCGGCCGTCGGCTTTGCCTTCCCCGAGGATGATGACAGTACACAGGCTTTTGAAGCATCCTTCCCTTACGAGGAAACCGTCGACCAACTCCGGTCGATCGAAGAAATCAAAAAAGACATGGAGCGCCCGCGTCCGATGGATCGTCTGTTATGCGGGGATGTCGGTTACGGGAAAACGGAAGTTGCCATTCGGGCTGCCTTTAAAGCAGTCATGGCAGGCAAACAGGTCGCACTGCTCGTTCCGACGACGGTTCTCGCCCAACAGCATTATGAAACGATGCTCGAACGCTTCAGTGACTGGCCGATTAACGTCTCCGTCATGAGTCGTTTCCGCTCGGCAGCGGAACTGAAAGCCACGAAAAAGGGCTTGAAGGAAGGAACAATCGATGTCGTCGTCGGCACCCATCGTGTCCTGTCCAAAGATGTCCAGTTTGCCGACGTCGGGTTGCTGATTATTGATGAAGAACAACGTTTTGGTGTTAAGCATAAAGAACGGTTGAAGCAGTTGAAGACGAATGTCGATGTGCTGACACTGACGGCGACCCCGATTCCACGGACGCTGCATATGTCGATGATCGGGATCCGTGATTTATCAGTCCTCGAGACACCGCCGGAAAATCGTTATCCGGTCCAGACGTATGTCATGGAGTATGACGGAATCGTCATGCGCGAAGCACTCGAACGTGAACTTGGACGGGGTGGACAAGCCTTCTTTCTCTATAACCGTGTCGAAGGAATCGAACGGAAAGCGGAAGAAATCCGGGCTCTCGTTCCGGAAGCGCGTGTTGTCACTGCCCACGGGCGGATGACGGAAACAGAACTTGAAAGTCAGTTGATTGCTTTCTTTGAAGGGGATGCGGACGTCCTGGTTAGTACGACAATCATTGAGACGGGAATTGACATTCCGAACGTCAATACGTTGATTGTCAACGATGCCGATCAGATGGGTCTGTCGCAGTTGTATCAATTACGCGGTCGGGTTGGCCGGTCGAGTCGTGTCGCCTATTCCTACTTCACGTACCGTCCGCAAAAACGATTGACGGAAGTCGCGGAGAGCCGTCTGCAAGCGATCAAGGAATTCACGGAACTCGGAAGCGGATTTAAGATTGCGATGCGCGATTTATCAATTCGCGGTGCCGGAAACTTACTCGGCTCACAACAATCCGGTTTCATCGATTCTGTCGGATTTGATTTGTACTCACAAATGCTGTCGGAAGCGGTCGAAGAACGGAAAGAACGGATGAAGGGCAGAAAAAAAGTTCAGAAATTCGTTCCGGACTTCACGTTCAGCCTCGATGCCTATATTCCAAGCCACTATATGGCGGACTCGGAACTCAAAATCGAGTTCTACAAACGTTTGAAGTATGTCGATACACCGGAAAGCCTGGAATCACTGGAAACGGAAATGTTGGAGCGTTTCGGAGAATTCCCGACTGAAGTCGCACGGTTGATTCAATTGACACGAATGCGAATCTTTGCCGAACGGGCACGGGTCGAACGGGTCAAACAAACAGATCCGAAAATCGAAATCGTCTTGTCTGAACAGACGACACAAACGTTGGATGTAGCGGATTTCGTGAAATGGACCGTTCCGATCGGACGTGGTCTTGGTATGGGGCAGGAAGAAGGAAAGCTGGTATTGACACTAAACCGCGGCAAACAAACCGTACAACAGATGACAGAGCAAGCCGAACGGTTACTGGCTGAGATTGACCGCCGGATCGTACAATGAGTCAACGAAGGACGATTGCGCAGGGGGCAGCCCTGCTCGCCATTTCGAGCTATGTCTCGAAATTGTTGAGTTTCTTTTACCGGATTCCGTATCAAAATATGGCGGGGGACTTCGGTTTATACGTCTATCAAACCGTTTATCCGGTCTTTGCCATCGCGGCGGCACTCGGTATTTACGCTTTACCGGTCGTCGTAGCCAAGTTGACGTTGCATCATCCGGAAGAAAAACGCGAAGTCTTATGGTCGATTTTCTTTGTCCTGCTCGCGATGTCGCTGACATTAGGGACGATTGGCTGGTGGGTTGCTCCTGAAGTCGCTGCCTTGTTCGGTGACGAACAACTTGTTCAACCGCTCCGTGCCGTCACGTTTACCTTCTATCTGTTACCAGTCATTGCTGTATTGCGCGGAATGTTTCAAGCAGATCTTGAAATGCGTCCGACGGCGTTCTCGCAAATCACGGAAAACGCCGTTCGGGTCTGTTTATTGCTGATCGTGACGTACTACGGTGTGCAAGCCGGAGCGAATCCTTATCAAGTCGGCGCAAACGCGCATATGACGGCACTCGGCGGAAGCATTGCGTCGCTCGCCCTGTTGTTACGCTTTGCGAAAGGAAAAATCGGTCGTCCCGTCATCTCAGGTCGTCATCTCCGGCGTGTCGGACGTGTTTTGTTGACGAGTGGTCTCGCAGTCAGTATCGCATCGCTCGCTTTGCTGCTGATGCAACTGATTGACGGACTGACCTTCGTCAACTTACTCGGAGACTCAATGGAGACGAAGATTGAAAAAGGGATTTTTGACCGAGGATACCCTCTGTTGCAGTTTGCGATTTTGTTCGCGACCTCGATCAGTTTGGCGAGCGTTCCGACGTTATTGATGGAATACCGGAAACGTAATGACACAGCGACAAAGTTGCATCTTGAGACCCTGTTGCGGTCCGGACTGTTGATAGCAGCTGCGGCAACCGTCGGACTCGTTGGGGTCATGCGTCCGTTAAACATCGCCTTGTATCAGGATGATAACGGGACAGCCGCACTCAGCTGGTTGGCGGCAACGGCTTTCACGGCCTCCCTGTCCATGATCATCGTATCGTGCCTGCAATCCGTCGATGCGGAAAAATATGCGTTCGTCGGCGTGGTCGCGGGTCTGTTAATCAAACTCGGCCTCAATATTTACTTGATTCCCCTGTATGGCATGGTCGGTGCCGGTATGGCGACGTTCGGTGGGTTTGCGGTTATGGCGGCAGCCCAGCTGTTGTTGCTCAATCGAAAGTTTGGCCGGGTGACGGCAGGACGTCCTTTTTACGTTCGTCTTTTGAAGGCCGTCATTCCGATGGCTCTGTTTTTATACATCATCGAACAACTGTTTCGCCTGTCCGGCTGGGAAAACCGGATCGGAGCAACACTCGAGGTGGGTTTACTCGTCTTGGGTGGAGCGGTTGTCTTCTGTCTGTTTGCCTTACGGATGGGTGTATTGACGGAACGGGAATGGGCATTGTTGCCGTTTGGGGAAAAATTATATCGAATGCATCAGCATAGGAGGATCATATGACACATCAGATTACAGTCGTCGGCCTCGGCGTCGGGGAACTCGAACAGTTACCGTACGGGATCTATAAACGACTGAAAGAAACAAAACAACCGATTTACCTGCGAACGGCAGATCATCCTGTCGTTTCAGAATTGATGGCAGAGGGAATGAAATTTACATCGTTTGATTCCGTGTACGAAAAACATGATCAGTTTGAAGGCGTCTACCGTGAAATTGTGGCGACGTTACTTGAACAAGCTGAAAAGGAACCGATCATCTATGCGGTTCCGGGTCATCCGCTCGTCGCGGAGAGTACGGTCCAACAGTTACTCGCGCAAACGGAACATCTGGATATCATCGGCGGTCAAAGTTTCCTTGACCCGATGTTTGCCGCAGTCGGCGTTGATCCGATTGAAGGATTTCAATTACTCGATGCGACAGCCTTTGATATCGATGAAGCGCAGATCCGCCAGCATCTGCTGATCGGACAAGTCTATGATCAATTGGTCGCAGGTGATTTAAAGGTAATGCTGATGGAGCGTTATCCCGACGAACATAATGTGACACTGGTAACGGCAGCAGGGACAAGTTGGCAACACGTAACGACGGTTCCGCTTCATGAACTGGATCACATCACGACACTCAGTAACCTGACAACGGTTTATGTACCGCCTGTCACCGATCAAACGGTCTTGAATCGTGACTTCACGACACTTAAGCACATCATCGCCCGGTTGCGGGGAGAAGGCGGCTGTCCTTGGGACCAGGAGCAGACGCACGAATCGCTCAAAAAACATTTAATCGAAGAATCTTACGAATTACTGGAAGCAATCGACCTTCAGGACGATAACTTAATGATAGAAGAATTAGGGGATGTCTTGCTCCAAGTCATGCTCCATGCTCAAATCGGTCTCGATGAAGGATATTTTGATGTCCGGGACGTTATCGGCAGTGTCAGCGATAAGATGATCCGCCGACACCCGCATGTCTTTGGAGATGTAGAAGTCGACTCGGCTGCGGACGTCGTCAACAACTGGCAGGAAATCAAGGCCCAGGAAAAATCGGACCGGACCTATCTGTTGGATGGTGTCACTAAGGGAGCACCCGCCTTGTTGCGCGCAGAACAGATTCAAAAAAAGGTCGCCCGGGTCGGATTCGAATGGGAGACAGTTGCCGGTGCACTGGATAAAGTCCAAGAAGAGATTCAAGAATTAAAAGAGGCTCCGGCAGAGGAGCAGTTGGGTGAATTCGGCGACATTCTGTTCTCACTCGCTCTCGTCGGCAAGTATATGGAGTTATCGGCAGAAGATGCGTTACAACAAACGAATGACAAATTCATCCGCCGTTTTACACGGATGGAACAATTGGCTGATCGTCCGTTGACAGAATTATCGCTTACGGAACAGGATGCCTTATGGAATCAATCAAAGCAGGAGGAACAGTCATGAGACTCGATAAATTTTTAAAAGTATCTCGTTTAATCAAACGCCGGACCCTGGCGAAAGAGGTTGCCGACCAAGGCCGTATCAAAATCAACGGACTTGTCGCAAAAGCAAGCAGTACGGTTGCAGTCGGGGATGAAATGACAATCCGCTTCGGAAATAAGATTGTCACGGTTCAAATCGACAGCATCAAAGAACATGCGAAAAAAGAAGAAGCGTCGGATATGTATCAAATCATTCGTGAAGAAAAAGTGAATTCCGAAGAATCGATGTAATTTGGTTGAAAAAGGAAGTATACTAGAGAGTGTCAGAGATGACCACTCGGATAAGGAGGGATGATATGCCAGCACCATTGGAATCAGGGCGTGATACTCCGCCCAAGATCAAACCGCTGAATGACCGGAAAAAACAGTTGAGTCAAAATGCAATCGAAAACCGTTTACGTCTGAAGAGGCGCTTCTTAGTCTGTATGTCGATCTTTCTTATTGTCCTGTCCCTGATGGGGTGGTCATATATCGAGAAAAAACAACTGATCGCTGAACAGAAGCAGTCGTTTCAGGTAGCGAACCAAGAACAGGCGAAGGCAGAAAAAGAAACGGTTCGTCTGAAAGAAGAGATTGAACGATTGAATGATAAGAAGTATGTTGCGAACTTAGCGAGAAGTGAACTACTGTACTCGAAAAAAGGCGAAACAATTTTCTATTTTTCACCGGAAGATTAAACGAAGGTTCTCGATTGATTGAAAAAATGTAGAATCACTCGTATAATAAGAAAGAATCAACTAAAAAGGAGCAATACAATTTATGTCGATTGAAGTAGGCAGCAAAGTACAAGGGAAAGTTACAGGCATCACCAATTTCGGCGCGTTCGTAGAATTACCGACGGGTAAGACAGGTCTTGTTCACATCAGTGAAGTAGCAGATTCTTACGTTAAAGATATCAATGATGTCTTGACAGTCGGACAAGAAATCACGGTTAAAGTGTTGAGTGTAGAGAACGACGGTAAAATCGGTCTTTCGATTAAGAAAGCAGTCGATCGTCCAGAAGGCGAACGTCCTCGTCCTCCAGCTCGTCAATTTGATCGCGGACCACGTCCGGCAGGTCAAGACCGTGGACCACGTTCGTTCGATAACAAAGGACCACGTGGCGGAAGTGGCGGCGGTGGAAACCGTGGTGGCTTTAACAAAGGTGGCCGTGGCGCACCAGCTCCACGCAAAGAGCAAACGTTCGATACGTTGATGACTAGTTTCCTCAAAGATAGTGAAGATCGTCTTGCGACATTGAAACGACAAACCGATTCAAAACGTGGCGGACGTGGTGCTAAACGTCAATAACTTGCTGACCTGTTCTTTATAAGAATAGAGATGGAATGACGCCGTTCATTCCATCTTTTATTTTTTTAAAATTATTTTTATAAAAAGCGTTGACAATTATTTGACTCCACCGTATTATAGAAAATGTGCTTAAGACGCACGCGTTCAAAATATGGCGGTGTAGCTCAGCTGGCTAGAGCGTACGGTTCATACCCGTGAGGTCGTGGGTTCGACTCCCTCCGCCGCTACCATATTTTTTTGGCCCGTTGGTCAAGCGGTTAAGACACCGCCCTTTCACGGCGGTAACACGGGTTCGATTCCCGTACGGGTCATTCTGTAAAAAAGCTATCTCTATTTTATATAGAGGTAGCTTTTTTCGTTTAAGTGATTTTATTCATTAAGGGGGACCGGGCATGGAATTCGAGATTCATCTTCCGAAAGAACCTTTATTGGTTGCTGTTTCCGGCGGTTGTGATTCAATGGTACTGGCGCACCTTTTATATGAAGCAAATCATGATCTCATGATTGTTCATGTTCATCATGGTCTGCGTAAAGAATCGGATGAAGAAGCGGAAGCTGTCCGCGCTTGGGCGGAGGCGAGACGAGTAGGCATTCGGATGACCCGTCTCGAGTGGGAAGGTCAAGCACCGAGCCAAGCAGCTTGCCGGACGAGACGGTATGCCTTTTTTCAAGAGGTCATGGCGGAGACAGGACGCCGGCACCTCGTCCTGGCGCATCACCGGGACGATCAACTGGAGACGCTGTTGATTCAGTTGATCCGGGGAGAAGCCGGCGTCGACGGCATTCCCCGAATCCGTTCTTTTGCGACAGGACAGATCCATCGGCCGTTGTTGCCGTATTCGAAACAACAATTGTATGACTATGCCAAAGCCCGTCAAGTCGTCTGGCATGAAGACGAGACGAATGCCGGCACCAAATATTTGCGGAATCAGATGCGGCACCGGCTCCTGCCGTTACTCGCAGAACTCCGTCCGGGCTATGAAGAAGCAACGGTTCAGGCGGCGATGGTTCGTCACGAGCAAAAACAGGAACACTTGAAGTATGTCACGTCATACGTCAAGGAACAGATGACGGATCGCGGACTGCCTCTGGAGGCGATTCAAAAACTGCCTACTGACTTCAGGCGGCTCGTTCTGCGTGTCTTGTTGCCTGACCACGACTTCACTTCCGAAGACTACAATCGATTTTTGACATTGTTACGAGTAGATATGCCGTCCGGTGAAGTGTATTATGGAAACTGGAGGATTCAGCGTACATATGGCTATGTGACATGTGTCCGTTGTCCGGAAAAGAACCTGCTTCCGGAAGCACTGGAAGTGGGAATCGATTTGGGCACTTATCATTATGGTGAACAAACGATTACGTTCTCTCGCACGACGACCGGCATTCCGTTTTCGGCCGTCCAGTTTCCGCTGACGATCCGGAGCGTCTTGCCGGGTGATCGGATTCGACTGGCGGTCGGCACGAAAAAAGTGAGTCGTATTCTTGTGGATGCGAAGGTTCCGCGGGCATCGCGGGCAGAAATTCCGGTTGTCGTGGATGCGGCAGGACAAGTTCTGGCGGTCATTGGACATCGAATTGCAATATTCGGGTCATTTGAACTCCTCGCAGAATCGTGTTTAATGATAGAATGGTAATGTAGTGTTTAAAATGGAGGAGGAATACCCAGCATGACGTTAATGAATGATATGGAAAAAGTACTGATTTCAGAAGAAGAGATCCAACATAAAGTCGGTGAACTCGCCGGTGAACTGACAGCAGATTACGGAGATCGTTTCCCACTCCTCGTATGTGTCCTGAAAGGCGCTATGCCGTTCATGTCAGATCTCGTCAAAAAGATGGACATGCATCTTGAAATGGACTTCATGGATGTCTCGACATACCACGGCGGGACAACATCAACAGGTGAAGTCAAGATTGAAAAGGATTTAAACACCTCTGTAGAAGGACGTGACATCCTGATTGTCGAAGATATTATCGACAGCGGATTAACGTTAGGCTACCTCGTAGACCTCTTTAAATACCGGAAAGCGAAATCTGTGAAAATCGTTACATTGCTTGATAAGCCAAGCGGTCGTAAAAACGATTTACATGCCGATTACAGCGGTTTTGTCATTCCACACGAGTTCGTTGTTGGTTATGGTCTGGACTATGAAGAAAAATATCGTAACCTTCCTTATGTTGGTGTCTTGAAACCAGCAGTCTACGGCGGCTAATTATTTTTAATCTTGACTGTCACATGATAAGATGAAACCAATTACAAAGCGCGCTTTGCCGCGTTAGGATTCGTATCGATTGAAGAAAATCAATCAATTGATGCGGAGAGGAGGCCTACGATGAACCGAGCAGTGAAGAATACCCTTGTGTTTGGGGTCATTTTTCTAGCTTTGATCTTGTTTCTGCAATACTTGCAGAGTCCAGTGAACAAAAGCAAAGAAATCAATTACACACAGTTTGTCGAGTCAGTTGAAAAAGGTGATGTGAAGACGGCGACGTTCCAATATGAGGGACAGACGTACAACGTCACAGGTGAATTACGTGAAAAAGATACGACATATGAAACGGTCGTACCGGCTGTTGATACAGAGTTGACGGATTTGTACACGCAATTGCGCAGTCAAAACGTCAAGATGGACTTTAAAGCAGCAGAAACAAACGGTGGTTGGATTGCGCTATTGACGACAATCGTGCCATTCATCATCATCTTCATCCTATTCTTCTTCTTGATTAATCAAGCACAAGGTGGCGGCGGCGGCGGTCGTGTCATGAACTTCGGTAAATCGAAGGCGCGCCTGTACGATACAGAAAAGAAAAAGATTACATTTGACGACGTGGCAGGAGCAGACGAGGAGAAACAAGAACTCGTCGAAGTCGTTGAATTCTTGAAAGATCCACGCAAGTTTGCCCGTCTCGGTGCCCGTATTCCAAAAGGTGTCCTCCTTGTAGGTCCTCCAGGTACAGGTAAAACGTTGTTGGCACGTGCCGCAGCTGGTGAAGCCGGCGTCCCGTTCTTCTCGATTTCAGGTTCTGACTTCGTTGAGATGTTTGTCGGGGTCGGGGCATCCCGTGTCCGTGACTTGTTTGAAAATGCGAAGAAAAACGCACCATGTATCATCTTCATCGATGAAATCGATGCCGTCGGTCGCCAACGTGGCGCCGGTCTCGGTGGTGGACATGATGAGCGCGAACAAACATTGAACCAACTTCTCGTTGAGATGGATGGATTCAGTGAAAACGAAGGGATCATCATGATTGCCGCAACGAACCGTGCGGACATCCTGGACCCTGCGTTACTTCGTCCAGGTCGTTTTGACCGTCAAATTACGGTTGAGCGTCCGGATGTCGTCGGACGTGAAGCGGTCCTTAAAGTACACGCACGCAACAAGCCGCTCGATACAACGGTTGATTTAAAAGCCATTGCGCAACGTACACCGGGATTCTCGGGTGCGGATCTTGAAAACCTCTTGAACGAAGCAGCACTTATCGCAGCCCGTACGGACCGCGACAAGATTTCAATCGTTGACTTGGAAGAAGCGATCGACCGTGTCATCGCAGGACCTGCGAAGAAGAGTCGGATCATTTCACCAAAAGAGAAAAAAATCGTGGCGTGGCATGAAGCCGGTCATACCATCATCGGTGTCACACTCGATGATGCGGATGAAGTCCATAAAGTAACAATCGTTCCCCGCGGAAATGCTGGCGGTTACGTCATCATGCTTCCAAAAGAGGACCGTTACTTCATGACAAAACCGGAACTTGAAGACAAAATCACCGGATTACTCGGTGGTCGTGTCGCGGAAGATATCGTCTTCGGTGAAGTTTCTACTGGAGCAAGCAATGACTTCCAGCGTGCGACAGGTCTTGCCCGTAAGATGGTCATGGAATTCGGAATGAGTGAAAAACTCGGACCGCTTCAGTTTGGTTCCGGTCAAGGCGGAAATGTCTTCTTAGGACGTGACTTCCAAAACGAACAGAACTATTCAGATGCGATTGCCCATGAAATCGATATGGAAATTCAAGCGATCATCAACAAGTGTTACCAAAAAGCGAAGACGATCTTAACGGAGAAACGCGATCAGCTTGATTTGATTGCAACAACGTTACTTGAAGTCGAAACACTGGATCAAAAACAAATTCACCATCTCTTAGAGACGGGCGAATACAAAAAGCATGAGCCTGCCGCTATTACAGAACCAAAAGCAGAAGAGAAAACGCCGGAATCGACGACACCTGTCATCGATCAACCGACAGAATCTCCGACGCAACGCGGCTCTGTCATCGATGAAGGGCAAAATGTCGATACGGAAAATCCAGATCAACCACGTCGGGATGATCAAATCTGATTTTTGATTTCTTCCTGTCTGTTTGACAGAAAAGACAGCAGAAATGAGACGGATGATTCGTTCGCGTGAGAGGTCAGCATTCCTAACTGGAGTGCTGATCTCTTTTTTTAGTGGTACCGATTCGCAGCACGCACTTCGATAGGTGATGACCAATCTGCATGGTATAATCACAGCGTATAATTCAGTTATCGTCAGAGAAAAGTGGGGAATCAGATGATTTTAGTAATCGATGTAGGAAATACGAATATCGTCCTTGGGGTATATGATGAACAAACCCTTGTGCAACATTGGCGGATTGCTACGGACCGGACCCGGACAACCGATGAATATGGCATGCTGGTGAAAGCACTGTTTCGTGATGCAGAGTTAAACGTGGAAGACATTGAGGGAATCGTGTTATCATCTGTCGTACCCCCTGTCGTGTTTCCGCTCGAAAACATGTGCGTCCGTTATTTCAACCGGCGTCCATTCGTAATCGGACCCGGAATCAAGACAGGACTTGACTTGAAAGTCGATAATCCAAGAGAAGTTGGAGCCGACCGGATCGTTAATGCCGTCGCAGCGACGGTCAAATACGATGGTCCTTTGATCATCGTCGATTTTGGAACGGCAACGACCTATTGTTATATCGATGCACAAAAACGCTATTACGGTGGAATCATTTCACCGGGTGTCATGGTGTCGACAGAAGCACTTTATAATAAGGCGGCGAAATTACCGCGGATTGAGATTGCCAAACCGCAGTCGACGATCGGCCGCAATACGGTACATGCGATGCAGTCCGGAACGTATTTCGGATACGTCGCGCAAGTCGATGGACTCGTCCATCGGATGAAAGAGGAAATGGGAGAAGCGACTGTCATTGCGACAGGTGGACTTGCCCGACTAATCAGTGAGGAATCTGCAACGATTAAAATCGTCGATCCATTTTTGACGCTTGACGGGTTGCGGATTATCTACGAACGAAATAAGTGAGGGAAAAATAATGAAACGTGAAGAATTATTGGCACAACTAAAAGATGACTACTTGGTCAGAGCACTAGGGTTTAACGGTGAAGTCCGTGCTTTTGCAATCCGTTCGACAAAAACGGTATATGAAGCACAACTCCGTCATCAGACGACACCTGTCGTCACGGCGGCACTCGGTCGGACATTGACGATCGGCGCCATGATGGGAACGATGCAAAAAGGGGATACCCGCGTCACATTAAAAGTCGAAGGTGATGGTCCAATCGGAAAAATCATCGTTGATGCCGATGCAAAAGGACAAGTTCGCGGATACGTCAGCCATCCGCGTGTCGAGATGGATACGTACGTCAATGGTGACGGTCTGACGAAATTAAAAGTCGGCGACGCTGTTGGTCGCGGAAATATCTCGGTTATCAAAGACTTAGGTCTCCGTGATTTCGTCGGTGGACAGTCGCCGATTCAAACCGGTGAAATCAGCGAAGACTTTACGTATTATTTCGCCGTCTCCGAGCAAAGTCCGTCGGTCGTCGGAGCAGGTGTCCTCGTGTATCCGGAAGATGAATCAGTCATTGCAGCAGGCGGTCTGATTGTTCAATTGATGCCGGGTGCATCGGAAGAAACGATTGCGGCACTCGAACAACGTGTGGCAGCACTCAAACCGATCTCGATTTTGGTCGGTGAAGAAAAAACACCGGAAGAAATGTTGAGCCTGGTTCTCGGTGAATCATTCGAGATCCTCGATACGATTCCGGTTGCTTTCAACTGTACGTGCGAGCGTGAAAAATTAGCAACGGCTATCGTGGCACTCGGGCCGGATGAGATCCAAGCGATGATTGACGAAGATGGCGGCGCGGAAGCGGTTTGTCACTTCTGTTCGGAACATTACCAATACGATGTCGAAGAATTACAATCGCTTCGTGAAAAATCACTCGAAAGAGCATAAGAGGGTCTGAAAATGGGAACTGTAAACTCTAAGTACTTGTGGATGTTGATTTTCATTTTGTTGCTGACGAATTTTATGACGGGTGCCTATGCATTCATGGGCGAATTGCCGAAAGTCGATTCACCGAAGATCGTTCAGGACAGTATCGGCGGACCGCTTGAGGATGTCGTCGCGACGGTCGGAGATGAAGAGATTACACGTGCCGATCTGTATCAGACGATGCGTAAGGGTCATGAAAAAGAAACCCTTGACCGTCTGATTCGGGAAGCAGTCGAAAAACAGTCGGAAAACGGATCAAAGCCGACAGTAAAGCGCTTTGATTGACAATGTTCATCCAGTCCGTGGATAATTGATCTATCGGATTACTTGGAATTAAAGCTTTTCATTATGAGGAGGAATGGTCATGCGCATTGCGAATTCAGTATTGGATTTAGTCGGCCGCACGCCGATTGTTAAATTAAATCATTTGACAGGACCGGAAGATGCGGACGTATATTTGAAATTGGAATATATGAATCCGGGGTCAAGCGTCAAAGACCGGATCGCTTTAGCGATGATCGAATCGGCAGAATCAGCTGGTCATTTAAAAGCAGGCGATACCATCATTGAGCCGACAAGTGGAAACACGGGAATCGGACTCGCAATGGTCGCTGCTGCTAAAGGATACCGTTCGATTCTTGTCATGCCGGAAACGATGAGCATGGAACGTCGAACTCTACTTCGTGCGTACGGTGCGGAGTTGATTTTAACACCCGGCCCGGAAGGAATGAAGGGTGCGATTGCTCGAGCGACGGCAGAAGCGGAAGAACATGGTTATTTCATGCCGCAACAGTTCAATAATGAATCAAACCCTGTTGTTCATGAAAAGACGACTGGACCGGAAATCGTTGAAGCATTTGAAGGATTGACACTTGATGCGTTCATCGCCGGTATCGGTACGGGTGGTACGATCACAGGGGCGGGAAAAGTATTGCGCGAGGCTTTCCCGGGCATTGAAATCATTGCGGTTGAACCAACCGATTCTCCTGTTCTTTCAGGCGGAAAACCGGGACCCCATAAACTGCAGGGAATCGGAGCCGGATTCGTTCCATCGATTCTCGATACGCAGATTTACGACAGCGTCGAGCAGGTGACGACGGAAGAAGCATTTGATCATGCCCGTCGTGCGGCGAAATCGAACGGAGTTCTCGGAGGTATTTCTTCCGGTGCTGCGATTGCGGCTGCTTTAAAAACAGCGAAGCGTCTCGGCAAAGGAAAAACGGTTCTAGCGATCATCCCGTCAAACGGAGAACGTTATCTCAGTACGCCGCTGTATCAAGTGGAAGAAGAGACGGACAGTTCGAAACTGTAAACTTTTGAAGCAAGAGGTTCATTCCGATTTAAAGGAATGGACCTCTTTTTATATGTAATCGGCAAGTGACTTATGCCCGCCTGTCTGATTTTTTGCGTATAATGAGAGCAGAATAGTTCGGAAGTGGAGGAACGCTAGTGCGACAGACAGTATACGAATCATTTACATGGACAAAGGAACAGTTTTATAACCGGTACGTTGAACGGACAGCCGGACAGACAGGTCATGTCTGGCTTGAGAGTGGACGAATCGGATCCTATACGATGGCAGGCGTCCGGCCAGTCGGTCACATCCGGACAAAAAACGGCACAACGATCATTCAAGAAGCCGGACAAGAAAAACAATATACCGATGCTCCATTTACATTGCTCGAAGAGATTCGTGCGCGCTATGCATCGGCTCGTCCGGAAGGGATGCCGCCATTTTTTGGAGGATTAGCCGGATATGTCAGTTACGATGCCGTTCGTTATCTTGAACGGTTGCCGGAACAGGCAGAGGATGATTTGGCAACAGCCGATCTTTCGCTTTACTGGTATGATGAGGTCGCCGTATTTGATCATCAGACAGAACGATTGTTTATAGCTGTCACACGGGAAACGGAGGCGGAAGCGACGCTTGCTTTGGCGGCAGAAGTTTCATCGTGGCGTCAGTCGAGTCCGGCTCCGATGTTCGCAGCACCGGAAGAAAAAACGGCTGAACGGGGACGTTCATTCGAAAGGTCCGCCTTCATGCAGGCAGCTGACCGGATCAAACAATATATTGAAGCGGGAGATGTCTTTCAAGTGAACCTTGCCGTCCGCCAACAGGAACCGTTGCGGACAACACCCGCTCATATTTATGATGTATTGCGAACGATCAACCCGTCTCCGTATATGGGTTACTTTGCAGATAAAGAATTGGTACTCGTTTCAGCATCGCCGGAGTTACTAGTCGAAAAAATCGGTCTGTCACTCGCGACCCGTCCGATTGCCGGAACCCGGCCGCGCGGACAAAATGAGGAAGAAGACCTGGCGTTAGCGAAAACGTTACTCGACAATGAGAAGGAACGGGCGGAGCATGTCATGCTCGTCGATCTCGAGCGAAACGATTTAGGGCGTGTCAGCCGCTACGGTTCCGTCCATGTTGACGAATTGATGGTCATCGAAAAATACTCCCACGTCCAGCACATCGTCTCAAACGTCCGGGGGGAGATTGCCGCAGATGAAACCGGCAGCAGTGTCCTGGCTGCGATGTTCCCGGGAGGTACGATTACGGGAGCACCTAAAATTCGGACGATGGAGATCATTGAAGAGCTTGAGCCTGTCCGCCGCGGCATCTATACAGGAGCCCTCGGTTTTATCAGCTGGGCGGACGATGTGATTTTCAATATCTTGATTCGGACGCTTGTCGCGAAAGATGGTATGGCCTATATTCAGGCAGGTGCCGGCATCGTAACCGACTCCGATTCAGAAAGTGAATATGAAGAGTCGCTCAGTAAGGCAAAAGCACTCTGGGTCGCAAAAGAAATGGCGGAGGGAACGACATGATTGTATTAATCGATAACTATGATTCATTTACGTATAACGTGGTGCAATATTTCGGCGAACTCGGACAAGACATCCGGGTGTTTCGGAATGATGCCATCACGATTGAAGAAATCGAACAACTGGCACCGGATCATTTAGTCATTTCACCGGGACCGTGTACACCGAATGAAGCAGGCATCAGTCTCGAGGCAATCCGGTATTTCGCAGGCCGGATTCCGATTCTTGGGATCTGTCTTGGTCATCAGGCGATTGGCCAAGTCTTCGGAGGAAAAGTCGTCCGTGCCAAAACGCTGATGCATGGAAAAGTCTCCTTGTTGACGCATGACGGGTCGGGTATGTTCAGCGGAATCGAACAACAGACACCCGTGACACGGTATCATTCGTTGGTCGTCGAACGGAAGAGTTTTCCGAATATCTTGACGATGACGGCAGAAGCAGACGGCGAAGTCATGGCTTTGCGTCATAAGGAATGGCCGATTCTTGGTGTCCAGTTCCATCCGGAAGCGATTTTGACACGGGACGGGAAACAGATGTTAAAAAACTTTTTGGAGTTGACACACTATGTATCTTTGGCATGATGGGAACGTGAAACGGGAAGAAGAGATCCGGATTTCACCGTTTGATCATGGTTATCTCTATGGAATGGGTGTATTTGAAACGTTTCGTACTTACGAGGGACATCCTTTTTTATTTGATGACCATATCGAACGGCTCCAGATGAGTTGTGCAGCAATCGGTATTCAATTGCCGTACGGGCGTGAACAGTTACTCCGGGCAGTAGAGGATCTTTACCGTGTGTATGAAGAACAGGATCTGTATATCCGGTTGAACGTTTCTGGTGGAGCACGGGACATCGGACTGTCGAGTGAACCGTATGCGGAACCGACTGTCCTGTTGTATGCAAAACCAATCGGACAGAGACAGCCGGCAGAACGAGCGCTCGAGACGGTGCGTCTTGCCCGCAGTACGCCGGAAACCAGCTATCGGCTCAAGTCGCATCACTATATGAACAATCTTGTGGCGAAACGTCATTTGTTTAATCAAGAAGCAGAAGGGCTGTTTCTGACGAAAGAAGGCTTTATCTGTGAAGGATTGACGTCTAATATTTTTTGGCGGTACGGCAACCAATGGTATACACCGCCGCTTGAGACAGGGGCGCTGAACGGTATTACCCGTCAATTCATCATGGAACAGGTCCTGGTGGAAGAGCGGCTTGCGCTGTTGCCGCAATTAATAGAGGCGGATGAAATCCTTTGTACGAACTCCATTCAGGAAGTCGTTGCCGTTTCGTCACTGGATGGGCGGACTTTCCCGGGTTTGACGGGTCAAGGTTATCAATCCATTCGGACGTTGTTTGATCAAGTGGTCCAAACGAAATGGTCAAGGAGGAAACAAGGATGACGAAAATCATGGGCATTTTAAACGTGACACCGGATTCGTTTTCCGATGGTGGAAACTATGTCGATCTCGAACAGGCGGTCCGGCATGCGAAGCAACTCGTAGCGGACGGAGCAGATGCAATCGATGTAGGAGGAGAATCAACAAGACCGGGGGCAGTGTTCGTATCCGCGGCAGAAGAAATCGAGCGCGTCGTTCCCGTCATCCGTCGGTTGAAGCGGGAACTGGATGTTTTAGTATCGATTGATACCTATAAACAGGATGTCGCGGAAGCGGCTGTTCGTGCAGGTGCCGACATCATTAACGATGTCTGGGGATCAAAGTGGGGTGATTGTTCAATGGTTAACGTTGCGGCACACTACGATGTCCCGATTATTTTGATGCATAACCGTTTAGAACCGCACGGGCCGGATATGCTGGCGGAGGTCCGGGCTGATCTCGAAGATTCGATTCGTTTAGCGAAGCAGGCCGGCGTTTCCGAAAATCAGATTTGGCTTGATCCCGGGATCGGCTTCATGAAAACCCATCAGGAAAACTTATTTTTGATGCGCCACTTGTCGATTACGACCGATTTCGGTTATCCGGTCCTGCTCGGGACGTCGCGCAAGTCGATGATTGGTTTGACGCTCGGATTACCGGCAGACCAACGCGTCGAAGGAACAATCGCGACAGTATGTTACGGTATCCAACAAGGATGTGAATGGATGCGAGTGCACGATGTCAAAGCAGTTAAGCGAGCCGCTGTCATGATGGATGCGATGTTGGAAACGGAATTAACGGGAGGGGAATGAAGATGGATCGAATCGAAGTGACAGGGATGCGTTTTTACGGATACCATGGTGTGTTTGCGGAAGAGACGAAGCTTGGTCAGCGCTTCAATGTGGATTTATCAATTGGCCTTGATTTATTGCGTGCCGGTCAAACCGATGATTTACGGGAAAGCGTGAATTATGCTGAATTATACGAAGTGACAAAGCAGGTTGTCGAAGGAACGCCGTTGCAATTGGTCGAAGCCTTGGCGAATCGGATTGCGGAACAGGTTTTGGCACTCGATAACCGGATTCTTGAAACGACCGTCAAAGTCATCAAACCGGATCCGCCGATTGCCGGACATTATGAACATGTCGCGGTTGAAATCCACCGGAAGCGGGCGGATTACTTATGAATCGTGCCTACATCGCGTTAGGATCAAATATTGGAGATAAGGCGGGTCATCTCCGGGCGGCGATTGAGGCTATGCGTTCGCTTGCGACGACGCATGCTTTACGTCCTTCTTCTGTTTACGAAACAGCTCCTGTCGGGTACGTGGATCAGGATCTTTTTTACAACATGGTCGTAGAGCTCGATACGACAGAACCGGCAGATCGTTTATTACAAGCGTTACAACGGATCGAACAACAGGAGGGACGGAAACGGTTGTTTAAAAACGGACCACGGACACTTGATTTGGACATCATTTTGTATAATGATGAAACAATTCAAGCAGATGGGCTGACCGTCCCGCATCCCAGAATGCAGGATCGTGCGTTTGTACTGGCGCCGTTGCGTGAATTGACTCCTTCTTACGTCGTACCCGGTTTGAAGCAAACGGTCGAGGATTTATACCTAGCGTTGCCGGAAGCGGAGCGGACCGACGTACGACGGATTAAGTAAGTGTTGTTTCAGGAAGAGGAAAGGAAGAGAATGATGACAGGTTTTAAAATAGGTGACGTCGAACTGAATAACCGTGTCATTTTAGCACCGATGGCGGGTGTCTGTAATCCTGCGTTTCGTTTGATCGCAAAAGAATTCGGGGCAGGTCTCGTCTGTGCAGAAATGGTCAGTGATAAAGGAATCCTCTACGAAAACGAACGGACGATGCAAATGCTGTATGTGGACGACCGGGAAAAACCGCTCAGTTTGCAGATTTACGGCGGGTCAAAGGAAACGTTGGTTCAAGCGGCTCAATATGTCGATGCGAATACGAATGCAGATATCATCGACATCAATATGGGGTGTCCTGTTCCGAAAGTGACGAAGTGTGACGCGGGTGCCAAGTGGTTGCTTGATCCGGATAAAGTCTATGAGATGGTCCATGCCGTATCACAAGCAGTGGATAAACCCGTGACAGTGAAAATGCGAACCGGCTGGGACAGCCACCATATTTATTGTGTTGATAATGTCCGCGCCGCGGAAGCGGGAGGGGCGAAGGCGGTCGCTATTCACGGCCGGACCCGGTCGCAGAAGTATGAAGGCGTCGCCGATTGGAATATCATCGGTGAAGCAAAACGGGCCGTCACTATTCCGATCATCGGAAACGGTGACGTTCAAACCCCGCAAGACGCGAAACGGATGATTGATGAAATCGGAGTGGACGGTGTCATGATCGGGCGGGCGGCACTCGGAAATCCGTGGATGTTGTATCAGACGATTCAATATCTGGAATCGGGTACCTTGTCGGTCGAGCCGACGCCGCGTGAGAAAATTGATATTTGCCTGTTACATGCTGAACGTCTTGTCGCACTTAAAGGAGAAGACCTCGCGGTACGGGAAATGCGGACTCATGTCGCCTGGTACTTAAAAGGATTAAGCGGCAACGGGCATGTGCGCAAAGCCTTATTCGATACGAATACCCACACGGGACTGCAAAAGTTGCTGCATGAGTATGTTGAAACATTGGAAATGAATGCCGTACATGCGTGACAGGTAAAGTATAGTCGGACTTACCGGTTTTATGGTACGCTAATGCCATTGAAGATGAGCGAATCGGTTTTGCTAGGAGCTGTCGGTCATACCGGCAGCTTTTTCATCGAAGAAGTAAAAACCATCGTGAACCATTATAAAAGGAGTGAAGACAGTGAGTCAGGACATGGAAATGAACGATCAAATGCAGGTGCGTCTCGGTAAGATGAACGCCATGCGTGAACAAGGACTCGATCCGTTTGGTGCCCGTTTCGAACGTACAACAGATACGACGAGTATTCGTGCCGCTTACGGCGAACATGAAAAAGAAGAATTGGCAGAGCTGAAGCCGGACGTCTCAATCGCGGGTCGCGTCATGACGACACGCCGTAAAGGGAAAGTTGGCTTTACAAACGTCCAGGACGTCAATGGTCAAATCCAACTGTATGTACGTAAAGACGATGTTGGCGAAGAAGCGTACGAAATCTATAAAACATGTGACTTAGGTGATATCGTCGGAATCAGCGGTTACGTGTTCAAAACGAATGTCGGGGAACTGTCTGTTCACGTCACGTCGTTTACATTACTGACGAAAGCATTGCGTCCGCTTCCGGATAAATATCACGGATTAAAAGACGTCGAACAACGCTACCGTCAGCGTTACCTGGATTTGATCACGAATACAGAATCACGGGAAACATTTATTGCACGCAGTAAAGTCATTCGCGGCATTCGTCAGTATCTCGACAGCCTCGGATACTTGGAAGTCGAAACACCGATGTTGCATACGATTGCAGGTGGCGCTTCGGCACGTCCGTTTATCACGCATCATAACGCACTGGATATGACGCTTTACATGCGAATCGCGATTGAGTTACATCTCAAACGTTTGATTGTCGGCGGACTTGAAAAAGTTTACGAAATCGGTCGCGTCTTCCGGAATGAAGGAATCTCGACGCGTCATAACCCTGAGTTTACAATGATTGAGTTATATGAAGCCTATGCAGACTATAACGACATCATGAATCTGACGGAAAACTTGATTGCCCACGTCGCTCAAGAAGTACTTGGCACAACACAAGTCACTTACGGTGAAGATGTGATTGATCTGTCTGTCGGATGGAAAAGGGCACACATGGCGGATCTCGTTAAAGAAGCAACGGGTGTTGATTTCTTTGAAGAGATTTCAAAAGAACGTGCACATGAACTCGCACATGAACATGGCGTTGAAGTACAAGCCCATATGACGACAGGACATATTCTCAATGAATTCTTCGAGCAGAAAATCGAAGAGTCGTTGGTTCAACCGACATTCGTCTATGGTCATCCGGTTGAAATTTCACCGCTTGCGAAGAAGAATCCGGAAGATCCTCGCTTTACGGATCGATTTGAATTGTTCATCGTTCGCCGGGAACATGCCAATGCCTTTACGGAATTGAACGATCCAATCGACCAACGTGAACGTTTCGAAGCCCAGCTTGTCGAAAAAGAAGCAGGGAATGATGAAGCGCATGAAATGGACAATGATTTCATTGAAGCGCTTGAGTACGGTATGCCGCCGACAGGAGGTCTTGGTATCGGAATCGACCGTCTTGTCATGTTGTTGACAAACGCTCCTTCGATTCGTGATGTCTTGCTCTTCCCGACAATGCGTCACCAGCAAAACTAATTAAGATCAGACTCTCCGCTTTCTTTATAGAAGGAAGTGGAGAGTTTTCTTCATTGGTGGCCACTAGAATTCCCGGTGGAAAAGCATGAGTATTCTTAAGCTGAAACGGGAATAATAACTTTTTAAATGTTTTTCTGATAAAACACTTGTACAAATAAAAACTCCATGGTATATTACTTCTTGTGCCGCAAATGGTTGTGACACACCGAAAAAAATATCGAAAAAAGTTGTTGACAATTGTGTTGATAACTTGGTAAGATATTAAAGTCGCTGAAAACGACATGACGAACTTTGAAAACTGAACGATGAGGCAAAAAACGTATCTTCGGATACAAACAATGAA
>NZ_JAOTIT010000009.1:0-54266 GCF_033721435.1 Exiguobacterium sp. K1 | reverse complement strand
TGCAGGTCGGTCTTTTTGTGTACCCTAAAAAGCTAAATGTTTGCATTTCACTTTTAAGATGATTACTATTAAATCAAACAATAGTCAAAGATGGTCAGAGAGGTGGTGCCCATGCAAAACATCACAGATATCATCGAAGCCTATTTAAAGCAGATTTTACATGATGAGAAAAAAATCGAAATCAAACGCCAGGAAATTGCAGAACGATTTGATTGTGTACCCTCACAAATCAATTATGTCATCAACACGCGTTTCACGATTGAAAAAGGTTACTTTGTCGAGAGTAAACGTGGTGGCGGTGGGTATATCCGCATTCAAAAGATTGTCATTTTAGATAGTCATGATCTGTTAGACGAAATGAGTCGGTGGGTTGGAAACGATTTGACCGAACAAGCGGCAGAAGACTATCTAGTTCGTTTAATCAATGAGCAACTTTTGACACGACGGGAAGCGATTTTGATTCAATCGTTGCTACAGAAGGAAAGTCTACCAATGGCACTTGAAGATCAACGTCGGATGCGGGCTCATTTGATGCAAACCGTCTTGCAAACCATTAAACGACTGTGACACGGGAGGAATGTGTATGCGTTGTCAGCGGTGTGGTGAACGGGGAGCTGTCGTCCGTGTCAAACTTCCACAAGATCAAGAAGGAACCGAACAAATCCTTTGTTCGGTTTGTGTAAAAGAATTGGCAAAAGCCTATCAAGAAACCGCTTGTCCTTCATGTGGGATGACACGTCAACAACTTTTACATTTACGAAAAGTTGGTTGTGCAACATGCTATTCGTTTTTTAAAGAAGAAGTCGACGGGATGATTCGTCAGTTTCAACACGGTCATACGAAACATTACGGTTCACGTCCTGAAGAAGAGTCGGTCGAAAAACGTTTGGTCCAGCAGTTGAGTCGACTCAGGGAACAGTTGAATCGGAAAATCTTATCGGAAGACTATGAAGAAGCAGAAATCATCAAACAACAAATTGTAAATGTGGAGGAGGATTTGCGCCATGTTTGAAGAACTCTTGACGCAACCTCTCAGTCAAAAAATGGATCAGCAGGCACCTTACGATGATATTGTCGTTTCAACCAGAATTCGGTTAGCACGTAATGTAGCCCACTATCCATTTTCGACAAGAATGGCAGAAGATCAGGCAAATGCGTTAATCAATGAAACTGAGCGTCAACTATCGGGGTTGAAAGGTTTTCAATTTGGACGGGTTGACCAAGTCGATGCTTTAACCCGGACTGCTTTAGTAGAAAAGCATTTAATTAGTCCGGCGCTGGCGACACATCCACGGACTGGACTTTTTATAAGTGAAGATGAACAGATCAGTGTCATGGTCAATGAAGAGGATCATTTCCGCATTCAAACGCTTTTACCGGGTTTACAGCTGGAAGAAGCATTTCGGGTTGCGAAGCAGGTCGATCGTTTAATCAGTGAACGCTTTAAGATTGCTTTTGATGATACGCTTGGTTATTTGACGACCTGTCCGAGCAACGTCGGAACAGGTCTGCGGGCTTCAGTCATGTTGCATTTACCGGGACTCGTCCTGACGAATCAAATCCAAGGGTACATTAAACACCTGCGGCAGCTCGGTTTTGCGATTCGTGGGCGTTACGGTGAAGGGAGCGATGCTTCCGGCCGGATGTTCCAATTGTCGAACCAACGGACACTTGGTGCCAGTGAAGACATGTTGATTACGGATTATCAATTTGCCGTTGAAGCATTAATTGAAGCAGAACAAGCAGCAAGAAAAGGATTATTGGAGACGTATCAAGAAGAACTAGAAGACCGGCTTTACCGGTCATCCGGAATTTTACGATCAGCCCGACTGATTACGGCCCGTGAAGCAACGGAACGTTTATCCGATGTCCGGTTAGCGGACAGTCTCGGTTTGGAGGTCGAACTTCCGCCGAACTTGTTCCATCATTTGCTTGTATCGCTACAAACAGGTTTTCTACAAAAGCATTTCGGGAAACAATTAACATCAAGAGAACGGGACATCGAGCGAGCGACCATCATTCGTCAGATGTTAACCGAACAGACAAACAGGGATCACACACAAGGAGGTTTTGCGTAATGATGTTTGGACGATTCACAGAACGTGCTCAACGCGTACTCGCACTTGCTCAAGAAGAAGCGGTACGTCTTGGTCACCATAATATCGGGACAGAACACATTTTACTCGGACTTGTACGTGAAGGAGACGGGATTGCGGCGAAAGCCTTAACAGCACTCGGACTCAGTTCAGATAAGATTCAAATGGAAGTTGAAGCTTTAATCGGTCGCGGCCAAGACGGTGCGACAACGATTCACTATACACCACGCGCCAAAAAAGTCATCGAGCTTTCGATGGATGAGGCCCGTAAGCTCGGTCATTCGTATGTCGGAACAGAACACCTTCTACTTGGTTTGATCCGTGAAGGAGAAGGCGTGGCAGCACGTGTCTTAAACAACCTTGGCATCAGCCTCTCGAAAGCACGTCAGCAAGTACTTCAATTGCTCGGCAACAGCGAAACGACAGCAAATGCGTCACAAGCCGGCTCTGGCGTCGCAACACCGACACTTGATGGTCTCGCACGCGACTTAACGCAACAAGCACGGGAAACACGTCTTGATCCGGTCATCGGCCGTTCAAAAGAAATTCAACGTGTCATTGAAGTCTTAAGCCGCCGGACGAAAAACAACCCGGTCTTGATCGGAGAACCCGGTGTCGGTAAAACAGCCGTCGTCGAAGGTCTTGCCCAACAAATCATCAATAATGAAGTGCCGGAGACATTACGGAATAAACGTGTCATGGTTCTCGATATGGGGACACTCGTCGCCGGAACAAAATACCGTGGTGAGTTCGAAGACCGTTTGAAAAAAGTCATGGATGAGATTCGTCAGGCCGGAAACATCATTCTCTTCATCGATGAATTGCACACATTGATTGGTGCCGGTGGAGCAGAAGGTGCAATCGATGCTTCGAATATCTTGAAGCCGTCACTTGCCCGCGGAGAACTCCAGTGTATCGGAGCGACAACACTCGATGAGTACCGGAAATACATCGAAAAAGATGCGGCACTCGAACGTCGTTTCCAACCGATTCAAGTAGCTGAACCGACAACGGATGAAGCGACACAAATCTTGTTCGGTCTGCGTGACCGTTATGAAGCGCACCATCGTGTGACAATCACGGATGAAGCGATCCAAGAAGCCGTTACACTCTCGGACCGTTATATTTCAGATCGTTTCCTACCGGATAAAGCAATCGACTTGATTGACGAAGCGGCTTCAAAAGTCCGTTTACGTTCTTATACAGCACCACCGAACTTAAAAGAAGTCGAAGCGAAGCTTGAAGGTATTCGCAAAGATAAAGATGAAGCCGTTCAAAGCCAGGAATTCGAAAAAGCAGCCAGTCTCCGTGATACAGAACAAAAATTACGGGATGAACTCGAACGCTTAAAAGAAGAATGGCAGAACAAGCAAGGCAACGAGAAACTGGAAGTGACAAAAGACGATATCGCCCAAGTCGTCGCCAACTGGACAGGTGTTCCGGTCACGAAGATCGCGGAAGAAGAGACAGATCGTCTGCTTCGCCTCGAAGAAATTCTTCATGGACGTGTCATCGGTCAAGACGAAGCCGTTAAATCGATTTCAAAAGCCATCCGTCGTGCACGTGCCGGCTTAAAAGATCCGAAACGTCCGATTGGTTCATTCATCTTCCTCGGACCAACCGGTGTCGGTAAAACGGAACTTGCCCGGGCTGTCGCAGAAGCGATGTTCGGTGACGAAGATGCGATCATCCGGATTGATATGTCCGAGTACATGGAGAAACATGCGACAAGTCGCCTTGTCGGTTCTCCTCCGGGATATGTCGGATATGAAGAAGGCGGTCAGTTAACTGAGAAAGTACGCCGGAAACCATATTCCGTCATACTGCTTGATGAAATCGAGAAAGCACACCCTGAAGTCTTCAACATCTTACTTCAAGTGCTTGACGACGGTCGCTTAACGGATTCAAAAGGTCGGACTGTCGACTTCCGTAATACGATCATCGTCATGACGTCAAACGTCGGAGCAAGTGCTCTTAAACGCAATAAATATGTTGGTTTTGCGGTCTCCGATGATACGGATCGTGAGTACAAAGACATGAAGGGTAAAGTCATGGAAGAGTTGAAACGCGCCTTCCGTCCTGAATTCTTGAACCGGATTGACGAAACAATCGTCTTCCACTCACTTGAGAAGAAACACATCGAAGAAATCGTAAAACTCATGGCGAAAACGCTTGAGAAACGCCTTGCAGAACAACAGGTTCATTTCGAGTTGACGCCGGCTGCGCTCTCGAAAATCGCGGATATCGGATATGATCCGGAATACGGAGCCCGTCCAATCCGTCGTGCCCTTCAACGGGAAGCAGAAGACCGCTTGTCAGAAGCATTGCTCGCAGGCGATATTCAAAAAGGTGAGCGGGTGGCACTTGATGTCGAAGATGGTGAATTCATCGTCCGCCGTCATCAAGCTGAACCAGCAACGACCGAATAATTGATCAACAGGGTCCAGCTTTCGCAAGTATGAGGCGAAAGCTGGATTTTTTTCTTGATAAAAAGAAAGGATGAATCGCTTGGCTAAAATAAAGACGAAATTTGTCTGCCAGAGTTGTGGAACGGAATCTCCGAAATGGATGGGTCGTTGCTCCGGCTGTGGCGAATGGAACACGATGGTAGAAGAAGTCGTCGAAGAGAAAAAAGCACGGCGGGGTTCTGCTTTTGTGCATACGACAACTAAACAATTAAAACCGGAACGTTTATCGAATATCCTGTCACAGGAGGAAAGTCGTGTCTTCACCGGCAGCGGTGAATTTGACCGGGTCCTCGGTGGTGGAATCGTCCCCGGTTCGATGGTACTTGTCGGAGGAGACCCGGGAATCGGGAAGTCGACAATTTTACTTCAGACGAGCGCACGTCTCGCCGCACGCGGGGAGAAGGTTCTGTATATTTCGGGTGAGGAATCGCTTAAGCAAACGAAATTGCGGGCGGAACGACTCGGATTACCGACGCAGGATCTGTTTGTCTTAAGTGAGACGGATATGAATATGATTGAGCGTGTCGTCGATGAAGAAAACCCGGCCTTTTTGATCATCGATTCGATTCAAACCGTCTATATTGATGAAATCCAATCAGCGCCGGGTAGTGTCACGCAAGTCCGGGAATGTACGGCGATGCTGATGAAAATCGCCAAAAGTCGTGGAATCGCCATCTTCATCGTCGGTCACGTGACGAAACAAGGATCGATTGCCGGACCTCGTCTGCTTGAGCATATGGTGGATGCCGTTTTGTACTTCGAAGGAGAGCGCCATCACACGTTCCGGATTTTGCGGGCTGTTAAAAACCGATTCGGTTCGACGAATGAAATCGGGATTTTTGAAATGCGCGAATCGGGTCTTGAAGAAGTCTTGAATCCGTCGGAGATTTTCCTCGAAGAACGGACATCCGGTGTATCCGGTTCAACAATTGTCGCTTCGATGGAAGGGACGCGGACGGTATTGGTGGAACTACAAGCCTTGATTTCGCCGACCTCGTTCGGGAACCCGCGTCGCATGGCAACGGGGATCGATCAAAATAAAGTCGCGTTACTGATGGCTGTTTTGGAAAAACGATCGGGCTTGTTGCTGCAGACACAAGATGCCTATCTCAAGGCAGCGGGTGGCGTCAAACTCGATGAACCAGCAATCGATTTAGCGATTTGTGTGGCGGTCGCTTCGAGTTTCCGCGATAAGCCGACACGACCGACGGATGTTGTTATCGGTGAAGTCGGATTGACCGGTGAAGTCCGACGCGTCTCACGGATTGAACAGCGTGTCGCGGAAGCGGCGAAGCTTGGCTTCACACGTGCGATCATTCCGAAGAACAACCTCGGTGGATGGACGTATCCGCCCGGCATCACGGTCATCGGCGTCGAAAGTGTCGATGAAGCATTGCGGGAAACAATTCCGTTTTAAGCGGTTTCAACTACGGCAAAAGATGGGGAAGATGTAACAGACATGTAAACAGTTTCCCCATCCTAAGGCGTAGGTGATTCAAATAAATACATGTTACAATGAACTTAAAATAATAAAAGGAGGTGGGAAGATTGAAAATCGTCATCAGGATCTTTTTTGCGTTATTAGGTCTTGCGCTTGGTATCTTGTTGCTTCCTCAATTATTTCAACTGATTGAAGCAGCGACGAAGATGGCTTTCCCGGAATGGTTGATGACCACATACGTAACAGGAACGATTGGTGCACTCATATTTTTATTAATTGGATTATTCATTACGGATTCTGTGATTCGACTTCTCCGGTTTTTAGAAGAAAAGTTAGTGAAAGCACCGGTCGCCGATTTATTTTTCGGCACATTCGGCTTATTGGTTGGCCTTGTCATGGCTTTTCTTGTCAGTATGCTGATTGAACTGGTCGGTATTCCATTACTCAGTAATGTGTTGACTGTGATTGTCGCAGTTTTGTTCGGATACCTCGGATTTACGGTCGGGTACCGGAAACGTCACGAACTGACGAAAGTCTTCTTGCGTAACAGTAACAATCAGTCGGAGAAAAAAGCGGCTGAGCCCGTCGTTGTCGCAAAGTCGAACAGTAAAGTCCTGGATACGAGTGTCATCATCGACGGCCGGATTACCGATATCGCGAAAACCGGATTCGTCGAAGGCAAACTGATTGTTCCACAATTCGTGATCGGCGAGTTGCAGTATATTGCGGATTCATCGGATACGTTGAAGCGAAACCGTGGTCGCCGCGGGCTTGATGTTCTTAAAGAACTCCAATCGATTCCCGGCATGGAAGTCGAGATTTATGACGGAGACTTTGAGGATGTTCCGGAAGTCGACATCAAGTTGATTAAACTGGCTGAGCTGATGAAAGGCATTGTCGTCACGAACGACTACAACTTAAATAAAGTCTGCGAAGTGCGAAACGTACCGGTCTTGAACATCAATGATTTGGCGAACGCTGTCAAACAGGTCGTCATTCCCGGTGAAGAGATGACAGTCCTTGTGATTAAAGAAGGAAAAGAACAAAAACAAGGAATTGCGTATCTGGAGGATGGCACGATGGTCGTCGTCGAAGAAGGAAAACACTTGATTTCAAAAACGGTTGGTGTTGTCGTGACCAGTGTGTTACAGACGTCTGCCGGACGAATGATTTTTGCGAAACCACAAGAAAAATAACCAGCGGACTGCCAAATCTATTTTGGCAGTCTTTACTTATGAGAAAAGAGGGAACTACATGAAAGAGCACACATACCGGATCGTCATTCCGGCTGCCGGCGCAGGGAAACGGATGGGGGCCGATCGGAACAAGTTGATGCTGATGTTACGAAATCGTTCCATCATCGAGTGGACACTTGACGTTTTTGAACAGGATCCGGCTTGTCTTGAAATCATTCTCGCGATCAATCCAGCCGAGCAGTCCTGGTTCGAACGCATTACAGCACCCTATAAGACACCAATCCGTCTTGTCCCGGGCGGACGTGAACGCCAGGAAAGCGTCCAGCGTGGTCTGGAAGCGTTGACGGAGTCCGGAATCGTGTTGATTCATGACGGGGCACGACCATTCGTGACGATTGCATCGATTCATCAGGTCGTCGAAGCAGCGGAACGGACCGGCGCTGCAATTTTAGGTGTACCGATTAAGGATACCGTCAAACGGATTGACGGCGACATGATTGTCGAGACGGTTCCTCGGGAGCAATTAATGGCTGCTCAAACACCGCAAGCCTTTAAGCTAGAGACGATCCGAAGCATCCATGCCAAAGCGGCAACGGAATTTTTAGGTACGGATGACGCAAGTTTGATAGAATGGGACGGAGGAACGGTGACTTGGGTTACCGGACAATACGAGAACATTAAAGTGACGACACCGGACGATTTATTGTTTGGAGAAGCTATTTTAACGAAACGGGGGAAATGATGATGATTCGAATTGGACAGGGTTTTGATGTACATGCCTTTGCAGAGGATCGTAAGCTGATTTTAGGTGGAATCGAGATTCCACATACGAAAGGATTACTCGGGCACTCGGATGCCGACGTCTTGTTACATACGATTGCGGACGCGGCACTCGGTGCCATCGCAGCCGGGGATATCGGGAAACACTTCCCCGATACGGATCCGGAATTTAAAGATGCTGATTCGGCAAAGTTGTTGCAACACGTCTATGCTTTAGTCAAAGCACAAGGCTATGAGCTGGGGAATTTAGATGCGACCGTCATTGCACAAGCACCGAAGTTACGTCCTTACATCGATACGATGCGGGCACGGATCGCGGAGCTGCTTGAAGCGGATATCGAACAGATCAACGTCAAGGCTACGACGACGGAATGGCTCGGCTTTACGGGACGTGAAGAAGGAATCGCATGTCAGGCTGTGATTTTGCTGAAACGAATCGAAGAATAAGGTATACTAGGTAAGCGAATTTTAGACTAAAGGAGTGGATCGGTAATGGCAGAAGTACGTGTACGTTATGCACCAAGTCCAACGGGACACCTTCATATTGGGAATGCACGAACAGCATTATTTAACTACCTGTTTGCACGACATGCAGGCGGCAAGATGATTTTACGGATTGAGGATACGGATCAGAAACGAAACATCGACGGTGGTGTGGAAAGTCAGATGAAGTACCTCGAATGGCTCGGCATCGACTGGGATGAAGGTCCAGGTCGCGGCGGCGAGTACGGTCCTTATTTCCAAATGGAGCGACTCGATCTATACAAAAAGTATACCGACGAGTTACTTGAAAAAGGATTGGCTTACCGGTGCTACATGACATCGGAAGAGCTTGAAGCAGAACGGGAAGCACAAATTGCCCGCGGCGAAGCACCACGTTACTCAGGTGCTCACCGGAACTTGACGCAGGAACAGGAAGAAGCGTTCGTGGCTGAAGGGCGGACACCGTCGATTCGAATCCGTGTACCGGAAAGCGTCACCTACACATGGAACGATATCGTCAAAGAAGATGTTTCGTTCGAATCCAAAGACTTCGGCGACTGGGTCATCGTCAAAAAAGACGGCATCCCGACGTACAACTTTGCGGTTGTCGTGGATGACCACTTGATGGCGATCAGCCACGTCCTTCGCGGAGACGACCATATCTCGAACACACCGAAACAGATGATGATTTACGATGCGTTCGGCTGGGAGTATCCGACGTTCGGTCACATGACGCTCATCGTCAACGAAGAACACAAAAAGCTGTCGAAACGTGATCAGTCGATCATTCAATACATCGAGCAGTATAAAGATCTTGGTTACTTGCCGGAAGCGTTACTCAACTTCGTGACGTTGCTTGGCTGGTCACCGGTCGGCGAACAGGAAATTTTCACGAAAGAAGAGTTCATCGAGATTTTCGATGCGTCCCGTCTTTCGAAAAGTCCGGCTGTCTTTGATCAACAAAAACTGGCCTGGATCAATGGTCAATACATGAAACACCAATCGTTCGAAGAAGTATTCGAAGCAAGTCTGCCGTTCCTGCAGGACGCGGGACGCGTTTCAAGCGAACCGACGGAAGAAGAGCTTGTCTGGGCACAAAACCTGGTCGGATTATACCGGGAACAGATGACGCACGGTGCGGAAATCGTCGAGCTTTCAGAGATGTTCTTTGAGGATGAACTGGTGTATGATGAAGAAGCAAACACTGTCTTGGCAGGAGAAACTGTTCCTGCTGTCTTAAGTGAATTCGCAAGCCAATTGCGGACACTTGAAGAATGGACACCGGAAGCGATCAAAGGGGCGATCAAAGCCACTCAAAAAGCAACCGGACAAAAAGGAAAAAATCTGTTCATGCCAATCCGTGTCGCAACGACCGGACAAACGCACGGACCAGAGCTTCCGAACACGATTCAATTATTAGGAAAAGATCGCGTACTTGCGCGTCTGGACGCATAAAATAAAGCGTAGATGAGGAAAGTAGGAACGATGTCCGTTGTACAGAGACGAGCTTGAGTGGTGAGAAAGCTTGAACGGACGCGCTCTCGAAATGCCCCTCTGAGTGCTACCCGAAATCAGTGAGAGTAGGCGTAGACGTATCTCCGGCGTTAACGGACCGGAGAGGGATGATTCGTTCATCCAAACAGAGTGGGACCGCGCTGATTAGCGTCTCTGTGCAGCGATGCACGGAGGCGCTTTTTCTTATGGAGAGGAGAACAAACATGACACGGATGCGTGAAGATATCCGCAATGTATTTAAACAGGATCCGGCAGCCCGGAGTACGATAGAAGTCGTCTTGACTTATCCTGGGTTACACGCTGTCTGGATGCACCGGTTAGCCCACCGTATGTGGAAAATGAATCTGCATCTCGCCGCCCGAATGCTATCGCAATTCAGTCGGTTCCTGACAGGAATCGAAATTCATCCCGGTGCGACGATCGGACGTCGTTTCTTCATTGATCACGGTATGGGCGTCGTCATCGGCGAAACAGCGATTATCGGCGACGATGTCACGTTGTTCCAAGGTGTGACACTCGGGGGAACAGGGAAAGAAACGGGCAAACGGCATCCGACACTCGGAAATGGTGTCCTCGTATCCGCCGGAGCACGCGTACTCGGTGATATCACGATTGGTGATTCGTCGAAGATTGGTGCAAGCTCCGTCGTTTTAAAAGACGTACCGTCCAATGCGACCGTTGTCGGTATTCCCGGACGTGTCGTGATACAGGACGGTATCAAGATCGATGCACCGCTTGATCATCAATTACCCGATCCGGTTCGTGAATGCCAGGAACGGGTTGAACTGGAACTTGAACAATTAAAAGATGAGATTGAACGAATAAAAGGAGGACACCGCCATGATACAACTTTACAACAGCATGACCGGAAAAAAGGAACCGTTTAAACCGCTTGAAGAAGGAAAGGTCAAGATGTACGTCTGTGGACCGACTGTCTATAACTACATCCATATCGGAAATGCCCGTCCGGCCATCGTCTTCGATACAGTCCGCCGCTACTTTACGTACCGGGGCTACGACGTCAAGTATGTCTCGAACTTCACGGATGTTGACGATAAAATCATCCGGACAGCAAATGAGCTCGGAGAAGATTACCACGCACTGACAAAACGATTCATCGAAGCCTATCACGCGGATACAGGGGCGTTAAATGTCCAAAAAGCGGATATTCATCCGCTCGTCACGGAAACGATGGACGATATCATCGCCTTCATCGAAGTACTCGTCGAAAAAGGAAATGCTTACGCGTCAAGCGGAGATGTGTACTTCCGGACACGCAGCTTTAAAGATTACGGTCAATTGAGCCAACAGTCGATTGACGAACTCCGTTCAGGTGCCCGGATCGAGGTCGATGAGAAAAAAGAAGATCCGCTCGATTTCGTCTTATGGAAAGCGGCAAAACCGGGTGAACCGGCATGGACGAGTCCATGGGGAGAAGGACGTCCCGGTTGGCACATCGAGTGCTCGGCGATGGCGAAAAAATATCTCGGAGATACGATTGATATTCATGCCGGCGGACAGGATCTTAAATTCCCGCACCATGAAAATGAGATTGCCCAATCGGAAGCCTGCAATTCCCAAAAGTTTGCGAACTACTGGATGCATAACGGATTCCTCAATATCGAAAATGAAAAGATGTCCAAATCACTCGGTAACTTCCTGACGGTCCACGAAGCGATTCAAGCGGTCGATCCGATGGTCTTACGTTTCTTCATGCTGTCGGTCCAGTACCGTCATCCGATCAACTACAGCCGTGACCTGATCGATCAGGCAGCAAACGGGTTGGCACGAATCCGCGAATCGGTCGCAAACGTTGAACATCGTCTGACGATGACAGCTGACCTCGGAACGGCAACAGAAAAATGGTTGAACCGGATTGAAGAAATCAAACAGCATTTCGTCACATCGATGGATGATGATTTCAATACGGCAAATGCCGTGACTGATCTGTTTGACCTGTCGAAGGAAGCGAACCTCTATCTTGGGGAAGATCAAGTTGCAAAAGAAGTCCTGGAACGTTTCTTGGCAGTCTTCCAAGAATTGTCGACGGTTCTCGGTGTGACCCTGACGATTGAAAAAGGGTTGCTCGACGAAGAAGTGGAACAGCTGATCCGTGATCGGGATACGGCACGGAAAGAACGGGACTTCGCCCGTGCGGACGCGATCCGTGATCAACTGCGTGACCAAGGCATCTTGCTTGAGGATACAGCACAAGGGATGCGGTGGAAGCGCGGATGAAGAACTACAAACAATTAAATGCACTGGCACTCGCCTACATGGGCGATGTCGTCTACGAAATGCATGTCCGGGAACGGTTGCTTGAAAAGGGGTTCGTCAAACCGGGTGAGCTGCATCAGGCAGCCATCCGGTATGTCCGTGCCCAGGCCCAAGCGTTCGTCGTGACCCACTGGTTAAATGAAAATACGTTAACAGAAGAAGAGCAAGCCGTCGTCCGGCGCGGGAAGAACGCCAAATCCGGTTCTGTCCCGAAAAGTACGGACGTCCATACGTACCGTTATGCTACGGCGTTTGAAGCATTGCTTGGATATATCTATCTTGCAGAAGGAGGGGATCGTCTTGAAGAACTCATCGGACAAGCGTTCGAATTACTCGAAGCCGAAGCAGCGGACGGAAAATAAATCGTTCCAGCCGGCACGAAAACAAAAAGACAAGCCGCATAGCGAAAAGCCGAAACAGAAGAAGGTTGAAACCAAACAGGAAGAGGTCGTGATTGAACCGCTCGCGGAAGGACAAGACTTCCTGTACGGACGGAACCCTGTTCTCGAAGCATTGCGGTCAGGTCGGGAGATGAACAAGCTCTTCATTCAGGAAGGACAGCAGAAAGGACCGCTTGCCGTCATCCATGCGATGGCGAAAGAGGCCGGAGTCCAGACACAGATCGTTCCACGTTCCAAATTACATGGTCTGACGGGAAGTGACAACCACCAGGGTGTCGTCGCGGCCGTCGCGGCTTACGAGTATGCAGAACTCGATGATATTTTTGCTCTTGCAGAAAAAAAAGACGAGACGCCGTTGATGATTTTACTCGATGAACTCGAAGACCCGCATAATCTCGGATCGATTCTCCGGACGGCAGATGCTGTCGGGGCCCACGGAATCATCATTCCGAAACGCCGGTCCGTCGGATTGACGCAAGTCGTCGCGAAAGCTTCGACAGGGGCCATCGAGCACATCCCGGTCGTACGTGTCACGAACCTGACACGGACAATGGAAGATTTAAAGAAAAAAGGAATCTGGTTCGTCGGAACGGATGCCCGCGAGAGCGATGACTACCGGACGCTCGACGGAACGATGCCGCTTGGAATCGTCATCGGCAGCGAAGGAAAAGGCATGAGTCGGCTTGTCCGCGAAAAATGCGATTTCCTCGTCCATCTCCCGATGGCAGGACACGTCACGTCACTCAACGCATCCGTTGCCGCCTCATTGTTGTTATATGAGGTCTACCGGACAAGAAAGCCGTATTCGCGATGAAATACGACCGTCTGATCGTTGATGGCTACAATATCATTGGCGCATGGCCGGAGTTCCGGACATTGCGGGAGCAGGATTTTGAATTAGCACGGGAACGATTGGTCGATGCGATGGCCGAGTACCAAGCCGTGACGGGAATCAGTGTGACGATTGTCTTTGATGCCTATCTGCAACCGGGACGGGAATCCCGAATTAAGAAAAGCGGTATCGAAGTCATTTACACACGGGAAAACGAAACGGCGGATGAATGGATTGAAAAAACAGCAGCGGAATGGTTACAGGATATCCGGGTTAAACTGACGGTCGCAACAAACGATTTCACCGAACAATGGGTCATCTTCACACTCGGTGCTTTACGGGTTTCAGCACAGGAACTGCGCCGGGACTGGAAAGCGGCGGTCGCCGTGATCCGCGGACAGACCATTACGTCAAAAACGAGTCAAAAACCACGTTCGACAATCGATATGCCGGCTGATGTCATTGAACGGCTCGAAGAAATCCGGCGGCGCAAAAATTCAGATTCATGATGAAAACGGAAAAGCGGATTCACGATGCAGTCGTGGAATCCGCTTTTTTTGATCCGGGTGCGTGAGGCGTTCCGGTCATTCCAGGAACAAAAAAGAGGTCATGCCAATTTTCATTGTCGCAGGGCAGGAAATTATTGTATAATTAGAAACAATCGATTAGTTTGTTAGAGAAGCTTGGAGGGATGACGGATGAGTTTGGTTTCGTTCGACCAGTTTGAGTGCATGACCGATGAGGCGCTTGTGGAACAGGCGAAGGTATTTGACAACAGTGATGCGCTCGAATTTCTGATCGAGCGGTATCGGAACTTTGTGCGTGCAAAAGCACGGTCTTACTTTTTGATCGGAGCGGACCGCGAAGATATCATCCAAGAAGGCATGATTGGTCTGTATAAGGCAGTCCGGGATTATCGGACGGATAAGCTGGCTTCCTTTAAAGGGTTTGCTGAACTGTGTATTACCCGGCAGATGATTACGGCGATTAAAACCGCGACACGTCAAAAACATATCCCGCTTAATTCATACATTTCGCTTGATAAACCGATTTACGATGATGAGTCGGAACGGACGTTGCTCGATATCATTACATCGACCGCCCCGTCGGATCCGCAAGTGTTGATCGTCAACCGGGAAGAGTATGCGGATATCGAAAGCAAGATGGATGAGATTCTCAGTGATCTGGAACGCAAGGTGCTTGCGCTTTATCTCGACGGAAGAACCTATCAAGAAATTTCCGACGATCTCGATCGTCATGTCAAGTCCATCGATAATGCCCTTCAACGCGTAAAGAAAAAGCTGGAACGGTATCTAGAAGCGCGAAAACTGACGGTCTGATCGAGAGGTGGATTGACCCCGGTATCCGGGTGTGCTACTGTATAAATAGCGCCTTACTAGCGAGACGCCGCTCATAGGCGTTTTTTTTTTACGCTCTTTTTTGGAGAGAGGGTTCTCTTCTTGAAGAGAAGGAGTGGCAAAGAAGGAGGTCGTTTGAGATGGCGAAGAAAGTAGGCCTTGCTTGTGATATTTGCGGTGCCCGCGACTACACGACGATGAAAAAAGAGGATGTCAGCATCCGCTTGGAACTGAAAAAGTTCTGTCGCCGCTGTAACGCGCATACGATTCATAAAGAAGCGAAATAAGGCTTCATCTGTCCCCATTTAATACATCCTGGAGGGAAAGTACGATGAAATTTTTGCGTGACGTATGGAATGAACTGAAAAAGACGAGCTGGCCAAAACGAAAAGAACTGACGAAGTATACACTGACCGTAATCGGTATGGTCATTTTTATGGGTGTCTTCATCTTCGGTGTCGATTCAGGGCTCAGCGCATTCATGAGTTGGTTGATTAAGTAAAAAGAAGAGGTGACGTACCATGGATAAGCAGTGGTTTGTTGTCCAGACGTACTCTGGATTCGAAAATAACGTCAAGGCAAATCTTGAACGTCGGATTGAATCTATGAACATGGACGAGAAAATCTTCCGTGTACTCGTTCCAATCGAAACGGTACAGGAAGAAGTAACAAACAAAAAAGGTGAAACGAAAATCAAGGAACGTGAAATCAAGATCTTCCCGGGGTATGTCCTCGTCGAGATGGTCATGACGGATGATTCTTGGTATGTCGTCCGTAACACACCGAACGTCACGGGATTCCTCGGTTCGGTCGGCGGCGGTTCGAAACCGACACCACTTCTTCCTGAAGAAGCAGAAAACATTCTCGGATCAATGGGACTTGTCGACATGAAGAGTCGTTATGACTTTACAATGGGACAAATCGTACGGATCAAAGAAGGTGTCTTTGCGAACCTGGAAGGTACGATCGAAGAGCTTGAAACAGAAGCTGAAAAAATGAAAGTTTCTGTCGATATGTTCGGTCGTGAAACGAAAGTAGAGCTCGATTTCTCACAAGTTGAGAAGATTGACTAAGTTTCCTATTGCGAAACTTTTATTTTAATGGTACAATTTTTCCTGTTTGATGTTGTGCTTATTTCGGTAAATTACTCGTCGAATAGAATGAGTGGGAGGACGCGCAACGTCCAATTAAACCACATTAAAGAATTAAGGAGGTGTGTCTCGTGGCGAAGAAGGTTATGAAACTAGTTAAACTTCAAATTCCTGCGGGCAAAGCAAACCCAGCTCCACCAGTTGGACCGGCACTCGGTCAAGCAGGTGTGAACATCATGGGCTTCTGTAAAGAGTTCAACGCTCGTACACAAGACCAAGCCGGCTTGATTATTCCTGTAGTCATCACGGTTTTTGAAGATCGTTCATTTACGTTTATTACTAAAACTCCACCAGCAGCAGTTCTCTTGAAGAAAGCAGCTGGAATCGAGAGCGGTTCAGGCGAGCCTAACCGTAAGAAAGTAGCGACTGTCAAACGTGACAAAGTTCGCGAAATCGCTGAAACGAAAATGCCAGACCTCAACGCAGCATCTGTTGAAACAGCGATGTTGATGGTTGAAGGTACTGCACGTTCTATGGGTATCGTAATCGAAGACTGAGTCTTTTGATTGCAATGAACAACGATGAGGGTCGCAGGCGGATAGTTACTTGAAGCCTTGCTACCCTTTCATTATGTGGGAGGATTTTCCGCACAACCACAAAGGAGGAACCTAAAATGGGTAAGAAGTATAAAGAAGCTGCTAAACTTATCGATCGTACGGTTTCATACGAACTCGCTGAAGCTGTAGATTTGACTAAAAAGTCTGCAACTGCGAAATTCGATGAAACAATCGAACTTGCTGTTCGTCTCGGAGTCGATCCGAAGAAAGCAGATCAACAAATCCGTGGAGCAGTCGTATTGCCACACGGTACTGGTAAAACACAAAAAGTTCTCGTCTTTGCTAAAGGTGAGAAATTAAAAGAAGCGGAAGCTGCTGGAGCAGATTTCGCTGGTGATTCTGAGTACATCACTAAAATCCAACAAGGATGGTTCGACTTCGATGTTATCGTTGCGACACCTGACATGATGGGTGAAGTTGGTAAACTCGGCCGTGTTCTCGGACCTAAAGGCCTCATGCCTAACCCGAAAACAGGAACAGTTACATTTGACGTCACTAAAGCAATCAACGATATCAAAGCTGGTAAAGTTGAGTACCGTGTCGACAAATCTGGTAACATCCACGTTCCAGTCGGTAAAAAATCATTTGATGACGCTAAATTGGTTGAGAACATCAACACAGTCATCGAAACTCTCGTTAAAGTTAAACCAGCTACTGCTAAAGGTGTTTACCTTAAGAACATCGCGATCGCTTCTACAATGGGTCCTGGTGTAAAAGTATCTGCAGTTGACTTCGCGAAATAATTTCGTCTAAAACGAACTTGACAACGTTCTAAGAACGCTGTTACAGTATAAAACGTTGATATATTCGACATACCGTAGACAGAAGGTGCTCATCGATTGAGCATAAACCCTTCCGAGGTGTTCTTGCTCAGAGAGCCTGTTTGTTCAGGTATCCTTTTTGACGATTACGCCTCCTCTGCCTGGCAGACGGAGGCTTTTTATTTGAAATCGAGCAGCCCCTCGCGCCGGTACATTCCATTTACCAGGAGGTGCAACAGAAATGGCAAACGAAAAAGTTATCGCTGTCAAAGCGGATCTCGTATCTGAAATCGCTGAGAAAATGCAAGCGAGCGCTGGAACAATCGTCGTCGACTACCGTGGTCTCACAGTAGACGAAGTAACAGAACTTCGTAAACAACTCCGCGAAGCGGGTGTTGAATTCAAAGTTTACAAAAACGGTCTCCTCCGCCGTGCTGCAGTTCAAAGCAATCTTGAAGGTCTTGACGAAGTATTTACAGGTCCTACTGCGATCGCCTTCAGCAATGAAGACGTTATCGCTCCAGCTAAGATCTTAAACAACTTCTCGAAAGACCACAAAGCTCTTGAGCTTAAAGGTGGTATCATCGAAGGCAAAGTCACTTCAGTAGAAGATGTCAAAGCCCTTGCGGAACTTCCATCACGCGAAGGTCTCCTTTCGATGCTTCTCAGCGTGCTTCAAGCGCCAATCCGTGGTCTTGCGGTGGCAACGAACGCAATTGCAGAGCAAAAAGAAGAACAATCTGCTTAATGTCCGCTTAGCGGGATAGGCAAACACACAATTTTTCACACCCCAACGTGGGTTAAATCAAAGGAGGAAAACCATAATGGCTTTCAACAAAGAGCAATTTATCGAAGACCTCAAGGGCATGACTGTTCTTGAACTTAACGAACTCGTAAAAACAATCGAAGAAGAATTCGGCGTATCAGCAGCAGCTCCAGTAGCAGCAGCAGGTGCAGGCGCAGCAGCAGCTGAAGAGCAAACTGAATTCGACGTAATCCTTACTAGCGCAGGTTCTGGTAAAATCAACGTCATCAAAGCAGTTCGCGAATTGACAGGCCTCGGTCTTAAAGAAGCGAAAGCACTTGTTGACGGAACTCCAGCTCCAGTTAAAGAAGGCGTTTCGAAAGAAGACGCTGACGCAATCAAAGCTAAGCTTGAAGAAGCTGGCGCAAGCGTAGAAGTTAAGTAATTTTCTTCTTCACGTAAAACAAAAGAAGCTCGCTTTGCGGGCTTCTTTTGTTTTCAACTTTAATATAGAGAGGGGAAGGAAACATGGCAGATCATTATTACACAAATGATCCCTCCTCGAAACGGGATCCAAAGTCGTGGGAATTCGTTTTACGTGGTGAAACGTTCCGCTTCACTTCGGATCATGGAGTGTTTTCAAAGGGTGGCGTTGATTTCGGTTCGCGACTATTAATTGAAGCCTTTGTGGAGCCGGATGTACCGGGTGCCATCCTGGATGTCGGATGCGGATACGGTCCGATGGGGATTTCGCTTGCGAAAACGACCGGACGGGAAGCAGTTTTAGTAGATGTAAACGAGCGGGCGCTTGAGCTTGCGGCTGACAATGCACGTGCGAATGGTGTTTCCGTGACGACCGGTGTAAGTGACGGATATGCTGGCGTGGTTGGACAGACGTTTGCAGCGATCGTGACGAATCCACCGATTCGGGCGGGAAAGACGGTTGTTCACCGGATTTTACGGGAAGCGTATGATCATCTGGATGTCGGCGGCGCTTTATGGGTCGTCATTCAAAAGAAACAAGGCGGACCCTCCGCGAAGAAGTTGATGGAAGAAGTATTCGGTTCATGTGAGACGGTTACCCGAGATAAAGGGTATTCAATATTTAAATCAATTCGGTCTTGACAAATCGAGTGATTTGTCGTTGACCTTGTCTAATGTCTATGATAGTATTATAAAATGCCATTGGAGTGATTTTTGGATAAGCAGTTTGAAGCAGCTGGCGTTCTCGACTACAGATGATTGAGTAGACAAGACGTCGCTTTTTTGCGCTTATCGGTCAAAAAATGGCTTCAATGTTCGATATTACACCCGTCCTTCTCAAGAAGAAGAACTGGGTCTGAGAGGTGAATCAGTTGACTGGTCAACTTGTTCAGTACGGTCGTCACCGTCAGAGAAGAAGCTATGCACGTATCAGCGAAGTTCTAGAACTTCCAAACCTTATTGAGATTCAAACGAATTCATACGAATGGTTCCTGCGGGAAGGTCTTCGTGAGATGTTTCATGATATCTCGCCGATTTCTGACTTTACGGGAAATCTCGTATTAGAATTCATCGACTACTCGCTCGGAGAGCCGAAGTATTCGATTGATGAATCAAAAGAGCGCGATGTGACCTATTCGGCACCACTACGCGTAAAAGTCCGTCTTCAAAACAAAGAGACGGGTGAATTGAAGGAACAAGAAGTATTTATGGGTGACTTCCCGCTTATGACGGAGTCGGGAACATTCATTATTAATGGTGCGGAACGAGTTATCGTTTCCCAGCTTGTTCGTTCGCCAAGTGTGTATTACAACAATAAGTTAGATAAAAACGGTAAACGTGGATTTTCGGCAACGGTCATCCCGAACCGTGGAGCATGGCTCGAACTTGAGACAGATGCGAAAGATATCGTATACGTCCGAATCGACCGCACGCGTAAGATTCCAGTAACGGTTCTTTTACGTGCTCTTGGTTTCGGTACGGATCAGGAAATCATCGATCTCCTTGGAGATGATGAGTACCTCCGTAACTCCCTTGAAAAAGATAATACAGAAACAACGGAAAAAGCCCTCATCGAGATTTATGAGCGTCTGCGTCCGGGAGAGCCACCGACTGTCGAAAATGCGAAAGCACTTCTCGTGTCACGGTTCTTTGACCCGAAACGTTATGATTTGGCAAACGTTGGTCGTTATAAAATCAATAAGAAGCTTCATCTGAAGAATCGTCTGTTCGGGCAAAAACTGGCGGAAACGCTTGTCGATCCGGAAACAGGCGAAGTAATCGCAGAAGAAGGAACAGTTCTTGACCGTCGTATGCTCGACAAAGTCTTGCCATTCCTTGAAGGGTCTGTCGGTTACATCGAAGCGACGCCAACTGGCGGAGTAACGCAAGGCGAAGCCTTCAACTTACAATCGATCAAGGTGTTCGCACCGGACGATGCTGAAGGTGAACGCATCATCAATATCATCGGTAACGGTAACATCGATCGTGACATCAAGCACATCACGCCTGCTGACATGATTGCTGCGATCAACTATTTCTTCAACTTGTTACATGAAGTAGGAACGACAGACGATATCGACCACCTCGGTAACCGTCGTCTCCGTTCAGTCGGTGAATTGCTCCAAAACCAGTTCCGGATCGGGCTTTCCCGTATGGAGCGTGTCGTTAAGGAGCGGATGTCGATTCAAGACCAGAATGCGATCACGCCGCAGGCATTGATCAACATTCGTCCTGTTATCGCATCGATTAAAGAGTTCTTCGGTAGCTCGCAGTTATCACAGTTCATGGACCAAACGAACCCGCTTGCTGAGTTGACGCACAAACGTCGTCTATCTGCACTCGGACCCGGTGGTCTTACACGTGAGCGCGCTGGCTTTGAAGTTCGAGATGTTCACTACTCGCACTATTCCCGTATGTGTCCAATCGAAACGCCGGAGGGTCCGAACATCGGGCTGATCAACTCACTGTCTTCGTTCGCGAAAGTCAATGAGTATGGTTTCATCGAAGCGCCATACCGTCGTGTCGATCCGGAAACGGGTGTCGTCACGAATGAAATTCACTACATGACGGCCGACGAAGAGGATCTCTACGTCGTCGCACAGGCAAACATGTTGTTGACGGAAGAGAAGACGTTCCAAGATACACACGTCTTGTCACGTTTCCGCGGACAAAACTTGTCTGTCGAACCAGCTCGTGTCGATTACATGGATGTTTCACCGAAACAGGTTGTTTCGGCAGCGACGGCATGTATCCCGTTCTTAGAGAACGATGACTCGAACCGTGCCCTCATGGGAGCGAACATGCAACGTCAGGCCGTACCTCTTCTTGATCCGGAATCACCAATCGTTGGTACCGGTATGGAGTACGTGTCTGCAAAAGACTCAGGGGCTGCCGTTGTTGCAAAACATTCAGGTATCGCTGAGCGTGTAACGGCACGTGAAATCCTTGTCCGTCGTACGACGGAAGTCGATGGCAACATCGTTCAAGGTGAGCTTGACCGCTACAAGATCCAAAAATTCATCCGTTCTAACCAAGGAACGTGCTATAACCAAAAACCAATCATCAAAGTAGGAGATCCTGTCGATAAAGGCGAGATTCTTGCAGATGGTCCATCGATGGACGGTGGGGAACTTGCGCTTGGTCGTAACGTACTCGTCGGTTTCATGACATGGGATGGTTACAACTACGAGGATGCTGTCATCATGAGCGAACGTCTCGTGAAAGACGACGTCTACACGTCGATCCACATTGAAGAGTATGAGTGTGAATCACGCGATACAAAACTCGGACCGGAAGAGATCACGCGTGACATTCCGAACGTCGGCGACGACGCCCTGAAAAACCTTGACGACCGCGGAATCATCCGTGTCGGTGCTGAAGTAAAAGACGGGGATATCCTAGTCGGTAAAGTTACACCTAAGGGCGTAACGGAATTGACGGCTGAAGAACGCCTGCTTCATGCAATCTTCGGTGAGAAAGCACGTGAAGTCCGTGATACGTCACTTCGTGTTCCACACGGCGGCGACGGCATCATCCTTGACGTGAAAATCTTCGATCGTGATAACGGCGACGAACTGTCACCTGGTGTCAACCAGTTGATCCGTGCGTACATCGTTCAGAAGCGTAAGATTCACGAAGGAGATAAAATGGCTGGACGTCACGGTAACAAAGGTGTTATCTCACGTATCCTGCCAGAAGAAGACATGCCGTACATGCCAGACGGCACACCAATCGACATCATGTTGAACCCACTTGGTGTACCATCGCGGATGAACATCGGGCAGTTGCTCGAGCTTCACCTTGGTATGGCTGCACGCCAACTCGGAATCAAAGTCGCATCACCGGTATTCGATGGTGCACGTGAGGAAGATGTTTGGGCAACGATTGAAGAAGCCGGTATGGACCGCGACGCTAAAACGATCCTGTATGATGGACGTTCTGGTGAAGCCTTCGATAACCGCATCTCGGTTGGTGTCATGTATATGATCAAACTCGCCCACATGGTCGATGATAAACTTCACGCACGTTCGACGGGTCCTTACTCGCTCGTTACGCAGCAGCCGCTCGGTGGTAAAGCCCAGTTCGGTGGACAGCGTTTCGGTGAGATGGAAGTATGGGCACTTGAAGCATACGGTGCCGCTTATACGCTCCAAGAGATCCTGACAATCAAGTCCGATGATACAATCGGTCGTGTTAAAGCATATGAAGCGATCGTTAAAGGCGAAAATGTACCACAACCGGGCGTGCCGGAATCGTTCCGAGTCCTCATTAAAGAGCTTCAATCCCTTGGTATGGATGTTAAGATGATGTCTGCCGAAGATGAAGAGATCGAAATGAAAGACGACGACGAGGACAACATCCCGAACGCGACTCCAGCACTCGAAGAAGTTCAAGCGCCTGTCGCACCAGTTGTTACTGAAGAGGAATAAGCGAAAGGGAGGTCCACCCCTTGGTAGATGTTAATAGATTTGAATATATGAAAATCGGCCTCGCTTCCCCTGAAAAGATCCGTTCGTGGTCTTTCGGGGAAGTGAAGAAGCCGGAAACGATCAACTATCGTACGCTCAAGCCAGAGAAAGACGGCTTGTTCTGTGAACGGATTTTTGGTCCGACCAAAGACTGGGAATGTTACTGCGGAAAATACAAACGGATCCGTTATAAAGGAATCATTTGTGACCGTTGTGGCGTTGAAGTAACGAAGTCGAAAGTCCGTCGTGAGCGCATGGGTCACATTGAACTTGCAGCACCGGTTTCGCACATCTGGTACTTTAAAGGAATCCCAAGTCGTATGGGTCTCGTCCTTGATATGTCACCGCGCGCACTCGAAGAGATCATCTACTTCGCGTCGTACGTCGTGACAGATCCGGGCGAATCGACACTAGAGAAAAAACAACTTCTTTCAGAAAAAGAGTACCGCGCTTACCGCGAGAAATTCGGTAGTTCGTTTACCGCTGAAATGGGTGCGGAAGCTGTTCGTAAATTGCTCCGTGACGTTGAACTCGAAAAAGAAGTAGCCGGTTTACGTGAAGATCTTCGAATGATTCAAGGCCAACGTCGTACACGTGCGATCAAACGTCTTGAAGTTCTCGATGCTTTCCGTAACTCAGGCAACAACCCGGAGTGGATGGTTCTGGAAGTACTTCCTGTCATCCCGCCGGAACTCCGTCCGATGGTCCAGCTTGATGGTGGACGTTTCGCGACATCTGACTTAAACGACTTATACCGTCGTGTCATCAACCGTAACAACCGTCTCAAGCGTCTTCTTGACCTTGGCGCTCCGAACATCATCGTTCAGAATGAAAAACGGATGTTGCAAGAAGCGGTCGATGCCTTGATCGATAACGGTCGTCGCGGTCGTCCGGTTACTGGACCGGGTAACCGTCCATTGAAATCTCTTTCGCACATGCTGAAAGGGAAACAAGGACGTTTCCGTCAAAACTTACTCGGTAAACGAGTCGACTATTCTGGTCGTTCGGTTATCGTCGTTGGTCCAAACCTGAAGATGTATCAATGTGGTCTTCCGAAAGAAATGGCCCTTGAACTCTTCAAACCGTTTGTCATGAAAGAGCTTGTCTCACGTGGCATCGCACCGAACATCAAGAGTGCAAAACGGAAAATCGAACGTGTTCAACCTGAAATTTGGGACGTATTAGAAGAAGTCATCCGTGAGCACCCGGTTCTCTTGAACCGTGCCCCGACGCTTCACCGTCTCGGTATCCAGGCGTTCGAACCGACACTCGTCGAAGGTCGCGCGATTCGTCTTCACCCGCTCGTATGTACGGCTTACAACGCCGATTTCGATGGTGACCAAATGGCGGTTCACGTACCACTTTCAGCAGAAGCACAAGCAGAAGCACGTCTTCTCATGCTCGCTGCACAAAACATCTTGAACCCGAAAGACGGTAAGCCTGTTGTTACACCATCGCAGGATATGGTCCTCGGTAACTACTACCTGACGCTTGAGCGTGAAAACGCAATCGGCGAAGGTAAAATCTTCTCGACAGTGAACGAAGCGTTGATTGCCTACCAAAATGGGTATGTCCACTTCCACACACGTGTTGCGATTCCAGCCGGCGTTCTGAAGAACCCGACATTCACGGAAGCACAAAACGAGAAATTATTGGTTACGACGGTCGGTAAGTTGATCTTCAACGAGATCCTCCCAACGACGTTCCCATACTTGAATGAACCATCGATGAACAATCTGCAGGAAGCAACGCCTGATCAGTACTTCCTTGAAAAAGGAACGGACATCGCGGCTGAAATCAAGAGCCGTCCGATCATCGAGCCATTCAAAAAAGGATTCCTCGGAAATGTCATCGCGGAAGTCTTCAAGCGTTTTGAAACGACTGAAACGAGCCGCATGCTTGACCGAATGAAAAACCTTGGTTTCAAACACTCGACACGTGCGGGTATTACGGTTGGTATCGCTGATATCATCGTACTTCCGGATAAACAGGAAATCCTGGTCGAGGCACAAGATAATGTTGACCGCGTTATGAAATCGTACCGTCGTGGTCTCATCACGGAAGAAGAGCGCTATGAGCGTGTCGTTAAATCGTGGAATGACGCGAAGGATGAAATTCAGTCTCGTCTGATGAAATCCCTCAACCGTTTGAACCCGATCTTCATGATGAGTGACTCCGGTGCCCGTGGTAACGCGTCAAACTTTACGCAGCTTGCAGGGATGCGTGGACTCATGGCCGCTCCAAGTGGACGGATCATCGAGCTCCCGATCAAATCTTCGTTCCGTGAGGGTCTGACGGTTCAGGAATACTTCATCTCGACGCACGGTGCCCGTAAAGGTCTTGCCGATACAGCCTTGAAGACTGCCGATTCAGGTTACCTGACTCGTCGTCTCGTTGACGTCGCGCAAGATGTTATCATTCGTGAAGATGATTGTGGTACGGATCGTGGTATCCGCGTCACAGCACTCCGCGAAGGAACGGAAGAAATCGAAAACCTCTACGACCGCCTTGTCGGCCGTACGGCGTTCGAAAAAGTCGTTCACCCGGAAACAGGAGCAGTCCTCGTTTCAACAAACGAACTCATCGACGAAGATATCGCGCGTGCGATTACCGACGCAGGCATCGACAACGTTGAGATTCGTACAGCCTTCACTTGTAATACAAGTCACGGCGTCTGTAAGAAATGTTACGGACGTAACCTTGCGACTGGTAACGACGTCGAAGTCGGCGAAGCAGTCGGAATCATCGCGGCACAATCAATCGGTGAGCCAGGAACGCAGCTTACAATGCGTACCTTCCACACAGGTGGGGTTGCCGGAGACGATATCACACAAGGTCTTCCGCGTATCCAGGAGTTGTTCGAGGCCCGTAACCCGAAAGGTCAAGCGGTCATCTCGGAAATCGATGGACAAGTCATCGACTTTACGGAGTCGCGTGATAAGCGTGAGTTGACGATTCAAGGTCTGAGCGAAACACGGACATACACGATTCCTTTCGGATCACGTCTTCGTGTTCAACTCGGTGAAGAAGTCAAAGCCGGACAAGTGTTCACGGAAGGTTCAATCGACCCGAAAGAACTCTTGAACGTCAAAGGTGTATCAGGCGTACAGAACTATCTTCTTCAAGAAGTTCAAAAAGTATACCGGATGCAAGGGGTTGAGATCGGTGACAAGCACGTCGAGGTCATGGTACGTCAGATGATCCGTCGCGTCCGCGTCATCGAGTCTGGTGAGACATCACTCTTACCAGGTTCGCTAGTCGATATCAGCACATTCAAAGAAGCATGTAAAGAAGCGCTCCGTGCCGGTAAAGCACTCGCTTCGGCTAAACCAGTTCTCCTCGGTATTACAAAAGCGTCGCTTGAGACGGATTCGTTCCTATCAGCTGCTTCGTTCCAGGAAACTACTCGTGTCCTTACGGATGCGGCGATTAAAGGGAAGAGCGACTACCTTCGCGGCTTGAAAGAGAACGTTATTATCGGTAAACTTGTTCCAGCTGGTACAGGAATGACACGTTACCGTCAAATCGGTCTCGAGATCGCAGGCGAAGCACCTGTAGAAGCAGATTCTCCTGTAGAATAAAACGCCTTGACACGCCGGTATGGCGGTGCTACTATGATATAGTGTTGCCAACCGGCTGTGTTATTTTGGAGGATATCTTCATGTCTTACAAAAAAGTAGTCGGCGCAGATTTGAAGTTTGTCGGTCAAAAGCAAACGCTCAAAGCATTGCGATCTGGCAAGGCGTCGGAAGTGATCATCGCAGATGACGCAGATGAACACGTAAAGCAAGCATTGCTCGATGCGGCGAAACAAGCAAACGTTCCAGTCGTGAACGTTCCTTCTAAGCTTGAGCTTGGTAAGGCTTGTGGAATCGACGTTGCAGCAACTGCTGTTGCTATTAAGAAAGTTTGATAATACGTTTTGTGTGGCGATGGAATGCCTGAGCCACGCAAAACGTTTCATTATGACTTTCGATGAACCACCCGGCTCGGTGGTTTTGAAACTTGTCATGAATTCAGGAAGGGAGGATCTCAAAGATGCCTACTATCAACCAATTAGTCCGTAAAGGACGTCAATCAAAAGTTGTGAAATCAGATTCGCCAGCGCTGAACAAAGGGTACAACAGCTTTATCAAAGCTCGTACTGACATCAGCTCACCACAAAAACGTGGTGTTTGTACTCGTGTAGGTACAATGACTCCGAAGAAACCGAACTCGGCTCTTCGTAAGTACGCACGTGTGCGTTTAACGAACACAATGGAAGTAACAGCTTACATCCCAGGTATCGGCCACAACTTGCAAGAACACAGTGTTGTTCTTATTCGCGGCGGTCGCGTAAAAGACTTACCAGGGGTACGTTACCACATCGTTCGTGGTGCACTCGATACAGCTGGAGTTGACGGCCGTATGCAAGGTCGTTCGAAATATGGTACTAAACGTCCAAAAGCAGCAAAAAAATAATCTAGATATCAGAAGATATCACCTCACTATATGAAAGGAGGGACTCGGAATGCCACGTAAAGGTCAAGTAGAACGCCGTGATGTAATGGCTGATCCGATCTACAACTCTAAACTCGTTACCCGCCTTATCAACCGTCTTATGTTAGATGGTAAAAAAGGTACTGCTCAACAAATCTTATACAAAGCTTTTGAAGCTATCGCTGAACGTTCAGGTCGCGATGCAATGGAAGTTTTTGAAGAGGCGATGAACAACATCATGCCAGTTCTTGAAGTTAAAGCACGCCGCGTAGGTGGAGCTAACTATCAAGTTCCTGTCGAAGTCCGCCCTGAGCGCCGTACGACACTTGCACTTCGTTACCTCGTGAACTACTCACGTCTCCGTAACGAAAAAACAATGGATGCTCGTCTTGCTAACGAAATCATGGACGCTGCAAACAACACTGGTGCTTCAGTTAAGAAGCGCGAAGATATGCACAAAATGGCGGAAGCGAACAAAGCGTTTGCTCACTACCGCTGGTAAAACCGGAATTAACCACCTCATCTATGCCATTTTGTATGGAAATATGAGGTGGCTTTCGGGTATAGTCATGACGTGTGGCAACGCACGGACACTAAACTAAAATGCGAAAGGAGAATGTTTAAAGATGGCAAGAGAATTCTCCCTTAAGAACACCCGTAATATCGGGATCATGGCCCACATCGATGCTGGTAAAACAACAACGACTGAGCGTATCCTCTATTACACGGGTCGTATCCACAAGATTGGTGAAACGCACGAAGGTGCTTCACAAATGGACTGGATGGAGCAAGAGCAAGAGCGTGGAATCACGATTACATCTGCAGCAACAACTGCACAATGGAAAGGTAACCGCGTAAACATCATCGATACACCTGGACACGTAGACTTCACTGTTGAAGTTGAACGTTCACTCCGTGTACTTGATGGTGCGGTAGCAGTACTTGATGCTCAGTCTGGTGTTGAGCCACAAACTGAGACAGTATGGCGCCAAGCTACAACTTACGGCGTACCACGTATCGTTTTCGTTAACAAAATGGATAAAATCGGTGCAGACTTCCTGTACTCGGTTGGAACGCTTCGCGACCGCCTTCAAGCTAACGCACACGCAATCCAAATCCCAATCGGCGCAGAAGATGAATTCAAAGGAATCATCGATCTCGTTGAAAAGAAAACATACATGTACGGTAACGACCTCGGTACTGATATCGAAGAAACTGAAGGTTTCCCTGCAGAATTCGCAGAAGAAGCTGAAGAACTTCGTGCATCATTAATCGAAGCAGTTGCAGATTACGAAGAAGAAATGATGATGAAATACCTCGAGGGCGAGGAAATCACAATTGAAGAGCTTAAAGCGGGTATCCGTAAAGCGACTCTTACAGTTGATTTCTACCCAGTTCTCGTTGGTTCGGCATTCAAGAACAAAGGTGTTCAGCTTATGCTTGACGCAGTCCTTGACTACCTCCCATCACCAGTCGACGTAAAAGCAATCACAGGGATTAACATGGATACAGATGAAGAGATCGTTCGTGAGTCAACTGACGAAGCGCCATTCTCTGCACTTGCATTCAAAGTTATGACTGACCCGTATGTTGGTAAATTGACGTTCTTCCGTGTGTACTCTGGTACAGCTTCGGCAGGATCTTATGTCAAGAACTCAACAAAAGGGAAACGTGAGCGTCTTGGACGTATCCTTCAAATGCACGCGAACAGCCGTGAGGAGATCCCAATGGTCTTCGCTGGTGACATCGCAGCAGCTGTAGGTCTTAAAGATACTACTACTGGAGATACGCTTTGTGCAGAGAAAGACAACGTCGTTCTCGAATCAATGACTTTCCCAGAACCAGTTATCTCGGTCGCAATCGAACCAAAAACGAAAGCTGACCAAGATAAAATGGGTCAAGCACTTGCTAAGCTTGCTGAAGAGGATCCAACATTCCGCACTGAAACTAACCCAGAGACTGGTCAAACGATCATCTCAGGTATGGGTGAGCTTCACCTCGACATCATCGTTGACCGTATGCGTCGCGAGTTCAAAGTCGAAGCAAACGTTGGTGCTCCACAAGTAGCTTACCGTGAAACGATCCGCCAATCGGCGAAAATCGATTCTAAGTTTGCTCGTCAATCAGGTGGTCGTGGTCAATATGGTCACGTCGTCGTAGAATTCGAGCCAAACGAAGAAGGTGCTGGCTTTGAGTTCAACAACAAAATCGTCGGTGGTGTTGTTCCACGTGAATACATCCCAGCGGTTGAACACGGAATCGAAGAAGCGCTTCAAAACGGTATCCTTGCTGGTTATCCAGTAGTTGACGTTAAAGCTGCACTCGTTTTCGGATCGTACCACGATGTCGACTCAAACGAGATGGCATTTAAAATCGCGGCTTCAATGGCCGTCAAACAACTTAAAGATAAGAGCGGCGCTGTTATCCTTGAGCCAATGATGAAAGTTGAAATCGTTATCCCAGATGAATACATGGGAGACATCATGGGTGATGTTACATCACGCCGTGGACGCGTTGAAGGTATGGAAGCTCGCGGGAACGCTCAAGTCGTTCGTTCGATGATTCCACTTTCAGAGATGTTCGGTTACGCTACTGGTCTTCGTTCACGCACACAAGGTCGCGGAACGTACTCGATGCACTTCGATCACTACGAAGAAGTACCGAAATCAGTTGCTGAAGAAATCATCAAAAAAGCAAACGGCTAATCCTTCACAGGTTGTCACGCTTTTATGATTAGTGTAAGCTAAGGAAGGTGTACGTTATTCGACGATTCACCTTCCTAGTTATAAAATATTATTAGACACATAGAGGAGGAATTCAGAATGGGTAAAGAAAAATTCGACCGTTCTAAACCGCACGTTAACGTTGGTACAATTGGCCACGTCGACCACGGTAAAACAACTTTAACAGCAGCTATTTCAGCTGTACTTGCAAAAGCACAAGGTAAAGCTGCAACTAAGTTTGACCAAATCGATGGTGCTCCAGAAGAGCGCGAGCGCGGTATCACTATCGCAACAGCTCACATCGAGTACGAAACAGAAAAACGCCACTATGCACACGTTGACTGCCCAGGTCACGCTGACTATGTTAAAAACATGATCACTGGTGCTGCACAAATGGACGGCGCGATCCTCGTTGTTTCTGCAACTGATGGTCCAATGCCACAAACACGTGAGCACATCTTGCTTTCACGTCAAGTAGGTGTTCCTTTCATCGTAGTATTCATGAACAAAGTCGACATGGTTGACGACGAAGAGCTTCTTGAACTCGTTGAAATGGAAATCCGCGAACTTCTTTCTGAGTACGACTTCCCAGGCGATGACCTCCCAGTTATCCAAGGATCTGCTCTCGGCGCGCTTAACGGCGAAGCTAAATGGGAAGAAAAAATCATGGAACTCATGACAGCTGTTGATGAGTACATCCCTGAGCCAACTCGTGACACTGAAAAAGACTTCATGATGCCAGTTGAGGATGTTTTCTCAATCACTGGTCGTGGTACAGTAGCTACTGGCCGCGTTGAGCGTGGAGTTCTTAAAGTCAACGACGAAGTTGAAATCGTTGGTCTTCACGAAGAAACTAAAAAATCAGTATGTACTGGTGTAGAGATGTTCCGTAAGCTTCTTGACTATGCTGAAGCTGGCGACAACATCGGAGCACTTCTCCGTGGTGTATCACGTGACGACATCGAGCGTGGACAAGTTCTCGCGAAACCAAACACAATCACACCGCACAAAACTTTCAAAGCGCAAGTTTACATCCTTTCAAAAGAAGAGGGTGGCCGTCACACGCCATTCTTCGGTAACTACCGTCCACAGTTCTACTTCCGTACAACTGACGTAACTGGTATGTGCCAACTTCCTGAAGGAACTGAAATGGTAATGCCTGGGGACAACATCGAATTGACTGTTGAACTCATCGCGCCAATCGCTCTTGAAAAAGAAACTCGTTTCTCAATCCGTGAAGGTGGCCGTACAGTAGGCGCTGGATCAGTTACAGAAATCGTTGAGTAATTTTTAAGATTTAAAGGTCTTCCGTCTCCCGTGACGGAAGGCCTTTTTTCATTTCTTTGAAAACAGTCTTGCAACATGGTCAGACATCTTATATACTGAGGAAAGTGTTTGTGCGAGTGGTGAGAGACTTGAAAACAAATTCTATTTTTATTTTACTTGCATTCCTGCTTGGAATTAAGTAAACTAGGATATGTTGGTCACAAACACAACGCGATGAAGCGGGAGGTTATGACACACCAGGCGGCATTGCCATGGCTAGTGTGGAAATTTCCGCGGAGAATGTCTATTTACAAAATAGGCGAAAAGGAGGGAAACAACATGGCAAATGAAAAAATTCGGATCCGTTTGAAAGCATACGATCACCGCGTGCTTGATCAATCGGCTGAGAAAATTGTCGAAACAGCAAAACGTTCTGGTGCTACTGTATCTGGTCCGATCCCACTCCCAACGGAGAAAGCGATCTACACAGTACTTCGTGCCGTTCACAAGTACAAAGATGCTCGTGAGCAGTTCGAAATGCGTACACACAAACGTTTGATCGACATCGTTAACCCAACACCGAAAACAGTTGATGCGCTTATGCGTCTTGAACTTCCATCGGGCGTTGACATCGAAATCAAACTTTAATTTTTCTTCTATAAATAGTTGATACTAGCCAGAAGATCAAAATCATTCAATATTAGGAGGTGTATCTCATGGCTAAAGGAATCTTAGGAACTAAACTCGGTATGACACAAATCTTCAACGAGTCAGGCGAAGTAGTACCAGTTACTGTCGTTTCAGTAGAAGGTAACGTTGTTCTTCAATTGAAGACAATGGAAGTGGACGGTTACGAAGCAGTCCAACTCGGCTTTGGTGATATCAAAGAAGGTCGTCAAAACAAACCGCAAAAAGGTCACGCAGCGAAAGCTAGTGCGACACCTAAGCGCTTCATTAAAGAAATCCGTACATCTGTAACAGATTTCGAAATCGGTCAAGAGATTAAAGCAGATACTTTCGCTGCAGGCGAAATGGTTGATGTAACAGGTACGTCGAAAGGTAAAGGTTTCGCTGGAGCAATCAAGCGTCACAACCAATCACGTGGTCCAATGGCTCACGGTTCGCGTTACCACCGTCGCCCAGGTTCAATGGGTCCTGTCGCTCCAAACCGTGTATTCAAAGGGAAATTGCTCCCAGGACGCATGGGTGGAGAGCAAGTCACTGTTCAAAACCTTGAAATCGTAAAAGTTGATGTAGAACGCGGCTTACTCCTCGTCAAGGGTGCTATCCCAGGCGCACGTAAGAGCCAAGTTGTCGTCAAAACTGCGGTAAAAGGCAACTAATTTGTTTGCAAGGAAAGGAGGAATAACGAATGCCTAAAGTAGCTTTGCTTAACCAAACAGGTACACAAGTTGGAGACATCGAGTTGGCAGATGCCGTTTTCGGAATCGAGCCAAACGAAGCAGTCGTATACGATGCAATCGTCATGCAACAAGCTTCACGTCGCCAAGGTACACATGATACAAAAGGTCGCTCGGAAGTTCGCGGTGGCGGCCGTAAACCATGGAAACAAAAAGGTACTGGTCGTGCACGCCAAGGTTCGATCCGTTCGCCACAATGGGTTGGCGGTGGAACAGTCTTCGGTCCAACACCACGTTCGTACGCTTATAAACTTCCTAAAAAGGTTCGTCGTCTCGCATTACGTTCAGCACTTTCTTCGAAAGTCGCTAACAACGAGTTCATCGTTCTTGAAGGATTGACAATCGATGCTCCGAAAACAAAAGACATGATTTCGGTCTTCGCTGCTCTTTCAATCGAACGTAAAGTCCTCGTCGTTACTGCTGATTACAACGAGACAGTCGTTCTTTCAACACGCAACATTCCTGGTGTCACAGTCGTTGACGCTGCTGGAGTAAACGTCCTTGATCTTGTCGCACACGACAAAGTCATCTTCACGAAGGATGCTGTTGCGAGAGTAGAGGAGGTGCTTGCATAATGGCAAACGCACACGACATTATCAAACGTCCTGTAATTACTGAACGCTCAGTGAACCAAATGGCTGAGAAAAAGTACACGTTCGAAGTAGACGTAAAGGCATCTAAGACGCAAATCAAAGATGCAGTTGAAGCGATCTTCGGCGTTAAAGTTGAAAAAATCAACACACTTATCTCAAAACCAAAAGCAAAACGCGTAGGTCGTCACGCTGGTTACACAGCACGCCGCAAAAAAGCGGTCGTCACGCTTACTGCAGATAGCAAAGAACTCGATTACCTCGGTTAATCGGTACTCTGTAGAAAAGGAGGGAACTCTCGATGGGAATTAAAAAGTTTAAACCGACCACTAACGGTCGTCGTAATATGACTGCGCTTGACTTTGCTGAGATTACGGCTTCACGTCCTGAAAAATCGTTAACTGAAAAGCTTTCGAAAAAGGGCGGACGTAACAACCAAGGTCGCTTGACAGTACGTCACCAAGGTGGCGGACACAAACGTAAATACCGTATCATCGACTTCAAACGGAACAAGGATGGCATCGCTGGCCGTATCGCTACAATTGAGTACGATCCGAACCGCTCTGCAAACATCGCTCTTGTCCACTACATCGATGGTGAAAAACGCTACATCCTCGCACCTAAAGGATTGAAAGTTGACATGCAAGTCATGTCAGGAGTTGAGGCTGACATTAAAGTCGGTAACGCTCTTCCACTTTCAAACATCCCAGTTGGTACATTGATCCACAACATCGAACTTAAGCCAGGTAAAGGTGGTCAGCTCGTTCGTTCAGCTGGTACTTCTGCTCAGCTTCTCGGTAAAGATGGTAAATACGCGATCGTTCGTCTCCAATCAGGCGAAACACGTATGATCCTTGCTACTTGCCGTGCAACAGTCGGCGCTGTCGGTAATGAAGAGCACGAGCTCGTCAATATCGGTAAAGCTGGTCGTTCACGCTGGCTCGGAAAACGTCCTACAGTTCGTGGTTCTGTAATGAACCCAGTTGATCACCCACACGGTGGTGGTGAAGGACGTGCTCCAATCGGTCGTTCGGGCCCACTTACTCCTTGGGGTAAACCGGCACTCGGATACAAAACTCGTAAGAAAAACAAAGCGAGCGATAAATATATCGTCCGTCGTTCTAAAAAATAATTACGTGATTTCTGAACGGTTCGCAGGAACCGTTCCTGAATCATGCCAAAGGGAGGTACAACTATGGGTCGCAGCTTGAAAAAAGGTCCATTTGCAGATCACCATTTGCTCGCTAAGGTTGACAAAGCCAACGAAGCTGGTGACAAGCATGTTATCAAAACTTGGTCACGCCGTTCTACAATCTTCCCAGAGTTCATCGGTCACACGATCGCTGTCTACGATGGTCGTAAACACGTACCGGTTTACGTGACAGAAGATATGGTCGGTCACAAACTTGGTGAATTCGCGCCAACACGTTCTTACAAAGGACATGCTGGAAACGATAAGAAGACTAAACGTTAATCTGAGGGGAGGTACTCATTATGCAATCAAAAGCATCGGCTAATATGGTTCGCATTGCTCCTCGTAAGGCACGTCTAGTAGTAGACTTAATCCGCGGGAAGCAAATCGGTGAAGCACTTTCGATTCTTGCTTACACGAACAAGGCAGCAACGCCAATCGTTGAGAAAGTATTGAAATCGGCAATCGCGAACGCTGAGCACAACTTCGACATGAACATCGAAAACCTCGTAGTAACAGAGGCTTACGTCAACGAAGGTCCAACGCTCAAACGTTTCCGCCCACGTGCAATGGGTCGCGCAAGCCGCATCAACAAACGTACGAGCCACGTTCACATCGTGGTATCTGAAAAATAAGGAGGGATTACCGTGGGTCAGAAGATTAACCCAACTGGTCTTCGCGTAGGTATCATCAAAGACTGGGAATCACGTTGGTTCGCAGATAAAGACTATGCTGATCTCCTTCATGAAGACTACGTAGTTCGTGAATATATCGAAAAACGTCTTAAAGACGCTAGTGTCTCTAAAGTTGAAATCGAGCGCGCAGCAAACCGCTTGAACATTTCACTTCACACTGCTAAACCTGGTATGGTTATCGGTAAAGGCGGTTCTGAAATCGAAACACTTCGTACAGACATCACTAACCTTGCAAAAGGCAAACGCGTTCACGTTAACGTCGTTGAAGTGAAAAACCCGGATGCAGTTGCTAAACTTGTCGCTGAGAACATCGCACGCCAACTTGAAGGCCGTGTATCGTTCCGTCGTGCAATGAAGCAATCAATCCAACGCTCTATGCGTTCAGGTATCAAAGGAATCAAGACTGAAGTTTCTGGTCGTCTTGGCGGCGCTGATATCGCTCGTTCAGAGAAGTATTCAGAAGGAACAGTTCCACTTCATACACTCCGTGCAGACATCGATTACGGTACTGCTGAAGCTGATACAACTTACGGCAAAATTGGCGTAAAAGTATGGCTCCACCACGGTGAAGTGCTTCCTACGAAAAAAGCAGCATCTAACGAACAATAATCCACATCCGTCTAGGGAAGGAGGCAACACAACATGTTGTTACCAAAACGTGTAAAATATCGTCGTGTTCACCGCGGCAACATGCGTGGTAAAGCGAAACGTGGTACTACAGTACACTTCGGCGAGTTCGGTATCCAAGCTCAAGAAGCTAGCTGGATCACTAGCCGTCAAATCGAATCAGCGCGTATCGCGATGACTCGTTATATGAAACGTGGTGGTAAAGTGTGGATCAAGATTTTCCCACATAAACCATACACTAAAAAACCTCTTGAAGTCCGAATGGGTTCAGGTAAAGGTGCTCCGGAGGGCTGGGTTGCAGTCGTCAAACCGGGGAAAGTAATGTTTGAAATCGCAGGAGTATCGGAAGAGATCGCACGCGAAGCTCTCCGTCTTGCATCACACAAACTTCCAGTAAAATGTAAGTTCGTAAAACGTGAAGAAAATGGTGGTGATACGAATGAAAGCAACTGATCTCCGTCAGCAAACTACAGAAGAGCTCAACGGTAAAGTCGGTTCGTGGAAAGAAGAGTTGTTCAACCTTCGTTTCCAACTTGCGACTGGTCAGCTTGAGAACCCTGCTCGTATCCGTGAAGTGCGCAAGTCGATTGCACGCGCGAAAACCGTTCTTCGTGAACGCGAACTCGGCATCAACAACGCATAATTCACTCGGATTCTGAGAGGAGGAACACTCAATGGAACGCACTAACAACCGCAAAGTGTTAACTGGACGCGTCGTATCTGACAAAATGGATAAAACGATCGTAGTTACAGTTGAGACTAAAGTAAAGCACAAGCTCTACGGCAAACGCGTAAACTACTCTAAGAAGTACAAAACGCATGATGAAAACAACACAGCTAAAATCGGTGACGTTGTACGCATTCAAGAAACACGTCCACTTTCTAAAGACAAACGTTTCCGTCTCGTAGAAGTCGTCGAAAAAGCAGTAATCATCTAAACTCTAATTAGTTCGGATGAATAAACATCCGGAGGGAGGTACAATCGTATGATTCAACAAGAATCTCGCTTGAAAGTAGCAGACAACTCAGGAGCTCGTGAAGTCTTGACGATCAAAGTCCTCGGTGGATCTGGTCGCAAAACTGCTAACATCGGTGACGTAATTGTTTGCACAGTTAAACAAGCAACACCAGGTGGCGTTGTCAAAAAAGGTGAAGTTGTACGCGCAGTAGTCGTTCGTACTAAACGTGGCGTTCGTCGTAAAGACGGTTCGTACATCCGTTTTGACGAAAATGCAGCAGTCATCATCAAAGATGATAAAAGCCCACGTGGCACACGTATCTTCGGACCAGTCGCACGCGAACTTCGTGAAAAAGACTTCATGAAGATCGTCTCGTTGGCACCGGAAGTACTTTAATTCCAAAGAATTCCTACAAGGAGGTGCTCTAACGATGCATGTCAAAAAAGGTGATAAAGTTCAGGTTATGACTGGTAAAGATAAAGGCAAACAAGGTGTTGTCCTTACTGCTATGCCTAAAAAAGATCGCGTTATCGTCGAAGGCGTTAACATGATCAAAAAACACTCAAAACCTTCTCAACTCAACCCGCAAGGCGGAATTGTCGAGAAAGAAGCACCGATTCACGTATCGAACGTTATGCTCATCGACCCTAAGACAGGAAACCCAACACGCGTTGGTTTCACTGTGGTTGACGGCAAGAAAGTACGTATCGCTAAAAAATCGGGCGAAGCTTTAGATAAATAAGAAGATTTAAAGAAAGGAGGTCCACTTTCTGATGAACCGTTTAAAAGCTAAATACCAAGACGAAATCGTCAAAGTAATGATGGAGAAATTCAACTATACTTCTGTAATGCAAGCGCCGAAAGTCGATAAGATCGTAATCAACATGGGTGTTGGTGACGCTGTTACGAACACGAAAGCACTTGACATGGCAGTCGAAGAGCTTCAGCTCCTCACTGGTCAGAAGCCACTCATCACGAAAGCTAAGAAATCAATCGCTGGTTTCAAACTTCGTGAAGGTATGCCAATCGGCGCGAAGGTAACACTTCGTGGAGAGCGCATGTATGAGTTCCTCGACAAGTTGATCAACGTGTCACTTCCACGTGTACGTGACTTCCGTGGTGTATCGAAGAAATCATTCGATGGCCGTGGTAACTACACGCTAGGCGTGAAGGAACAATTGATCTTCCCAGAGATCGACTACGATCGCGTATCTAAAGTCCGTGGTATGGACATCGTTATCGTTACAACTGCTAATACGGATGAAGAGTCACGTGAGCTTCTCACAGCACTCGGCATGCCATTCCAAAAATAAGGGAGGCCGCACACATGGCTAAGAAATCAATGATCGCACGTGAAGTAAAACGCCAAGCACTCGTCGAGCGCTACGCTGAACAACGCGCAGAATTGAAAGCACAAGGCGACTACATCGGCTTGAGCAAACTCCCACGTAACTCTTCAGCGGTTCGTTTACACAACCGTTGCAGTATCACTGGCCGTCCACACGGTTACATTGGTAAATTCGGTATCAGCCGTATTAAGTTCCGTGATCTTGCTCATAAAGGTCAAATCCCTGGTGTTAAAAAAGCAAGCTGGTAATTCATTAAAGTTGTGAAAGGAGGTACATCGCATGGTTATGACAGATCCGATTGCAGATATGCTTACACGCATTCGTAATGCAAACATGGTTCGCCATGAGAAGTTGGAAATGCCAGCTTCTACAATCAAACGTGAAGTCGCTGAAATCCTCAAACGTGAAGGTTTCATCCGCGATGTTGAATATCTCGAGGACAGCAAACAAGGTACGCTCCGCGTATTCCTTAAGTACGGCGCAAGCAACGAACGCGTCATCACTGGACTCAAACGTATCTCGAAACCAGGTCTTCGCGTTTACGCGAAAGCTGATGAAATCCCGAAAGTACTCGGTGGTCTCGGAATCGCTATCGTTTCAACATCTAAAGGTGTTATGACAGACAAAGAAGCTCGCCAACAAAAAGTCGGCGGCGAAGTGATCGCATACATCTGGTAATCCACGCATAAAAAGAACGGAGGTGTCTTAAATGTCACGTATTGGTAAAAAGCCAGTCGTTATCCCAGCAGGCGTTACAGTAACAGTTGAAAACAGCACAGTTACGGTAAAAGGTCCTAAAGGTGAACTCACTCGTGAGTTCAACCCGACTATGGCTATCAACGTAGAAGGTAATGAATTGACTGTCACTCGTCCAAACGACGAGAAAGCTAACCGTACAATCCACGGAACGACTCGTGCGCTTATCGCGAACATGGTCGAAGGTGTAAACAACGGTTTCGCTAAGACACTCGATATCCAAGGTGTTGGTTACCGTGCTCAAAAGCAAGGTAACAAAATCGTACTCAACCTCGGTTATTCACACCCAATCGAGTACACTCCGGAACAAGGCATTGAAGTCGAAGTTCCTACGAATACGCAAATCATCGTCCGCGGAATCAGCAAAGAGCGTGTTGGACACGTTGCTGCATTGATCCGTTCGTACCGTCAGCCTGAGCCGTACAAAGGTAAAGGAATTCGTTACAGTGATGAAGTCGTCCGTCGTAAAGAAGGTAAAACAGGTAAGTAATTCGTTAAGACGAATTGACCGGAAAGGAGTGGCATAAATGATCTCAAAGGCAAACAAAAATGCTACGCGTAAAAAGCGTCATGGTCGTGTACGTCGTACAATCATCGGGACTGCAGCTCGTCCACGTTTGAATGTATTCCGTTCGAACAAGAACATTTACGTACAAGTCATTGACGATGCAACACATGCAACACTCGCATCTGCATCATCACTCGACCTTGAAAAAGGCAACACGACTGACGCTGCATCAGCAGTTGGTAAGCTTGCAGCTGAACGCGCTCTTGAAAAAGGTATTGAAACAGTCGTTTTCGACCGTGGAGGATACCTCTATCATGGACGTATTAAAGCAGTAGCTGAAGCAGCTCGTGAAGCTGGTCTCAAATTCTAATAGAAAAGGAGGGAACCTCTACATGCGCCAGTTAGAAATTAACATGGATCAACTCGAAGAACGCGTTGTTACTGTAAACCGCGTCGCGAAAGTAGTAAAAGGTGGCCGTCGCTTCCGTTTTGCTGCACTCGTCGTCGTAGGTGACAAGAATGGTCACGTAGGTTTCGGTACGGGTAAAGCTCAGGAAGTGCCTGAAGCGATCCGTAAAGCAATCGAAGATGCAAAGAAAAACATGGTTAACGTTCCAATCGTTAACACTACAATTCCACACGAAATCAACGGAATTTTCGGTGCAGGTCACGTCTTCTTGAAACCTGCTTCTGAAGGTACTGGAGTCATCGCTGGTGGCCCAGTTCGTGCGGTTCTCGAATTAGCGGGAATCAACGACATTCTTTCGAAATCACTTGGATCAAGCACTCCAATCAACATGGTTCGTGCGACTGTTAAAGGTCTCACTTCACTTAAACGTGCTGAAGACGTTGCGAAACTCCGCGGTAAAACCGTCGAAGAACTTCGCGGTTAAGAAAGGGAGGGAATACAGATGGCGAAACTCGCAGTTACCCTCACACGCAGCATGATCGGTCGTCCGGAGAACCAACGCGTTACTACTCGTACGCTTGGTCTCCGTAAGATGCACCAAACTGTTGTCGTACCTGACAACGCTGCTATGCGTGGGATGATTAACCACGTGTCACACTTATTGACAGTTAAAGAAATTCAAGAGTAATACGTTTGATATAATTTTATGAGGAGGTGCCCCACTATGAAACTCCATGAATTGAAACCAGCTGCTGGTTCACGTTCAGAACGCAACCGTGTAGGTCGCGGTATGTCTTCTGGTAACGGTAAGACTTCTGGCCGTGGTCACAAAGGTCAAAAAGCTCGTTCAGGCGGTGGTGTTCGTCCAGGTTTCGAAGGTGGACAAAACCCACTTTTCCGTCGTTTACCAAAACGCGGCTTCAACAACCCGACTCGTAAAGAGTTCGCGGTTATCAACCTTGACACACTTAACCGTTTTGAAGATGGAACGGAAGTAACACCAGAACTTCTTATCGAGACTCGCGCAGTCAAAGGTATGAAGGATGGCGTGAAGATCCTTTCTAACGGTAAGATTGAAAAGAAACTGACAGTAAAAGCTCACAAGTTCTCCGAAGCTGCGAAGCAAGCGATCGAAGCTGCCGGCGGTACGGTTGAGGTGATCTAATGTTTCAAGCGATCTCCAATATGTGGCGCGTAGCCGACATTCGTCGGCGCATTCTCTTTACCTTGGCTCTGATTATCGTGTTCCGTATCGGAGCACATATCCCGGTGCCGATGGTAAACACTGAAGTATTCAAGATCGACCAGAATGGTATTCTTGGTTTCTTGAATTCCTTCGGCGGGAATGCTTTGCAGAATTTCTCACTCTTTGCGATGGGAATCATGCCGTATATCACGGCCTCGATCGTTGTCCAACTCTTACAGATGGACGTTGTTCCAAAGTTTGCCGAATGGGCAAAACAAGGAGAGGCGGGCCGTAAGAAGTTAGCAACGGTAACGCGCTATGGAACGATCGTACTCGGCTTAGTCCAAGCGTTTGGAATCGCGCTTGGATTTAACCGTATCTACCCAGGTCTTGTCGATGAGCAATACGGCACCTGGACGTACGTTATGATTGCACTTGTTTTGACGGCGGGTACCGCATTCTTGATGTTCCTCGGTGAACTCATCACGGAGAAGGGCATTGGTAACGGGATATCAATGATCATCTTCGCTGGGATTGTCGCAGGCTTCCCGAACGCGTTCCGTCAGATCTACGAAACAAAGCTCCAAAATGCAGGGGATGCTTTGTTTGTCAATGTGCTTTATATCGTACTGTTGCTTTTAATCATCATCGCGGTCATCGTCGGAGTTATCTATGTGCAGCAAGCTGCCCGTAAGATTCCGATTCAGTACGCTAAGCGTACGGTGAACCGTGCACCAGTAGGCGGTCAATCGACACACTTGCCGATTAAACTGAATGCTGCTGGTGTTATCCCAGTTATCTTCGCTGTATCGTTCATGGTGACGCCACCAACGGTTGCAAGTTTCTTTGCAAGTCCGGAAAATGCGACGAAAATCCGTGACATTTTCGACTATACGAGTCCAATCGGTATGTCGATCTATGTGGCACTGATCATTGCATTTTCTTACTTCTATACATTCGTTCAGGTTAACCCGGAACAAATGGCAGAGAACCTTCAAAAGCAAGGCGGATACATTCCTGGTATTCGCCCTGGTAAGCAAACGGAACAGTACATCACGAAGATCCTGTACCGTCTGACATTCTTCGGCTCACTCTTCCTCGCTGTCATCGCGGTGACGCCAACGTTCTTTATTAAGTTCGCTGGTTTACCGAACTCGGTGCAGATTGGTGGAACAAGCCTGTTGATCGTCATCGGTGTAGGTCTTGAGACGATGAAACAGATTGAAAGTCAACTGGTTAAACGACACTACAAAGGCTTTATCCGATAAGGCGGGAGGAAGGGGACCATCCCTTTCCTTTCTGTTGTGTCTATAGAGTCTATAGAAGTGGAGGCTACCGACATGAATCTTGTATTGATGGGCTTGCCGGGTGCTGGAAAAGGAACGCAGGCTGCGAAAATTATCGAAGACTACGCCATTCCACACATCTCGACAGGCGACATGTTCCGTGCGGCGATCAAAGATCAAACACCGCTCGGGCAGGAAGCGAAATCGTACATGGATAAAGGGGAACTCGTTCCGGACGAAGTCACAATCGGCATCGTACGTGAGCGTCTCGCCAAAGAAGACTGTGCCAATGGTTTTCTTCTTGACGGTTTCCCACGCACAGTGAAACAAGCGGATGCTCTTGAAGTATTGCTTGCGGATCTAAATAAACAAATCGATCACGTCGTTCACATCGGTGTGAACCCGGAGAAACTTGTCCCTCGTTTGACAGGCCGCCGGATTTGCCCGACATGTGGAGCAACGTATCATGTCATCTATAACCCACCAAAAGTGGAGGGTGTCTGTGATATCGACGGATCAGCACTTGTTCAACGTGAAGATGATCAAGAAGAAACGGTTCGCCGTCGTCTTGAAGTCAACGTCGCTCAAGCGCAACCTTTGATTGACTTTTACGCTGAAAAAGGGTATCTTCGTAATTTGGACGGTGATCGTCCGATTAATGAAGTTTATTCCGATGTTCAAGCACTTCTTGGTGGTCAGTAATGATCATTACGAAAGCGCCGCGTGAAATCGACATCATGCGTCAGGCAGGACAAATCGTCGCCCGGACGCATAAGGAGCTCAAAGCTCATATTCGTCCAGGGATCACAACGGGGCAACTCGATGCGATTGCTGAACGCTATATTCGAAGTCAAGGGGCAACACCATCGTTTAAAGGTTATAATGGGTTTACTGGCAGCATTTGTGCTTCAGTAAATGAAGAACTTGTCCATGGTATTCCGGGTGACCGCGTACTCCACGATGGAGACATCATCTCGATTGATATCGGGGCGGAGTATAACGGATATCACGGAGATTCAGCCTGGACATATCCGGTAGGTACAATCTCTGAAGAGACGAAGCGGTTACTTGACGTAACTGAAGAATCTCTGTATAAAGGATTGGAGCGCGCCAAAGCCGGCGTGCACCTGACAGATATTTCGCATGCGATTCAGTCACATGTTGAAGCAGCGAATTTTTCTGTAGTCCGCGAATATGTGGGCCACGGCGTGGGACAAAATTTGCATGAAGATCCGCAAATTCCACATTATGGACCACCGGGGAAAGGGCCGCGCCTGAAAACTGGCATGACCTTGGCGATTGAGCCAATGGTTAATGTCGGAAAACGCTATGTTCGCACGCTATCCGACAATTGGACGGTAGTGACAGTGGACGGTAGCATGTGCGCCCACTTTGAGCACACCATCGCCATCACAGACGAAGGCTACGAGATCTTAACGGTCGATGCAGAGTGAGCTGTGCGCGTTATTGGTGTCACCTTTCTATAAGCCGCTATCCACTCGTGTTTGTGACCGATGATTCTCTCACGGCTACTGTAGAAAGCCCCTAAGCGCTACAAATCGTCTGGGCTCCCAATCAACTTTATAGAGAAAGGGGTATAATTGATGGCGAAACAAGATGTAATCGAAGTGGAAGGTACGGTTATCGAACCGCTTCCAAACGCGATGTTTAAGGTGGAGTTAGAAAACGGCCACACGGTCCTCGCGCACGTCTCAGGAAAAATTCGGATGCACTTCATTCGGATCCTACCAGGAGATAAAGTAACGGTTGAGTTGTCACCATACGACTTGACTCGCGGACGGATCACATACCGTTTCAAATAAAAACTCCGATTTTTTCAGGAGGAGGTATTCACAATGAAAGTAAGACCTTCGGTTAAACCGATCTGTGAAAAATGTAAAGTTATCCGCCGTAAAGGCAAAGTAATGGTTATTTGCGAAAACCCTAAGCATAAACAAAAACAAGGGTAATTAAACAAGGAGGTGCACACATGGCACGTATTGCTGGTGTAGATATTCCACGTGAGAAACGCATCGTTATCTCACTCACTTACATCTATGGTGTTGGTAAAACAACTGCTCAGAAAGTCTTGAAAGAAGCTGGTATCTCTGAAGATACTCGTACTCGTGAATTGACTGAAGAACAACTCAACCAACTCCGTGATGGATTAGATAAAGTAAAAGTTGAGGGTGACCTTCGTCGTGAAATCTCACTCAACATCAAACGTTTGATCGAAATCGGTTGCTACCGTGGTGTTCGTCACCGTCGTGGTCTTCCAGTTCGTGGTCAAAACACTAAAAACAACTCGCGTACTCGTAAAGGCCCACGCCGTACAGTAGCGAACAAGAAGAAGTAAGGGAGGGTAAACTAAGATGGCAAAACGTAAACAGAATGTTCGTAGTAAACGTAAAGTCAAAAAGAATATTGAATCTGGTATCGTGCATATCCGTTCAACATTCAACAACACAATCGTTACGATCACTGACATGCAAGGGAATGCAATCTCTTGGGCAACTGCAGGTAACATGGGCTTCAAAGGCTCACGTAAATCTACTCCATTTGCTGCGCAACTCGCTTCAGAAACTGCTGCGAAAACAGCAATGGACAACGGTATGCGTACTGTAGAAGTTAACGTTAAAGGTCCTGGTGCAGGTCGTGAAGCTGCAATCCGTGCGCTTCAAGCAATCGGTCTTGAAGTAACAGCGATCCGTGACGTAACTCCAGTTCCACACAACGGTTGCCGCCCTCCAAAACGTCGTCGCGTGTAACCCGTCTTGTACTGCAAAGCGGGAATTCGAGTAGACTTTTGTTGATCGTTTGACCAAGCAAGGCAGTAGAAACGTGCACAAGACGGTTGGCGATTGAACGCGATGGCCAACATGACGATATTCAAGGAGGGGTTCAGATGATCGAAATCGAAAAGCCGAAGATTGAAACGGTCGAATTAAGCGACAACGCTACGTTTGGTAAATTCGTGGTAGAACCGCTTGAGCGTGGATTCGGTACAACGCTTGGTAACTCATTGCGTCGTATCCTATTATCTTCACTTCCGGGTGCTGCAGTCACTGCAGTCCAAATCGATGGCGTTCTTCATGAGTTCTCGACGATTGATGGCGTTGTAGAAGACGTTACCCAAATCATCTTGAACCTCAAGAAACTCGCCCTCAAAGTTTACTCGGAAGAAGAGAAAACACTTGAGATCGATATTCAAGGCGCCGGCGTTGTTACTGCAGCGAACATTACGCATGACAGCGACGTCGAAATCCTCAACCCAGAACTCCACATTGCAACACTTGCAGAAGGTGCATCACTTCATATGCGTCTGACAGCTCGTCGCGGCCGTGGTTACGTTCAGGCTGAAGATAACAAACGGGACGATATGCCAATCGGCGTCATTCCAATTGATTCGATTTACACGCCAATTCAACGTGTAAACTATCAAGTTGAAAAAACACGTGTTGGTCAAGATGCGAGCTTCGATAAGTTGACGCTTGATGTTTGGACGGACGGTTCAATCCGCCCTGAAGAAGCAGTGTCACTCGGCGCAAAAATCATGACAGAACACTTAAACATCTTTGTTGGTCTTACGGACGAAGCGCTCCATGCCGAAATCATGGTCGAAAAGGAAGAAGATCAAAAAGAAAAAGTACTTGAAATGACGATCGAAGAACTCGATCTTTCAGTTCGTTCGTACAACTGTTTGAAACGTGCCGGCATCAATACGGTTCAAGAACTCGCGAACAAGAGCGAAGACGAGATGATGAAAGTTCGTAACCTCGGACGTAAATCACTCGAAGAAGTTCAAGCGAAGCTCGATGAACTCGGACTGGGCCTACGTAAAGAAGACTAAAAACTATTAATTGCACGAAGGAGGGAATCCATCCATGGCATACTCGAAATTAGGCCGTACAAGCTCACAACGTAAGGCACTTTTGCGTGACCTTGCGACTGATCTCATCATCAATGAGCGTATCCAAACTACAGAACAAAAAGCGAAGGAACTTCGTCCAGTCGTTGAGAAACTCATCACTTTAGGTAAACGCGGTGATCTCCACGCTCGTCGTCAAGTTGCATCGTTCGTTCGTCGCGAAGCTGCTGGTCAAAACGAAGCTGGTAAAACACAAGATGCAATCCAAAAGTTGTTTGCAGATGTGGCACCACGTTTTGCTGAGCGTCAAGGTGGTTACACACGTATCATGAAAATGGGACCACGTCGTGGTGACGGCGCAGAAATGGTCATCATCGAACTCGTTTAATTTTTAAATGATTCGAATAAAAGGGCAGTGCGTAACTCGCTTCTGCCCTTTTGTTACAAATGAAATTATTTTTGATTTGATGAAGGAGGAGCAGACATGACAAAGCTGATTGAGTTGGAACAGGTGACCTACCGTTACCCGGAACAAGAACAACCAGCCTTACGGAATGTCTCTCTTTCGATTCATTCGCAGGAATGGGTCGCGATCGTTGGACACAACGGCTCTGGAAAATCAACGCTGACGAAGTTGTTTAACGGATTGTTGCTTCCTGAAGAAGGAACGGTTACTGTCAATGAGACATTCTCGAGTGCAGTACCGGAGCAACTGTGGGAGATGCGCCGCGCAATCGGTATCGTCTTTCAAAATCCGGATAATCAATTCGTTGGCACGACCGTGCGCGACGACGTGGCATTTGCCCTGGAAAACTGGGGTGTGCCACGCGAGGAAATGGTTCGTCGTATCGACGACAGTCTAGCGCGCGTTGGCCTTACGGATTTTGTTGATCGGGAACCCCATCAACTATCCGGCGGACAGAAGCAGCGTGTCGCAATCGCCTCGGCGCTTGCGATGCGCCCTGATGTTCTCGTGCTCGATGAAGCGACATCGATGCTTGATCCGATTGCACGAACTGAGGTTATGTCGACCGTTCAGGAATTATATGAGCAACACCCGATGGCCGTCGTTGCCATTACACATGAACTCGATGAGGTCTTACGGGCCAGTCGTGTCATTGTCATGGATGCGGGGCAAATCGTTTTAGAAGGGACACCGCAAGAGGTGTTTGCACAATCCGCGTTTCTTGAGCAGATTGGACTAGATGTTCCATTTGTCGTCCGGGTGCAGGAGCAACTTTCAGCACGTGGTCTTACTTACGCGGACACGATACTAGATGAAAGAGACTTGGTGAACCGCTTATGCCAATCTTAATCCAGGAATTAAACTATACGTACCAACTCAATAGTCCGTTTGAACGAGTCGCGCTGCGTGATGTGAATCTTGAGATTCCGTCAGGGGCGCTTGTTGCGTTTGTAGGGCATACCGGTTCCGGGAAGTCGACACTCGTCCAACACATCAACGGCTTGTTGAAACCAACAGCAGGGAAGGTACAGGTCGATGAAATCATCATCGAACCGAAACGAAAACAAGATTTAAAAGCACTCCGGAAACGGGTGGGTCTTGTCTTTCAGTATCCGGAATATCAATTGTTTGAAGAAACCGTCTTGAAAGATGTCATGTTTGGTCCGATGAACTTCGGTCACGCACCGGCAGAGGCAGAACGGTTAGCAAAAGATGCCTTACGTACCGTTGGACTCGATGAAGTCTTTTGGTCACGTTCTCCGTTTGACCTGTCTGGTGGGCAAATGAGGCGTGTTGCGATTGCGGGCGTACTCGCTAGTCAACCAGACGTGTTGATCGTCGATGAACCGACAGCAGGACTCGATCCGCAAGGACGGAAGCAGATGCTTTCTCTCTTTGCCGAGTTGCATGCACAGTCAGGAATGACATTGCTGTTGATTACGCATGACATGGACCAGGTGCTGGAATATACGAACCGCGTCGTCGTCATGGAAGAGGGCCAGGTTGCGTATGACGGAGAACCAATGGGTCTATTCCGTCAAGAAACGTTACTGCGTCAATTCCATCTCGATTTACCCCACGTTCTGGCCTTTGCCTGGCAGATGGCCGATCAATTGAACCAACCGCGTCCATCGCTTCAGACGGAAGCGGAATTGATTGACTGGATTTTGCATGTACGGGAGGATAAACGATGATTGTAGGACAACATATACCGGGAACGTCGTATTTACATCGTTCGTCTGCCGTTGCGAAAATCATTTTTGCTTTCTGTTTTATTCCTCTTGTCTTTTTGGCCAATAATGCGGCAACGAATATTTTTTTATTGCTGTTTACGTTTTTTGCGTTAGCCAGCAGTAAATTACCGATTCGTTACGTCTTAAAGGGGCTCCGGCCGATCTTATTCTTAATCGTCTTTACGTTCATCATTCAACTGTTGTTTACGCGTGAAGGGGCTGTTCTGTTTGAATTCGGCTGGTTCAAGATTTATGAAGAAGGATTACGTCTCGCGATCATCGTTTCGCTCCGCTTCTTTTATCTGGTCTCGATCACGACACTCGTCACGTTGACGACGTCACCGATCGAACTGACGGATGCGATTGAGTTGCTCCTGAAACCGTTTAAGGTCGTCCGTGTCCCGACCCATGAAATTGCCTTGATGTTGTCGATTTCACTCCGTTTCCTCCCGACCCTGGCGGAAGAGACGGAAAAAATCATGAAGGCACAGCAGGCACGCGGGGTCGATTTATCGGCGGGACCAATCAAGGAACGTCTGCGGGCGATCATTCCTTTGTTGATTCCGCTGTTCATCTCGGCATTTAAGCGGGCGGAAGATCTGGCAACGGCGATGGAAGCCCGCGGATACCGCGGCGGTGAAGGACGGACCCGGCTCCGTGAGTCCAAGTGGACAACACGCGATACGGGATTGATCCTGCTTCTGGTCGTCCTCGGACTGTTGCTGGTGTATTTACGGGGAGGATTTTGATGCGACGCTTTAAATGTACGATTCAGTATGACGGAACGGACTATTCCGGGTATCAAGTGCAACCGAACGGTCTGACGATTCAGGAAGTCCTCGAGAAGACGCTTGGACGGATGCACAAGCACCCGGTCAAGGTCATCGGTTCCGGACGTACGGATGCCCGTGTGCACGCACAGGGACAAGTCATTCATTTTGATACGGAGCTTTCGATTGCACCGGCAAGCATGGTGAAGGCTTTAAATACGTTATTACCGGACGATATTCGTGTTCGGGACTGTAAAGAGGTCGCTTCTGACTTCGAAGCAAGGTATGATGTAGTAGGGAAAGAGTACCGGTACTTCGTGCGCCGGACGGAAAATGCGTTTCGGCGTCATCAATCCGTCCTGATTCCGTATTCGCTCGATGTTGCGCAAATTCGTCTGGGATTAGCGCATTTAGTCGGGACTCATGACTTTAGTTCGTTCTGTGTCGCGAAGACAGAGACGGACAATCGTGTTCGGACGATTTATGAAGCGGAACTGATCGAACAAGGGGAAGAACTGATTTTTCGTTTTCAAGGAAGCGGTTTTCTCTACAATCAGATCCGGATCATGGTCGGCACGTTGCTTGATGTCGGACGCGGTCGATTTGCCCCGGATGACATCAAACGGATGCTCGAAGCGAAGGATCGAAACGTCGCTGGTGTGACGGCACCACCGCACGGGTTATACCTTTGGGAAGTTTTCTACCCAGAGTCTAAAAAAGGCATTTGACATTAGCCGCTAAAAAACATACAATGTTTATTGGCATTTCATTTATTATGAAACCACAATCTTAGCCCCGTACACCTAAGATTCTGATAGATTCAAACAGTGAATAAATGAAAAATCAAAAAAGAAATTTTTAAATTCCTTAGGAGGTATTTTACATGCGCACAACTTTCATGGCGAAAGCTACTGATGTAGAACGCAAATGGCTCCTTATCGACGCAGAAGGCAAAACACTCGGTCGTCTTTCGAGCGAAGTTGCTTCACTTCTCCGCGGTAAGCACAAACCTACGTTCACACCACACGTTGACTGTGGGGATCACGTTATCCTCATCAACGTTGAGAAAATCGTTTTAACTGGTAACAAACTCGACAAAAAGGTCTACTACCGTCACTCTGGTCATCCAGGCGGCTTGAAGCAGACTGTCGCACGCGACTTACTCGCTAACAAACCTGAGCGTATGCTTGAACTCGCGATCAAAGGGATGCTTCCAAAAGGTAGCCTCGGTCGTCAAATGTTCAACAAACTCCACGTTTACGCTGGAGATACTCATAAGCAAGAAGCACAACAACCAGAAGTTTATGAACTTCGCGGTTAATTAATACGAATTTAGGAGGAACTACACGATGGCAGATGTACGTTACTACGGCACTGGTCGCCGTAAACACGCGGCAGCTCGCGTTTTCCTCGTTGCTGGAGACGGTAAAGTCACAGTTAACGGGCGCGATATCAGCGAATACTTCGGTTATGAAACATTAATCATGACTGCAAAAGAACCACTTGTACTCACAGAAACAGAAGGCAAATACGATATCATGGTAACGGTCAAAGGCGGCGGCTTCACTGGTCAAGCAGGCGCAATCCGTCACGGTATCTCACGTGCTCTTCTTCAAGCGGATCCAGACTTCCGTGGAACACTTAAAGCTAAAGGTTTCCTCACACGCGATGCTCGTATGAAAGAACGTAAAAAATACGGTCTTAAAGCAGCACGTCGTGCACCTCAGTTCTCAAAACGTTAATCGTTTTATCTCTCATCCTTACGGGTGGGAGATTTTTTTATGTCAAAAGACCGCTCTTTAATTAAAAAAAGCGGTCAAGCAATGGTCTGTCGTTCAAAACGTACGTCGTCGTATTGTTCGGATGAGGAATAAGAGTGCTGTGAGAGCAATAAACGTCAGCGGGATACTCCGGAGGAAAAGATGCTGTAAAAATGCAAGAGGATCATTCGCCGTCTGTGAACCGACTGCACCGGTAAAAGACGTCTCCTGACTTAACACCGTGCTGTTTTCAGGGAGAGCGGGTTGATAAGCTATATTTGCTTCATGCCCTGCATAAAAGTAAATTGCATAGCCGATATGTAAGAGGACTGTGATGACGCTTGCGAAGACTAACAGTTTTTTCATCAAAAAACTCCTTTTTCCGAATGATTGGATAAGAACACGTCCATCGTCAAGTATACCGGATTCGGTTTTTGGGAACAGGTTACAAAGGAGTGTGATGAAAGATGACAGTATCAGTCAGTTGGTTACTCGAACGAGCCAACCGGAAATTAAATGTTCCGGGACTGTCGCCGGAAGTTGCCCGGAAAACACGCCAGGTCATCCGTGAACTCCATGTCAGAGGAATTTACGTCGGTGTGGCTCAAGGATTCCGCTCCTATGCCGAGCAGGAGAAATTGTATGCACAAGGACGGACGACTCCGGGGGCAATCGTCACGAACGCCCGGGGGGGACAATCGAATCATAACCGGGGCATTGCCGTTGATCTGTTTCAATATTCCATGGACGGCACGGAAGCGATCTTTAATACGGATGAAAACTTTCAGCAAATCGTTCACGCCATGAAGCGGCAGGGTTTTTCCTGGGGCGGGGATTGGAGCGGCTTTAAAGACTACCCTCACTTTGAATTAAACAAAACGACGACAGACGTCTTGGTGCCTTATCCGGGGAATCCCCTTTATAAAGGAGCCGTCAACATGAACAGCCGGGACATCGAGCGGATCCAGCGGGCAGTCAAGGCGACGGTCACGAAACGCTTTGATGCGGAAACAGCGGAGAAAGTACGTGCTTACCAAAAACGGCAAGGACTTACGGTCGATGGTGTCGTCGGACCCGCAACGTGGAATCGAATGTTTTAAACACGCCGGGATCCCCTTTTTGCAGTTGCGAAGAGGGAGGTCTCTTTTTTTAATCTCCTTTTCGTCCGTTTCCTTGGTGTCGTCAAGGAAATGTCATGCTTTCCGAGTCGAAATGTGCAAGCGCTATCTTATTTTTGTTATACTGAAATGGATTAAATCGAACGTTCTCAGGGGGAAGGCACTATGTTGAATGAACAAGAAATTCGCGAGGTAGTCGGGCAAATGATCGATCCGACGATTGAACGCTCGCTTACAGATACGAATGGGATTCGGGATGTCCGCATCAAAGGAGACTATGTCAGTCTTAAAATCGCACTTGCGCAAGCAGGATCCGGCGAACAGCTTGCGTTACAACAACAGATCGTCAAAGAGTTGAAAGAAAAAGGATTCAAGACGGTTGGGTTACGTTTTGAGGCACTCGGCGATCACGGTATTCAAGCAGCAACGACACCGTCGATTCTTAAACCAGAGTCGGGCACGACGTTCATTGCGATTGCTTCCGGTAAAGGTGGCGTCGGAAAATCAACGGTTTCTGTCAACTTGGCAGTTGCCCTCGCACGGGCGGGCAAAAAAGTCGGATTGATTGATGCAGATATTTACGGATTCAGTGTACCGGACATGATGGGCATCGAAACCCGTCCGACGGTCGTCAACGACCGGATTGTTCCACCTGAACGTTTTGGCGTTAAAGTCATCTCGATGGGCTTCTTCGTCGAAGACAATGCACCTGTCATCTGGCGTGGTCCGATGCTCGGAAAGATGTTAAACAACTTCTTCTCTGACGTCGAATGGGGCGACCTCGATTACTTACTTCTTGATTTACCACCGGGTACAGGCGACGTGGCACTCGATATTCATTCAATGTTGCCAAGCTGTCAGGAACTGATTGTCACGACACCACACGCAACTGCGGCATTCGTCGCAGCACGTGCAGGAGCGATGGCAATCAAAACTAACCACCGTTTACTCGGAATCATCGAGAATATGGCGTATTTCGAAAGCAAGGTAACGGGCGAAAAAGAGTATGTGTTTGGTTCAGGCGGCGGAGAGAAGTTGTCAGAAGCGTTAAAAACAGATATTCTAGCTAAGATTCCACTTGGACAGCCGTATGCAAATGACACGGACTTTGCACCGTCGATTTACCGTGACGACCATCCATTTGAAACACACTATAATGAACTCGCAGCGCGTGTCATCGAAAAAGTAGAGGGATAATGAATGAAGACTAGAGGATTTTTGAAGCTGTTTTGGATGACGCTCCTGATCGGGACGCTCGCCGGCTTCGTGTTTAACCTTGTCGCTGAACCGGGTTATGTCCGCAATCAATCGATCAGCGGATATGTTACAGCCCTGGCTTACAGTAGTACATGGACAGCCATCAGTTTGATGGGATTCTTTTCGTATCTGATCCTTCACCGGGTCGGACTCGATATTTTCCGGGGAGCTAAGCTGTGGGACCGGGTTCAAATCGTCTTAATCGCATTTGCGTTATTCGACGGAATCTACCTTCGCGGTCTTGCTTTCGGATTTGAAAAAACAAACCTGTATATCGGAGAGATGGTTGTCTTATTGATCATTGCGTTTTTTGTCGCTCGGACGAAAGCCCGCGAGACAAACTTCACGGCGTTCGTGCCGACACTCTTTTTGATGACAGTCATCACATTGATTGAATGGGTTCCGGCTCTTCAGGCGACACAAGACAAACGGATGTTATGGGCGGCACTTGCCACATTACTCGTTTGTAATGCGTATCAGATTCTGATGTTGCACCGGTTGCAGGAAAAACCGAATTCAGCGAATGCTGCGTCGGGGAAAAGAGCATAAAAGAAAAGGGCGCCGTGCTACCGTTTTATCCGGTCAGAGCGGCGTCCATCTTTTTTTAATGTTTTTTTAGAAAAACAGTTGACGTAAAAAACAAGAGTTGATATATTAATACATGTCGCTGAGGCACACGCCACACAGACACGTCGAAAACGAAAAAAACTTACGAAAAAAGTTATTGACACCAGTTAATAGTTTACTGTAAGATTTAAAAGTCGTCAAACGACATATCGGACTTTGAAAACTGAACGATGAGGCAAAAAACGTATCTTCGGATACAAACAATGAA
>NZ_JAOTIT010000008.1:0-131472 GCF_033721435.1 Exiguobacterium sp. K1 | reverse complement strand
TTCTCCCCGTACCTTACCGAACTTTATTGAAAATCGACAAGTTCAACATATTTTCGTTATTGATTTATCAAAACTAAAGGAAGATATGAGAGACACATTCGGCGTTGTTAGTTCTTTAAATGATCAAGAGTTAATTAGTTATTTATCAATGAACGATTATAAAAATATAAAGGTTAAACAAGAATTAAAAAAAGTGGAGAACAGCAATAGTGATAATAAAGAAAAGTCAAATATTAAATTTGAAGATAGTGATGAAGATAAAGATGATGAATTAAATTTAGAAGCATTTTTTACAAATATGTTTGATTCAGAAAAAATTAGTATCGAAGAAACTTCATATAAAGATAACAGCAATTTATTTAAGCTTTATGATGAGAAAAAAAATGATGGAGTTCAACTACTAAGGATAAAAGAAAAGCTGATCAAAAATAATCAGGCATTAGTAAAAAAACTTGCTTCTCATTATAGTGATAGAGGAAAGTCATTAACTATTGATGACTTAATCAGTGTAGGTAATATAGGTTTAATGAAAGCAATCGATCGATTTGATTTGAAATATGAAGCTCAACTCTCTACTTATGCTACCTATTGGATAGTTCAACAAATGACAAGAACTATTATTAATGAAGGATATATGATTAGAATTCCTGTGCATGCAATGGAAAAAGTTTTTAAAATGCGGAAAATCGAAAAAGAATTAGAATTCGAAAATATAAAAAAATCAGTCGATGTAGTATGTGAAGAAATGGGTATAGATAAAAATGGATATTACTATTTAAAAGAAATTGAACATAAGTTTTTACATGATGTGTCATTAAATTCCTTCATCAATACGGAGACTGGAACTTCAGAAGTAATAGATTTTATAACAAATATTGATGCAGATTATATGAATAACATATTAACGATTGAAGAAATTGTAATTAATAATGAGATAAAAGATATTGTTCTTGATGAAATTGATATGCTTCCTTATCGAGAAAGAGAAGTAATTAAACTAAGATTCGGAATGAAGGATGGCAAAACTAAAACTTTAGAGGAGATAGGTCACATATTTGGTGTTACTCGTGAACGTATTAGACAAATAGAAAGTAAGACTTTAAAAAAACTGAAAAATAATAAAGCTCTGAATACTCTCTATGATTTTGAAAATTAAACTAAAGTAATCAGAGCTTTATTAAAAGGTTTAGTCCACCATTAAAGACTAAAAAGAATGTTTATTAGATTAGAATAATCATCTCTTATAATTTATTTTTAACAAATACTCTGAGATCTATTCACATGCTTCTAATGCAACAGCAGAATCTCCGTGATGCGTAAAAGAATTCGCTTGACCGGCGAATTCGTCATGTTTAACAATCGTAGTACCCGCTGCCTAAGAATACTAAATATCAACAGCCTTCAATCACGTTTTACTGTAGTGATCGGCTGATAATCCATTTAATGGTAATTTACAAAAAGCTTTGATACACTTTTAAAAAGTACAAATTGAGATTTACGATTGATAATCTGCCTTGTACATAAAAGGAGAATAAACGAATGATTGATTTAATGGTTTCTGGCATGTTAACAGGGTTGAAAGTATACAAAGGAGTAAAAGAGAAAAAAGAAATCGTAGATAAGCTAATTAAATTAGAAGCTGAACAGGCACAACTATTTGATATGTTTACGAATGAAATTAAAGCGATTCAAGAAGGTCCTTTTTACGTAGGGTTAACTTACCTGGAGCAAGCGATGGACGATCATCGAAGTCAAAAGGACTCTAAAAAGATGGTGGCAAGTGCCTTAAAAGAATTCATCAAAGCTTATGGTGTACAAAGAGCAAAATTCACAAAGACAGCGTTTGATATTCATTTTACAGGATTTATTCAATCTTATATCAGCATTACTTGGCTCATGTTAGACTCTCCACAAGATGCAAAAAATTGGATCGAAAAATCAATTGTTTCATTACAAGAAGGACAACGATTGTTCAAAGATGATATTTCAAATCTTAAGGTGGAAATCTCAGAAATCGAGCTGGAAGAGGATCAGCATAATCGTAAATTAAACGATTCAGTTGTTTATGCAGGGTTAGATTTTTTCTTTGGAAATGCTTCCTTGGCGGAAAAAAAGCGGAAGCTGCCTGAATATCATGCATTGGTAAACCGCTACTCAAAAGCCCAGTCTGAAAGTCATAAATATATGCTTGAAATGAAAGAATTACATAAGCAAATTGATATTGAGCTACTCAATTATGAAGAATCTAAAAGTGAAGCAACGAATAAGGTGAAGAGCTTGTTTGGAACAGTTACTGGATTAGCTAATTCGGCTGATAATAAAGTGACGAAGGAAACATCGGTACTAGAGATACCTCTTGCGGCCGAAAAAACAAATCGGATTCAGGGAATGTTTAATAGATTTAAAAAATAAAAACAAGGTCTGACGAATTCTGTCAGACCTTGTTTTATGGTAAGAATGTCATTCCTTCAATCGCTTGAGGAAAGCGATTGAAGGAATGACACCAAGAATGAATTAAGCCGTCACTTCACTCACTTCATGGTTGAGCTGCCACTGCACACCAAACGGATCTTCGACAATACCGTAGGCTTCACTCCAAAACGTTTTTTGAATCGGCATGATGACATTGCCGTCTTGCGCCAGCTTATCGAATGTCTCGTGAATGAGTGAAACGTCTGAAAGGTGCAGAGCAAGCGTGACATTTTGACCGATCGTCACCGGATCATGTGGCATCGCATCAGAAAACATGACGCGTGTCCATGAACAATCAATTGCGAATGCAGGACAAGCGACTGGACATCTTTTTCAAACGGTTGACCGTCCGGACCATTGCCGGGACCAAATTCCATGATTTCGGGAATGTCCTGGCCGAAGACTTTGGCATAGTACTGAATCGCCTCACGGGTATTACCGTTGAACACAAGATAAGGGGTAATCGGCATAGTAATGCTCCTCTCAATTTTAAGCACGGTTGGCTGATACTTATAGTATACCAAACGTTTGTTCTTATTTGAAGATCTTTCTGATTAGAAATGAAAGCGATATCATTTATTTTGCAAATTCCGATTAAATTCTAAAAAAATGGTTGTATCTTTCCAAATCACCGTCTATACTAAATTTATCGAAAGCGCTTTCGGTGAAATGGAGTGGTTACATGGGTACAATTTATGATTTAGCGAAAATAACCGGTTTTTCGATCACCACGGTCTCAAAAGCCTTAAATAACTATTCCGATGTCAGTGAGAAGACGAAAGCAAAAATCGTTCAGGCAGCAGCCGATATGGGCTACTTACCAAACGCGCATGCCCAGTCACTTTCGACAAAACGGTCCTGGACAATCGGCGTCATGTTCTCGGAAGCACACGGCGTCGGAATGATGCATCCGTTTTTCAACGCGATCATCGAAAGTTTCCGAAAAGCAACAGAGCAACAAGGCTATGACTTAATCTTCGCTTCACGGAATTTGCGTAATCGGGACATGAGTTATCTCGAGCATTTCCGGCATCGGGCGGTCGACGGCATCGTCGTCATCTGTTCCGATCAAATGGACCAACACGTTCAGGAACTGATTCAAAGTACGATTCCAATCGTTGTCGTTGATATGGACAGTACGGATTGCAGTGTCGTTTTCTCGGATAATCTGACCGGCGGCGCACTTGCCGTCAATCACTTACACCAGCTCGGTCATCGACTAATCGCCCATATCGCAGGGGATAGTACGACTGACGCAGGATCGGCTCGGATTGAAGGGTACAAACAAGCAATGGGACGCTTAGGATTACCGATTCCTGATGAATATATCGTCAGCGGAGGATTCTTTTCGGTCGAAGAAGGAAAACAGGCAATGCAAGAGTTACTCGCACTGCCGGAACAACCAACGGCTGTCTTTGTTGCAGGTGACCAAATGGCCATCGGTGCCATTGACGCAATTCATGAAGCTGGCTTACGGATTCCGGAAGATATTTCGATTGTTGGCTATGACGACATCGAACTGGCTAAGTTCATTACACCAAAGCTGACAACGGTCCGGCAAGATACGGATACGATCGGACAGCATGCAGCGAACCTTTTAATCGAACAGATCGTCAACAAGAAGCGGGTCATGACGACGGATATCATTCCGGTCGAACTGATTGTCCGTCAGTCGACGGGACCTGTCAAAGCATAATCACTTTTTCGAAATCGCTCTCGCAGGTTGTCTTCGAGAAAACGCGAGAGCGGTTTCGAAATCCATACTATATTTTTTGTACGTTTCCGAAAGGGCTTTCGGAATTTTTTTCACACTATTTACGAAAGCGCTTTCGATATTTTTGAATAATAAATGAGACCGCTTACTTAGGGGACTACCAAAACACCAGAAGGATGGGATGACATGAAGAAGAAGTTAATCAGCGTATTAACAGTCGGTGCGTTAACGGCAAGCGTTTTAGCAGGATGTTCAGGCGGCGAAGAAGAAAAAACGAGCGGCGGCAAGGAAGTCTTGAAAATCTGGTCATTCACGGATGAGTTAAAAGAACCAATCAAAAAGTTCGAAGAGAAAAACGGCGTCAAAGTCGAATTGACGATCGTTCCGATCGCGGATTACCCGACAAAATTAAAACCGGCACTTGAGAGCGGCGTCGGCGCACCAGATATCTTCACAGGTGAGATTGCCTTCTTAAAACAATGGGTCGATGCCGGCTACTGGGCAAATCTCTCAGAAAAACCGTTTAACGCAGGCGAAGTCAAAGATGACTATATCCCGTACGTCTATGACATGGGGAAAGACAAAGACGGTAACGTTCGTGCCTTGTCATGGCAAACGACACCAGGTGGCGTCTACTACAAACGCAGCATCGCGAAAAAAGTTCTCGGCACAGATGATCCAAAAGAAATCGGTGCGATGATGAACTCGATGGACGGCGTCTTCGAAGTCGCTGAAAAGATGAAAGGCAAAGGCTACAAAATGTTCCCGGATGAAGGATCAATCCGTTGGTTCGCACAAGGAAATGAGCCACAAGCCTGGGTCAACGACAAACAGGAACTCGTCGTGACGGAAGACAAGAAAAACTACATGGATTACGCAAAAGAATTACGGACGAAACAATACACAGCACTTGCGCCGGAATGGTCTCCATCATGGTTCGCCGGGATGGACAAGCCGGTTAAAGTCAAAGAAAACGGCAAAGAAACCGAAACAGAAATCTTCTCATATGTCCTTCCAACATGGGGCTTACACAGTGTCTTAAAAGAAAATGCAAAAAAATCAGCGGGTGACTGGGCTGTCACAAGCGGACCGAGCCCATACTTCTGGGGCGGTACATGGTTAGGTGTCTACAAAGATTCGAAGAAACAAAAACTTGCGTATGATTTCGTTAAGATGATGACGCAAGACGAAGAGTTCTTGACAGAATGGGCGAAAGAAACAGGGGACGTCCTCGCTTACAAACCGGTTACAGACAAAATCAAAACCGACTTCAAAGATGAGTTCCTCGGCGGACAGAACAACTACGAGTTCTTCCTCGATCAAGCAGACAAGATCACACCGGGAATCGTGACGAAGTACGACCAACAGCTCGACACATTGTACGGTGCATCAGTCATGGAATATGTCCAAGGCAAAAAGTCGAAAGACGAAGCACTTGCTGAATTCTACAAAAAAGTCAAAAATGCGTATCCGGACGTTAAAGTACCGGAATAAGGAGTCTAGGTGGGGCGATCCTCGCTTCACCTTTTCTTATTTAAGAAAGGGGTTTGACCTGTGAAAAAACTCGACCGCCATGGTTATCTGTTCATTGCACCGTTTTGGATCGTCTTCTTGATCTTCAGCATCTATCCGGTTGCCTTGACGTTCTATTACAGTTTCACCAACTACACAGGCGCAGAAGGCGAACAACTCGTCGGACTCGCGAACTATACGCGTTTGCTCGGAGATACGTACTTCATTGAAGCATTCTTCAATACGATCAAGATTTGGGGACTGAACTTCATCCTGCAAATCGGGGGAGCGTTGATGCTCGCCTTACTGTTCTCGGATTTACAGCTCAAGTTAAAAGGTCTCGCCTTTTTCCGGGCGACGTTCTACCTGTCAAACTTGATCACGATCAGCTCGGTTGCCTTGCTGTTCGGCATCCTGCTCGACTGGCAGCACGGTTCACTGAACATGATGCTGATGAAAATCGGTTTGATTTCCGAGCCGATCAACTGGTTGACACAACCGGTTACGGCACAAATTTCCGTTTCCCTCATCTTGACCTGGATGTGGCTCGGTCACTCGTTCATCGTCGTCATGGCCGGAGTATCCGGTATCTCGAAAGATTATTTCGAAGCGGCACTGATTGACGGTGCGACACGCTGGCAAATCTTCTCGCGGATCACGTTACCGCTCTTAAAACCAATTCTGCTCTACATCATGATCACGTCATTGATCGGTGGGCTGCAATTGTTTGACCTGCCGATGTTAATTACGGATGGTGTCGGTGCGCCGGATGGTGCCTTGAACACGATGGTGCTTTACCTCTACAACCAAGCCTTTAAATACAACAACTACGGCTACGCCGCTGCGGTCGCATACGGATTGTTTGCCATTACACTCGTCTTTTCAATCATCGTCTTCAAAGGGATGTTCCGAAAAGAACGTTCACCGAAAGGAGCCTGACCGATGGAACGAAATGCAGAGGCACGTCGGATCGTGCCACAAACGGAAGAACAACCGGAGCGTTCCGAACGCCCGCTGAAATTGACGACACCGCCAAAACAGAAAAAACCTTGGCTGGGCAAGGCGATCATCTATATCGCGCTGATTGCTTTGACGATCGCCTGTATCATTCCGTTTTTGATGATGATCATCAACGCGACCCGCTCAAACGAAGAAGTCCTGTCTGGTTTCTCGTTGATTCCAGGAAACTCGCTCGCTGAAAACTATGCGGCTTTAAGTTCTTACGTCAACATCTGGTCCGGTTTCAAGAACAGTCTGATCATCGCCGTCCTCGTGACCGTCTTATCCGGTTACTTCTCGGCGATGACCGCATTCGGATTCGCGTTCTACCAGTTTAAAGGAAAAAACGTTCTGTTCGTCTTCATGCTTGTCATGATGATGATTCCGGGGCAACTCGGATTAATCGGGTTCTACGAACTCAGTAAAAATCTTGGATTACTCGACAGCTTCATCCCGCTGATCGTTCCGGCGATTGCCAGTCCGTTCACGGTATTCTTCGTCCGTCAGTACCTGCAGACGGTCATGCACCCGAGTTTGATTGAAGCAGCACGGATGGATGGTGCGAGCGAAATGCGTATCTTCCATACGATTGCCTTGCCGATGATGATGCCGGCAATCGCGACAATGTCGATCTTTACGTTCATCGGTTCGTGGAACAACTACATCATGCCGCTCGTCCTGCTGTTCTCACCGGAAAAGTATACGTTACCGGTCTTGATGGGCTTCCTCAAAGGATCACAAGTTGCAGAAAATCTTGGTTCACTGTATCTCGGAATCGCGATTTCCGTCGTACCGATCATGATTGCCTTCCTGTTCCTCTCGAAATACATCGTCAGCAGCATCTCCGCTGGTGCCGTCAAAGAATAAACTGTTAAAGGAGCTTACACCTATGAAATTTACACCGAATTTCGTCTTCGGGACGGCGACGTCTTCTTACCAAATCGAAGGCGCACACGATGAGGGCGGCCGAACGCCGTCGATCTGGGATACGTTCTGCGACACGGACGGAAAAGTTTTTGAAAAACATAACGGGGATGTCGCTTGCGATCATTACCACCGGTTTGAAGAAGACATTCAGCACATTAAACAGTTAGGCGTCGATACGTACCGCTTCTCGATTGCCTGGCCACGAATCTTCCCGAGCAAAGGGCAGTTCAATCCGGAAGGGATGGCCTTCTACAAGACACTCGCGACACGTCTCCAGGAAGAAGGCATCAAACCGGCGGTCACACTCTACCACTGGGATCTTCCGGTGTGGGCGTATGACGAAGGCGGCTGGGTCAACCGTGACTCGGTCGACTGGTTCCTCGATTTCGCCCGCGTCTGCTTCGAAGAGCTCGACGGGATCGTCGATTCATGGATCACGCATAACGAACCATGGTGTGCCGGTTTCTTAAGCTACCACCTCGGACAACACGCACCGGGCCATACGGACATGAACGAAGCCGTCCGTGCCGTCCACCACATGCTGTTGTCACACGGAAAAGCCGTCGAGATGTTAAAAGGGGAGTTCAACTCAGCGACGCCGATCGGCATCACGCTGAACTTGGCACCGAAGTACGCAAAAACGGATTCCGTCAACGATCAGATTGCGATGAACAATGCCGATGGTTACGCGAATCGCTGGTTCCTTGATCCGATCTTCAAAGGACAATATCCAATCGACATGATGAACCTGTTCTCGAAATACGTTCATACGTACGACTTCATCCACGCGGGAGACCTCGCGACGATTTCGACGCCGTGTGATTTCTTCGGGATCAACTTCTACAGCCGGAACCTGGTTGAGTTCAGTGCCGCAAATGATTTCTTACACAAAGACGCGTACTCGGATTATGACAAAACCGGCATGGGCTGGGATATCGCCCCAAGTGAGTTCAAAGACCTGATTCGCCGCCTGCGCAACGAATACACGGACTTACCGATCTTTATCACGGAAAACGGTGCCGCGTTTGATGACCAGCTCGTTGACGGGAAAGTTCACGATCAAAACCGGATCGATTACGTCGCGCAGCATTTGCAAGCCGTGTCGGATCTGAATGACGAAGGCATGAACATCGCCGGTTATTATCTCTGGTCGCTGCTCGACAACTTCGAGTGGAGTTTCGGCTATGACAAACGATTCGGGATCATCTATGTTGATTTCGATACACAGGAACGAATCTGGAAAGACAGCGCGCATTGGTATGCGAATGTCATCCAGACGCATAAGGCAGCACTTCCGCAAGAAGCGTAACGTCGTCGAACAGGCAAGATCGAATTGATCGTCTTGCCTGTTTTTTTATTCAAAAGGAGGAATTACAGATGAAGAAGTGGCTCGCAGTTGCCCTCGGAACCGGACTTGTCCTGTCCTACGCCGGGACCGGTCATGCCGAGAAAGCAGACAAAAAAGACAATACGAAATGGAAAATGGTCTGGTCGGATGAATTTACGAAACAACAGCTCGACCGGACGAAGTGGACCTACGACACCGGGAACTGGATCGTTGATCAAAATGGAAGCGCTATCAGTCCAGGGTGGGGAAATAACGAAAAACAATATTACACGGACAAAACCGATAATTCCTTTATCCGGGACGGCAAACTCGTCATCCGGGCCCAGGAAGAAAAAACAACGGATGCGCTCGGAACGTACGACTATACATCAGCTAAATTAAAGACTAAAGGTTTATTCAGCAAGACATACGGGCGTTACGAAATCAAAGCGAAACTACCGACTGGCAAAGGGTTATGGCCGGCGTTCTGGATGTTGCCGGAACAGGACAAGTACGGCGCCTGGGCCTCGTCCGGTGAAATTGATGTCATGGAAGCGTGGGGCAGTCAACCGGATAAAGTTGCCGGCACAATCCACTACGGCGAAAACTGGCCGAACAATAAATACACCGGCAAGGATTATCATTTCCCGGACGGCGGACGGATTGATCAGTGGCATACGTATGCGGTCGAGTGGGAGCCGGGCGAACTGCGTTGGTACGTTGACGGTAACCTCTATCAAACACAAAACGACTGGTACAGCAAAGGGAAAAACACGGCAACGAACTACAGTTATCCGGCACCCTTCGACCAAAACTTTTATCTCGTGATGAATCTCGCGGTCGGCGGCTGGTTTGACGGGGAAGTCGACGCGACAACGAAGTTCCCGGCGGAAATGGAAGTCGACTATGTCCGCGTCTATGATCTGAAGAACCGCGACTACCGTGAACCGGTCGAGCCGGTTTATGAAAACGTGACGTTACCGGACGGCGCGAAACAGCCGTTAGCTGACGGGAACCTCGTGTATGATCAAGCGTACGAAAAAGCGATTAAAACGATTACCGACGGCGCGCAGACACTCGATCCAACGTACTGGAACTATGTGACGTTACCTGACTTTGGCGGTAAGGGGGCGGTCGACGTGACGGAGCAGGACGGGACCCGCTTCGCCAGTGTCACGATTGACCAACCGGGAGCGCAAAACTATGCTCACCAATTGATTCAAAAGATTTCGCTCGCTCAAGGCGGACGCTACGAAGTCAGCTTTGACGCCAGCAGTGAAGAAGCGCGGACGATCGTTGCCAAAGTCGGCGGCGGGGCAGAACGGGGCTACACAAAATATTCGAATGAAGAAGTGATCGATTTGACGCCAACCGTCAAACGCCACACGTTTGCGTTCGACATGGCAGCAGAAACGGATCTCGCGGCACGACTCGAGTTTAATCTGGGTCTGGCCAAAGCAGGCGTCAAAATCGGCAACGTCCGCGTCGAACAGGTACCGCGCGGTGAAATCGATGAAACGGCAACCAAACCAGCTTTACCGGACGGCAATCAGATCTATAACGGTACGTTTGATCAAGGCGCGATGGACCGTCTGACTTACTGGCAGTTTGATGCCGATCAGACCAAAGGTACGGGAACCGTTGATCCGGTGACACGTGACTTTACATTTAAGACGAATCCGTCAAAAGGACAACCGGCGACTTTGACGCAACAAGGTGTCCAATTAAAAGAAAACCATCAGTATGTTCTGCGTTTTAAAACGAAAGCCGAACGAATCAAACAGTTGCAAGTCAAACTGACGAATGCCGACGGCATGTTAGTCTATCTGCCGACGCATGACGTACCGGTGACAAAATCGGCAACAACAGTCGAAGTACCGTTTACGATGACGCAAGCGACGGATTTGAACAGCCAACTCCAGTTCGATTTCGGGACAGCAAAAGGTGAAGTGACACTCGATGACGTCGAGTTGATGGATGTCACACCGGTCGAAGTCGATCGGTCACCGCTCAAAAACGGTTCGTTCGCGGACGGACTGAACTTCTGGAGTTCGTATATCCACTATGACGCGCAAGCCGTCGTTTCAAACGTCAATGACGCAGCGAAACTCGCCATCACGTCAGAAGGACAGGAACCATGGAGCGTTCTGCTCGAGCAAGGCAACTTAAAGCTCGTCAAAGGACAGACATACCGACTGACGTTTAAGGCATCGTCGACAGTTGCCCGACCACTGGAAGTGACGGTCGAAAATGCAGCGTATACACGTTACTTCAGTGAAATCGTCGAACTGGGCACGGAAGCAAAAACGTATCAGTTTGACTTTACGCTTGGTCAGGATGATACAGCCGGACTGAAGTTCCTGCTTGGGAAAGCAGCCGGTTCGCCGTTTGCGGCACATGACGTGACGATTGATGATGTGAAGTTAGAAGTGAAGTAAAAGGCGTGTAATCAAAATAAAAGCATCCAGGACTGCCTCGTTTCGATATATGAGGAAAGACTTGGATGCTTTATTTTTTTGTATTAAAAGGTATTTAAATCCAATTAAGAGAACATAACACTAATGTAATTTCATACTTAGGAGGAACACCATCATGGTTCGTTCGACAAAACAGTATCTCGCTTTATTTATCGTGCTTTTGCTTGCGACAATCGGTATCAATGCCTGGCCGGCGAGTATTCATCCCGACGGTACGATTGGTCTGCTTCAAATCGTGTCTTCGCTTGCCTGGCTGGTCTTTTTAATTGGTTCGGTAATGCTCGTACGCGAAGAAAAGACGCTTTTGTTTGTGTTCTATTATCTCAGCTTCGGTTTTGTTGCCGGGACCGTGGTCTATCTGGTGACGTTCTTTGAACGGTACTGGTTGGGCGAGCTTTGGTTTGATCTCGTCTCCGGCATTCAATATCCGTTTTATTTTTTATTTGCGGTTCCGCTGTTTGGGTTCAATGCCTGGTTGGATGTTTCGTACGGACAATTTGCGATGTTTGCCGGGTTTGCTTATATCGTGCTGGCGATTGGCGTAAGTGTCCGGTCCAAAAAGCTCGAAGCCAAACGACTCCGGTACTGATTGTCGGATAATAGAAAAGCGCGCCGCGGCGCGCTTTTTTCGGTGACGTCTGGACGATACTCAAGTACGAAGCGGGATGAGCTGATGATGCAGAACGGATTCAATCAAAGCGACTGTCTCAAACGTCGCTGCGTAATCAACCGTTTCGTGTTCGGTATGCTCATGCATGTATCCGACAGACAGGTTGACAGAAGGGATGCCGAAGCCGGCAAATACCTTGGCATCACTTGATCCGCCGTTCGTGGTCGTCTGCCAATCGGGCATTCCGGCCAAGCGTCCTGCTTCTTCAAACAACGAACCGAAATTGGACGGACAGAACGGAATCAGGTTTCGGCAGGCTGTGACGATATCACGCGTTCCCCGGCGGTCGACGACGATGGCAGCATCCACATCTTGAATGAAAGCGGGATCGATGCCTGCCGCGCCGCGACATCCGATTTCTTCTTGAACGGTAAAAGCGAGTTTCAGAGTACCGGAGAAGTTTGTATTTTGCACACGATCGAAGACTTCGAGAATCGCCGTGATGCCGGCTCGATCATCTGCTCCCAGAGTACCGCTTGAGCTGCACAGTGTCGTCCCGTCTTCGAAAATGGTCCGGTGTTCGTCCTTTGATTCAAACGTGTCCATATGAGCTGATAGCAAGACGGTCGGTCCGACACCACACTGGATCGTCGCCAAAACATTTCCCTGCTTATCGGTATACGGGAAATCCGTGCTCGATTTTAAGTGATTTCGTAGATGCATCGCGACCAGTCGCTCCCGTTTGCTGACACCCGGGATATCAAGCCATGTCAGCAATCGATGTTTAAATTGTTCGAGTTGTAAGGTATGGAGATAGCTCCGGTCTTCGGACAACCGGTAAAGACGCTCCGCTAAGGATAGTAAAGAAGAAAATCCACTTTTCCGGTAATCGAGTTGTAACGTCAGACGCGTCAAATGCATCGTCATTTGGTGTGGCAACGCAAGGTTAAGCATCTGCCACTGTTCAAGGGATGGAAGTTGTTTTAACGTAACGGAAGCCCGTCCGCGGCCATGTCCGTCGCAACAAGACAACGTCGCGATGTCGAGAGAGTTCAGCCAACGGACGATGCCCCGAATATATGGATCAAAGGATTGATAAGGCAAATCATTTGTCGAAGGATCAAGCATCGCTTCACGACCCGGTAAATCATTAAAAGGAACCTGCTGAATCCACTCGATCAGCCGACGATCGCTCCAGTCTTCAACCGGATATTGTAAAATGGAGTCAGTCAAAAAGGCGACGTGCGTTTTGCTGAATCGGTCTTCCCGGTTTAGACCGTGTCGTGCTAATAGAATCGTTGAATTAGTCATTTCAAACAGCTCCTTGTTTTGTAAGTTGTTTTTAGTTTAGCAAGGGAGCTGTGACAGGCTGTCACACGTCAAAAATGAAGGAGTCACAGGGAATGGAACTGTCAGGATATTTGGAAGCGCAACGAATCCGCCGGGAATTACCGAACGAAACCCAAGAGGAACGGGCTATCAAGCGTAAAGCACACCTTGACTTACTTGTTCGTCAGGCAGAATTCTACAAGCTGTCGGACACTCCGGATTATCGTCAGGCTAAAAGGTGGTTACTGGACGCCATTAAAATGGAGAAACATCATCCGATTGCAAATTACCGATTAGGTTATATTTTGTATCGTGAACGTGAGTATGAACAAGCTGCCTATCATTTAAAAATAGCAGTTGATGGAACACGGACAGACATCTTAAGTGATACACAACTGATCTTAGCGAATATCTTTCTCGTGAATTGTGGAGTGGCGATAACACGGGAGGCGTTACAAAAGCTTGAAGATTTGGAATCGCAAATCGAAGGTGATATCGATCAAATACGAATTGACCGTTATCGCGCAGAAATGATCGTGCAGGATGAGTATGTACTGGACCGAATCTACTACCGGAAAATCTCGGCAGATCGTGAAACGATTATCAATGAAGAAACGTTTCATGAGACGAAACCGGAGAAGGGTGAACTATTACTAAAAAGTTCGGATGCCGGGAAAATGTTACATGTAGCCGGTCAATCAAGTGAGATGTTAAATCAACATATGTTTTTGACCCTTGTATTGTTAAATCAATCTGTGTTTCAGACGTATCCCGTCCTGCAAGCTGCCTTGTCTGAGCTAAGTGGACAAGATATCACGTATGACCATATGCGGCAGTTGATTCGAAGAGTCCGTGAACGTTTTGGAAAGCTTGATCTGATTGAAGCGACAGCAGTGGTGCTTCCGGAATCACCACGTTCTGTCCAAGGATTTCGAATTCATCCGAACTGGGCGGTGACCATCCTTTGTCGAGCGGATGATTTTATTTCAAAATAAGCAATTCTACAATTACATTACTAAGAAAACTCTATGAAAAAGACAGAATGGTTTTAGATAAACCAAACTGCAATTTCATAGAGTTTTTTTGAAATACATATAAAGTTAGATTATCGCTCGCAAGCAAAATTGTCTTTATCCCGATCCATTTTTGATTGGTAAGCGGGGTGAGTTGAGGGAACACCATTTGGATAGACCTGGGTCAGTTCTGTACAGTTCGCAAAGGATGCATTAGCTCTGGCTTTAGCGTCAGCTTTGGCTTTAGCGTCAGCTCTGGCTTTAGCGTCAGCTCTGGCTTTAGCGTCAGCTCTGGCTTTAGCATCAGCTTTGGCTTTAGCGTCAGCTCTGGCTTTAGCATCAGCTCTGGCTTTAGCATCAGCTCTGGCTTTGGCATCAGCTCTAGCTTTAGCATCAGCTTTCGCTTTGGCATCAGCTTTCGCTTTGGCATCAGCTTTCGCTTTGGCATCAGCTTTCGCTTTGGCATCAGCTTTCGCTTTGGCATCAGCTTTCGCTTTGGCATCAGCTTTTGCTTTGGCATCAGCTTTCGCTTTGGCATCAGCTTTCGCTTTGGCATCAGCTTTTGCTTTAGCCTCGGCTTTGGCTTTAGCGTCAGCTTTGGCTTTAGCGTCGGCTTTGGCTTTAGCCTCGGCTTTGGCTTTAGCCTCGGCTTTGGCTTTAGCCTCGGCTTTGGCTTTAGCCTCGGCTTTGGCTTTAGCCTCGGCTTTGGCTTTAGCCTCGGCTTTTGCTTTAGCCTCGGCTTTGGCTTTAGCGTCAGCTTTCTCCTGATCATCATCTTTCTGTTCAGTCGTTACTTCATCTACATTTGATTCATCAGGTTTTTGAACTTTAGCCGGAGCAACCGATTTTGAAAGTGTATGAAGATCATTGGTTTCAGCCATTTCCGTACTAGGTAATTCAAAGGCTAAAACAAAGAATGCAATTAGTGTAGTAAGAATCATCCAAAGTAAGGGACGTTTTATAACAAACCTTTTATTCCGTATTTTTTGGAAGAATTGATAATTAAAAAATAAACTGACAATAAATAAAATACTAGAGAAAATTGAAGTGGTCGTAATAGATACTATTAACAGCACGACAGTAAGAAGTGTAGTTAATATACCAAGTAATATGAGAAAAAATTTATTCATCCTTTTCACTCCTTTAATAATATATTATGTAAAACATAACATATTATTAAAAAATGGTAATCTGATTTTAAAAAACTAAACAAAATATGTGTTCATAAGAAATAAATGTTAAAAACGAGCCGTATATTTTAAACGAATCCTCTATAATTAAATTATCACTAAAATTTGGTATTTTAAAAACGAGGAGGAATGGACATGAATAAAGCAGTGAAACTTATCATGACCGGTGTACTTAGTCTTTCATTGATCAGCGTGACGTCGGCAGAAAGCCATGCAGCAACGAAAGCGAAGACATTCAAGAACTGTACGGAGATGCATAAGAAGTATAAAGGCGGAGTTTCAAAGAAAGCCGGACTCAAAAACCGGACAGGATACGATAAGAACGGAAAAGCCATCTATAAGGATACGAAATACAAAGCCTATGTCAGCTTAGCGACGTATAACCTCAATGCAAAAAGCGACCGTGACAAAGACGGCATCGCCTGCGAACGCTAAAAAAGACCCGCTTCCGAGTTTTTCAGAAAGCGGGTCTTCGCCTGTTTAGTTGAAGTTTTTCTTGAGGAAGTCCGTGACTTCTTCCGGTGTTTTTGCGTTGGCACTGTGCAAGTGACCGAGTTTCTCGTTGTTTTGGAAGACGAGTAAACTTGGAATCCCCATGACGACATTGTCAGAAGCGATTTCCGGGAATTCATCCTTGTCGATCGTATAGATCGGCAGTTCGCTGAATTGTGATTCGACATCCGGCATGAAGTAGTCCATCCGTTTGCAGTCCGGGCACCAGTCTGCTTCGAACTTGATGATGACCGGTGTTTCGCTTGCGATTAACTCTTTGAATGTATTTTCACTCTTAATGTAGTTACTCATGTGTTAGTTCCCCCTGTTGTTGGTGTGTATCTTCAGTCTACTGATTCGGGACGCAAGATGCACGGATTATGATTGAAAAGGAACCGGGTTCTGCAAAAATGTTGTAGAGAAAAGCAAGAGAAGTATGCGCAAATTGCACAAGAAGCGCCAATACACGTTTAAATATGATTTGCTTTAAGGCAAAACTATTGGTCATTTGTTAATTAACTAGTTTTAAGCAAAATGATTTCTATAGACCCACTTGATTTCGACCTGTTACGATGAGGTTTGCTAATCGACAGAGCGAGTGGGGGCGACAGAAATGGATCAACAAAAATACGATAATTTAAAGCTCGGTGAGCGTGGTGCAATCATCAGCATCATTGCCTATATTGTTTTATCAATTATTAAATTAGTTGTCGGCTACACGGCGGATTCAGCGGCCTTACGGGCGGATGGTCTAAACAATACGACCGATATCATCGCTTCGATTGCCGTCTTGATCGGATTACGGATTTCAAGACGGCCGGCAGATGATAATCATAAATACGGACACTGGAAAAGTGAGACGATTGCCTCGATGGTCGCGTCCTTCATTATGATGGCCGTCGGACTACAGGTCCTGATCGATACCGTTTCCACGTTGTTCGAAGGAAAACAGGAGTCACCGGATATCGTCGCGGCTTATGTCGGAATCGGTTCCGCCGTTGTGATGTATTTCGTCTATCGTTACAATCGAAGCCTGTCACGGAAAATTAACAGTAAAGCGGTCATGGCGGCTGCAAAAGATAACTTATCCGATGCCTGGGTCAGTATCGGAACAACGATCGGGATTATCGGTTCCCAGTTCGGGATGCCGTGGCTCGATATTGTAACAGCGATTGTCGTCGGATTCTTAATCTGTAAAACGGCGTGGGATATCTTCTCGGAAGCCTCCCACGAATTGTCGGATGGGTTTGATGAACAGAAGCTAAAGATGTACGAAGATGTGATTTTTGATTTAGAGGGTGTCAAAGGAATCAAGTCGATCAAGGGACGGAATTATGGAAATAATGAAGTCGTGGATGTCGTGATTCTCGTCAACTCGCAATTGAACGTCCATCAAGCCCATGATATCGCGACGAAAGTCGAAGATACGCTGACGGATGAATATGGTGTCTACGATATTCATGTCCATGTTGAGCCGGAATGAAGCAGATAAAAGGAACGCTCGTCTTCTGACGACCGTTCCTTTTTTAATGGAAAGGTTTATAGCCTATCACTGCAACGTTACGGAATTGCCTTGAAACAGGACCTTCGATGAATGAAATGTCGGAAAATCCGTGTTTTCTTGCGGCAGGAAGGAGTTCGTCTTGGACTAGATCTCTCACGCCGGCCCAAATGACATCATTCTTACCATCACAAAAGGTGATAACAAAATGACCGCCTGGTTTTAAGGCGTGATAGAGAGCAGCCAAGGTGTCGGAGATGTTTTCCCAAAAATAAAGTGTATGTATCGTAAATACTTTATCGAACTGTTCATTTTGAAACGCCAATTGATTTAAATCGCCATACAGTACCTTGACCCGATTGGATTGGATCGCCTCTTTGTTTCTTTTTTGTACCGACCGCAACATAGCAGAAGAAGAATCCATACCGGTAATCTGTTTGGCGTCTGTTTGATGTACAAGTCGTTCGATGGCATAACCTGCGCCGCAATCTAATTCCAAGATGCTGTCCTCTTCTTGAACTGCCAACAAATTAATCGTCCATTCTGTTTCAGGTTGGTGTTGCCTGACCATCTTTTCCCCGATATAAGTTCCGAACCGTCCTGTCGGATGGGCATATTGCTGATCAATGAAACGTTTAATGGATGCAAAGATAATGATCCGCTCCTTCCTCACGATTCTCTCAATTTTATGTCTCTTTCATTATACGTGAGATGAATCATGTACTGAATATAATTATGTGCATTTTCACATTGTTTCTGCGTTGACATTCGATCTGAATGAGCGTAATTTAGTTTACATAGATAATCGTTCGATATGGAACGATTCAAAATGGAACACGGAGGTGAAAGCATGGAAACAGAACAAAAAGAGCCGGTCCGTTCAACGGCGATGATGCAGTCGTTTTGGAATGTGCAGCGTCATCTTGTCCGCGCGGCGCATCAGACGGCGCAGGAAAACGGACTCAGTTTGCCGCAATTTCACAGTTTGATGACGATTGCCCCACGAAGTCCGATTACGCAAAAAGAACTGGCCGTGCATACGCATTTACCGAAAAGCACGCTCAGTCAATCGATAGAAGGATTGGTGCAGTCGGAGTGGGTGATCCGGGAAACGAATCCGAACAACCGGCGGGAAGTCGTCTTACGTTTGAGTGATCACGGACGGCAATTCGTCGAGACGATCAAACGGCAGGAAGCGGGGATGCAACAACGGCTCGAGCAGGTCCTCGATCAGATTGACCCTGCTGTTTTTGAACAGATGTTGCAGACTCATGCGCAGATTGCAGAAGGATTAAAAGAAATTTTGTCACCAGGAAACGGAGGCTGTACAGATGATTAAGCTACTCAAAAATCTGACGACCTATAAATGGGCAGTTTTTGCCGTCTTAATTCTCGTCTTCGCCCAGTCGATGTCGGATTTATATTTACCGACGTTGATGGCCGACATCATCGATAAAGGAGTCGTGACGGGGGATACGGCCTACATTTGGAAAATCGGGGCCGTCATGCTTGGGATTACCGGACTTGGCGCGCTCGCGGCGATTGCTGCCAGCTACTATTCCTCGAAAGCCGCGATGGGACTCGGCCGCGACATTCGCCGGAAAGTCTTTAACCACGTCGAACGGTTTACGTTACAGGAGTTTGATCAGGTCGGAACGGCTTCATTGATCACACGGACGACAAACGATATTACGCAGGTCCAACAGGTCGTCATCATGATGCTCCGGATGGTCGTCAGTGCGCCGATCATGTTTGTCGGTGGACTGATCATGGCCGTCTCGAAAGATGCCAAATTATCACTTGTCATCGTCGCGGCGATGCCGGTGTTGGTCGTCTCGATTTTGTTGATTCTCTGGAAAGGGGTCCCGTTGTTCGGCCAAGTCCAGAAACGGCTCGACCGCCTGAACCTCGTCTTACGGGAAAACCTGACCGGGATTCGTGTCATCCGGGCCTTTAACCGGGAATCCCAGGAAAAAGTCCGGCTGACAAAAGCGAATGCCGATTTGACGGACGTCTCGATCAAAGTCAATAAAATCATGGCCTTTTTGATGCCGGTCATGATGCTCGTGATGAACTTGACGGTCGTCGGTGTCATATGGTTCGGCGGTATCCGGATTAATAACGGCGGGATGCAAATCGGGGATTTGATGGCGTTCATTCAATACGTCATGCAAATCATGTTTGCTCTCGTCATGGCGTCCGTCATGTTCGTCATGATTCCTCGGGCAGCGGTCTCAGCGAAACGAATTAATGAAGTCCTCGAGATGGAGCCGACGATGGTCGATGCCGGAACCGCTTCTGCGGATAAAGAACGCGGCACGCTCGTCTTTGACCGGGTGACGTTCAGTTATCCGGGAGCCGAAGCACCGGTCTTATCGGATATCAGTTTTACTGCCCGACCGGGTGAAATCACTGCGGTCATCGGTGGAACGGGTTCAGGGAAATCAACGCTCGTCAATTTGATTCCCCGCTTTTATGACGTGACGGAAGGCAGCATCCAAGTCAACGGCGTCGACAGCCAAGCCGTCCCGCAGGAAGAATTGCGTTCGAAAATCGGTTTTGTCCCGCAAAAAGCGTTGCTGTTTACGGGAACGATTGCGGATAACATCCGGTTCGGAAAAGAAGACGCGACGGACAAAGAAATCCAGCATGCGGCACAAGTCGCTCAAGCAACGGATTTCATTGAACGGATGCCGGACCGATATGAATCAATGATTGAACAAGGCGGTTCCAACGTATCCGGTGGTCAAAAACAACGCTTATCGATCGCCCGGGCACTGGTCCGGAAACCGGATATCTACGTCTTTGACGACAGCTTCTCGGCGCTTGATTTCAAGACGGATGCCACGTTACGGAAAGCTTTAAAACAGGAGACACAGGACGCAACCGTTCTGATTGTCGCGCAACGCGTCAGTACTGTCATGGATGCCGATCAAATCATCGTTCTCGAAGAAGGTCGGATTGCCGGCATCGGAACGCATGATGAACTCTATGAAACAAACGAAGTCTATCAGGAAATCGTCAAATCCCAACTGTCAGAGGAGGAAATCGCATGAGTACCAGTAATACAAAACGACCTGCCGGCGGTCCTCCAGGTGGCCCGGGTGGTGGTCCCGGCGGCGGGAACATGATGATGATGGGTGAAAAACCGAAAAACTTCAAAGCGACGTTCCGACGGTTGCTCGGCTATCTGAAACCACGCCGAAATGCCCTCATCGCCGTCTTCGTCGCAGCTATTCTCAGTACAATCTTCATGATTGCCGGTCCAAAAATCATGGGGACGGCGATCACGGAACTGTTTGAAGGCGCCTATGCGAAATTCCAGGGCGTACCGGGAGCGGAAATCAACTTTACGAAAATCGGCCAGATCCTGTTGTTACTCGCGGGACTGTATGTCGTCAGCAGTCTGTTCAGTTACCTGCAACAGTATCTGATGTCGGGCATCGCGCAAAAAACAGTCTATGATTTACGGGAAGATGTAAATCAGAAGCTCGAGCGGTTGCCGCTCAAGTATTATGACGGCCGACCGAACGGGGAAACGCTCAGCCGAGTCACGAATGACATCGATACGATCGGAAGTACCTTGCAACAAAGCGTGACGTCGTTCATTACGTCGATCGTGACGATCGTCGGGATTTTAATCATGATGCTGACGATCAGTCCGCTATTGACGTTGATCTCACTTGTCTCTTTACCAATCTCGATTTTTGCGATTCGTCCGATTTTAAAACGGTCGCAAAAATACTTTGCCGATCAACAACGGACACTCGGACAATTGAACGGGCATGTCGAAGAGATGTATACCGGTCATCCGGTCGTCAAAGCATTCGGTCATGAACGCAGAGCGGTCGAACAGTTTGATGCCGTGAATGAAGAGTTATATGAAGCGGGACGAAAAGCCCAGTTCATTTCCGGGATCATCATGCCGATGATGATGTTCATCGGGAATATCAGTTACGTTCTGATCAGTGTCGTCGGCGGGATTTTAGTCACCCAGCGCAGCATCTCGATCGGGGATATTCAAGCGTTCATCACCTATACACGCCAATTCACACAACCGATTACCCAAACGGCTAATATCGCGAACATCGTTCAGTCGACGGTCGCAGCGGCCGAACGCGTCTTTGAATTGCTGGACGAAGAAGAGGAAGTTAAAGAAGTGACGACGCATCACTTAACAAAAGCCGACGGCGCGGTTGCCTTTGAACATGTCGACTTCGGTTACGGCGAACAGCTGTTGATTGAAGATATGAACATCGATGTCAAACCGGGCCAGACGGTGGCAATCGTCGGTCCGACCGGTGCCGGTAAAACGACGCTGATCAATCTGTTGATGCGGTTCTATGAGTTAAACCGCGGTGTCATCCGGATCGATGGGATCGATACACGCCAGATGTCACGCGAAGATTTGCGGACGACGTTCGGTATGGTCCTGCAGGATACATGGCTCTTTAACGGTACAATCCGCGATAACCTCGCGTACGGAAAAACCGGGGCGACGGAAGAGGAAATCGTCGAAGCGGCAAAAACGGCTCATGCCGATCACTTCATCCGGACGTTGCCGGACGGTTACGATACCGTCTTAAACGAAGAAGCATCGAATATCTCACAAGGGCAAAAGCAGTTGTTGACGATTGCCCGCGCGGTCCTCGCCGATCCGCCGATCATGATTCTCGATGAAGCGACGTCAAGCGTTGATACGCGGACGGAAATCTTCATTCAACAAGCGATGAAACGATTGATGGAAGGGCGAACCAGTTTCGTCATTGCCCACCGTCTGTCGACGATTAAAGATGCCGATTTGATTTTGGTCATGGATCAAGGGCGGGTCATTGAACAGGGCACACATGAAGCCTTGCTCGAAGCGAACGGCTTTTATGCTGATCTTTACAACAGTCAGTTCTCGGAAAAAGAAGTCGTTTAAGATGGACGCGGTCAAATTATTTCGGTACGTCGGCGAAACCATGACGGCGGAATACTAAAAAATAAATAGCTTTTCCAAAATGGATGGTTCTGATCAGAATCATCCATTTTTTTAAATACTATTCACAAACTGCCACTTTCAGGTTAAAAGTGGTTTAGTAATTCCTTTAGCTGGGGAAATTAAAGAAGTGTCGGAAATATATTATTTAGAGATGAAGGAGTGTGGCAGGATGAACAACTTTTGGAACACGACGTCCTTTGACGTCAACGGGATTCTAGGGACTCTCGGAAATATTTTAGGAGCACTTATCGTCTTCTTGATTGGATGGCTGATTGCGAAACTGATTGCAAACGGTATTCAAAAAGCATTAGAAAAATCGGGTGTCGTCAACAAATTGTCACCACAAAAAGAAGGTACACCACCACAAAAGAAAAAGTGGACGCCTGAAAAAATTATCGGGACAGTCATTTTCTGGGTCTTGATGGTATTTGTTCTAATCCTAGTCTTTAACATCTTGAACTTGAACATCATCGCAGGACCACTTGCGGATACGATGAGCACATTGCTCGCAGCGATCCCGAATATCCTGAAAGCAGCATTGATTCTTCTTCTCGCTTATGTCATCGCGGTTGTACTCCGCATGGTCATCGTCAAAGGCGGAACGAAGCTGATGTCGAACGAAAAAGTCCGTTCGAACAAAATGCTTCAAGGTCAAACGGATCTTTCAAGTTATCCGAAGATTGCAGGCGAAATCGTCTTCTATCTTGTCTTGTTATTGTTCCTACCGGGTGTACTTGGTGCACTTAACATCGAAAGTGTTTCTGAACCGTTCAGTCAATTACTCTCGTCGTTCCTTGGTTTCATTCCACGTCTGATTGCTGCAGCAGCGATCTTCTTCGTCGGATTCCTCGTTGCGAAAATCGTCCGCGATATCGTTACGAACTTCCTGCATGCAGTCGGTACAGACAAATTTGCTTCACGCTTCAACATCGGTACAAACGAACAAAAAGATACAAAATCACTTTCTTCAATCTTAGGAACAGTTGTCTTCATCCTGATTTTAATCCCGATCACGATTTCGGCACTTGACCAACTCAACATTAAAGGTATCACAGGACCAGCCATCAACATGCTCAACGATGTTCTTGGTATGATTCCAAACATTATCGTCGGTATCGTCTTGATTCTTGTCGGTCTTTATGTCGGTCGTTTCGTTAAGAAATTCGTTGCAGACCTCTTGTCACGCCTCGGATTCAACAACTTAACACGCCACTTGAAAATCGGTAACTGGGATGCAAACAATGCATCGACATCACCATCATCAATCGTCGGATCACTTGTTGAAATCGTCATCGTCGTCCTGTTCGTCGTTGAAGCTTTCAACTTAATCGGTCTTAACTTCATGGTTGATCTCGGTCGCGCGGTTCTTGCTTTCCTTCCAAGCGTCTTGACAGCGATCATCATCTTGGCAATCGGTATCATCATCAGCAACTTGGTGAAACGTACAATGGACAGCCTGTTTGCGAACTCGGATTTAAAAGTTCTTTCAAGCGTCGCGAAATATGCCATCCTTGCTCTTGCTGTCTTCATGGCACTTGATCAACTTGGTGTTGCTGCTACAATCGTTAACTCAGCGTTCATCTTAATCCTCGGTGCTGTTGCTCTTGCTTTCGGACTCGCGTTTGGCTTAGGTGGCCGTGATAATGCATCACGTTACCTCGACCGTCTTCAGAAAAAAGCAGAAGAGACAGATGTCGACACATCGAACCTGCCGTCAAACAACACGTCGTCTGCTTCAACGAAGCCAAGCTTAAAAGAAGCAGCAAAAGGTGCCGCGTCTAAAGCAGCAGATGACGTCACACCAGATCAAGCACCAAAAGCTTCTAAACCATCATCTTCTACGAACGTTAACCCGACACATGGTACACCAAAAGGGGCACTTCCTGAAAATGATTTAGCACAACAAGACGATTACCCGATCGATCCGGACACACATCGTGGTCCGAACTTAGATCACCCGAATGATCGTCCGTAATATTAATAAAACTCCTTCACCGGCCGGTGAAGGAGTTTTTTAGTGCGTTAATGCATATGTACATGTTTGTATTGTAGTAAAATAACAAAACTGGTTTGACCAATTTGTGAAAAAAAACAGAAACTTTTGCTTATAAAAGCTGACATCCTTTGTTATGATGAAAAGGTCAATTAGAAAAATGATTTGAATATTCAGAAAAAAGAGAAAGTTCGGAGGGTGTTTTATGAGTTTGCTTCGTAAGAAAGATGTCAGTGTGATGATGGATCAAAAGAGCCATTCCAAGCTGGCGCGGCATTTATCAGGCTTTGATTTAGTTTTACTTGGGATTGGTGCAATCATCGGGACAGGGATCTTCGTCCTGACCGGAACAGGAGCATTGTATGCAGGACCCGCATTACCGGTTGCCTTTATTATTTCTGCTATCGTCTGTGCATTAGCTGCTCTCTGTTACGCTGAGTTTTCATCGATGATTCCCGTCTCGGGCAGTGTGTACACGTACACGTATGCCACGATCGGGGAACTGGTCGCCTGGATCATCGGATGGTGTTTGATCCTGGAATACGGTTTGGCATCAAGTGCCGTTGCAACAGGTTGGTCCGGTTATTTCCAATCACTATTATCCGGATTCGGAATCAGTCTGCCGACAGCGTTAACGGCAGCACCGGGTGCTGTACCGGGAAGCGAAACATTCTTCAACTTACCGGCGTTCTTGATCTTGATGGTCATCACGCTGTTGCTCTCAATGGGTATTAAAGAAACAAAACGCGTCAACAATATCATGGTTCTTGTAAAAGTAGCCGTCGTTGTCTTGTTCATCGTCGTCGGAATCTGGTACGTCGAACCGGGTAACTATACACCGTTCGCACCATTCGGTATCAGTGGTGTCCTTCAGGCTTCAGCCATCGCTTTCTTCGCTTACCTCGGTTTTGATGCCGTTACGTCAGCAGCAGAAGAAGTAAAAGATCCGGGCCGTAACTTACCAATCGGGATCTTGGGATCACTTGCCATCGTTACCGTCTTGTACGTCGTCGTATCCGCCATCATGGTCGGAATCGTACCGTTCAAACAGTTTGAAGGGGTCGACAGCCCGGTTTCGTTAGCACTAAAAGTCGCGGGTCAAGACTGGGTTGCAGGATTCGTCGACTTAGGTGCCATCGTCGGTATGACGACGGTTATCCTCGTCATGACATTCGGTCTCGTTCGTCTCTTGTTCGCAATGAGCCGTGATGGATTATTGCCGAAAGTCTTCTCGGACGTGAATGAAAAATCACATACGCCTGTCAAAGCAACATGGATTCTTGGAACGACAGCCGGTTTGATTGCTGGATTCGTTCCGCTTGGTACACTGGCAGAATTGATCAATATCGGGACGCTCGCAGCATTCGCATTGATTTCAATTGCCGTCGTCATCTTACGGAAAACACGTCCTGATTTACAGCGGGCGTTTAAAGTACCACTCGTTCCATTCTTACCGATTCTTTCCGTCCTTGCCTGTATCATGTTGATGTTGAACCTTCAAACATTCACATGGATTGCCTTCTTCATCTGGACAGCAATCGGTTTGCTCGTTTACTTCGGATACGGAAGATCACGTTCGAAATTACACCAATGACATTCATTCCATCCAGGATTGTTTCTGGATGGTTTTTTTGTTTACTGCCAGCAGGAATGAACAGCCGAAAAGGCGAACAATTGTAGAGAAAGGGGCGATCCGAAGTGATTCACATTAAACGTGCACCTGATGTAGAAACGGCGTATTCAGTCATGAAGGAAGGGTTCAGCGATTATATCATTCCGCTGGGTTTGTCACTCGAAGTATTTCAAACCCGGATTTTGGAACGGGACTTCAATCAGTTGGAGCATTCTTTTATTGCCTATCACGGCGAACGACCGGTCGCGATTTGGCTGAACGGGCTGAAGACGATCAAGAAAAAAACGGTCATGCGTTGCGGAGGACTGGCGGTCGATCCGCAGTACCGGCGCCTTGGAATTGCCAAAGCCTTATATGATGCGCAACTGAGTTATGCCAAGTCGTTAAATGTCGACTGTTTGATGCTTGAAGTCATTCAAGGTAATGATCCGGCGATTACCTTATACAAGAGTTTCGGTTATCAAACTGTCAGTGAACTCGGTTATTTTCATAAAGAAGAATCGGGACAGGTTGAACCGCTTGTTGAAATTGATCAAGTGGCTTTTGAACGGCGGTACATACAGCAGGACGAATACATTTGGCAACAGGATCCGGGTGTTATGAAACTGGCGAAAGCCCGTTACTACGAACTTGATGGTGCCTTTATTGCCGCAGTCAATGAATCAATTTTTGCCATTTTGACAGATGAGGAAGAAGTGGCCCGTGTCGCGACCGAAGCGACACGCCGATTGGCAGGCGAACTCTACCATCTACAATCAACGAATCAGCAGGTGTGGGAAGAATTACTTAAAGCCGGGTGGCAACAACGGGACCTCAAACAATTCATCATGCAAAAACCAATCAGTGTCTAAACAAACGGGATCTACAGAACGGCCTTTGAGGCGACTCTGTAGATCCCGTCTTTTGTTACATCCATAAGCTGATCATGACGATGACGGCAAAGATCACAAATAAGATCCCTGTGCCACCAAGCATGACGAGCATGATTTTGTTCATCATTAAAAAAACCTCAATTCTTCCCCTAACAGTTATTTTACAAAATAACTCAATGAATTTTGATATTTTTTCATTTCGCTTACACCATTTTTATATCTTTTACTGTTTGGATCTTGTGAGATGTAATCGTGTGAACGTTCATCAATCCATTTTGTACCGCTTACTGTAAGGTCATTAAAGACGTAACCGAATCCATAACCACCATTATCATAAATAGGAGCCTGTACTAAATTGCCGTTCATCTTTGGTTTGATTGCATACGACGTTAGAGTGTTACTTTGTTTTGTGAGTTTTTTATTTAAAACTGTATATGTTTTTAGGTTAAGAAACGAATAAGTTTCTTTGTTTGTCAGCGAAAAAACAGTAGGGTATCCTGTTTTGTTTTTGAGAACGGCACTTGTTTTGGCATCTGTCGTACTGAATACATAAGGATTTGATTTGGTATACGTATATTTGTAATTGGTAGATTTCCCGTTCAAATAAAGAACAAATTTTCCGCTACATAACTCGTCCTTACCTTTAATCCACCAAATATCATTTGAAGTAGCTTTGTGGCAACTTGCTTTAGATGAACGCATTGAAACAGTATACTTTTTCTTAGCCTGATCATAGATAGTAAAGTCTTGTTTGATTTTTTTAGAGTAAGAGGCAGCTTCAGAATGTAGAGGTTGAATACTCAAAACCGAAAATAAGCAAGCGGATACAAGTAATTTTTTCATAATACATCTCCAAGTCATCATATTTTAATTCCATTTTATAACATATGAAGCTGTTGAGAAATTAAAAAATAAAAATTAAAACCAAAAACGCCGTTCTTTCGTTTTCTGAAGAAGGCGCATGGTCAATCACTTCATGGCAATGTACAGTCACATCTGTTTTAAGTAGTCCTCAATCATCACCCGATGCGAGCCGACGATCTGCTCCGGTAAATCGGTCAGAGGGAAATACGTTAACGCAACACTTTCTTCGCTGATGCGTAAGGTGCCGGTCGTTTCGGAAGCAACGTAAGCGAGCGAAACGCTTTGAAAGACATCGCCGTTCGCAAGCGTCGTGACATAATTTTTTCCGGAATAGACACCAAGCAAAGTCAGTTTTTCGGCGAGAAGTCCCGTCTCTTCCAGCAATTCACGGCGTGCCGTCTCATCTGTTGATTCCGCCCATTCCATCAGACCCCCCGGCAGTCCGAACCGGGCCTGTGTTTCATTCCGTTGCTCGAGCAAAATATGTCCGTCCTTGACGACGAGAACGACGGCACCGACGAGAATTAGCGGGGTATGTCCGACCTGTTTACGGAGTGTTTCCACGTAGTTCATCGGGACACCTCCTGATGAAACGGACAGCCGCTTGGAACGCTTGGTTCTTCCGCAGGAGCAGAACGGGCGAAGAAATTCGGTCGTTTGACGGTCGGATCGAAATCTTTGTGGAAGACATGCGTCGCGGCACCGCTCATGGGCGGTACGAGCCAGGACCATTCTCCGGTTACGTCCCGTTCACAGGCCGCTTCATTTTTTTCGAACCGGGCAAATTGTTTCGTTGCCGTATGATGATCGACCATTGTCACACCGCTCCGTTCAAACGAATCAAGAACGGCATAATTGAGCTCGACGAGTGCTCGGTCCTTCCATAACGACCGCTCCCGTGACGTATTCAGTCCAAGCTGCTCCGCGACCAGCGGCAAAAGATCGTAGCGGTCAGTATCGGCCAAATTTCGGGCACCGATTTCTGTTCCCATGTACCAACCGTTGAATGGAGCACACGGATAGGAAATACCACCGACTTCAAGCCGCATATCGGAAATCATCGGCACGGCATACCATTTGATTGTCCGGTCCCCAAACAGATTTTGCTCGGGATGTTGAATCGTGACTTCCAGCACCAGTTCATCCGGAATCGGATGCAGACTGACTTGGCCGTCGAGTTCAATCAGTAAGGGTAAGATATCGAAATCGGTTTTAGATCCGCTCCATCCGAACGACTCACACAACTGAGTGAAGGCGATTGAAGCCGGATCCCCGATGATACCGTCCGGGGTGTCATATCCGGCGTAACGGATCAATTGATGGTTCAAGACACGGACCTGGTCAGGATCGAAAATTGTAAGGGTCGAACGGATCCGGCCTTCGTTGGTCGCATACGAAATATGACGGAACAAGGCATCCCGGATCGATTCGACCGTCAGCGCACTCCGGGCATCGATGACGTGAAGTTGATCCCAAAAAAGGCGTCCGATACAGCGGTTGCTGTTCCGCCAAGCGAGTTTAGCTCCATACGTAAGTTCTTGAAGCGTTTGCGTATACGTACCGGTCCGCAAAATTTCTTCGCGCACTTCATGCAGGCGATAGCTGTCTTGCGGGTATTGTTCTATATAGTCATGAAAAAAGCGTTCGGCTTCAGTGAGTAAAGTAGACACGGCGTAAATCCTTTCTTCATCCAACACGACGATGGTTCTTGCTTCAGTGTACCGTTTGCTTGCGCTTTGTGACAAACGATAATCGTTAAACGCTTACTTACAAGTTCAAAAGACGTTAAAAGTTTAAAAAGTGTACGGAAAGGGGGATAGAGGAAAGAACTATTCGAAAGTGAGGAAATTGTTATGTCATTATTAAAACCTGTATTTGCCCGATTTTTTGGCGAAGCCTTTTTTGATAAATCGGCTCAGCTTGCTTATTATCTGATGTTGTCCTTATTCCCATTTTTATTATTCGTAGTGGGCCTTGTGTCTTTTTTACCGTTCACATCGGGTGACGTCCTCGATTTGATCCGTCCGTTTGCTCCGGCGGAAACCTATGATTTAATCCGGAAAAATGTCGTCGGGATTTTTGATAACGGGGGTCTGAAATTGGCCTCGATCAGCTTCCTGGCAGCCTTTTGGCTCGCTTCGATGTCGGTCCAGTCACTGGTCCGTTCGTTAAATGATGCGCTGGAAGTCACGCGGAAAGTGCCGTTTTGGAGAGGGTTACTGCAGGACTTTGGTTTTACGGTCGGAATGATGATTATCTTACCGATGTCGCTTCTCGTTCCGGTTGCTGAAAAGTTAACGCGGCGTTTCATCACGAATTTTGCGATCGTCAATGATGTCGTCACGAACTACTCCTGGATTTGGTTTTTATTCCGTTGGGGACTCGGATCACTGTTCCTGTTGGTCTTCTTCATTCTGCTGTATCGTGTTTTACCGAGTGTCCGGTTGACAGTCCGTCAAGTCTTACCGGGTGCGTTGTTTGCGACAATCGCCTGGCAGGCTGTTTCTGAATTCTTCTCGTATTACGCGGAATTCGGCAGTTACGACCGTTTGTATGGACAACTGGCCGGAATCATCGTCCTGATGACGTGGTTCTATTTGTCATCTGTCGTCCTGATGCTCGGTGGATTGATGAACGCTGAACGGATGCGGCAAAAGAAAGAAGCAAAGGTCTTAAAACCCGAAAAAATCAAACAAGAGACTGTCCGTTAAGGGCAGTCTTTTGTTTGACGTTGACTTACTTTTTGATAGAAAAATACACCGATTAAACCGGTCGTAAACAAGGCAAGCAGAAGTAACGAGAGTTGTTCAAAATGCGTGGTTTTTAAGAAGACGCTCGCTGCAACAGCGGCATAAAAACTGCCAAGACTCTTTTTGACGAATTGACTGCTGAAGAGATTGAGGAATGACGCGCCGAGCGGTGAGCCGATGAGTGCTCCGATGATTAGAGCGATTCCTAAAGCAAGCGGTGCCTGGGTACCTGACATGAAATAACTCGTAACGCCGCCGAGTACAATCAACGTAGCTGCCGCAATACTTGTTCCGATTGCTTGCTTCAGCGGGAAACGCACCCATCCCATCAAAAGCGGTGTCAATAAGAATCCACCGCTGACGCCCATCAAGGACGACAGGATTCCGGCAGCGGTTCCGATCGCGACCAGTTTATAGAACGAGGCGTGCGGCACAGGTGTCTCCCGAATGACTTTTTTAGCCGGTTTCAAAAACTGGATGGCAAACAGCAGGAGCAGAACGATGTAAAGGGTGGAGATGACCGTATCCGCACCGCTGTGCCGTTCCATCCAAAAGACGACAGGCGTAATCGCTGCGGAGCCGATGATACCGGAAACGCCGATCGTAACAGCATCCCGCAGGTGAAAGTTATTTTGACGGAGATGGGCAAAGGTGCCTGTTACCGTCGAACCGAGTGTCAAAAGTAAACTTAAGACGATTGCGGTGCTTGGGGTGTATCCTAAGATCAATAAAAGAGGGGTCAGGATGATGCCTCCGCCGATTCCGAAAAAACCGGAGAGAATGCCGATTGCGGCTCCAAGTACGAGAAAAAGTAATAAATCCAAGCATATTCCTTCTTTCTGTGAAGTGATACAGATGACTCTACGGGGAAAGTAATGATTAGGAAAATGAATTATACTGATGGTAACGATTAGAAAAATAAATGAGGTGAATCCATGAATTTTAATGAACTGAAGACCTTCGTCGCGTTGGTCGAAACCAAACATTTTACGAAAACAGCGGACCGCTTATACATTTCACAGCCGACGGTTAGTCTCCATTTAAAACATCTGGAAGAACATTTCGGACAAAGTTTGATTCATCGCCATACCTTTAATAAGACGATTGAAATCTCGGAAGCGGGATGGATTGTGTACCGGCATGCCAAGGAAATTCTGCACCAAGCGATCCGACTCGAGCAGGAAATGGATGAGTTGGAAGGCATTACACGCGGGACGCTTAGAATTGCAGCGACACATACGATCTACGAGGCGATGTTAGAAGAGATGATTCACAACTTTTTGTTGGTCTATCCGGATGTTTCCGTCGATGCGCGCGTCATGAATCAGGAACAAGTCGAACAGGCCTTGCTTCATTACGAAATCGATTTAGGAATGGTAGAAGGAGTGCATCGCTCACATCAAATCGAAGCCATTCCTTTTGCGACAGATCGATTACGCATCATCGGTCAGCATCAGCTGGTTCCGGAACAGGCCACGTGGATTTACCGGGAAGAAGGATCAGCGGCACGTTTGGCACTGGAAACGTGGCTGCAGACACAAGCGATTGTTCCGAAGCGGATCATCACGGTATATTCCAACCGCTTAATCAAACAGTTAATCAAAAATGGAACGGGAATCTCAATTCTTTCGGAACGCTTGGCGGGAAGCCTGCTCGAATCAGAACGGTTTCAGACACACGATGATTCGCAGATTGATCCAAGGATGTTTCAATTCATTACACTTAAAGGAGAGACGACCCGTCTGTCTCAAAAATGGATCGATCAACACAGTAAGTCCGAATAAAAACTTTTTCGTTGACATATACCCCTATAGGTATTATTGTATGGAATGTAGCCAACAGATATGACACAGGTCACACGGTAAAAAGGAGAGTGTTCTTCACATGGAAAAAGTATACGAAGACAAAATCATTCATCGGATGAACCGAATTGAAGGTCAGCTTCACGGCATTACCCGGATGATGAAAGAAGAGGCATCCTGTAAAGATGTTGTCACTCAACTGAGTGCGACACGGAGCGCGATTGATCGTGTCATTGGACTTGTCGTGAGTGAAAATCTCATCGATTGTGTCACGAATGACGAAACAGCTGATAACCACGAACAGTCTGTAGCAGAAGCTGTTCAACTGTTATTAAAGAGTAGATAAAAAAATTTAAAACGATTAATACCCCTTAGGGTAAAATAGATGGAGGGATTTTTCAGATGTCAGAGATTAAAAAAACAACGATTGTCTTGTTCAGTGGAGATTACGATAAGGTCATGGCAGCGTATATCATCGCCAACGGCGCAGCCGCTTACGACCATGAGGTGACGATTTTCCATACATTCTGGGGATTAAACGCAATGCGTAAAGATGAACCGATTCAACCGGATAAAACATTACTTGAAAAAATGTTCGGCAAATTCATGCCGCGCGGTGCCGACAAAATGCCGCTCTCAAAAATGAACTTCGGTGGCGCCGGTCAAAAGATGATCAAAAACGTCATGAAAAAACACAATGCGATGCCGCTTCCCGATTTAATCGAACTGGCAAAAGAGCAGGATGTAAAACTGGTCGCTTGTACGATGACGATGGATCTGCTCGGCTTAAAGCAGGAAGAACTGCATGATGGGATCGAATATGCCGGCGTGGCAGCGTATCTTGCTGATGCTGAAGACGGAAACGTCAACCTGTTCATCTAATTTCGAGGAGGATTGATGCAAGTGGATATCTTGAACATCGTATTTCTAGTGATTGTCGCTTTTCTCGCTTACCGGATGTTCGCCCCGACAAAAGGTGTCAACAAATTGTCGGCGTCCGACTTAAAGCAACGGTTAGGTGACCGGACCCGGTTTTATTTGGATGTCCGGACACCGGGTGAGTTCAAAGGAAATCACATTAAAGGATTTAAGAACATTCCGCTCCAAGTCTTGCCGACGCAACTCGATAAGATTCCGAAAGACAAAGAAGTCATCGTAATCTGCCAGAGTGGCATGCGCAGTAAACAAGCGGTCAAACAATTAAAAAAAGCCGGATATACGCAAGTAACGGAAGTGTCAGGCGGAATGAATGCTTGGCGTTAAAAAACACGAGGAGGAATAACAAATGAAACGATTCACAGCAAAAGAAGTACAGGAAAAGCTAGAGAACGGAGAACAACTTAACATCATTGATGTCCGTGAAGTGGATGAAGTCAAAGAAGGTAAAATTCCAAATGCGATTCATATTCCACTCGGTCTTGTGGAGTTTAAAATGAACGAACTCGATAAGAAAAAACAATATGTCATGGTCTGTCGTTCTGGTGCAAGAAGTGGCCGTGCCGCAACTTATCTCGAAGGACAGGGATTTGATGTCATCAATATGGATGGCGGGATGATGGCGTACGAAGGTAAAACCAACTAATTTTTTTAATTTTAATTATACCCCTAGAGGTAAAAGGAGCGAATACTTTTGCAGACAATCAAAACAGATATCGTACTTGATGCACGTGGTTTAGCTTGTCCGATGCCAATCGTCCGGACGAAAAAAACGATGAAGACACTGGAACCGGGTCAAGTCGTAGAGGTTCAAGCGACAGATAAAGGATCGACGGCTGATCTTCGGGCTTGGGCCAACAGTACAGGCAACCAATACCTCGGAACGATTGAAGAGGGTGATGTTCTGCGTCATTACGTCCGGAAAGCTTCCGGTAATGATCAGGAAGCGCCGGCATTTCAAAAAGTCGTCAATAACGAGACGGTCGAAGCCGTTCGCGGCAACGCGGATACAATGATTCTGGATGTTCGGGAAACGGCGGAATACGCGTTTTCACATATCCCGAGTGCCGTCAACATTCCGCTCGGTGAACTGGAAGAACGTATCGAAGAACTCGACTCGTCGAAAACAATTTATGTGGTCTGCCGGACAGGAAACCGCAGTGACTTAGCTTGCCAACAACTCGACGCTAAAGGATTTAACGTTCAAAACGTCGTTCCGGGTATGAGTGACTGGAAATACGACACAAATCAAACCGTTTAATTCGTAAATTACGATCAGGAGGAATCAGACAGATGGCACAAGCAATGACTACAAAAGAAGTCACCCAAAAAATCATTCGCCGCGAGAAATTATTTATCTTGGACGTCCGGAATGAAGACGCGTTTCAAGATTGGAAAATTGAAGGCGAACAGTTTTCTTTTTTGAATGTTCCATATTTTGATTTACTTGATGGTGTGGAAGATATTTTAGATCAATTGCCGACCGATCAGGGCGTGCTCGTCGTCTGTGCGAAAGAAGGATCGTCCATTTTTGTCGCGGATTTATTGGAAGAAGCAGGACGGACGGTCTCGTATCTTGCAGGCGGAATGAAAGCCTGGAGCGAACACCTCGAGCCGATCTCACTTGGATCATTAAATGAAACCGGTGCAGATCGTGGCGAAGTCGTTCAGTTTGTCCGGATCGGGAAAGGCTGCCTGTCTTACATGATCATCTCGGAAGGCGAAGCCGTCCTCGTGGATGCCACACGCATGACAGATGTTTACCTGGACTATGCAAAAGAACGTCAGCTTGAAATCACACATGTTTTTGATACACATCTTCATGCCGATCACATTTCAGGTGGTCGTGAAATTGCGGAAAAAACAGGTGCGACATACTGGCTGCCACCAAAAGACGCTAAAGACGTCACGTTTGATTATGCAGCGCTCGAAGATGGAAGCCACGTTCAAGTAGGAGATACACAAATTGATGTCCGGGCACTTTATTCCCCGGGACATACGATCGGATCGACTTCGTTCGTTGTCGATAATCGTTATCTCCTGACGGGCGACATTTTGTTTATTGATTCAATCGGGCGTCCGGATTTAGCCGGACTTGCAGAAGACTGGGTCGGCGACTTACGGGATTCGCTTTACAACACGTACCGGGAACTATCAAAAGACCTTGTCGTATTGCCGGCGCACTTCATGTTGATTGAAGAGTTAAACGAAGACGGAAGTGTCGCGGAGAAACTCGATGTATTACTTGCCAACAATCATGGCTTGAACATCGAAGACGAAGAAACATTCCGGAAAATGGTGACAGAAAACTTGCCGCTGCAACCGAATGCGTACCAGGAAATCCGTGAGACGAACATGGGGAAACAGACACCGGATCTCGAAGCACAACGTGAGATGGAAGTCGGTCCAAACCGATGTGCCGTTCGCTAAACTAAAAAAATCACTTCAGGAGGAATTACAATTATGAAATCAGAACTCGTATTAGATGCAAAAGGACTTGCATGTCCAATGCCGATCGTTAAAACAAAAAAAGCAATCGCCGGACTCGAATCCGGACAGATTCTTGAAATCCATGCAACCGATAAAGGGGCTAAAAACGATTTACAGGCATGGGCAAAATCAGGCGGCCATGAGCTCGTCAAACACGAAGAAGATGCCAGCGTTTTAAAATTCTGGATCCAAAAAGGGTAATTCAAGTTGAAGGAGGGCTGGCGACAGTCCTCCTTTTTAAAGGAGTGAATTAAATGGAAATTGGATTTATCATTACCATTTTTTTGATTGGATTCGTTGGATCATACATTTCAGGAATGCTCGGAATCGGTGGTTCAATCATCAAATACCCGATGCTGTTATACATTCCACCGTTGCTCGGATTTGCCGCCTTTTCAGCCCATGAAGTCGCCGGCATCAGTGCGATCCAAGTCTTTTTCGCGACGATCGGCGGTGTCTGGGCGTACCGGAAAGGCGGATACCTGAATAAGTCGTTGATTGTGACGATGGGTGGTGCCATTCTGATCGGAAGTTTCATCGGTGCTTACGGATCGAATGTGCTCGCGGAAAATACGATTAACCTCGTCTACGGAATTCTCGCTTTAACGGCAGCGGTCATGATGTTCGTCCCGAAAAAAGGACTGGATGATATTCCGCTTGACCAGGTCCGCTTCAATAAAGGGATTGCAGCGAGTGCCGCATTCATCGTGGGTGTCGGGGCAGGAATCGTTGGAGCGGCGGGAGCCTTCCTGCTTGTCCCAATCATGCTCGTCGTCTTAAAAATCCCGACCCGGATGACGATTGCTTCGTCGCTCGCGATTACGTTTATCTCGTCGATCGGCGCAACAGTGGGCAAGATTACGACAGGGCAGGTCGACTGGGGACCGGCAGCCATCATGGTTGTCGCCAGTCTGATTGCGGCACCACTCGGCGCAATTGCCGGAAAAAAGATGAATACGAAGATTCTACAAATCATTTTGGCGGTCTTGATTTTAGCGACAGCGATTAAAATCTGGATTGATATTTTGTAAAAGAACAAAACAAAAACGATACTTTGCTTGTACGTCAGCAAAGTATCGTTTTTTTGCCATTCAATTAAAGCCGGCTCTTTTCAATGACATCGACGAGTTGCTGTTCGACGTCCAGTGCGACTTGCTTCAGTTCGTCTTCTTCGACCAGACCAATCAGTGCCGTCGGACGCGGCATGCCAATCTTCGTTTGCCCACCTTCCGTATAGATAGCAAGTTTACATGGTAAGAAGTAGCCGGCCCGTCGTTCAGCCGATAAGACACGGTGGGCTTCCTTCGGATTGCAAACTTCGAGGATATGGTATAAATCGTCAAATGGTAATTCCTTTTCGGCAAATTTCTTTGCTAAATCAAATTCCCACAAAACACCAAATGACACCTGACTAAGTTCTTCTTTTAAACGTTCGATTGTTTCTTTTGTTGAGTAGTTCGACGTGACCGTGTAATCAAATATAAATACCCCTCCCGGTTTTTTAGTATCTTAGATTCATTTCCCTTTTTCAACAAGATGAATCGTCTATTTTGAATGTGCCGAATGAGAGCGGACCGGGCGACAAACTGTGGGAAATCAAGGTACATTAGAAAAAAGACATCCGTCCGGGTGTGGGGGACGTAAGCTTAAAAAAGGAGGGTGAAGGGAGATGAAGAAACGGATGTTGACGATTCTTTCAGTCGTGGCATTGATTGCCATCATGATTGGCGGCTACTTTATCTTTCAGCAGCAACAGGCAAAATCAAGCGGCAGTAAAGAGCTGACATATGCTAAAGAAGAAACAGCCATTCTTGCAGGCGGTTGCTTCTGGTGTATGGAGCCGCCGTTTGAAGAGTTAAAAGGGGTGAAGTCAGTAGTTTCCGGTTATACCGGCGGAGAGGTGAAAGATCCGACGTATAACCAGGTATCGGCGGAGACAACCGGTCACCGGGAAGCGGTCCTGATTACGTTTGATCCGGATGTCATTTCGTATAAACAACTGCTGGATGTGTACTGGCGTCAAATCGATCCAACCGATCCGAACGGTCAATTCGTCGATCAGGGGGAGTCGTATACGACAGCGATTTTCTATACGAATGCGGAACAAAAACAGATTGCGGAACAGTCGAAGAAGGATTTGGCTGCGAGCGGTATCTTTGATAAAAAAATTGTCACACCGTTGATTGAAGCCGGTCCGTTTTACGAGGCGGAAGCGTATCATCAAGACTATTACTTGAAGAGTGAAACGAAATATAAATTCTACCGGGCTGCATCCGGACGTGATGAGTTCATCAATCAATATTGGAATGATCAGCCAAAACTCGATCTACCGAAGTATTCAAAATTGACCGACGATCAAATCAAAGCAAAATTGACGGATATTCAGTATAAAGTCACCCAGGAAGACGGAACGGAGCCTGCTTTTGATAATCCGTACCATGACTTAAAAGCAGACGGGATTTATGTCGATTTGATTTCCGGTGAACCGTTATTTTCATCAAAAGACAAATTTGATTCGAAAACCGGCTGGCCGAGCTTCATCCGACCGTTAGAAAAAGGAAATATCATTGAAAAAAGCGACTTTGCTTTAGGAATGAAGCGGATGGAAGTCAGAAGCCGGCACGGAAATGCCCACCTTGGTCACGTCTTTAATGACGGTCCCGAGCCGACTGGTTTACGTTATTGCATGAACTCGGCTGCTTTACGGTTTGTGCCGAAAGCCGACCTTGAAAAAGAAGGGTACGGTCAGTATGCTTCTGAATTTAAATAATCAGCTAAAAAGGGATTTTTCACTTTCGTGAAAAATCCCTTTTTCTTTCGAAAATGTAAGGTAGCCGCTCCGAAAATAACTATCCATTTTATCCAAATATTGTTTATACTGTAAACAATGTAAGATCATATCTTGAGGAGGAACATCGTGAAAAAGTTAACGATTTGGCTCATGCTGAGCTGTTTGATTCTGACACTCGGAATCGGACCGTCAGCTGTGAAAACGGCAGCGGCAAGTGAATTGTCGGAAGCCGTCTTATTAAAAGCAGGTCAGGAAACGGTTCTTAAAACCGGAGCCGAAAAAAAGAATACATACTGGTACAAGGTCGAACACCAGGCCGGGATTGAAAAAACGGCGACACACTTTGAATTATCAATCGATACGGATCAGCCGATTGAAGTAACGGCTTACCCGAGTCAGGAAATGGCATCAAAAGACGAGACCTTTGACCGTTACCGCGGATATGCAGAACCTAACGATAAAGAGGTTACAAAAATTGCTGTTCCTTATGCCTGGGACGGACCATACTACGTCAAGGTCGATTATTATCCAGAAATCGAAGAAGACAAGTCGGTCAAACCAGCCAACGTCAAGTTGACATACAACAATGTCAAACTGGCGGTCGAATACGAGCCGATCAGTGATATGAGCTGTATGGCGGAAGAAGCACTCAAACAAACATCAGATGAAAAACCGATGCTTGCCTTGATGCACGCCATTCAAAAACAAGTACTGAGCCAATCGGAACAAGGTCGCAACTTAACTTCGTTGTACTATAAGGCTTCACCATACGTCGTTAAAACGTTGTTGTTCAACAAAGATAAACGGACACAAGCCTACGAGGATTTGAAATCGTTGAAGCCGGCTATGACAGCTCTCGTCAACGGTACAGCGTACACATTGACAAAAACCGATCAGGCAGCGGTCAATCGCTTATACGCATTGACACGTGACGCATCACCGGAAGTCATCGCAACGGAAATCAATCAAGTCGCGAAAACGGCGAACATTGAAACGATCGGCGGTTCAGACTTAACAGAAGCGTTTAAACCGTTTGGTATTCAGGTTAAATCAGAAGCGAAAACACGGTTCATCGTGAAGTTGAAACCGGGTCATACCGAGCGGACGATGAAAATCGCCGGTACACAGGCAACAGACGTTGAGAAGTTATCGCTGGGTAAAACAGGCGAATTCGTCATCGTCACGGAAGATCCGACAGTTAAAAATCAGTCGGCAGCAGTCCTGAAACAATCATTGAAAAAATCAAGTGCTGTTGAGTATGTCGAACAAGTCCAGACATACCGGGCAACAGGAGATATCAACTATGACTACCAATGGTCGCTCAATCAAAAGTCGACGGTTGAACAGTTCCCGGATGCAGGAATTGGATTCGAAAAATTCCTGAAAAACAATGCTGGTCAAAAGTTGAAGCCTGTCACGATTGCCGTCATTGATACAGGAGTCGATTACCGCCTCAAGGATCTCCAAGGGAAAGTTGATATTGCCCAGGAAAAGAACTACGTTGATGTGAATGGAAAAGGTGATGCCATTGACGATAACGGTCACGGTACGCACGTCTCGGGTGTCATTGCAGCCGCTCTCGAAAACGATTACGGCATCCGTGGTATCCATCAGTCGGCAAAAATTCTTCCTGTTAAGGTATTGAATGCCAACGGTGAAGGGGAAACGGATGCGATTGCCCTCGGAATTAAATACGCGGTCGATCACGGAGCGAAAATCATCAACATGAGTCTTGGCGGCGGGGAAAGCCGGACAATGGCATACATGATGAAATATGCGGCAGATCACGGTGTAACGGTCGTCGCGGCGTCAGGTAACGAATACGATTCAATGGTCGGCTTCCCGGCGAGCTCAGAGTACGCGATTTCGGTCGGAGCAACGAATCCGCTCGGTATGGTCGCTGATTACTCGAACTACGGCATCGGACTTGATGTCGTCGCACCAGGTTCAAAAATCGCAAGTCTTGTTCCGGACGGAAATACGGTCTACATGGACGGAACAAGCATGGCAGCTCCGCACGTTGCAGCGGTTGCCGGCATTTTGGCATCACTCGATTCTAAATTGACACCAAAACAAATCGAGACGATCTTACGGACAAGTGCTGAGCCGCTTGCCTTTGAAAATCCAAATGACTGGTACGATGAAGAAGACGATATGGAAGATGAGTATCCACCGGGTTATGAGAAAGAACGGACACCAGACTTCCCGGCTTTCGTCAGTCCGGTATCGGGATACGGAAAAGTCAACATCACACGTGCCATCTCGCAATTGCATTTAAACGGAAAAGTCAATCCGGTCTATGACAATCAGCTTGTTGTCAGCGGACAAGTCAAAACCGGAACAAAAGTTAAAATTACGACAATCAAGACAACAATGATAAACGGTAAAGAAAAGAAAGAAACGATTACCTTAGCAAACACAACAGCTAAATCCGGTAAATACAGTGTGACGATTCCGCGTCAGGAAAAGACGACTGTGTTGACGATTCATTACACGAACGGTCTGGATGTCACATCGGAACGGACGGAAGTCTTGCCAGGGAAAGCTCCAGCTGCCCCGAAAGTGAACCGCGTATTGGCCGGAGCGACGAAAGTCACCGGTACCGCGATTGCGAACGGTAAGATTACGGTAAAAGATCCGAAAAACAAAGTAGTCGGAACAGCGGTCGTCGACAGCAAAGGGAAGTTCGCGGTTAAAGTTAAAGCACTGCAACCAAACACCCGTCTTGCCGTCACGGTCAAAGACATTGCCAACCGTTCGAGTAAAGCCACTGTCGTAACAGTTCTTGCTCCTCCGGCCGCGCCAAAAGTGAAGCCGGTAACAGCTGGTCAAACGAAAGTAACCGGTACTGGTGAGAAGAAAGCGCATGTCTATATCCAAAATGCAAAGAAAAAAGTCATCGCCAAAGGAACAGTCACGACTAAAGGCACGTTCTCTGTGAAGATTGCCAAACAAAAAGCAGGAGCGAAGCTGTATGTCTACCTTAAAAATGACTTGAAACAAACAAGTACTAAAACAACAGTTGTCGTTAAAAAAGCGAAGAAATAAGTCTTGAAAGCAGCCTTTTTCGGGTAAAACGAAAAAGGCTGCTTTTTTTTGAGGAGTTGTCTTACTTTTAAAGTATTTTTTTTGAAAATATGCTATTTTTAATTGATTATATTTTTTAAAAAAAAGCATCATTCGAATCGGATGATGAGGAGGATATTTCATGATTAATTGGATTCGGAGACGAATCGGACGACAACTATTGGCAGTATTTTATGTTTTACTGTTTTTGGTTTCGATGACTTCCTTTTTGGTTTACGGTTACATGGAAGATCGAATCGAATCATCACGCGGTGACTTAGAAATCATCAGCGAACAAAATCGTCGTGCGGATAACTTATGGGACAACTGGCAGAAAGTCCAGTTTGGTTTGCGTGGATTCGTCATCTTCGGAAACCAGGAACGCTTTGATGAAATCCAGGAGCTGCGGACAGAAATCAAAAGTGAAACGGATTGGTTTACCCGTAAAGCGAAAACGGATGAAGAAGAAGAGTTTGCCGCTCAAATGACGAATATGTATAACTTGTATTACGGGGCCTTGTTTCCTTTAACCCAGTCGTATGTGAATGAAAAAAAAGCAAACAAAATCAATGAAGATTTTTTACAAGGTGACAGTCTGTTTTCGTTACCGATTGCCAAACGATTAGTGGAACAAGGTCAATTAAAACAGACAGCCGACGGTTCGATTGATGTCGAACCGGATATCGAAAAAGCCTCTTCGGCATTAAATGAATACCGTGATAACCTGCAACAACAGCAGGATACGGCGGTTGCCAATCTGCGAAGCGAAGTCGCAAAGACGAAGTGGGTCTGGATTTCGAGCATCGTTGCCTTGATTATCTTTATTTTACTGTTTGTCCATCCCTTCCTGAAACGAATGACCAAACAGTTATTACGTCTGATTGAGGATAATCGGAAATTGTCACGAAACGAACCGATAGAACTGGATGTCATGGAGCACCGGACAGATGAAATCGGCATGTTGCGTTCGTCGTTTAATCAGATGGCCGTGACGACCAATCTGCATAAAGAAGAAATGCAGAATAAAAATGAAGAGTTGCAGGCACAGAGTGAAGAATTGCTGGCGCAGCAAGAAGAATTGCAATCGCAACAAGAAGAACTGGAAGAAGCATACCAGGCAACGAAACAAAATGAAGAAAAGCTGAAAATGCGCAGTGAATTAACGGAAGCACTGGCAGTCCGGGAAACGGTCGAATCGTATCCGGCGATTGTCGAAAAAATGATTGATATTACATCGTCCGAGTACGGCGCGTTATTATTGTATGATGACGGTGTCTACATCGGAGCGACGACGAACGGGATGAAGATTCAACAGATTCAATCCTTGCTTGAGGATGAAAATTCCTTACTGAACCGGATGCGGTTAGGGACAGAAGTTGTTCAGTCCGAAAAACGGGTCTCACGGACGGACGATGCTCCGTACAGTTTCAGTACACATGAAGTCGCCTTGCCGATTTACGATCCTTCGACGAAACAGCTGATGGCTGCTGTCTATATGGTTCGATATCAGTCGGCTTATCAGCCGCAACAGTTGATGGATATGCGTGAATTCTCGCAACAGATGACGTTATCACTGCTTCGGACACGTTCATATGATGAGATGAAACAGGAAAAACAAAAGACCGAGCAGGTTCTTGATTCAATCCGAGAAGCCATCATTTATCTCGAAGACGGAAACGATGAGTTATACGTCAACCGTCCGTTGTTTGAGCTGATTCCGGAATTACAATCAGAATTTACAAAGGATCGGACTTTATCATCGGCCAGTTACGTGATTGAAGTGATGCGTCGTGTCGTCGATGATGTCGAAGGGTTCAATGCGTACCTGGAATTGATTCGGTCCGGAGAAGTGTCTCCGGATAAAGTCCAATTTGATGTCCGCGGTAATTCGGCGCATCTCGAAGTATATGCAGAACGAATCGATATTGAAGGCGGCTGGAAAGGTGTCATTCTCGTCATCCGTGATATTACCCGGGAAACAGAAGCGGACCGTCTGAAGACGGAACTTGTTTCGACGGTGTCTCACGAATTGCGGACTCCGCTGTCTTCGATTTACGGATTCACGGAATTGATGCTCAATCGGGAGATTGATGCGATGAAACAACGGAAATATTTATCGACGATTCATAATGAAACAGAACGATTGTCGAATTTAGTGACCGATTTCCTGGATGTTCAACGGATGCAGTCCGGTGGACAACGTTATCAAATGGCTCATCTTGATTTGTATTCAATCGTTGATCAAGTGATGGGTGTTTATAATGCCTCAAACGGACTTCACGATATTCAGCTTCGTTTGTTGAGTGAAGATCGACCGACAATCATCGGAGACGAAACACGGATTAAGCAGTTGTTGAACAATCTGGTCAATAACGCCATCAAGTATTCCCCGGACGGCGGACCGGTTGACATCACAATCGGTACGGATCAGGAAAACGCAACGATTCAGATTACCGATTACGGGATCGGGATTCCGCAATACGCTTTTGCCCACCTCTTTGATAAATTTTATCGTGTGGATAATTCAGATACACGGCGGATCGGTGGTACGGGGTTGGGACTTTCGATTTGTAAGGAAATCGTCAAGGAACATGACGGTGTCATTCATGTCGAATCGACTGTCGGTAAGGGAAGTACCTTCACGGTTGTCCTGCCGTTGCATGCCATGGAAAATGTCTAATATAAGCAGGTACCGGTTTGCTTTCTGCGAACGGTACTTGTTTTTGTTTTACAATTTTTTTTCAATTAGCGAATAAAAAACGAGACGTCTAAAGAATATTTAAATATAATGAAAAGATAGTAAAAAAACAGCAGGATTTGCCGATAATTATATAGGACAAACGAACTAGGACAAAGGAAAGGGCGTGAACGATGTATAAACTAATCTATACGATCATCGGCGGATGGGTTCTGGCTCACTTGTTATGGTTAGGAATCATCGGTACGTCATCGGACCTTTCGAAAACAGGGAACAGCCTGTTTATGATTCTCGGTGCTGTTGTCTCGACGATCATGTTGGTAGTAGCAGCGCGGCGTCATCCGGATCGTCCCTTTACACAACGTCTATTTTTATTGCTCTTATTCGGAAATATGTCACTAGCGATTGGCGAAACGGCAGAATTGATCGTCTCCCAACAGCATTTGGAACGTTCCGGAACGTTTGACGGAATCGACCTAGTCTTCAGTCTGCAAATCGGATTTTATTTGCTGGCTTTTTGTTATTTTTTGATCAGTCGCCGTTCAGAAGTCAATCTGCGGTTTTTCTTATTTGATGAATTAATTATTTTGATTGTGACAGGTGCGATTTCCTGGCATTATCTTGTCACGCCGTACTTGGAACAGGCTGAACTGTTTAGTATGGAGACACTGCTGTTACTTCGTTATCCGTTAGGGGATTTACTGTTACTCGGTGGAATGCTGATTTTGTTCTTTGGTGTGATGAAACGAGGAAACAGCATTCCGTTGTTGATGATTTTGATTGGTTTTCACCTACAACTGATTGCGGATTTATTATATGTCGTTTTGTATCGAACCGATTTTCCAGTTTCCGTGATGTGGCTCGATCCGATTTGGCTTGCGACCGTCTTATTGACTGGCGGAGCGGGCATGTTGTTTGATACCGATGAACGGCCGCTTGGATTTAACGTTAACCGGCGGATTCTTGACGGGATTCGTCTCGTAACACCGTATGTTTTCCTGTTGATTTTGTTTGTGACGATGGCACGTCAGGCCGTCAGTTGGAATGGATTGACGATTGGTCTGATGATTGCCGTTCCTTTACTGATTTCAAGACAGGTTCGAATCGTAATGGACAATCAGCGGTTGCGGGAAAATCTTGAGGCGAAAGTCGAAGAACGGACGGCAGCGCTCGAACAGGCATTGGAAGAGATGGAGCATATGGCGTATCACGATGCGTTGACCAACTTACCGAATCGGTATTTGTTTGCTCGCCTGTTTAAAGAGGAATTGCGCCGGGCGGAAGTTCATCAACGGTTTGTCGGTCTGTTTTTCATTGATATTGATCATTTCAAGCAAGTCAACGATACATACGGCCATCAAATCGGGGATCAGTTGATCATCGATATCGCGAGCCGTCTCGAAAAAAAATTACCGCACAATACAGTCATCTCACGACAAGGCGGAGATGAGTTTGTTTTGTTGTTGTTTGACGTTAAAGACGAATTGGACATCGAAGCGTGCGGTCAACAGATCGTTCAGTTATTCGAACGACCGTTCATTCTTCGGGACACGCCGGTCTTCATGACGGCAAGCATTGGCGGTGCGGTTTATCCGACGCATGCCACTTCCCGGACGGCCCTGATTGAACAAGCAGATATTGCGATGTATGAAGCGAAGCGGCGCGGGAAAAATCAATTTCATGTGGAAGTCTGAATCAAGCAAAGAGTCCCCGACAACCGTCGCGGACTCTTTTTGACTCATTTCATCTTACTTAGTAATTTTTCCAAAGCGGTCGGGTTAGTCACCTGCTCATTGCAATGGTCACTGTCGATACAAATATAGTTTCCGATTGCCCGGTATTGATCAGCGGATGGATTCGTCCGGGCGGAGACGAGAGTGACATCACTGTATTGATTGCAGATGGTACAGATGCCTTTTTGAATCGTCGGCAGATACGTGCCTTCGATTCCGATCCATTCTCCTTTCAAAGGATAGACGAAAAATTTCTTTTTATTCCCGGTATCGTTCCAACTTAAATAGGTCGTCTTAAGAAAATCGATCGAGTGAAGGGGCGGGTGTCGTAACTTCTTCGTTTTTCGGAACAGTTGCTGCAGTTGCGTCTCGGTAATCGACGGGAAAGACCGCACGACTGGTTGAATATCCTCAAGATACGAGGTGGAATCTGCCTCGGTTTGAACGGTTCGAACTTTCATTAATAACTCTTCCTGTTCAGCAGTCAAAACAGGAAGCAGATCAAAGATTTTTTTGGCGGCACTGTAGACGACAGCTTCCCGGACGTCCGGATCATGGACAGCGCTTAACTGTTGAATCATCGAGTCGACCTGGCTGCGGATAAAATTATACTGAAATGGCTGAATGAAAGGTTCCATTTTCCATCGCTCCTTTATAGTTCTGTATTCACGAAAACACTTTCATCGAAACGGCATTTTTTTGTTTTCTTCAAGCAGTGCACGGGAAATAAATACCTGAGGAGGTGTACAGGAATGCAAGCATTGACCGGACTGCGCCTGTTAAATTTAATCAGCTTTTTATTTGTCCTCTTAGCACGTGTCGTCTGGTATGAGGCACCGACCGGAGAACCTCTTGCTATTGTGCCGGCATCTTTTACGGATGCGATCTTCGGTGTTGTCTATACGACTTTGCTGATTTGGTGTATCCGGCCTGTACAAGCCTATCCGACTGACCGGACATTGATTTTTGATATCAGCGGCTGGTTTGTGCTGACGATGCTCGGATACGGGGCGAGCAGTATCGTCGGTCCGCCGTGGGAACTGGTGTTGACGACGATTTCGTTCATCAGTTTATGTATCATCTATATGAAAGTACAACATCATCCGAACCGTTCCCCGTGGATGCGATCCCCATTTTCCGTATTTCTCGCCTGGTCGAGCATCCAGATTTTAATCTTACCATTTCGTATTTTGCGTGACTTCCGGTTTGAAGATTTGTTTGGACTGACGACGTCGGAGTGGGTGACGATCATGTTGATTTTATTTGCCTGTGGCATCGTATTTTTTATTTTCGTCCACACCGATTGGGTATTTGGTCTCGTCATGATTTGGTATTACGTCGGTCTGTTCTTTAATGGTCGGTTGACGGACTTTCAGCAAGGCGTGACAGTCCTGAGCGTCATAGCAGTCCTGGCAGCGGTTATTCTGGTCTTTCGGAAACGCGACCGGCTGTTTGCCGAAGAAAAAAGACCTGTTTCTTAAGAAAGCGACAGTTGGTGTCATTGCTTTTCGGTTTTTGGGGTATATGCCTTATAGAAGTATAAAAGGGGGAAATGACCAATGGGGAAAAAGCAGTTGATCGGAACATACGAGAATGAGACGGATTTGATTCGTCAGATTGAAGATTTACACTTTGCCGGATACCTGGAAGAAGATTTATATGTCGTCCTGCAGGATAAAACCGATATGGCGATGTTACGTGGTCAATCGGCAGCTCAGCTTGTTTCGGGAAAACGGACTTTATTTGAACGGTTTACAGGGAAGCCGGTGACAGAGGAAGAGACCCGTGAAGCGTTTGAATCGTTAGGACTGGCTGAAGGCGACATGGAACGGCATGTGGCAAGCGTCAAACACGGAGCTTATGTTTTGCTGGCGGATGAAGAAGGGGCAAGACGTCCTAAACCGGAACCCCAAAGTATTTTAGAGAGTGAACCGGAAGGCATCGAGGCCGAGCGGAAGCTTGACCACGAAAACCGGGCACTTGAGAACGAAAACGACCAGATGTTGTAATCGTGCCAGAGTGGAAAGGGTGAACGACGATGGATAGCCATTATCATACGATTTTAGTTGCAGTCGACGGCTCCAAAACCGCGGATTTAGCTTTTGAAAAAGCCGTCCAGTTCGCAAAGCTCGATCAAGCGAAACTCGTCATCACGCATGTCATCGATATTCAAACGTTTGCGAATGTCCGTGCGAATCAACGATTCATCGATCAAAATGTCACGGAATACGCCCAGGAATTGCTCGATAAATATCAAAAACGGGCAATCGAAGAAGGAGTACCGGAAGTCGAACTGGTCATCGAAAGCGGATCGCCGAAAACGCTGATTCCGAAAGTCATCGCGCCGCGTGTCGGAGCGGGACTGATTGTCTGCGGTGCCGTCGGAATGAATGCAATGGAACGCATTATGATCGGAAGTGTCTCTGAAAACATTGCCCGGTATGCAAAGTGTGATATCTATATCGTTCGCCCAAAAACACTCAACTGAATCAAAACGTAAACAGGCTGCTTCGATCATCTATCGAAGCAGCCTGTTTGATGTCCTATCAGATTGTTTTACGTCAATAAATAATAAAAGATTCCTAAGATGATCAAAATGACCGGCAACAAAACTAAATACATCCAGGACATGTTTTTGGCAGTCTGGCTGTTGCTGTACGTTTCTTCGTTTCGACTCTGTCCGACCATTAACGTAAAAATAAGTCCAAGTACACAGATTACTAAAGCAATCCAAAATAATATGGTCATATTCAGCCCTCCTTCATTCGGATGAATCCTCTCTTTCATCATAACGAAAAGTGGGTGTAAATGTCAGAGTATTTGTGACAGTTTGGAGTTGACGCCATCTGGTTTAGGGGCTAAACTACTGATAAGAGTTTAGGGGGTAAACTAATCATGAAAGAAAATCTTCGGGAAGCCGTTCAGTTATTTGAAGAAGTGATGATTCACGGGACGGAACGTGTCTTGAAATCAGTCGATTCACCGGTGTGGCGTCTCTATTCACCGGAGCAGCTGCATTTGTTAAAGCTGGTCGGTAAATATGGACCGATTGCTTCCGGGCGGATTGCCGTCATCCAAGGAGTTCATAAAAGTGCGATTTCCAATCGTCTGAAAAAGTTAAATGAACACGGCTTGGTGGAAGTCGAACGTTCAGAAGATGATCACCGGACCAAGCGGATTATTTTGACGGATGCCGGAAAAGAAGTCGTCGAAGCTTCCGATCAAGCGATTTACAGTTATTTGGAACAGTTGATTGATGGAAAGGTCGACGATGACGAAATTAAACAATTCATCGAGACGTTCCGAAAAGTCAAAGCCATTTTAAAGATTGAAGATTAAGTCAGAAAAACAGACAAAGAAGAGGTGGAACGGGAATGCGACAAATCGTCAAATGGCGTTGGCCAATCGTAATCGTCTTGTTGCTTGCGACAGTCGGATTATTTTTAGCGGCACCAAACTTATCAAAACAGGCGGAAGATGCGGGTGCCATTCAGCTCGCGAGTGACACGGATTCACAACGGGCAGCCGATATTTTAAAGGCAGCCGGTGCAAGTGAAGAAACGATTTCGCTGGTTATTCCGTTAAAGGAAGCCGTCACGAAACAAGATCGGACCGAAATCGGTCAAATCGTCAAAGATTTGGAGAAACTGGATAAACCGGTGACGGGAGTCCTCGATCCGTTTGAAAGTAAGGAAACGGAAGGACAATTGATTTCAAAAGATAAAAAAACGGTCCTCGTTCCGATTACCGTCGATGGTTCGCAGGAAGAAATCACGGCACTTGCCGAGGACATCCGGAGTGATCTTTTACCGGACGACCGGACGATTTATCTGACCGGTGAATCGTTGATCAATGCCGATGTCAATAAAAGTTCACAAGAAGGACTGAAACGAACGGAATTGATTACAGTCGGTCTGATTTTTGGTCTGTTGTTAATCGTATTCCGTTCGATTGTCACACCATTCGTTCCGTTATTTGCTGTGGGTGTCACGTATTTAATGAGCCAATCGTTTGTTGCCTTTTTCGTTGATTGGTTTGGATTCCCTGTCTCGAACTTCACCCAGATTTTCCTTGTTGCGATTCTCTTCGGGATCGGGACGGATTACTGTATTTTGCTCCTCAGCCGGTACAAAGAAGAATTGACTGCCGGACACGATGTCGAGACAGCCATCGTCAACACGTACAAAACAGCGGGACGGACGCTGCTCATCAGTGGTCTTGCCGTCCTCGTCGGCTTCTCGGCGATCGGTTTCGCTGATTTCCCGATCTTTAAATCATCGGTCGCCGTTGCGGTCGGGATTGCAGTCTTGTTACTGGTTCTCTTTACACTGGTACCGTTTTTCATGGCAACGTTAAAAGAGAAACTGTTCTGGCCGTCTAAAAATGCGGCGAGTCACCAAGACAGCCGTTTGTGGGCCCGGTACGGCGGATTATCGATTCGTCGTCCATTACTTGCGATGGCCATTGTCGCGGTAGTGACGATTCCGACCTTGTTCACATATGATGACGATCTGTCGTTCAACACCGTTGATGAGATTGGTGCAAAATATGAAACGGTCAAAGGATTAAATGCCATTTCAGACGGCTTTGGTGCAGGTGAGTCATTGCCGGTCAATATTATCCTGAAGGACGATCAAAATATCGTGACTGAAAAAACGGTTCCATATGCAGAACAGTTGAGCCGTGAACTCGTTAAACTGGACGGGGTCAAAGCCGTTCGCTCGATTTCGCGTCCGACTGGTGAAGTGATCGACGATTTATACGTCGATCAACAACTGAAACAAGTCGCATCCGGTCTGACGGATGCCAAAGACGGACTCGGTGAAGTCGGCCAAGGTCTACAGACTGTGGAAGATAATCTGAAGACAATCAGCGGTCAGCTTCCGGCCGGTGACCAGGCGTCAGCAGGTGCAGCACAATTGCAGCAGGCTGCAGACGGTCTCGGCCAAATCAATCAGCAGTTAACGCTTGTCGGTCAAGGATTACAGTCAGCGGAAAACATTCCGCAAACTGTCGGAACATTGACAGCGTTATCCGGTCAGTTGACACAAATTCAAACGGGAATTGCACAAGCGGCAACCGGAATTGAAACGCAAGGCGCACAAGCCGGTCAACTGGGTAACGGATTAACCCAACTGGCGGATGGTGTCGGATCTGCTAACGATGGGCTTGGTAAAATCGAAGACGGTTTGAAAGAAGCTGCCGATTTCCTAAAAGAGATGGGTAACTCCAAAACGATTCGCGGTACCGGGATGTTCATTCCGGAAGATACCTTATCGAGTAAGGACTTTGAGCCTGTCATCGACCGTTATACGATTGATGACAAGACCGGTCTGAAATTCGAAGTCATTCTGGATGATGATCCGTATTCACCGGAAGCGATCGAAACGGTTGCTGCCATCAAGAAAACGACAGCGAGTACACTGAAAGATACGCCGCTCGAACAGGCGCAGGTTGCGTACGGCGGAATCTCAAGCATCAATAGTGACTTAAATGATACGTCCAAAGCCGATTTCTCTCGGACGGTCATTATCATGATCATCAGTTTGTTCATCGTCCTTGCAATCATGTTCCGCTCATTGATCATGCCGCTGTTTATGATTGGTTCGCTCTTATTGACGTACTATACGTCGGTATCGATTGCTGAACTGATCTTCGTCAACGGTCTTGGTTATGACGGCATCAGCTGGGCCGTTCCATTCTTCGGGTTCGTCATGCTCGTCGCGCTCGGGATCGATTATTCGATCTTCCTGCTTGACCGGTTCCGGGAAGAAACGATCAATGGACTCGAGACGAAGGAAGCGATGTACGTCTCGATGAAGAAAATGGGATCCGTCATCATCACGGCTGCCATCATTCTTGCCGGAACGTTCGGCGCGATGATGCCGTCCGGTGTCCTGAGTCTCGTTCAAATCGCAACCATCGTTATCACAGGTCTGCTCCTGTATGGATTGATTGTCTTACCGCTCCTGATTCCGGCGATCACAGTATCGTTTGGACCGGGTGTCTGGTGGCCGTTCCGTCAAAAGCAAAATAAGAAGTAAGTCGATTCGACTGGTCCATCCGGGCATCATCCGGATGGACTGTTTCGTTATACTAGAGACAGGAGGCGATATGGATGCAACAGTTTAAACAATTGACGAACCGGATCTGGTATCAAACGCCGGTCAGTGAGACGGACCGGCCGATCGTTGCCGTCATTACGGGGGATGAGCGGAGTCTTGTGATTGACGCCGGAAACTCAAGTCAGCACGCGGCACTCTTTTTGGATGAGGTGGAAAAACACGGATTGAGACGACCGGATCTCGTGGTGTTGACACATTGGCACTGGGATCATATTTTTGGCATGAAACAGATGGCTGTACCAACGATTGCAACGAACCGGACAGTCGAAGAAATGCAGAAAATAGTCGATTACGAATGGTCGGATGAGGCACTGGAGGAACGAATCCACCAGGGCATTGAAATTCCGTTTTGTGCCGATGCCATCAAACTGGAGTTCGGAAAGGATCGGGACATCGAAGTCATCCTGCCGACGATTCGTTTCACAGGGGAGTTGGAAATCAATCTCGGAGGCGTGACGTGTCTGTTGCGTCAAGTCGAGAATGACCACTCACCAGGGAGTGCGCTGGTTTATATTCCGGAAGAACGGGTTTTGTTTTTAGGAGATGCGATGTATGCGGACATTTTCTCCGCCGAATGGAACTATACGGTCAATCAGACGACACGGTTGTTGGATACGATTGGTGAATACGAAGCGGACTACTATGTCTGGTCGCACGGCGAAGCGATGGCAAAAGAGGCGTTTGAGCAAGAAGTGTACGTCTTACGCCAAATCATCGAAGTGACCAAACAAGCGACAGGCCATTTATCGGAGATGCAGCGGCTGTATGGGGAACTGGTCGGACGGGAACTAACGACAGATGAAGAAGAAACGCTTGTCTTTTTTGCGAACGGTACAAAAAAATAATTAAACGGGCAGGTTCTTTCCGGTCAACCCGAGAATTCCTTATGTATAAGATAGAAAAAAATGGATTTTAGCAAAGGAGTTCTCATGATGGACCGTAAACCGGAAGATCGGAATGAAACGGCCAACCGCGTTTTTTTTCGGAACAGCCAACATCTTTACTGTCATTTTAGTCATTGGATTTGCCCTATACCTGCTGTATCAATTGTATTGGAAATGATTCAATCACCCTGGGTTGCAGGGTGATTTTTTTGTTTTAGGGGAGTGCAAGCGAACCAGATATTGGGTAATCCTTAACTGAGGACAAAAAGAGAACTCACAAAAAGGAGGCACTTCCCCATGAAACGCATCCAGATTGCCGACTTTGATCGTCGTATGCCGCCACTCGAACTGCGAGAGATGGATGATTATTACGAAGCGGTATTGGTATCAAACTATGATGAATCATATCCTTCAACCCAAGTACGGACAATCCAGTTGGCGGATATCTATGTCAATCTTGTCATGACTGAAGAAGGTACGAATCTCGTATCCGCCCTTTTTTTAAAGCCGGTTGAAGTTTCGGATATTGTCTCGTGGATGCAACTCTACACGATCAGTTTTGCGATGGCGGACGCCACCGGATATTACGTGGAACAGGCAGATGAAATCTTAGAAATCGTTTTATATCAAGGAAATCCGATCGTCATTGCGACGAGGGGAACCGACCGATTGTACTATGAGACTGAAGGAGCGATTGAGATGCGGCGGGAATCAAGTGAAGTCATCGGAAAAAAACCTTTGCTGTATTTAAACGGAGAAGCCCGTTTTGGAGTGCCTCATCTGGAATTTAATCCGAGTCAGGATGAGATTCATGTCAACGGCACATTTTTGTTCGCGGATTATATGGACACGTATCAGGGACATGTCGGATTTTTCCGTAAAACTGATCCGGATCTCCCGGTCGTCGTGTTAGTCGGAACAGCGATCATCGAAATGGAACTGACAGAAAATCCGGATGGAAGCCGTGTTCTTGTCATCGAACAACCGTATGACGAAGCGTAATTTTTTCGAGGAAAAGTTATGGCGGACGAATCTTCAGGTAACCATGAAATCCCTTACAAAATATGCGAGAATAGAAATAGAGACAAGAATGGAAGGGATGCGGGACGAACATGGTTAAAGAGATGCCACGAAATTCCAAGTGGATGCGTTCCTACAATCGGGCACTGGTATTACGTTTGATTCGGATGCATCAACCGATTTCACGGGTGGAACTGGCACAACAAACAAAACTGACGAAACCGACTGTTTCAAATATCGTCGGAGAACTGATTGCCGACCAACTCGTGACAGAGCGTGAACTCGGCGTCTCAAACGGAGGACGAAAGCCGATTTTGCTTGAACTCGTGGCGAAAGAACAATATGTCATCGGGATTGATGCGACAAGTCACCGCTTTATCGGGGTCATTGCGGATCTAAGCGGAAATACGATTCATGAAGTGGAAACGATGGGAAAATTTGATACAAACGAAGAATTAATGGAGGCTGTCGTTCTGTTGTGTGAAGAACTGATTGAGGCGACGGAGCAGGTCGGGACGATTCACGGTATCGGCATATCCGTTCACGGGATGGTCAATCCGGAGACCGGGGTGATTCTGTTTGCCCCTCGTTTTCATCTCCATGATGTCGCCTTAAAAGAGCATTTGGAAAAGCGGTTTGCGTACCCTGTTTTTATCGAAAACGATGTCCGGGCTCTCGCTTCCTTCGAATTGTTATTCGGAGAAGGGGTCGGAGTCGATCAATTTTTCTATCTGTATGCCGGAGAAGGAATTGGGGGGGCGTATGTCCTGGACGGGAAGCTGATTGACGGCGAAAATCACATTACAGGAGAAGTCGGGCATATGCGGCTTGATTTGGACGGACCAATCTGTTCCTGCGGGAATCGGGGATGTCTCGAAGCATTGGCTGGGGAAAAAGCGTTGTTGCGTGATTTTGAAGCCATTGACCCGCAAGTCAAAACACTGACGGAACTGAGAAAACGTCTGACGGACGGGGATCCGAATGCGAAAACCGCGTATCAACGGGCCGGCGAATACATCGGGATTGGTGTCCTGAATACGATTCATCTGATCAATCCGAAACGGATTTTACTTGGAGGACCGATGTTCGAACTGGCTCCTTCCATCGTTGATCAAATCAAAGAACGGGTTGAGCACACGGCCTTGACGACCGCTTCACGTGAAACCGATGTCAAAATGGTTCCCTGGAGTGAAAAACAGGGGGCACTCAGTGCAGCGGCACTCGCAACCAACAGTATTTTTCAAACCATTTAAAACACAGCTTGCTGGATGACGGTGTTTTCACCGGATCCAACAAGCTTTTTTTTTGTAAAAAGAGCGAAGAAAAAAATATTTTTTGAAACCGTTTACAAATCAAAACAGCATGTGCTATAGTTTTCTTAAAGTTAGATAATAAATTTAATTTACTAAGTTTTCATCAACTAGTGGAGGTGGATGCAGACCGGCAGGGACCGGTTAAGCTGAAACAAAAAGAAGGGGGCGTCGCGCAGATGGAAACAGAGGACTTATGGGTTTCCTACCGTGAAGCTTTCGGGCGTTACGGAGCAATCCGTGGCTTTTACGTGAACCGTTTGACAGGAGAGATGACGGAACAACAGCCGGGAGATAAGCGGTCTGCAGATCAAGACGGCGTTCTCGTTCGGCCACGACAAGATGGAGTCTTTCAATTCCGAATGTCGTCCGTACAAGGGGTACTGACGATTCGGTCTTCAGAACTTCATCTTCGAAAAAATGAGAACGGATACATTGAACTACGCGTGTTGATGCAACACATGCGCACCGCAGGTTGTTTGACGCTCGGTGGAGAATTTTATCTGTTCGTGACACCGGAAGTGGACACGCTCGACTATCGTCTGCGACTGATTGCACGAGTTTTGATTCAACTCCAACGGATGCCGATTGGCATGGAAGTCATCGAACAATGGTGTCAACACGCACAGCTTGAAGGGCAACAGCTAAGAAAGTACGCTTGACCACTCACATACAAAAGGGGATCACTCACATGAAATTTAAAAAAACCAAAGTACTTGCAGCGGCATCAGTTCTGACATTATCGGCATTACTTGCCGCTTGTGGCGGCGAAGATGAAAAACAGGCGACAACAAAAGACGGCAAAACCATCATTTCCTGGTGGGGCTGGGCACCTCAGCCTGAAGCCGGTAAGGAAGTCGTCGATGCCTTCAACAAATCACAAGACAAATATGTCGTCGAATTCAAACGGTACAGTGAAGACTATGAAAAACAACTTCAAGTCGCGATGTTATCTGGTAAGGGACCAGACATCATCGGTCTGAAAGAACCAATGATCCAGCAGTACAAAGACCGTGTCGTACCAGTTGATTCTTACATGGATAAAGCAGCGGGCAAAGGATGGAAAGATAAATTCGTCGAGCTCGGAATTGATCAAACGACGATTGACGGCAAACAATATGCAGTTCCAATCGGATTTACGGGGCAAGCCTACTTGATGTACAACAAAACGATGCTTGATAAATACGGCGTAACACCACCGAAAAACTACAAAGAAACAGTCGACGCTGTCAAGAAAATCAAAGCGTCCGGCGATAAAGTCATTCCCTTGATGCTCGGTGCAAAAGATGCCTGGATCGACATTGATGTCTACAACGTCTTAAGCCACCAGGTCGCACCGGGTTACATCCAAAAAGTCTTGTCCGGCGAAGCGAAATGGACAGACGACGAGATGGTCAAGACTGCTCAGGTCTGGCAGGATCTCTTCAAAGATAAAGTCTTCCAAGAAGGGGCACTCGGACTTGCGACATACAATGACGGGATGAACCAGTTCTTCGATAAAAAAGCAGCGATGTGGGTCATCGGTTCATGGGAAGCCCACTCGATGACGACAGCTGAGAAAAAAGACAAATGGAAAATCAAAGATGAGCTTGGCTTCACACCACTTCCAAACCTTGCAGGCGGAACAGAACAGCCGATCATCGCTTCCATCGATATGGCACTTGCCGTCAATAAAGAGTCAAAACAACAAGAAGGTGCAGCTGAATTTGTTGCCTTCATGAGCCAAGGTGAAGGACAGGAAGTTTACATGGGCGAGTTCGAAATGGCACCGGGAATCAAGGATGTCAAAATCGATTCAGATGCTGCCTTCACATCTGAAGGGGAAAAAGAGTCGTACAAAATGCTGAACGAAACACTTTCTAAAGCTGTAGCAAGCCGTGGTATCCGTGATACGAAACTGAACGATATCCTCGGTAAGGAACTTCAAAACATCGCGACGGGTCAAAATCCGAAAGAAGCACTCCAACGTGTTCAGGATGCAGCCGATCAATCGAAAAAATAAGAACGATACAGTGAAGTGGTGCGCCCAGCGTGCCACTTCCTGATTTTTAAAGATCAAGAAAGTGGGGAAATCGTTATGCAGACAGAGCAACAAGAATTGCCGATCAAACCGAAAGCGGAAACGCTGAAAGCAGCACCACGTCCGAATGTTCCGAAACAGAAGAAAAAAGGCAAAATGAAGCAAAACATGGTCGGTTGGGCGTTCGTAGGTCCCATCGTCCTGTTTGTCGTCGCGTTTATCTATTACGGGATTTTCTACAACGCCTATAACTCGTTCTTCTCGTGGGACGGCATTTCGTTTGATAAAGTCTTCGTCGGGTTTGAAAACTACGCGGAAATGTTCCGTGATCCGGATTTCTACCTCTCGCTTAAAAATACGTTCATCTTCACGATCTTGACGGTTACGATTCAAGCCTTCATCGGTTTGGTTCTCGCGTACTTCCTGCACACACAGGGACCGTTGCGCACGGCGATGAAATCGGTCTTCTTCTTTCCGGTTGTCCTGAGTCCGGTTGTTCTTGGAGCCGCGTTCTCACAAATCTACGACTTCCAGTTCGGATACATCAATGAGTTTCTCCGTGCAATCGGTCTCGGCAGCCTGGAGCAAAACTGGCTCGGCGACCCGGATATCGCGCTTTATTCGGTCATCGCCATCAACATCTTCCAATGGACAGGTTCATCGATGGTCATGTACTACATGGCGATGCTGACAATTGAAAAAGAAATCTTTGAAGCCGCTAAAATCGATGGTGCCGGATTCTTCCGGACGCTTTGGAGTATCGTCTTCCCGAACTTAAAAGGAACGACGTTCACGTTATCGATTCTCGGAGTCATCGGTGGTCTGAAGACGTTTGACCTGGTCTGGATCACGACGGCCGGTGGCCCCGGTTCTTCAACAGAATTCATCTCGACGTACCTGTTCCGTAAATCGATGCTGCAACAAGAAGTCGGTTTTTCAAGTGCCGTTGCCATCATCTTGCTGACAATCGCTTTACTGATTACGTACATCCAGTTACGTGTTCAAAAGAAAATGGATAACTAAGGAGGAACGTCCCATGAATGTAGAATCTAAAAAAAGCCGTTGGGTAATCAACCTTGTCCTGATGCTTGCTTCGATCGTCTGGCTGTTCCCGATCTTTGTCATGTTCAAGGAGAGCTTACGTGTCAACGGATTTGAAAACTATATCGCAACGCTGCAAAACCCGAACTTCCCGACGTTCGTCTTTAACAGTTTCTTCGTCGCCTTCTTCATGATCATCATCTCGATCACGATTCTTGCGTTTGCCGCATTCGCCTTTTCGAAACTTGAATTTGCAGGCAAACGTCTGTTGTTCAACATGGTACTCGCCGGTCTGATGTTACCGGTCGCTTCGATGATTGTGCCACTGTTCTTCACGTTACGTTCGTTTGACGGTCTCAACAACCACTGGGGTTTGATCGGGGCAGAAGTCGCGTTTTTCCTCCCGTTCGGTTTAATGCTGATCAAAGGATATTTTGACGAATTACCAAACGAATTAATGGAAGCCGCGTATATTGACGGCGCAACGATCTTGGAAGTCTTCTTTAAAGTCATGTTGCCGCTCGCGAAACCGGCTCTTGCGACAGCGTTGATCTATGCGTTCCTCAACTCGTGGAATGAGTATTTGATGGTCTTGACGTTCATGACGGATCCGGCTTATCAAACGGTCACGATGGCACCAAGCTTCTTCAAAGATGCGCTCGGCGGTGATCCGGGGAAAATCTATGCGTCACTCGTATTAATCAGTTTACCGACAATGGTCTTCTATATCTTCTTCCAACGTTTCTTCCAAAAAGGAATGACGGCAGGTGCAGTAAAATAATTTGTTTTGAGTCAGGGGGAGCACAATGTATTTAGGCGTCGATTATTACCCGGAACAAACTCCACGTGCGTTATGGGAGGAAGACTTCCGATTGATGAAAGAACTTGGTGTCAACGTCGTTCGGTTGGCGGAATTTGCTTGGACGATGATGGAGCCGGAAGAAGGAGTTTACGATTTCCGGTTTTGGGACGATATCATCGAACGCTTGAGTGCCGCCGGTTTTGACATCGTCCTCGGGACACCGACGGCAACACCACCGGCGTGGATGTGTCACAAGTATCCGGAGATTCTTCCAGCAGACGAGCACGGCGTGACAATCAGTTTCGGAGCCCGTCGCCACTATACGGTTCACAGCGAAACGTACCAACATTTTTCCGTTGCCATCACGACAGAAATGGCGAAACGCTATGGAAAACACCCGCGTGTCATCGGTTGGCAGACGGACAACGAATACGGTCATGAGAAATCAGACCGTTCCTACAGCGATGTCGACCGGTCTGCTTTCCAGGTTTGGCTCAAAAACCGTTACGGCACGCTCGATGCGTTAAATGAAACATGGGGAACCGTCTTCTGGAGTCAGACCTATACGGCATGGGAGCAAATCCCGGTGCCGCGGAAAGTCTATCAGGAACATAACCCGTCGTTACTTGTCGACTTCGACCGTTTCTGTGCCGACGGTTACAACCATTACAACAAACTGCAAGTCGATGCGCTCCGGGAACATATCCATCCGGAGGCCTTCATTACCCATAACCTCGTATACAGCGACATGGCCGTCAATCAGCAACAGATGGCACAGGATCTTGATTATGTCGCCTTTGATAACTATCCGGTCTGGGGAGGTCTGCCGGAGCCGAACCGATTCGAGAAGATGGCAAGTGACCACGATCTCTGCCGCTCCTCGAAACAGGGGAAAGGTTTTTGGGTCATGGAACAACTGAGCGGAGCACAAGGCTGGAGTAAAATCGGTTACCTGCCGCGCCCTGGTCATATCCGCTTATGGACGTACCAGGCGGTCGCCCGCGGTGCGGAAGCCATCGTCTATTTCCGCTTCCGGGCGGCGTTGTTCGGAACGGAAGAGTTTTGTCATGGAATCATCGATCACGACGGAAAACCGAAGCGTAAATTCAACGAAGTCAAACAAATTATGACCGAACTGAACACGTTTGGTGACGAAATCAACGCGAGTAGCTATCGGGCGGAAGTCGGCGTCTATTTCGATCAAGAAAACGTCTGGGCCTGGACCCATCAGCCGCACAGTGATGCGTTTGATTTCCGGACCGAGTTCGTCCGTTTCTACGGTGGTGCCGTCCGGCGTCAAGCGTCGACGGATATCGTCTTCCCGGGAGACAAGCTGGATCAATATAAATTAATCATCGTGCCGCTGTACTTCCTGACGAATCCGACATTCGACCAGTCATTAATTGAGTACATGGAGCAGGGCGGACACGTCATCTTTACGTACCGGACCGGCGTCAAGGATCCGCACAACAATGTCCTGCCGCTGACGTTGCCTGGTCAGTTCGCAACGTATGCCGGGATTGAAATCGATGAGTACGAATCGTTGCAAGCCGTGCAGGAAAACCGGGTGGAAGGGATCGGAAAATTCGCGGGACAAGGCTCACCGGCCCGTCTCTGGTGTGATTTGATTACACCGACGACAGCCGAACCGCTTGCTGTCTACCGCGATACGTTTTATGACGGCGTCGCTGCCGTGACACGCAACGAATACAAAGGAATGATTACCTATATCGGCGCATCGATTGACGATGCGATGATCGATACGATTTACCGTCAAGCGTTTCTCGATGCCGGTGTTCAAACGTTTGAAGCACCGGATCAAGTCGAGATTGTACGCCGTCATGGTGAGACACGTGATTTCCTCTTCCTGATGAATCACGATACGAAAGCAAGCCGGGACGTTGTGCTCGATGCTGCCTATCAAGAGTTGAATACGAACGAGACATATAGTGGAACAGTGACGCTCGCCCCACTCGAGACGCTGATTCTGACAACGTAAGGAGGAGAACGACCATGGCCATTCTTGAACTGCCGAATCAGCGTTTCGTCCTCGAAGGACAACACGTCGCGCATGTCGTGACAATCGGACAGCACGGCAAAGTGTTGCATACGTATTTTGGAGCGCGTCTGCCGTACCCATCCGACTATGAAGCCTTACCGAATCCGGTCCTGGCACACAGCTCATTTGAATCGCCGGACGGGGTTGCGGTCTATGACTTCATTCCATTTGGTGAGATGGTCTACACAGAACCGACTTTAAAATCAGAACGGGAGGACGGGCAACGAATCAGTCAGTTCGTTTTTGAACGCGCCGAACAATCCGGCAATGGATTGATCTTATGGTTGTTTGATTCGTTACAGGAACTCCGGGTCGGTATCAAATACGACTTGTACGAAACGTACGATATGATCGGGCGATCACTCGTGATTGAAAACACAGGAACACAATCCGTCCGGTTGACGACGGCCCAATCGTTTGCGATGGGGATTTTACAACGACCGGACTTGAACTTACACCACTTCGCGGGAACATGGACCGGTGAATTCCAAAAACAAGTCACACCGCTGACACCGGGACGTAAGACGATTGACAGCCGACGGGGTGTGACGAGTCACCAGGCAAATCCCTGGTTCGCTTTGGAACACGGCGCAACGGAATCAGCCGGCGAAGTCATTTACGGACATTTCGCTTATTCCGGCAACTGGTCGATGCACTTCGAGCAGGATGCCTTCGGATTCGTCCAACTATCGGGCGGGATGAATGAGTTTGATTTCAGCTGGCGACTTGAAGCCGGTCAGCATCTTACGACACCGGAATTTTATATCGGATACGCGGCAGACGGCTTTGCCGGAATGAGTGCCCGCGCCCATGATTTCCAGCGTGACATCATCATGCCGGAATCGGACCGGAACAAGGTCCGGCCTGTGCTCTATAACTCCTGGGAAGCGACCTATTTTGACGTGACGGAACATGGTCAACGGACACTGGTGGATCAAGCCGCTGCCATCGGCTGTGAACTGTTTGTCGTCGATGACGGCTGGTTCGGTGAACGAAACTCCGATCAAGCCGGTCTTGGCGACTGGGTCGTCAATCCGGAGAAGTTTCCGAACGGATTAACGCCGTTGATTGATTATGTGAAACAACAAAACATGTCATTTGGACTTTGGGTCGAACCGGAGATGGTTAATCCGGATTCAAATTTATACCGGACCCATCCTGACTGGATTTATCATAGTCCCGGTGCCCGTCGGACGACATCACGCAATCAGTTTGTCTTGAATCTCGGCTTGCCGGAGGTGGAACAATTCGTATTCCGGATGATGGATGAACTGCTCGCAACCCACGCCATTGATTACATCAAATGGGATATGAACCGTGCGTTTTCGGAACCGGCTCTCCCGGGTGCGACACCGGCAGAACAACAGGAATTATGGAAGCGGCATGTCGATGCGCTGTACCGGATTTTTGACGGATTGCGCGTCCGTCATCCGGAAGTTGATTTTGAAGCGTGTGCCGGAGGCGGCGGACGGATTGATCTCGGAATTCTCAAACGGACGGAACAAGTCTGGACGAGTGACAATACGGATCCACTGGATCGCTTGACAATCCAACACGATTTCTCCTTTGCCTACAATGCGAAGATGATGAGTTGCTGGGTGACGGATGGTCCGAACTGGCTCAACGGTCGGAACTTATCGCTTGCGACACGCTTCGTGTCTTCGATGCAGGGAACGCTCGGCATCGGCGGTAACTTAAGCGAATGGACAACGGAAGAATTGGCGGAAGCGGCGGAATGGATTGCGACGTACAAAACGATTCGGGAAACCGTTCAATTCGGCCGTCAGTACCGGTTGAAAGCGGACCGCGTGACGACCTCGCTGATGCAGTATACATCAAACGATCAAACGGTGATCCTGGCGGTCGCCCCGATGCGTAAACACGGAATCGGTCACTACCGTTTCCGGTTAGCCGGCCTTGAGGAAACCACACTCTATCAGGTTGAAGATCGTCAACTGAGCGGTGCTTATTTGATGCAACAAGGTTTGACCTGGAACTACACGAACGATTATGAAGCACGTTGCCTGCGGATCCAACCGGTTCATCGCAGCATCCCTACATCAGAGTCAAAGGAGCCGATCGTATGACAGACCAGACATTAGAACAGATTTTCGAACAACAATTCGGTCAATCGTCGACCCACCGCTTTTTTGCACCGGGCCGGATTAACTTGATCGGAGAACATACAGATTATAACGGTGGTCATGTCTTTCCGTGTGCCTTGACGCTCGGCACCCATGCGGTCGCCCGAAAACGGGACGATGCGGTCTTTCGGTTTTATTCGCTGAATTTTGAAGATGACGGGATCATTGAAGTCGCAGGTGATGACTTGACGCCTCAATCTGCCCACGGCTGGGCCAACTATGCCAAAGGAATGATTCATGTCTTACGGGAAGCCGGTTACCGGATTGATACAGGGTGCGACATTTTAATTAAAGGTGATATCCCGAATGGTGCCGGATTATCTTCGTCCGCGTCACTCGAACTCGTCATCGGTGTCTTACTCGATAAACTGTACAATCTGGATATCTATCGGATTGACCTCGTTAAATACGGTCAACAGGTCGAAAACCAGTACATCGGCGTCAACAGCGGCATCATGGATCAGTTTGCAATTGGTATGGGCAAAGCAGGATCCGGACTGTTGCTTGACTGTGAGACGCTTGAGTACACGTATGCACCGCTTGATTTGTCCGGTTATACGATCATCATCATGAATACGAACAAACGCCGTGAACTGGCAGATTCAAAATACAATGAACGCCGCTCGGAATGCGAAGCGGCGCTCGCTTATCTGAAACAGTACCGTCCGTATGAAACGCTTGGTCAATGGTCGATGAATGAATTCGAAACGGTTTCGTTTGAGGACGAACGATTGGAACGACGGGCCCGGCATGCGATTTCTGAGAATGAACGGACATTGCAGGCACTGGATGCACTCAAAGAAGACCGGCTCGAAGCATTTGGTCAACTGATGAACGCTTCCCACCGTTCGTTACGGGTCGATTATGAAGTAACGGGGAAAGAACTCGATACATTGGTCGAAGCCGCTTGGGCGCAACCGGGAGTTCTCGGTGCCCGGATGACAGGTGCCGGTTTTGGCGGCTGCGCGATTGCAATCGTTGAAGACGACACAGTGGAAACATTCATGACGGCAGTCGGACACGCGTATGAGACCGAAATCGGTTATCCGGCATCGTTTTATACGGCAACCGTTGGCGATGGAGCACGAGAAGTCGAACAGGAGGTCATCTAAATGGCAGTACTCGTAGTAGGTGGAGCAGGATATATCGGATCACACGCAGTCTATCAACTGGTCGATGCCGGACAAGATGTTGTTGTCATCGATCATTTAAAATCGGGACACCGGGAAGCGGTTCATCCGAAAGCCCGTTTTTACGAAGGGGATATTCGGGATCGTGCTTTCCTTGACACGGTGTTTGAGAAGGAAACCATCGATCAGGTCGTACATTTTGCGGCCTTTTCGTTAGTCGGCGAATCGATGGAGCACCCGCTCGCTTATTTTGATAACAATGTCTACGGCACACAAGTGTTGCTCGAAGCCATGATGGCACATGACGTGAAGCAAATCGTCTTCTCGTCGACAGCTGCGACATACGGTGAACAGGAACAGATGCCGATTCTTGAGACGGCCACGACGAATCCGACGAATGCTTACGGTGAAACGAAGCTGATGATGGAGAAGATGATGCGTTGGTGTGAAACGGCATATGGTCTGAACTATGTCGCGCTCCGCTACTTTAATGTTGCCGGAGCACGCGCAACGGGTGAAATCGGAGAAGATCATACACCGGAAACTCATCTCGTTCCGCTTGTCCTCGAAGTCGCCAACGGTCAGCGGCCGGTGATTTCGATTTACGGTGATGATTATGCGACGGAAGACGGCACGTGTATCCGCGACTACATCCATGTCGAGGATTTAATCGATGCTCATCTGTTGGCACTGGAATATTTAAAACAAGGCAACACGAGTGACGTCTTTAATCTCGGTTCCAGCCGCGGCTTTTCGGTCCGGGAAATCATTGAGGCGGCCCGCCGCGTAACGGGACATGCGATTCCGGAACAGGTGGTCGCACGACGCGCCGGAGACCCGAGTACGTTGATTGCAGGTTCTGATAAAGCGAAAACGGTCCTCGGCTGGACACCGCGCCGGACAGAAATCGACACCATCATTCAAGATGCATGGCGTTGGCATGAACAGCGTCCGCAAGGCTACAAAACACCTGTACGCTAAAGAGAGAGTTAGGAGAGTGAATGGCGATGAATGAACTCATCAAACAATTAACAGAGCAGGCGGTCCGTCAACGGTTAATCGAGCCGGAAGATACGGTCTATGCAAGAAACCGGCTCTTATCCTTGCTCGGGGAAGCTGCATACGTGGATCCGGGAACTGTCGGGACGCGTCCGATTCCTGATCTTTTGGACGAGATGATTGAACGACAGATCACGGCCGGGAAGCTGGCACCGCGTCTGGACGAAAAAGAACGGTTAGCGGCAGAATTGATGGATGTGTTCGTCGATCGCCCGTCTCAGATCACTTCGACTTTCCGTCAGCTGTACGCGGAACATCCGCAACAGGCGACTGACTATTTTTATCAGCTCAGTCAAGCGAATAATTACATCCAGACAAAACGCATCGCTAAAAATATTCAGTATCAGGCGGACACGGTCTACGGGGAAATCGATATTACGATTAACCTGTCAAAACCTGAAAAAGATCCCCGTGAAATTGCGGCAGCCCAGACAGAAGCCGTCGAATCAACGTACCCGACCTGTCTCTTGTGTGTTGAAAACGTCGGCTATGCCGGACGGAGCAATCATCCGGCCCGTGCGAATCACCGGATCGTACCGCTGTCACTCAGTGGCGAATCTTGGGCGTTACAATATTCACCGTACGTCTATTACAACGAACACAGCATCATCCTGTCGCAGGAGCACCGGGATATGGTCATTAACCGCCAAGCCTTTGCGCGATTGCTTGAATTCGTCGCGCAGTTCCCGCATTATTTTGCCGGATCCAATGCTGATCTGCCGATCGTCGGCGGATCGATTTTGACGCATGATCATTATCAGGGCGGCCGGTATGAATTTGCGATGGATCGGGCAAAGACATTACAGAAGTTTGGCTTACCGGATCACCCGGACGTCACCGGTGAAACGTTGCATTGGCCGTTGACGGTCGTTCGTCTGAGCAGTCTAGACGCTTCCGCGTTGCTTAATGCGGCGGACGAGGTCTATCAGACCTGGTTGACATACGAAGATGCCGAGCATGAGATTCTTGCGGCGACGAACGGTGTCCGCCACAATACGGTGACACCGATTGCCCGGATGCGCGGCGGACGCTTTGAACTTGATCTCGTCTTGCGTAACAACCGGACATCGGAAAAACATCCGGACGGCATCTTTCATACGCATGCCGACATTCACCATATCAAACGCGAAAACATCGGTTTGATTGAAGTGATGGGCCTTGCGGTGCTGCCGGCCCGTCTGTTAAATGAACTTGAGCAAGTCGAACAGTTCATCGTAGGGACGGCTGATTCGACGGCTCCGTCGCATCAAGAATGGGCAACGGAATTGAAAGCGGCGTACACCGGACAAGACGTGACGGACTATGTCCGGCAAGCGGTCGCAGCAAAATTTGTCCGCGGACTCGAAGATTGTGGTGTCTTTAAACAGACGCCGGACGGGCAGGCGGGACTTGACCGCTTTCTTGAAACGGTCAGCCGCCAAGTGGCAGGTGATCGACGATGACGAAACAGACAGCATTGATCCGGGAGACGGATCTCATTTGTCACACGCTGACGCAACCGGGAATCGAAGTCGAAATTTGGAACTACGGCGGCATCATCAATGATATCCGCGTTGCAGATCGAAACGGGCGGATGGAGAGTGTCGTCTTAGGTTTTGATACCGTTAAGGAATACCAGGACCACTCCCCGTACTTCGGGGCAATCGTCGGACGGGTCGCAGGACGGATCGGACAAGCGCAGATGGAAGTCGAAGGAACCGTCTATCCGCTCGCGGCAAACGATGGAACCCATCATCTGCACGGAGGAATCCACGGATTTGATCAAGCGCTTTTTGAGGTCGTCGAGGCCGCGACGGATCGCCTTCATCTCCGTCTGTTCAGTCCGGACGGAGCGGAAGGGTATCCCGGCAACGTCACACTCGATGCAGTCTATCAGCTCGAAGGTCTCGTCTTGACGTTGACGATGCACGCGACGACGGATCAGACGACACCGTTAAACCTGACGAATCATACGTACTGGAATTTGTCGGGGAACTTACAACGGGATATCCTCGACCATCAATTGACGATTCCAAGTGAGATGTACTTGCCTGTCGGAGCGGATTTGCTGCCAACCGGTCAGCTGCAGGACGTGACAAGAACACCTCTTGATTTCCGAACGGGACGACTGATTCGAAGCGGAGCGGAATCCGGTCATCCGGAAACGGCAGCCGCAGGGAACGGCTACGATCATCCGTTTCTTTTATCCGGACAGCCGATTCGGTTGGAAGACCCGGTAAGTGGCCGGTCTCTTGAAGTGACAACCAATCAACCCGTCGTCATCCTCTACACCGGGACGCAACTCGAGACGGATTATGAAATCCGCGGTGTCCGTTCCCGTCCTTCACTCGGACTGTGTCTTGAAACGCAGGTTCATCCGAATGCAGTGAATGAACCTAGTTTCCCAGATATTTTGGTTAAACCAAATCAGACCTACCACTGGGAAACGACTTACCGGTTTGGTGTAAATAACGATTGAACCAACGGGATACCCTGGATTATCTTTTTTCATAGCAGGGGCGTCGGAGTAAAATCCGGCGCCTCAGACTGAAGACAAAGTAGCGGTTTTTCTCTTGATCGAGAAGAACCGCTTTTTTGTTCGCTTCGAATCGTTTTCCTGGGACAAGCATCGCGCCGCATCGCTTTGCTGCTGGGTCGCTCCTGCTTGTTTTTCCCTAGGAAGCGATTTCGAGCGAACAAACACTGTTTCTTTCACGCCTTTTCCTCAGGTGAGACACCGGCCAGTTTGCGCTTTTTTCTGTAGGAGTCGCGTGAAGGCGAGTGATTCTTTTTTTTACGGAATCAGGGTGGCGGACTATCATTCCGCCACCCTGATTTTTATAGAGAGTGACTTTTGAGTCAGTCCCTTTTTGTGTATGAACCAAGTGTTTCCCGATATTCTTCAATCACAGGAAAGGGAGTTTCGAGGACGAGACCTGTTCGATCTCTAACAGCTGACGTTTCATGTTCAGACCGCCCCAGTAACCGGTTAAGTCGCCTTTTTTGCCGACGATGCGGTGGCAGGGAACGACAATCAAAACACGATTTTTACTGATGGCGGTTCCGACAGCACGTGTCGCACTAGGCCGGTAAATCTGTTGGGCGATATCTGAATACGTTACCGTCACACCGTATGGAACCTGACATAAAGCCTGCCAAACGTCCAATTGAAAGGGGGTGCCGATCAAATGAAGCGGGAGCGAGAACCGGGTGCGTGTCCCGTCTAAGTATTCGAGGAGTTGTTCTTGATACGGTTGCATGATACGTGGATGCTCAATCAGTTCAGCCCGGGGTAAATGCTTTCGGATCCAGTCGTCAAATAAGTTCGACGGTTCATTTAACGCACCAACATAACAGAGTCCGGTTTCCGATGCCGCAATGGGAAAGGATGTGTCGTTCCAGTTCAACCGTGTAAAGTAGACTTCCATCGTCTAACCTCCTTCGCACTAAAAATCCAAACAACAAACCGGCCGTTACCCAGGAAAAGGAACGGTCCGGTTGCAACTTACGACTTCGTTAAGACATCCTGCTGACGAGGCGGTAAATGGATCGCCTGTCCGAGCAAAGCTTCGACGGCTTCCGTAAAGGCTTCGTTCCGACTTGGATGCGGCATGACCGGGAAGCGGACGTCTTCTTCTTTCGCATGCAGTTCAAGAGTTTGAGCAAAGACACCGGCCAGTTCGATCGCACCTTCGCCGATCATATGAATACCGAGGATGAGACTGGTCGTCGCATCGGAAATCACTTTGATGAACCCGCTGCCTCCTTCGATGGTCGTCGCTCCATTGGCGTTAAGTGCGAACTGCGCGGTCCGGAACGAATGACCGGCGTCTGTCGCCGTTTGTTCCGTCAAGCCGATCGAGACAATGGGCGGAAGGGAGCGGATGATGGTCGGATAATAGGGAACCGTCGTATCAGCCGACTGTCCGCTCAGATGTTCAGCGGTCCGTTTTGCCTCGTGGATGGCACGTGTTGCAATAGCGGGACCGGGTGTCACATCGCCGATGGCATAAATGTGAGGACGGTTCGTCTGTCCGAATGGATCGACGGGAATCGTTCCGTCTTCTGCTAACGTCACACCGATTCGTTCAAGCCCAAGCTCCAACGTATGCGGAACCCGGGGTAACGAGTGAAACAGGAAAGAAGCGGACCAGGTCGTTTCCTGCCCCTGTTTGACAACAGTCACGGTCACGTCCTCCTGAGCTTCGATTGCCGTGACGGTACCGGTGACCAACTGGATTTTTTGTTTTTTAAAGAGACGCCGCAACTCTTTGTCGAGACTCGGATCAAAATCGAATGCATCTGCAATCAGTGTGACTGACGTCCCGAGGGCTTGAAAATTCATGGCGGCTTCAATCGCGATATAGTCCTGTCCGATGATGACGAGACGTTCGGGTAACTCGGTCAATTGATATAACTGTTCGGCATTCAGTACGGAAGGGGCATCTTGCTTGATGCTGTGACTGCCGGTCGCAATCACGACATCGTTAAACCGGTACGTATCAAACTGATGCCCGAGCTCGACACCGATCCGGTCATCCGCCAAGAAGGAAGCCGTTCCGTGAACGACTTCAATTGCGTTGGCCTGACAGAGCGCTTCGACTCCGGTTCGTAATTGACGGATGGTCCGTTCCCGGTACTCGACCAATTGACTGAAATCATGTGTCGGATGAAACGAGAAGCCGAGAGCAGTCATATGTTTCGTTTGCAGTTTGACTTCTGCGGCATGAGCAACGACTTTAGACGGAATACACCCTTTGTTCAAACAAAGTCCGCCGATTTGTGCCTGTTCAATCAAAGTGACGGTCCGGCCCAGTTGACTGGCACGGATCGCAGCGGTGTAACCGGCTGGACCACCGCCAAGAATCACTAAATCACGTTCTTGCGTCAGTTCACCTACGACCATTTAAATCAGCTCCATCAATAAAGTAGTGGGGTGTTCGATCAATCCGGCGAACCGATTCGTAAAAGCAACGGCCGTTGCGCCGTCGGCGACGCGGTGATCAAAGGACATCGAGAGATTCATCATCGAACGGATGACGATTTGATCGTGGTCGTCAACACAGACCCGTTTTTTTGTTTTATGGAAAGCAATCAAAGCAGTTTCCGGATAGTTGATGATTGGCGTCGCTCCCGTACTTCCGAGGGGACCGACATTACTCATCGTGAACGTGCTTGGTTTCAGGTCTGCAGCGCGTAAATCGCCTGTCTTGGCACGGGCCGACAGTTCTGCGACACGCGTGTGCAACTGTTGCATCGTCAATTTGTCAGCGTCACGGACGACCGGCACAATCAGTCCATCTGCCGTCTCGGTTGCGACGCCGATATGAAACTGTTGCTCGAGAATGATCTGTTCGTTGGCCTCATCAAGTTTAGCGTTAAAGACCGGGAAGTCTTTCAGTGCGACGATCAAGGCTTTAATGAAAAAGGCGTTGACGCTGATCGGTTTACCGGCCGTCTTTAATTCTTCGCGTAAGGCGAGCAGGCGGGTCATATCGACTTCTTCGAAATGCGTGACATGCGGAATCGTAAAGAGCGACTGTGTCATTTTTTTAGCGATCTGCTTCCGGATGCCTCGGAACGGAATCGTTTCGACCGGGTTAGCGGAAAGTGTACTTGTCTGTTCGACGACATCGGTTTTCTCGACGGAAGTATCGGCATCAAGGAACCGCCGGACATCTTCCTCTGTCACACGACCTGACGGATCGGAAGGCGGAACTTGTTCCAAATCAATTCCATGATCACGTGCGATTTTACGCGTGTACGGTGTAGCCAAGACACGCCGATTATTTGACGGAACAGCCGGTGTGACAACAGGCGGCCGGACTTTGATTTGTTCCGTCGTCTGCTGGATCGGTTGTTCCGCAGTTACGGCCGTTTCTGTTTCAAGGGCTTCAATCAATAATAGGACCGTACCGACCGAGACGGTTTGACCGACAGGGATGATGAGGTCCGTAACGACACCGGAAACCGGTGCCGGTAATTCAGCGACCATTTTATCGGTCGACACTTCGACGACAGGCTGATCAATTGTGACACGATCCCCAACCCGGACCAAATAGTTCGCGATTTCACCTTCCGTCATCCCTTCACCGACGTCATGCAGCTTTACTTCAATCATCACGTTCACTCCTTAAAAATCGACCGTACGCTGGATCGCTTCAAGCACACGCGTCGGCGTCGGGATGTAATGGTCCTCCAGGGCGAATAATGGAACAGGAACGTCGAACCCGGTGACGCGGGCAACCGGTGCCCGTAAATATAAGAACGAAGTATCGTTGATCAGCGCAAGCAGATCATTTCCAAGACCACCCGTTGCCTGGGCTTCATGAATGATCACGGCCCGGCCGGTTTTTTGGACCGATGCTGAAATCGTTTCACGATCCAGCGGATAAAGGGTCCGTAAATCAATCACTTCACAGGAGATACCACGGGTCGCGGCTTCCGTCGCGGCTTTTTGTGCGACTTGAACCATTGCTCCCCAGGTAATCAGGGTCACGTCCTGCCCTTCGGTGATGCAGTTGGCTTTACCGATTTCAATCGTATACGCTTCACTCGGAACCGGCTCCTTAAAGGCCCGGTAACTCCGCATCGACTCGAGGAACAGGACCGGGTCCGGATCTTCAATGGCGGCAATCAATAATCCTTTCGCATCATACGGCGTCGAAGGGCAGACGACTTTCAGGCCGGGCATCGAAGTAAACAGCGCTTCCGTACTGTCGGAATGGATTTCCGGTGCCCGAATGCCGGCGCCATAAGGTGCACGGATGACCATCGGTACACCGTAACGTCCCATTGTCCGCATCCGGATCCGTGAGACGTGGGTCATGATCTGTTCGTAAGCAGGATAGATAAAACCGAGAAATTGGATTTCGACAATCGGCTTAAATCCGTTGACCGCGAGACCGATCGATGTTCCGACAATGCCCGCTTCACTGAGCGGCGTATCGATGATCCGGTCTTCCCCGAACTCTTCCTGCAAACCGTCCGTTGCCCGGAAGACACCGCCGTTTTTTCCGACATCTTCTCCGAGTACGAGCGTCGTCTCATCGTCCGTCAGTTTTGTCCGTAAAGCATCGGTGACAGCCTGGACGAGCGTCATCTCTGTTTGCCGATTGATAGGTGTCGCCATGTCAATTCCCCCTTGCAGTCAGATAATCCGTTTTTTGACGGACTAAATCGTCCGGTAATGTTGCAAACGTATGGTCAAATAAATCATTGACGTCAGGCGGCGGGAAGGATTCCATCGTCTTGACGGCGGCTTCGACTTCTTCCTGATGACGGGACCGAATCGTTTCGATCTCCTGCTCATCATAAAAGCCCTGTTCTTTCATGAATGCTTCTAGTCGCTCGAGAGGATCCACTCGGTCCCGGGAGCGTTCCTGATCGCGGTATTTCGACGGATCGTCCGCAGTCGTATGGGCACCGAAGCGCCACGTGACGGCTTCGATCAATGTCGGACCGCCACCGGAACGAGCCCGCTCTAGTGCTTTTTGCATCGTGAAATACACGGCGAACACGTCATTGCCGTCAATCCGTACACTTGGCATACCGTATGCCAATGCTTTTTGGGCAATCGTTTCCGAATGCATCTGTTTTTGAATCGGGACGGAAATCGCATAGCCGTTGTTTTGATTAAACAGGATGACCGGAGCCTGGAAAACGCTGGCGAAGTTCATACCTTCATGAAAATCACCTTCCGACGTCGCTCCGTCGCCAAAGTAAGCGACAGCGACTTGTGTCGATCCTTTTCGTTTTTCCGCCCAGGCCGCACCGACGGCATGCGGAATTTGTGTGGCGATCGGAACAGCGGGCGGGAAGATATGCAGCTCATCCGTCGGCACACAGCCTTCGACGCGCCCGTTCCAATATAAGAACGTCCGGACCATATCGGCGCCAAACGTCAGTGTCGCTCCGTGATCCCGGTAGGTCGGGAAGACCCAGTCTTTGTCCTGCAACGCATAAGCACTGCCGACCTGTGCCGCTTCCTGTCCTTCGAACGGCGCATAGGTGCCGAGCCGTCCTTGACGTTGGAGATTGATCGCTTTCCGGTCAAACGTCCGAATTCGGTTCATATGTGTGAACAGGGCGAGGCTCAAGTCTTTTGTCAGCAAATCGGTTTTAGATGTATCGATCAAGTGTCCCGCATCATCAAGGATCCGGTAAATCGGAAATTCGGTTTCCATTGGTGTCACCTCCATTAGTCGTTACGGATGTTCCATTTCGGTTTGATCGTATTCGTAAAGATGTTGTTATGACGGGAACGGATCTGAATCCGTTTGTTGCACATCCGGTTGGCGGCTTCGAGTGTCGTGATCGATTCTGCATGCGACTCGTTAAACACTTCGAGCACCGCATCATAGATATGTTTCGTTTTTAACAGGACACGTTCATGGTTCGCCCCGTACAGTTCGTCGGCGACTTGAATCAGACCGCCGCCGTTGACGATATAATCGGGCGCATATAAAATGCCGCGTTGCTGTAATTCGAGTGCCAGCGCATCGTCGGCCAGCTGGTTGTTGGCCGACCCGCAGATGGCTTTACACTGCAACTGTCCGATATTCGCCGCCTGGATGACACCGCCATAGGCGCACGGGACAAAGATATCCGCATCCGTCAGGTGAATTTCATGAGCGGAAATGACACGAACCGTTCCCGGTGTTTTTTCCGCCTGCTCGACGAGAGCAGCGAGAACGGCTTCGTTCAAATCGGATACATACAGATTCGCGCCGGCGGATAATAACTGTTCGGCGACTTTATAGCCGACTTTTCCAAGTCCCTGGACGGCATAACTGGCCCGGCTCAAGTCATCGGATCCGTATAAGGTTTCGACAGTTGCCCGTAAACCGTAAATGACACCTTCTGCCGTCGGAATCGATGAATCGCCGCTGCCGCCGAATGCTTCCGGAATCCCGACGATCCGTGACGTTTCGCGGCTGGCATGCACGAAATCATCCATCGTCGTGCCCATGTCCGTTCCGGTATAAAACCGTCCGCCGAGCGAATCGACGAATCGTCCGAAAGCACGGAACAATTCAGGTGTTTTGTCCGTCGCCGGATTGCCGATGATGACGGCTTTTCCGCCGCCGAAATCGACGTCGGCTGCGGCGCATTTATACGTCATGCCGCGTGACAGCCGCAAGGCATCGTCGAGTGCTTCGTCGACGGTCGAATACGGTGCCATCCGGCAACCACCGAGGGCAGGGCCGAGTGTCGTATCATGAATGGCGATAATCGCTTGCAGACCGGACACGGGATCGTTACAAAAAACGACCTGCTCGTGACCTGAGATTTTTTCCATGATCGATAGCGATGGATTTGTGGATGGGTTCAACATGTTCATAAAAACATCCTCCTGACTTTAGTAAGCGCTTTCATTTTTAAGTTCAAAAAACATGCGGCGTCAACTTTTCCTGAATCAGCTGCTTATTTAAGATAATCTGTTTGACTTCCCCAAGACCGATGACACGATTGCCGTGTCTGACTTCGACTTTTGCCAATACGCGGCCGGGTGTGAGTTCGCTGACAACGGCTTCAATCCGGATATTCGATCCGAGTGTCGCCATTCCTACATGCTTTAAGGAAACAGATCCACCGACACCTTCCTCCTGTTCTTCCAGATAAGGAAGGATGAGTTTTCGGGCGGCCCATTCCATATGATAGACCATCGAGACGGTCGAATAGGCGGGATGGACAACCACACCCTCAAACTGTGCAAACATTTCTTCTGTGACAGTCGTCTCGATCACCGCAGAGTCGCCGAGCGACAAACCGTTTTTCACGTCGATTCCCCCTTACCCCTGACCAGAGCTGGTCTTACCAAAAACAGTATAACACTTGTCACACGATATTTTATCAATCAGTTACAAAATGAGCAAACAATTTCAGGAATATTTTCCAAAAAGAAATATCTTTTTTTGAGTTTCTCTATAGGAAAGGTCTTTATTCACATATTTAATCGAAATAAAGACGGATCTTAAGAAAGTTGGGAGCTTTTAACAAAATGAAGGATTGACAACATTGTGAACGTATCGTAGTTTAATGGTATAACCATTTTAAAACGAACGTTTATTTATTGTGTTATATAGACGCGGGAAGGGGTGCCACTTGTATAACGAAATCCTGGAAACGATGGAAGCGGAAGAACGGACCCGCTTACAACTGACAAGTCTACGAGAGACCGTTCGTCATGTGATGAAACATGTTCCGTTTTATCAAACCCGCTTCAAGGAACGGGGACTTGATGCCGAAGCACTGCAAACGATGGCAGACATCCAAAAGTTGCCGTTCACGTATAAAAGTGACCTTCGGGAACAGTATCCGTTCGGATTGTTTGCCGTTCCGCCGCATGAAGCGGTCCGGATTCATGCTTCCTCCGGAACAAGCGGAAAACCAACCGTCGTCGGTTATACACAAAGTGACCTCGATGACTGGTCGACCGCTGTTGCACGTGGTCTGGTCGCCATCGGTGCTGAAAAAACCGATTTGTTGCACAACGCCTACGGCTACGGTCTGTTCACCGGCGGACTTGGCTTGCACAGCGGAGCTGAACAGCTGGGAATGACGATTGTTCCCGTGTCCGGCGGTAATACGGATCGGCAAATCACATTGATTGAAGATTTTCAGCCGCGCGGAATTTGCGGAACACCTTCTTATATGTTGCATCTTGCGGAACGGATGGAAGAGAAGGGTCTCGATCCGAAGATGAGCAGCCTCCGGTACGGGATTTTCGGAGCCGAGCCATGGTCGGAAGAGCTGCGGCAGACCCTCGAAGACAAGTGGGGGATTCGGGCATTTGACATCTATGGTCTCAGCGAAATCATGGGTCCGGGTGTCGCGATGGAATGTCAGGAACAAAATGGATTGCATCTGATGGATGATTTGTTCATCACAGAAGTCATTGATCCCGTAACGGGCGAACCGCTACCAGAAGGAATGGTCGGGGAACTCGTTTTTACAAGCTTAAAAAAGAAAGCGCTTCCAATCATCCGGTACCGGACCGGGGATTTGGCATCCGTGACGACAGAAGTCTGTGCCTGCGGCCGGACGACGACCCGGATGTCACGGGTCAAAGGACGAACGGACGACATGATGATTATCCGGGGCGTCAATGTTTTCCCGTCCGAAATCGAACGGGTGCTGTTGCAACAACCGGGTGTCACACCGCACTATCAAATTCACCGGATTCAACGGGCCGGACTTGAAGCACTGGAACTGCACATCGAGCTCGAAGCTGGGACGGTTACCGAAGAGCTGAAGCGGGTCATCTGTCATGCGATGAAAACAGAATGTCTGATATCAGTGGATCTGATTTGTCACCCGCCATATGGACTTCCGCGGTCTGAAGGCAAGGCCGTCCGAATCATCGACCGTCGCACAGAGTCTGAGAAGAAGTTTGTTTAAGCAAAGGAGGAAATGAAATGTACGATGCGACGCATCTTTTTGAACCACCGGTCATGACCGAAGAGGAAAAATTAGAACGATTTAAAAAACGGATCGAAAACGGGGAAAAAATTGAAGCCGACGACTGGATGCCTGATTTCTACCGGGACACGCTGATCAAATTGATTTCGATGCACGGCATCAGTGAAATCATGGGCGCCTTACCGGAAAAAGAATGGGTGCCGAAAGCGCCATCCTTACGCCGGAAACTCGGTATCATGGCAAAAGTCCAGGATGAGATGGGGCACGGTCAACTCCTGCTTCGGGTCGTTGAGGACTTGATGAAACCGTACGGAAAAACACGGGCGGATCTGATGGATGACTTATTCACGGGACGTCTTAAATTCCATAACGTCTTCCATATGCCGACCCGTTCCTGGGCAGACGCCGGGACAATCGGCTGGCTCGTCGACGGGGCAGCAATCATTACCCAGACGAACATGCTCGGAGCTTCCTACGGACCGTATGCACGGGCGTTGCAAAGGATTTGTGCCGAAGAAGTGTTCCATGCCCAGCACGGCGAATCGATCATCATGGCTCTGGCAGAAGGGACACCGGAACAAAAAGCAATGATTCAGGAATCGCTGGACGAGTGGTGGGAATCCCTGTTGATGTTCTTCGGTCCGGCATCAAAAGAAACGACCGGTACGTCCAAACAGGACGTGACGATCGCTTATAAAATCCGGACGAAGACAAACGAAGAGTTGCGGCAAAATTTCTTTACGAAATATGTTCCCCGTATCCGTTCGCTTGGTCTCATCATTCCGGATCCGACATTACGGTTTGATGAGGAAACCGGACAATGGATTTACGCCCAGCCGGACTGGACGGAATTCAAGAAAATCATTCAGGGCGGCGGTCCCCGTTCGAAGGAACGGCTCGCCTTACGCCAAACTTCATATCAAAACAATGCCTGGGTGCGCGAGGCACTTGCTGAGACGATCGGCTGAAGGAGGAAAGACCATGACGGAAACGTTTTATCAAGAGTTCGAAGTGTTCAGTAAACGGACGCCGAATGCAGCCTTTACGCATCAGTTCAGTTTACTGGCACCGAATAAAGAGATGGCTCTACTGATGGCGCAGGAAAATTTCATGCGCCGGGAACCGGTCGTCGATATCTGGGTCGTCAAACGGGCTGATATCCGGGGAATGACACCGGATGAGAAACTGATGCTGCAACGGCTCGACAACAAAGATTACCGGACGACGAAAGGGTACGGTTACCTGAAGAAAAAATGGCGTCATTATGAGCAACAGATGCTCGATGAAAAAGAAATCATGTCCTGGCAAGGAGGCGATTCGAAATGACGGAAACAGAACGTTTAGCGTTGGCTTCACTGCTCTATCAACTGGCGGATGATGACTTTTTATACGCCTACCGGGGATCAGAGTGGTTAGGGCTCGCTCCGCATATCGAAGAAGATGTCGCGTCCTCCTCGATTGCCCAGGATTCGATGGGGCATGCGGCGATGTACTATCAGCTGCTTGAAGAAATCGGAGAAGGAAAAGCCGATGCACTCGCACACGTCCGGCTTGCGCACGAACGGAAAAACTCCGTTCTCGTCGAACGCGTCAACGGACCGGGCTATTATATGGAAAACCCGGAATACGACTGGGCCTACGCCGTTGTCCGCAACTATTGTTACACGCTCGCGAAAAAGGTTCGGATTGATTCGTTGAAAAAAAGCAGTTATACGCCGCTTGCGGCCCTCGCCGTCAAGGTCAACATGGAGTTGTATTATCATCTGCTGCACTGGCAGACGTGGTTCACCCAGCTGTATCAATCGACGGAAACAGCCCGTCAGAAAATGGATGCGGCGCTTGAACGGGTGCTGGCAGACTTCGGTGATTTGTTTGATTACGGGGAAGCGTCAGAACTGATTGATGAAATGCGGTTGATTGAAGGTCAGGGGATTTTACTGGATCGCTGGTATCAGGCACTGACGCCGGTGCTCGTCGATCTAAACGTCACGTTGCCGGAAATGAAGATGACCTACAACGGACGAAACGGTGAGCACTCGCCTGATTTGAACGATGCCTTATCGACGCTCGGGGAAGTGTATCTGCTCGATCAGTCAGCGGTATGGTGAAGGGGGAACGGCAGATGACGACACGTTTAGAACAGGAGATCCGGCAGGCACTCGATATGGTCAAGGATCCGGAAATCGATGCGGTCAGTATCCTGGATCTCGGGATGGTCGAAGCGACGGAATGGACGGAGACACCGTTCGGATATGATGTCCGGGTGACACTGCTGCCGACATTTTTAGGATGTCCGGCGCTTGATATCATTCAAAAAAATACGGAATCCGCGTTGTTGCAAGTACCTCGGGTCAATACGGTCAATGTCGTCTTCCTGTTTGATCCACCCTGGACATCGGACCGGATTACGGAACAAGGGATTGCCGGTCTGAAGTCGTTTGGGATTGCCCCGCCGCGGGTCGTCGACGGGAAATGGGAAATCGACTGTCCGTACTGCGGATCGACGTTCGTCTCGATTGAAAATCTGTTTGGTCCGACAGCTTGTCGCAGCATTTTATACTGTAAATCATGCAAAAATCCATTCGAGGCGATGAAACCCGTCTCTACTCTCATGTGAAGGAAGGTAATCATTATGGTAAAACTAATCGCGCTTTATACACATCCGGAAAACAAGGAACAGTTTGACGAGCATTACTTTAATGTCCATGGTCCACTGACGGCCAAGATTCCCGGTTTGCAACAGATGACGGTCACGAAAATCGTCGGTTCACCGATGGGCGGAGACGGGAAATATTATCTGATGTGCGAAATGGTCTACGAAAGCCATGAAACGATGAAAGCCGGCATGCGTTCGCTTGAAGGGAAAGCATCCGGGAAAGACTTGATGGGCTTTGCGGGAGATCTTGTGACGCTGATGATTGGTGAAGAAGTCCATGCTGACGCCACAGTACGTTAAGGCGAGTATCGATGGTCGGATCGGCCGGATCCGGCTGATCCGTCCGGAGCGTTACAATGCCTTAAACCGGGCAATGATCCGGGAAATCGTCGAAGCGATGGAGCGGTTCGATCAGGATGAAACGGTTGCGGTCATCGTCCTGAACGGTGAAGGAAAATCCTTTTCCGCCGGAGCAGACATCGAGGAGATGGTCGACGCAACCCCGGTTTCGATGGAATTGCTTGATCCGTTTGCGGATTGGGACCGAATCAGCCGGCTGCATAAACCGTTGATTGCGGCCGTTCATGGCTTTGTGCTCGGCGGAGGGTTTGAACTGGCTCTCGCCTGCGACTTAATCTATGCGACACCCGAGACGCAGTTTGCGTTTCCGGAGGTCGGACTTGGCGTCATGCCGGGAGCCGGCGGGACACAACGGTTGACGAAACGGATCGGTCGGACACGGGCACTGGAATGGTTGTGGACGGGAGACCGGATGCCGGCATCGGAAGCACAGCAACTCGGGATCATCAACCGGATCGTGGAAGCGGATCAGCTTGAAGCACATGTGTTGACGGTGGCTGACCGGATTGCAGCGCAACCGGTGATGTCCGTACGGCTGATTAAAGATGCGGTCGATAAAGCAGGGAATCTGTCGTTGCAAGACGGCATGGATCATGAACGACGCAATTTCTACTTACTATTCGGGACGAACGATCAAACGGAAGGCATGCAAGCTTTCGTTGAAAAACGCCAACCGACATTCAAAGGAAACTAAAAGGAGTGGGAGCTATGTCAACGGTACATGAAAAAACAATGGAGATGAAACGTTCCGTCTATCATCTGGTCATCAACGGCGAACAGGTCGAAGGGACATCAGGCGAGACATTCAAAACCTATAATCCGGCGACGGGCGAAGTCATCGCGGAAGTCGCAAAAGCGTCAAAAGCCGATGCCGATCGTGCTGTCCAGGCGGCGCGTGATGCTTTTGATCACGGGAAGTGGAAAATGTGGCCGGTCGGTCGCCGGTCACAAGTCCTGAATAAAATTGCCGGCATCATGCGTTCACGTTTTAATGAGCTCGTGGAACTTGAGATTCTGGATACCGGGAAATCACTCGCTGCGGCACAGGGACAAATCACGCAAGCGATTGAAGACTTTGAATTTTATGCCGGTGCCATCGTCGGTCACCGCGGATCCGTCAATAACGTGCCGGGTCAATTCCATAACTACACGGAAAAAGAACCGGTCGGCGTCTGTGCCCAAATCATTCCGTGGAACTATCCGTTGATGATGGCGGCGTGGAAAGTCGCACCGGCGATTGCCGTCGGCTGTTCGGTTGTCGTGAAACCGGCGACGCTGACACCACTGACAGCCATTATCCTGGGTGAAATCTGTCTCGAAGCCGGTGTACCGGCGGGCGTCGTCAACGTCATTCCGGGATCGGGCCGTGAAATCGGCAACCATTTGGTAGAGCATCCAAATGTTGATAAAGTGGCCTTCACCGGTTCAACACCAGTCGGAAAAGATATCATGGGCCGGGCGTCGGAAAGTCTGAAACGCGTCACGCTCGAGCTTGGCGGTAAATCACCGAACCTCGTCTTTGAGGATGCCGATATCACGGCAGCCGTCGACGGTTCGTTGTTCGGAATCTTCTACAACAGCGGTCAGTCGTGCGAAGCGCGCTCACGCCTGTATATTCATGAAGACATTTACGATACGTTCATGGAACAATTCGTCACGAAAACGAAACAATTGGTGCTCGGTAATCCGTTCGACAAAGGCACACACGTCGGAGCGATCATCGATCAACAGCAACTCGATGTCATCGACGGTTATGTCCAATCGGCGAAAGCGGACGGCGCTACGATTTTGACTGGGGGTCAAGTCGAGAAAGTAGCCGGCTTTGAAGAAGGTTTCTGGTATGCACCGACGATCATTGCCGATGTGACACACGACATGAAAGCCGTCCAGGAAGAAATCTTCGGACCGGTCGTCGTCGTGATGAAGTTCAAGGACGAAAAAGAAGCCGTCCGTCTCGCAAACGATACGGAGTTCGGACTCGGATCAGCGATTTGGACAAAAGACGGAGCGCGGGCGACACGGATTGCGAATCAAATCAAAGCCGGTATCGTCATGATCAACTGTCCGTTCTCGGCCTTCCCGGGCACACCGTTCGGCGGCTACAAACAATCTGGTTTCGGTCGTGAACTCTGCATCGAGACGCTTGATTTATATACGGAAACGAAAAGTATCCTGTCGTACTACGGCAGTCGTCCACTTAATCCGTTCGGACTGTAAAACCAAAGCGTGCGGACGTTCGTCCGGACGCTTTTTTTAAAGGGGGAAATCAGATGATGGTTCAACAGATGATTGTCGTAGGATCAGGTGTGATGGGAAGAGGGATTGCGTACGTCGCAGCAGCAAGCGGATTTGACGTGACGCTCGTCGATGTGGAGCAACAACTGCTTGCGTCAGCGCAGCAAGAACTGGAAACGATTGCGGATAAAGGTGTCAGCCGTGGGAAAATGACGACGGAAGAAGTCGGTCAACTGTTCGACCGTTTGCGTTATGCAACGGATTTAGAAGAGGCGGTCAAAGAAGCAGATCTCGTAATCGAAGCTGTTCCGGAACGACTCGAAATCAAACGAATGGTGTTTGAGACACTGGACCGTCATGCGCCGGTGGAGTGTGTCTTTGCGACCAATACGTCGACGATGAGCCCGACCGAGATTGCGTCGTTTACGAAACGTCCGGAACGGATAATGGCGATGCATTTCTTTAATCCGGTCCACCGGATGCCGCTCGTCGAACTGGCACGGGGTCTTGAGACATCGGACGAAACGGTAATGATCTGCGAAACCGTTGCGCAACAGATGGGAAAAGAGACGGTCGTCATTCAGGAGTTTCCCGGATTCGTTACGTCACGGATCAGTGCCCTTGTCGGAAATGAAGCGTTTTATATGCTCCAGGAAGGACTCGGGACACCGGAAGAAATTGATAAAGCGATCAAGCTTGGACTGAACTATCCGATGGGACCGTTTGAACTCGGGGATCTCGTCGGACTCGACACCCGTTTAAACAATCTGAAGTATCTGCATGAAAAATTGGGTGAAAAATACCGGCCGGCACCACTGCTCGAACAGTATGTCAAAGCAGGACGGCTCGGGCGAAAAACCGGACGCGGTGTCTATGAGTATTCCGACAGCGGGGTGAAGACACGATGAGACGTGTAGCGATCATTGATGCGGTCCGTACACCAATCGGCCGGTATAACGGGGCACTGAAAGACGTCCGCCCGGATGATTTAGGGGCGTGTGTCATTCAAGCCCTCGTTGACCGCAATCCGAATGTCGATCCGAAGCAAATCGAAGAAGTGATTTTCGGAAATGCCAATCAGGCGGGAGAAGATAACCGGAATGTCGCCCGGATGTCCGGCTTACTCGCCGGTCTGCCGGTAGAAGTCGCGGGAACAACCGTCAACCGGCTGTGCGGTTCCGGACTGGATGCCGTCATTGCGGCAGCCCGGGCGATTGCGATGAACGAAGGCGATATTTATATTGCCGGCGGAACGGAAAGCATGACCCGGGCTCCGTTCGTCATGGGCAAACCGGAAACGGGTTTCGCCCGCGGGAATCCGACGCTGTATGACACGACAATCGGCTGGCGGTTCGTCAATGAAAAGCTGCAAGGAATGTACGGAACGGACTCGATGCCGGAAACGGCGGAACACGTTGCAACCCGGTACGGCATTTCGCGGGAAGCGCAGGACGATTTTGCCTTTTCCAGTCAGCAACGGGCGAAGCAGGCGATGGAAACACATCGTTTTCAAACCGAGCTGGTGCCGGTTCGGTATACGACACGTAAAGGTCAGGTCATCGAAGTCGATACGGACGAACATCCGCGTCCCGACACAAGCCGTGAAAAGCTTGGAACGCTCAAAAGCCTGTTTCCGAACGGTACTGTTACAGCGGGAAATGCATCGGGTGTCAACGACGGGGCAGCTGCGCTGTTGTTGATGAGCGAAGAAACGGCGGAACATCTTGGTCTGAAGCCTCTTGCCTATTACCGGGCCAGTGCCGTCGCCGGTGTCGAGCCTGCTGTCATGGGAATCGGACCGGTCGACGCGACCCGGAAAGTCTTGAAACGGGCCGGTTTGACGGTGGAACAACTGGACTTGATTGAACTCAACGAGGCGTTTGCGGCACAAAGCGTCGCCTGTATGAACGAGCTTGGATTACCGACGGAAAAAGTTAATGTTAACGGAGGTGCGATCGCATTCGGTCATCCACTCGGCGCAAGCGGGGCACGGATTTTGACGACGTTAATCCACGAAATGTGCCGGACGAATCAGACATATGGTCTCGCAACGATGTGTGTCGGAGTCGGACAAGGCATTGCACTCATCGTTGAACGGGAGGGACTGATATGATTCATTTGGAACGTTTGGATCACGTCGCCGTTATTCGGGTGGACCGGCCGGAACGGCTGAACTGTTTTGATTATCCGACGCTGGTCGAATTGAAAGAGCTCGTCGCAACCGTCCGTCGCGAGCCGGATATCCGGGTCGTTCTCTTCACGGGAACGGGGAAAGCATTTAGTGCCGGAGCGGATTTAAAGGAACGGGTGACGTTAAACGAAACGGAAGTCCGACGGAACGTCGAAATGATTCGTGACGTCTTCGCAGATATTGCCCGTTTGCCGCAACCGACGATTGCTGCCGTCAACGGTCATGCGCTCGGAGGAGGCTTCGAATGGATGCTCGCCTGTGATTTCCGGATCATCGTCAACGGGGCGCTCGTCGGCTTAACGGAAACCAGTTTCGGGATCATTCCCGGCGCCGGCGGGACACAACGTCTGCCCCGGTTGATTGGGGAGACCCGGGCAAAGGAAATGATTTTCACAGCAAAAAAAATCGATGCAAAGACCGCTGAACAGTACGGCATCGTCTCGCGTGTCGTCCCGAACGTCGAAGAATTGATGGAAGTCTGTCTGGCTTTTGCCGACGAGATGCTGCGCAACGGACCGATTGCCATCCGGCAGGCGAAACAGGCAATCGACCAAGGGCTTGATCATACGCTTTCAGAAGGCTTGAAACTTGAAACAGCTGCCTATGAAACCGTCATCCCGACGGAAGACCGCTTGGAGGCGTTACGTGCTTTTGCTGAGAAACGGACACCGCAGTTTCAAGGAAAATGAGGATGGTCGTTCTCTGAAATAACACGTATACTAACGGTACACAAAAAAACGTTATATTAAAGAGAGAGTGAATGACATGAGTGCGAATACACAATCGATGATTTTTACGGTCTACGGGGATTACATCCGTCATTACGGCAATCAAATCTGGGTCGGCAGTCTGATTCGTCTGCTCAAAGAGTTTGGTCATAATGAACAGGCGGTCCGGGTCGCGGTTTCCCGGATGGTTAAACAGGGGTGGCTCACCTCACAAAAACAAGGCACGAAAAGTTTTTATTCGTTGACCCCGCGTGGTGTCGAGCGGATGGAAGAAGCCGCCCGGCGGATTTATAAATCGACACCTCATGTCTGGGACGGAAAATGGCGGACGCTGATGTACACGATTCCGGAAGACAAACGGCAAATCCGTGATGAATTGCGGAAAGAGTTGTCGTGGAGCGGATTCGGAAATTTATCGAACGGTGTCTGGATTTCGCCGAACCCACTTGAAAAAGAAGCGGAACGGTTGATTGAAGCTTATGATATCAAGGCGTATGTCGACTTTTTTGTCGGCGAATACCACGGACCGCAACAGGATCAATCACTGGTCGAACGGGCCTTTCCGCTCGATGAATTACAGGAACGATATGAACGGTTCATTGCTGAGTACAGCCGACGTTACATCGTCCATCAAAGCCGGATCCAGCTCGGTGAAATGGATGAGGAACAGTGTTTTGTCGAACGGACGACACTCGTCCATGAATACCGGAAGTTTTTATTTACGGATCCCGGACTGCCGCAGGAGCTGTTGCCGGATGAGTGGAGCGGTCATCACGCGGCCTTGTTGTTTGAACAATACTACCGGCTGCTCGCAGAACCGGCGAGCCGGTTTTTTGAATCCATTTTTCGTGAAACCCACGATGTGACGCAAAAAAGTGCCGATTATGATGCTTCGGAACATCCGTTGTTCGCAGAACGCTAAAACAAAAACGCTCATCCCGAAGAAACGAGATGAGCGTTTTCGTGCAGATCGTTAATTGTCAGCAAGCTGTTTTCGGAAGGCATACCCTTTATCGACGTAGGAATCGATCGATTCCTGAATCATCTCGAGATCGGCTGCCGTGAGCTCACGGACGACTTTACCCGGTGACCCGATAATGAGCGAACGGGGCGGGAATTTTTTGCCGGACGGAATTAAGGTGTTGGCACCGATAATACATTCTTCCCCGATATCGGCATGATCGAGAACCGTCGCCCCCATCCCGACGATTGAGCGCCGGCCGATTTTACAACCGTGTAAAATGGCGTTGTGTCCGACCGTCACCTCATCTTCAACAATGACCGGTGCTCCCTCGTAAAGATGGATGGTCGCATTGTCCTGGATGCTGCAACGTTTGCCGATCGTGATCGGACCTTCATCGCCGCGGAGGACGGCATTAAACCAAATCGTCGACTCTTCTCCGACGGTCACATCGCCGATCAAAAAAGCGCCGGGAGCGACAAAGACATTTGTGGCGAGCTGCGGAGAACTATCACGGTACGGAATCTTCATGAAAACGCCTCTTTTCTAAAAAATGAATTAAAATTCAATCTTACTTATTATACCATTCCTGACAACGGAAACGGAGGGAGACCATGTCTCGTCTATGCAGCAAATTAAAGATTGATGTCCCGATTATTCAAGGCGGGATGGGGAATATCAGCCATGCCGAACTGACCGCAGCCGTCTCAAATGCCGGAGGGCTTGGAACGATCGGATGCGGGACGATGACACTTGCTGAAGTCAGACAGTTAATCGAAGCAACACGCCGTTTGACATCACGTCCGTTTGCCCTCAACGTCGCGATCCGCGTCTCGCCCCATGCCGAACAGTTGGTTGAGTTGGCGATTGAGGAACGGATTCCGGTCGTATCCTTGTCGGCCGGTAATCCGGCTCCTTTTTTGTCCAAGTTAAAGCAGGCGGGGATCCAGACGATCGGAGTCGTTGCTTCGGTCCAACAGGCGATTAAAGCTGAACAGGCAGGGATTGATGTACTGGTGGCGGAAGGCGTCGAAGCGGCGGGCATCAATTCACCGCTTGAGTTGACGACGATGACCTTGATTCCACAAATTGCGGATCATGTCACGATTCCTGTCCTTGCCGCCGGCGGCATCGGCGACGGGCGTGGTCTTGCCGCTGCCTGGATGCTCGGAGCAGAAGGTGTGCAGCTCGGCACCCGATTGATTGCGACACAGGAATCCCGTGTGCATGAGCAGTATAAACAACATCTTGTGCAGGCGGACGATCTGGAAACACGAATCATCGGCCGTGAAGTCGGACAGGTCCGGCGGGTGTTGAACGGACCGTATGTCGAGGCATTGCAGCCGACGTCACTCACGGCTTTTCAGGAACAGACAAACGAATCGTTTCATATCAAAGGAGCCCTTGAGGGGGACGAGACGGCAGGATACGTCAATGCCGGTCTGATCTCCGGTTTGATTGACGATGTTCCGACCGTCGCGGAACTGTTTAACCGGATGATGGATGATGCGTTCGGACGGATTGAGCGGATGTACCGGACACTCGAGTAGCATATAAGTAAAAGAAGCCGACCGACGTGGTCCGCTTCTTTTTTTGCTGTTCAGGACATTTGTCCTTTCAAATGAGTGTAAAATACGTTCTACTCATAATTAGAGAAAAAGGAGGATGAAGATGCAAGGAATCGTTTTTGCTTTATTCAGCGGATTGTTCATCGCATTGCAAGGGATCTTTAATGCCCGGCTCGGTGACGCGGTAGGACCGTGGTTCTCCGTGACGATCGTCCATTTCGTCGGTCTGATCGGCTGTTTATTAATTTACGGATTTGTCCGGGACCGGAAAATCGGCGGTTTCCGCACCTTGCCGCTGATTTACGCAAGCGGCGGATTGCTTGGTGTCCTCGTCGTCGTGACGGAACTGACGTCGATTCAATTGCTCGGGATGACCTGGGCGATGTCGCTGTTGCTTGTCGCCCAGATTTTGTGTGCCTTTGTCATTGATTTGAACGGTTGGTTTGGAGTCATTAAAAAAAGCAGTAATACCGGACAGTGGGTCGGAGTCGGCTTGATGTTGACCGGCGTCTTGATTTTTTCATTTGCCTGAATGGAATAGGAGGAGGAATTAGAATGGGACTCGGAATGTTTTGTGCGATTGTCGCAGGAATGATGATCAGTTTACAGACCGTTTTAAATGCACGGATGAGTCATGCCTTCGGTGCCTGGGCGACGACGACGTTAGTCTTTTTTGTCGGATTGCTCGGATCGTTGCTCGCCTTGATCTTCTTTCGGGGTGGAACGCTTGCGGGGCTGGCCGAAGTCGAACCGCTGTATCTGTTTGGCGGTTTCGTTGGTGTCGGGGTTGTGTTTTGTGTCATGCGGGGAATTCAGTTGCTCGGACCGTCGATTGCGATTTCCGTCGTCCTGATTTCGCAACTCAGTTTTGCGCTCTGTGTCGACGTCTTTGGCTGGTTCGGTTTACCGAAAGTCGAGTTGTCGTTCGGTCAAATCATCGGTCTGGCCGTCATGCTCAGCGGCATCTTTGTCCTGAAACGGTATCAAGTCGCAGAGGATACAGAAGAAGTGGAAGATGTTAAAGTCATTTCCTGAAGAAAAAAAGATATAAAAAAAGAGATCATTTCTTTCACGCCACTTCTACTGGTAAAGTGCGTGAAAGGGTGATCTCTTTTTGAAGCTGAATCAGACAGTGACTTCTTCTTTCCAGGCGACATCGATAAAGGCATCGCGACCGGATGCTTTCCGGTCTTTTTTGTAGTGCGTCGGATTTTTTTTGTGGAAGTCCTGATGGTATTCTTCCGCCGGATAGAAGGCGTGTGCCGGTTCGATCCGGGTGACGATTGGTTGTTTAAAACGGTTTGTCGCCGCTAAGGCGTCACGCGAAGCAATTGCTGCAAGGCGTTGTTCTTCCGTATGATAAAAAATCGCCGGAGCATACTGTGTCCCGCGGTCCTGGAATTGTCCGCCGGCATCGGTCGGATCCGTTTGCGGCCAGTACAGTTCGAGTAACCGTTCGTATGAGAACAGCGCCGGGTCAAATGTAATTTCGACGACTTCGGAATGTCCGGTCGTTCCGGTTTTGACTTGCTCGTATGTCGGGTTGTCGACATGTCCTCCTGTATAGCCGGATACGATACTGTGAATCCCCGGCAGTTCCTCAAATGGTGTCACCATGCACCAGAAACATCCTCCTGCAAATGTTGCTTTTTCCATGTCATCTCTCCCTTTCCCTTGGCTGCTTGAGCCTTAATCCTGTCATGTCTGACAGTGAGAAAACGAAAACGACTCCTTTGCTTGGTTGCAAAAGGAGTCGCCGCTTTTTATCAACCAAAGCTTTCGCTTTGCTGGTCGTAGCACCTTGCTGTGCGCAGGTTGCTGGGACGTCATCGATCCAGATCTCTCGGTCCACTCTTGATAAGTGTTATATGAAGTTGATGTAAGTTCGTTATCATTGGGATGATAATACCATTCATAAAAGTGGAAAGTCAATCCTTATGTTTGCAGGGCACGAAGAACGGTCGCTCCTAACGTTTTCGCTCCAATTAGTAGAGCCCGCTCATCGATTTCATATTTCGGATGGTGTTGCGGATAAATCGTCCGCCCATCCGTTTTTGCAGAGCCCGTGAAGAAATAACTGCCCGGTACTTTTTCGAGGTAATAGGCAAAGTCATCCGCTGCCATCATCGGTTTCATCTCGCGAACCTGTGCTTCCGGTAAAAAACCGGCGGCTTCCTGGACGAGCTGTGTTTCATCCGGATGATTCCAAAGCGACGGATAACCGGTCGTGAAATCGATCGAATAATCAGCGCCGACTCCGGTGCAGGTCGTCCGGGCGACGAGGTCCACCTGTTGACGTAACTGGTGCCGGAGTTGTTCATTGAACGTCCGGATTTCTCCGACGATCCGGGCTTCACCGGTGACGATGTTCGGAGCCGTTCCGGCGTGGAACGAACCGATCGCAACGATAGCCGGCTCAAACGGATCAACCCGCCGGCTGACGAGATGCTGGAGATTGCAGACAAGCTGGGCACCGGCGACGAGCGCATCCTGTGTCCGGTGCGGGGCCTGGGCATGACCGCCTTGACCATGAACAACGATTTCAAATTCATCGATCGCACATAACGTATGACCGCTGTGATAGCCGATTGATCCGACCGGAAGATCATTTTCGAGGTGGGTGCCGAAGATGGCATCGACACCGTCGAGACAACCGTCCTCAATCATCTGGATGGCACCGCCGGGGAACACTTCTTCACCGTGTTGATGAATGAAGACGACAGTACCTGCCAGTTCATCCTGTATGGCATGAAAAGCAGCGGCCAGTCCGAGAACAATCGCCGTATGACCGTCGTGTCCGCAGGCATGCATGACACCGGGACGAATCGAACGGAACGATAACTCGGTTTCTTCCTGCAACGGTAACGCATCAAAATCGGCCCGGATGGCGATTGTTTTCCCGGGACGTGTTCCTGTCAGCGTCGCGACGATTCCGCTGCCGCCGACGTTTGCCCGGTACGGAATACCGAGTCCATCGTAAAAAGCAGCGATTTTAGCGGGCGTCCGGACTTCCTGAAACGATAATTCCGGATGGCGGTGAAAGTCGCGGCGTAAACGAATCATCTCTGATTCATACTCAGTTAAGTACGTGAATAAATTTTCTTGCATCGAAATCATCCTTTTCGGTATGTCTTGAGTAAAAACGGGTACAGATAGAGGTAATCAATCAGAGGAGGAATCAACATATGGGTGAAATCATCGTCAATGCCGTTCTTACAGTCAAAGCAGGATTAGCCGATCAAGTCTTTCCGATTTTAAGCACAGTCTACAAAGCAGCACAAAATGAACCGGGTTGCTTGCGTTATACATTACATCAATCGATTGAAAATGAACATCAGTTCATGCTCTATGAAGTCTATCAGGATGAAGAAGCACTGGAAGCACATATTGCATCGGACCACTATAAAGCATACCGGGAACAAATCGAGTTATACTTGGAAGACCGTCAAGTGACGAAATACGTCGAGATGACATTCTGAATCAAGGAAAGAAGGGCGTATGGATCCGCAAGGGTCCATACGCCTTTTTTCGTTATTACATCGATTTGAAGCCGAGGAAATGTTCCCGCCAACGCGGTTCGTAAATCGAATTGATCTGCAGTTGTGAGCCGCCGGCATGAATGAAATATTCATTATCGAGCATGATACCGATATGTGACGGTCCGTCCGTGTACGTATTTTCGAAGAAGACGATATCCGACCGTTTCCCGCTGCTGATTGTCGTCCGTCGATTCGTAAAGAACGCACCGTACCAGTAGCCGCTGACGTTCGTCCGGCCGCCGTATTTCCCGGCTTCATTCGTTGCGTAATGAATCAGTCCGGAACAATCAAACCCGCCGTTAGCTGCTGTTTGCGAACCCCATGTATATGGTGTTCCTAAGTGTTTGGCGGCTGCCTGAATCAACTTTTCACCGCGCGATGTATTTTTCTGTGCAATCCGTGTATCCGTCTTGACCGTGACGGCACTGACCGGCAGATAAACAGGGGACCAGCCGGACTGGATGACATAAAAATTACCGACCCGGTACCGGGGATAAACACGTTTTCCCTGTTCCACCAATCCGGCACTTTTCGGACTGACCGGTGTCGCAAAATAAGACGATGTTGCTTTGACCGTATAGATTTTTTGACGGTTAATCGCTTGTTGGGTGTAACGCATATCCGGTTTTGTTGTTCCGATGTACGGATTGATGACATAACCGGTTGTTCCGTTCGGCAAGCGGACTTGCCAAAAGTCATCGTCGATTGCTTTCAGACCAATCAACTTTGTGCCTTTACTCAAATAACCGGCAGGGCGGCTGTAAGCGACATCGGCTGAGAAGAGCGGTGTCTGATCAAAGTGGACATAAAAGACGGTGCCGACTTTCGGGCGCGCGACCGGTTTGTTTAAGCCAAGTCTGCTCGAGTCGACGAAGCCGAATGTCGTTCCAATTTTGACCCGTGTGTAGTAGCCGCTTGTACCGTAAATCGACAGTTGTGCATTTTTCTTCAGGGTGCCGATTTTTCCTGTCAGACTGGCTTTTGGATGAACGACGACTTTATCATCGAGAACGTAACGGATTCCGGTGACATCATACAAATCCGGTTTTTTCGTCACGAGATCGGCTGTCTTGACGTAAGCGTAGACGGAACCAAGCTTAACGCGTGTGTAGGAACCGCTTGTGCCATAAATGTCAATCTGTTCTGCGCGCTTCATTGTACGGACAATCGTTTTTGCCGTCGTGTCTTTAAAAATCGCTGTTGATTTGCTCGCATACCGGAGACCTGTCTTGGCATAGACTTTTGTCGGAGCAAGCGTACTCGTTAAGACGTAGGCGTATTGTTCGCGGAACAGAATCCGGCTGTAGGCACCGCTTGTTCCGTAGACCGTTAACAGCGTGTTCATCTGATGCTGCTTGAGGACGGGACTGGATGCATTAGGTGCGGAACGGATTGCCGTCGGTTTCTGGACGTATAAACGAGCTGTTTTGGCATAGACTTTTAAAGGAGCAAGTGCGCTCGTCAGGACATAGGCATACTGTCCGTTGAATAAAATCCGGCTGTAGGCACCGCTTGTGCCATATACCGTCAGCAAGGTATTTGTCTGGTGTTCTTTTAAGACGGGACTCGATGCGTTAGGTGCTTGGCGGATTGGAGTAGGTGACTGGACATAAAGTCGGGCTGTCTGCGCAAAAAACTCCAGATCGCCTAACTGAGCTGTCAGGACAAATCCATAGACGCCGTTTAAGCGGACGCGTGTATAGGCACCGGATACACCGTAAATGTCGACGAGTTGATTTTGAGCCAACGTACCGAGCGGTGTCCCTGTCGTCGCGGCGGTCGGGTAGACAGTTGCAAGCTGTTGGCTGTATTTTTTGCCGGTTGCTGTATACGAGATAACCGGTTTTGTTCCGAGATGAGCCGTCAAGACGAAGGCATACGTACCATTTAACTCGATCCGGGTGAAGTTTCCTGAAGTACCGAATGTCTGAATGGCATCATTTTGTGTCAAAGTGGCAAGCGGCTTTTGTGTGGTGTCGGCGGTCGGATAGACCGGTGTTTTTTGTTGGACAAACCGTTCTCCTGTCACCGAATAGACAGGGGTTGTACTTAAATCTGCCGTCAGGACGAACAGATAATCGGCATCCTGTTTGACGCGGGTGAAGAGACCGACCTGACCATATGTATCGATTTTGCTGTTTGGCGCAAATGTCTGAGCGGTTGCTGCCGACGAATCTGCCGATGAATACAGGACTGTCACTTTATTTGTATAGTGACTTCCGACTTTCGGATAAACAGGAGTATCCGCCAACTGGTCTGTCTTCACAAAACGGTAGACACCGTCGAGTTTAATGCGGGTAAAGAGACCTTCGACTCCGAACGTCTCGACTTCAGTAGCGGCAGGCAGGGTACTGACTACGGCTGTACTTTCCGTTGTTTCAAAGACCGGGGTAGCAGTCTGGGTAAACTGTTTACCGGTCGCTACTTCTGTTTGCTCGTCGACAACGGCGGCTGAATCATTTCCTTCTGCCAGCGGACTAATCGGGAAAGAACTGAACAGCATGACGGAAGCAGCGAGTGATGTGAACCATTTTTTTGAAAGAGGCATCGTATATAAAACTCCATTTCTATAGAAAATTAATTTTTACTCCAATTAAAACTAAGTTTACCATGTTCATTTTTAATGGTGTAAAAAGATATCAAAAAAAGTAAATCATCACCCAAATGATACAAGAGACGGTATGACGTTAAAAAAACGGTACCTCGTGTTAAAGAGGCACCGTCTGAATTATGCGGGATCGTCTTCGTGATCGACTTGCCATTCCCAATCGAGCATGCCGTAAATGAGGGAATCGCGCCAATGATCTTCGAGATAGACGGTTTCACGCAGCTGTCCTTCTTTCGTCATCCCAACTTTCTGAAGGACACGTTCGGAAGCGACATTTCGCGGGTCACACGTGGCAGTAATCCGGTGTAACTCCAGTTTTTCGAATCCGAATTCGAGTAAAAATGCCGCAACGGACGTTGCATAGCCGTTTCCCCATTCATCGGGTGACAGGATATAACCGATTTCAGCAATCTTGTGTTCGGTATCGGTGATTACCAGTTCACCGGCTCCGATGACACGGTCGTCCGGGAAGGTGACGGCAAAGACATAACGGCGGCGTGGATTTTCAAGTTCGCTCTCGAGAGCATCATGAATAAACTGTTTACTGTCGCTTTCGGAGTTGGGTCCCCACGATTGATACTGACTGACAATCGGTTTTGAGGCATAGGCATGGACAGCTTCTAAATCTTCTGGAGTGAAACGACGGATTCGTAGTTGCTCGTTGATTTTATAGCGCATGATGGACTCCTCCTCTGTAGTGGACTCTCTATAAGATATTAGCTGTTCAGCCCGATTTTCCTGTTTGACAGGCAAAATCAAGCGTGCTAAAGTCGGTGTATCGAATGAACAGTATAAGTATCCTCTAGGGTTCCGTTCGGCTGGACCAAGGGAGGAACATAAGGGAAACCTTATGCAACGGAGGGATAAAAGCCCGGGAGTAAAGCGTTTTTACGCTTGCTCCCGGGCTTTTTTGTTTGATTCGAACTGAAGGAGGAAATGACATGGCAAAATATTGGTTCAGCATCATTCTGGCATCCTTTTTTGAAGTCGGCTGGGTCATCGGCTTAAAGCACGCTACGACACCACTTGAATGGGCGGCGACTGTGGTCAGTATCATTATCAGTTTCACGGTTTTAATCAAGGTCAGCAATCATCTGCCGGTCGGAACGGTCTATGCCGTTTTCGTCGGACTCGGCACAGCAGGAACGGTCGTGACGGATATCGTCTTGTTTGATCAGTCCGCATCCGTCATCAAGTTGATCTTGATCGCGGTCTTGCTCGTAGGGGTGATCGGTTTGAAATTAGTCAGCGGGGAGGGTGAAAAACAATGAGTTGGTTTTATTTGATTTTGGCCGGGTTGTTTGAAATGCTTGGTGTCGTTTTGATCAATACGTACAATCAACAAAAAAACGTTAAAAATCTGCTGCTGATGTTTGCCGGTTTTGGGTTCAGTTTTTTATTCCTGACCTTGGCGATGAATGAGTTGCCGATGGGAACGGCCTATGCGGTCTGGACTGGCATCGGAGCGGCAGGCGGTACGATTCTCAGTATGATTTTTTACAACGAAGCGAAGGACTGGAAACGGATTGTCTGTATCGGTTTGATTCTCAGTGCGACGATCGGCTTGAAGCTGGTCGGTGAATAAACATATCATTTAGATTACTTTTCCTGTCCGAGCCGACTTGGTGGCATATTTTAGCTGAAAAAAGGAAATACTCCTTATAAGACAAGTACGTCATTAAAATCGTGCATAAGGGGATGGATGGATATGAAAACGAAACAGTATATCGGAACGTTTTATAAAGAGGAAGAACTGATTTCGAAAATGGATGAGTTGCATCAGCAAGGTCATCGCGAAGAAGACTTTTATATCATCGTCAAAGAGAAATCGAATCTTCAACTTGTCCGCAGTCAGATGGATGCGGAAATCGCGACGACGAAACCGTCATGGATCGACCGGATCCGCGGAAATCACGGACGCGATCAGGAAGTGGACGATCTGTTTGGTTCGCTCGATCTACCGGAAGATCAAGTTGAAGTCCATAAAACGGAAGTCGAAGGCGGCGGGTTCGTACTGTTGCTGGAAGTTCAGGACATCCAGTTTGATCCCCATTTAAATACGGACAATACACATCCGGACGTCAAAGTACGTTACGGCAGTTACGAAGAAACGCATACATCAGACGATGCCAATTCAAATGCACAACTCGGTTCGGGAAATCCGCTTGACGTCGATAAGGATTCGAAAGAGGAGCATGCGGAAATCGATTTGCATCGTGCCGGAACCGACAAGATGCCGCAAGACGAAGAGGCCATTCAGCATGCCAAACTGGACAGTAACCGTGAACCGGACATTGCGATGCGCCGGGACGACGATTTTAAACGTCCGGAGTGGGAAGAACAAAAGGAACGTCATGAGGAACATTCGGATGAGAAAAAAGAACAACTGCACCGTCCGACCCGTTCTGTGGATCACTCCGATGATGTGGCGAAACAGGATCACGGAAACGATTTGGATCGTTAATCTAAAAAAAGAGACTGACGGACGTGTCAGCCTCTTTGCATCAGGCGATGTTCACAGTGATGTGGGCATCGTCTTATTTTTTGTGCATCTCGTCCGGATTCGATCCGGTCCGCTCGTTGCGATTGAGCTGATCGATTTGCTGCATGTCGTCTGGAGACAACATAAACTCAAAGATGTCCAGGTTTTCCTGAATCCGGCTTGGTGTGACGGATTTCGGAATCGCGATGATGCCATGCTGCAGGTGCCAGCGGAGAACGACTTGAGCAGGTGTCTTACCGTGGCGTGCTGCAATCTCTGTGATGACCGGTTCTGTTAAGGCGTCGCGGCCTTTCATCAACGGACTCCATGCTTCGACGACAATCCCGTTCTTTTGGCAAAATTCACGGATGGCTTCCTGACTCAAGAACGGATGTAGCTCGATTTGATTGACGACGGGGACGACGGTTCCTTCTTCCAGTACCCGTGTTAAATGCGGAATGTGGAAATTCGAGACCCCGATGGCTTTTGTTTTGCCGTCCCGATACAGCTGTTCTAAAGCACGCCACGTATCCATATACAAATCCTCGTCCGGCATCGGCCAATGAATCAAGTATAAATCGACGTAATCGACACCAAGTTTTGTAAGACTTGTTTCAAAGGCGGCAAGTGTCTGTTCGTACCCTTGGTCCTTATTCCAGACCTTCGTCGTTAAAAAAATCTCTTCCCGTGGAATCCCCGAATCTTTTAATGCACGACCGACACCGGCTTCATTTTCATAAATCATTGCCGTATCGATGGAACGGTAGCCGACCCGTAAAGCTTCCCGCACCGCTTCATACACTTCCTGTTCCGGGACTTTAAACACACCGTAACCTAGTTGCGGCATGACCAGTCCATTATTCAATGTGACGAACTCCATTTGAACTCCCCCTTATGATGATAATCCTGTCTTAACCAGTTTACGCTTTTCACTTTCGAAAATCGAATCACAGCAAGGGTTGAATTGGCGCAGGGAAATCCGTATACTGAGCGTTAACAAATATTGGGAGGGATGAGGATGATTCGTCAAGCCGTTTTACAATACATACACGAAGAACATGCTGTCGATCGACTTTCAGAAGTAGTAAGGGGGAGAAAAGCTGTCCTGATTCACGGCGAACAGGCGTTGAAATCGTCCAGGCAGTACTTGCCGGAACTGCCGAAGCTGTTATTTTCCGGACACTGTACCGACCAGCAGGTAGCCGAGCTGACAGAACGATGTGCCTCGTATGACATCATCATCGCTCTTGGCGGAGGTTCCGTCATCGATACGGCAAAACAAGTTGCCTTCAAACTAAACCGTCCCTTGATCGTCATTCCGACGCTCGTCTCGAACTGTGCGCCATGGACACCGCTCAGTGTGATGTACGACGAACGGGGACAGTACCTTCGTTTTGACACGATTCCTGTCGTCATCGAAGCCTTGTTGCTTGATCACCGGATTTTAGCAGCCAGTCCATACGATTATTTTGTTGCCGGTCTGGTCGATACGTTGGCTAAATGGTATGAAGCTCGCGCACTGAGTGGAGCGACTTCTGATAATCCGGTCGTCGAAACCGCCTTACGGATGGCAGAACACTGCAAACAATTGATTTTGCAGACGCCGATCAGTCCGAAACAATTTCAGGAGTATCCGGTCTCGATTCAACATCTGGTGGAGACGGTCATTCCACTTGCCGGAAGTGTCGGTGGATTTGGTGACGAAGCGACACGCGGGGCGATTGGTCACGGCGTCCATAATGCGTTATCGCCGTTTCCGTCGACGAAACGGATTTTACACGGAAGTAAAGTCGGTTACGGCTTATTGATTCAAGAGTTGTTGTTAGATGAAACGGCGTCCTATAACGAGTTGCTACAGTATTTGATGGAAAACAAACAACCGACGACGAGTGCAGCGCTTGGATTGACGGAAGCGGAGCGAGCCGACTTGGCGCAACGAATTGGTCGAGAACCACTCTGTCAATTGATTGAGACGGATTGGTCGAAAGCGACCGTTCTTTCGACTTTAATGAAAAATGACCGGGAAGCCGTTCTCATACCTTGAAGGTGATATAAGACAAAGTCCCGCTCCTCGTTTTTAAGGAGCGGGACTTTACGTTCATTGTGCTTTTGCCAGCTCCGAATAAGGGGCAGGGCGACCGAGCAGATAACCTTGACCGAAGTCAAATCCAAGTTCGCGGCAGAGCTCAAGTTCTTCCTGACGTTCGATCCCTTCTGCAAGAATTTGAATACCCATCTCTTTTGTTAAATGACGTGCTTTTCGCAGGAACGCTTCATTTTCTGCTACCGTGTCACAGTTTGAGATGAAGGCGCGGTCAATTTTAACGTAATCCGGTTGGAGTAACGACAACATATCAAGCGTCGAGAAGCCGGCACCGACATCGTCCAGTGCGACTTGAATGCCCTGTTTTTTATATTGTTCGAAGACATGTTTCAAGTGATTGACGTCTTCGATTTTTTCGGTTTCGACGACTTCGAACACGAGCCGGCTTGGATCGACGTTATACCGTTCGACGATTTCGAACGTATGACGCAAGCAATATTCCGGATTGTAGATGGTTGAAGGAAGGAAATTAATGAATGTTTTCTGTGTTCCTCCGACCAAATGTGTTGCCCGAATGGCTTCTTCTCGCGCCCGTTGATCGAGGCGGGAATGAAGTCCCATTTTTGAAGCCGTCGAAAAGAGGAGGCCGGGAGACATCGGAATCGTTTGATCGGCGGCCCGGAGCAAAGCTTCGTTTGCGAATAAGCTGTTGTCCTGGATATTGAATATGGGTTGCAGATGACTCGTCATGACTCCATTTTGAATGAAATCAATGGCCTGACGGCTCTTTAGCTGTTCGAGTAAAACAGACGCAGCCAGAACAGGTGTCACGAGACGCGAACCATTCGCCCGGCAGGAGACCGGAAAATCCGCGATTTGTAGCGTAGCGCTCAGGATTTGTTCCAACTGCTCAAATGAACTGTAAGAAAATACTTCCGGTGTCGGCGATTGAATATGTAAAGAACCTGCTTCGATAAATCGGATTGTTGTTGTACATTCGGCGCAAGGATGCCACATGAATGGATGTCCACCTTTCTGATTCAAATACATGTTTAAACATGTATTTGTTAAATTGGTTAAAGTCTTTACCCGAACGTAATCTATCGATAAACCTGATATCAACTATTTGCGCTTCTATTGACCAAACTAAAAAAAGAGCCAGGTGTGTTCGCCGCATGACGAATCATCCTGTCTCTCTTATCGGTTAATCGGTATACAATCTAAAGGATTACGATCGAATCCACAAAATCCAAAACGTCGCATGCAGTAAAATTGCAAGCGGTACGAAAAGTTGGAATTTGGCGGTTCGTGTTTTATGCCGGACGAGCTGCATGGCTAAAAGCGTCCCGAGTGTGCCGCCCAAAAAAGCAATCGTCAACAAGGTGGCTTCCGGTGTCCGCCAGGCATGTTGCTGGGCTTTACGTTTATCCCGCCACATCGAGATAAATCCGATTACGGTCATGATGCCGTAAAAGGCAGCGATAGTTGAAAAAATAGTCATGTCTGTTTATTACCTTTCCGCGCCGCCGCCGCCGGAACTTCCGCCGCCACCCCGGCTGCCACCGCCACCACCTCCACCGCCACGCATGATGGCGGAAAAGATATTGATGATGGCAAAGAAGAACATGCCCCCGGTGAACTTCATGTCGAGGAACAGCAAGAGGACAAGACCGGCACCGATCAGGACTTTTGCCCAAGTACTCAAACCGCCGTCCGAACTTTTCTTGACAGGATCCTGTGATTCAAGCGACTGTTCTTTTGACACGACGCTGACGACCGCTTTGTACGTTTCGGATGCTGCTTTGCCATAATCACCTTGATCCCGGTACGGAACGGCGTATTTGTCCAGAATCCGTCCCGCTGTGATGTCGGTCAGAATTCCTTCGAGCTTATAGCCGACTTCGATCCGAAAATTCCGGTCTTTTTCGTTTGGTGCCACGACGACGAGAATCCCGTTATCTTTTCCGGCCTGCCCGATGCCTTGAGTCCGGAACGTTTCATTGGCATACGTGCTTAAATCCTGTCCTTTTAAATCCGGCACCGTCTTGAGAACGACCTGTGCCGTCGTGTATTGTTCGAGTTCTTGCCCGAGACGAGCGAGCTCCGCTTCTTCCGACGCGGTCAGCAGCTGTGCATCATCCTGGATGAAGAACGCTGCGCCCGTGCGTTCTGACACGGCTTCGGCAGTCGGAGTCAGAAGGAAGAAGACGAGGAACGCGGTAAAAAGCAGTCGCGTTCGCCGCCAAATCATTTCGAGTCACTATTGAAGTCGACCGTTGGATTTTCACGGTCACTTTCCGAGATTTCATAATATGGTTTTTTCTCGAAACCAAATGCCGAAGCATAAAGCGAAGTCGGGAAGCTGCGACGTTTTTTATTGTAAACGGTCACGGCATCATTATAATCTTTCCGGGCAATACCCAAACGGTTTTCCGTGCCTTCTAGTGTATCCATCAACGATTGGAATCGTTCGCTTGATTTTAATTCCGGATATGTCGTTTGCAACGCAATCAATCCGCGAAGTGAAGACGTGACCTGTTGATCGGCTTCAATTCGTTGTTCCGTCGAAGCGGCACGGGCAAGACCGGCTTGTGCTTCGGCGATATCGCCATAAACTTTTTGTTCCTGACCGGCGACCCCTTTGACGGTTTCGACGAGATTCGGAATTAAATCCGCCCGGCGTTTGATCTGATTATCGACTTGCGACCACTTATTCGAAACATCTTCTTCGACATTGACGAGACTGTTGTACTGTCCGATTGCTAAAAAGGCAATCAGGACGACGACTGCAATCCCGATGATGAGAGGTAACTTGGAACCTCCACGATTTCTACGAGCCATATTGATGACCACTCCTTTTTTCTGTATCTCAACTATCTATACCCTAATCCGCAACAATAAGTTTCAAGAAATAAAAAAAACCATCAGCGAAAAGCTGATGATTTTTGGGATTACATATAGACGATAACGGCAAGAACCGCTGCCAGGACAAGACGGTAAATCGCAAACGGAACGAGTTTGATTTTATTGATCAGTTTCAGGAAGAAGCGGATCGACAATAACGCAAAGCCGAACGAAGCGATGAAACCGACTACATAAAATCCAAGATCTCCGACATTGATATATTCCCAGTTCTTGACGAGTGACAAGGCACTTGCCCCGAACATGATCGGAACCGCCATGATGAACGTAAAGTCGGCTGCTGTCCGGTGATTCATTCCGAGGAAAACACCACCGGAAATCGTTGAGCCGGACCGTGAGAATCCCGGCCAAAGCGAGATACATTGGAACAGACCGACGAGTGCTGCCTGACGATACGAAATTTGATCAAGCGACGTTGTCTTCGGTTCTTTTGGTCCGAGTTTATCGGCGGCAATCATCAGGATCGCACCGGCGGCAAGACCGATGATAACCGTATCGATCGAGAAAAGATTTTCGTCGATGAAGTCTTCAAACAACAGACCGAGAACGGCTGCTGGGAGTAAACCAATCAGGACGTGGCGTAATTTTAATTTATGCGTACCCGATGCATCGTGTTCACCTTCGATTTTATAAAGACCGATTAAACTGAACAGCCGTTTCCAAAAGACGACGATGACGGCTAAAATCGAACCGAGTTGGATGACGATTTTAAAGGTGTTCGCCGAGTACTTCCCTAAGAAGTCCGTTGTTTGAAGCCACATGTCATCAACGATGATCATATGTCCGGTCGAGGAGACAGGGGCGAATTCCGTCATTCCTTCGACGAAACCGAGTAAAAGTGCTTTAAGTAATTCAATGATAGTCATGTTATTCTCCTTCTATATTATTCTAAATAAAAACATATCATGTTTTATTCTTCTGAGATAGAACGAATCGAAATATCGGGCGGAGGACTGAGAGAAATCCGGCTTGTTGCAAGCATCAAAAAAGAGTACACTGAACTTATAATCAAACAAATGTTTGAATGAGGTGAGGGAATGGAAGCGAAAACAGAACGTCTGAAAATTACAGGAATTGATTGTGCCAACTGTGCGGCGAAGGTGGAACGGGGTGTCGCGAGCGTGGCAGGCATCGAGCAAGCTGATTTGGATTTTGCCGGTCAGAAACTCTATCTGACATATGAAAAGGGCGCTGCAAGCGACGATACGTATCAGGCAGTCGTCGAACGGATTCAGCAACTTGAACCGGATGTCCACCTCGTCCGGACGGCGTCCACAGAAGCCGTCGATCCGCATGAGCACGCGGGACATGACCACAGCCATCCGCACGATCATGGTCCATTTTTGAACCGTACGAAAAAAATACAATACAGTGTCGGCATGATCTCGTTCATCAGTGCTTTTTTTGTTCCGGGATCAATTGACCTTCTATTTTTTGCGGTTGCCTATTTTTTAATCGGTTGGGATGTCCTTCGAACCGCTGTCAGAAATATCCGGCACGGTCAGGTGTTTGACGAGAACTTCTTGATGGTCATTGCGACGGTCGGTGCTTTTTTAATCGGAGAGTATCCGGAAGCCGTCGCGGTCATGTTGTTTTATCAAGTCGGGGAGTTTTTCCAACACCGTGCTGTCGATCAGTCGCGGAAATCGATTGCTGCGCTGATGGATATCCGGCCGGATATTGCGACGCTTGAGGATGGACGACGTGTGAGTCCGGAACAGGTCAATATCGGTCAACGGATCGTTGTCCGGGCAGGGGAGAAGATTCCACTCGATGGAACGGTTCTGACAGGAGAAGCGTTCATTGATACGACCGCGTTGACGGGGGAATCCGTCCCGCGGCGTGTCCGTCCGACCGAGCCGGTTTTAGCCGGAACAATCAACACTGACGGTCATCTGTTGATTCAAGTCGACCGGCCGTACAATGAGTCGACCGTCGCTAAAATTCTCGATTTAGTGGAAAATGCGTCACGCCATAAGGCACCGACGGAAAAATTCATCACACGATTTGCACGGGTTTACACACCGATTGTCGTTCTGGTGGCAACACTGCTTGCCGTCGTGCCGCCGCTTTTCGTGACGGGAGCGACGTGGAGTGACTGGATTTACCGGGCGCTGGTGTTCCTTGTCATCAGTTGTCCGTGTGCGCTCGTCATTTCAATTCCGCTCGGCTTCTTTAGTGGAATTGGTGCTGCTTCGAAACGCGGTATTCTCGTCAAAGGCGGAAATCATCTCGAAGCGTTACAACAACTCGATACCGTCGTATTTGATAAAACGGGAACGTTGACGGAAGGGGTTTTTGAAGTCGTTGAGTTGCAGGCAGTTCATGGATCAGAAGATGAATTATTGCGTGCCGCGGCAACCGTCGAGCAACATTCCAACCATCCGATTGCTAAATCCATTCAGCGAATGTATGCATCACACGGTTCTGTTTCGACCGCTGTTCAAGACTATCAGGAAGTGGCCGGTTCCGGTGTCACCGGACGGTTCGGGACAGATCAAATTCAGGCCGGAAATGCCCGGTGGTTCAAAGAGCTCGGCTTGACGCCGCTCGCTCAGACCGAGGACGGGACCTACGTACATGTGGCCCAAAATGACAGCTACCTTGGGTTTATCCGGATTGCCGACCGTATTAAAGACACGACGGTAGAAGCGTTGGACGGGCTGAAAGCACTCGGAATTCGTCAGACAATCATGTTGACCGGCGACCGCCGGGAAACGGCGGAGCGGATCGGGCGACAAATCGGGATAACGCAAGTGAAGGCGGAACTGTTACCGGATCAAAAAGTGGAACAATTAGAAGCTATCTTGTATCAAGCGAACGGCCGGGTCGCGTTTGTCGGCGACGGAATCAACGATGCTCCCGTGTTGACGCGGGCGGATGTCGGGATTGCGATGGGTGGACTCGGAAGTGATGTCGCAATTGAAGCGGCAGACGTCGTCCTGATGACGGATGAACCGAAACAGCTCGTTGAAGCGATTCGGGTTGCCCGGGCGACACGCCGGATCGTTTATCAGAACATTGCATTTGCGCTTGGTATCAAAGGCGTGTTCTTATTGCTTGGCGCCTTTGGTGTTGCGACGATGTGGGAAGCTGTTTTTGCCGATGTCGGTGTAACCGTGCTCGCGGTCTTAAACGCGATGCGGATTTTACGAAAATAAGAATGGATGCACAATAAAAACCTCTCCCGCGTAAAGATGGGAGAGGTTTTCTTCGTGTTACATCAACCGAGAGCGACATCGAGAATCATCATGACCGTGAAACCGACCATCAGACCAAGTGTGGCTAAGTCGGATCCGTTTTCAGCCTGTGATTCAGGAATCAATTCTTCGACGACGACGAAAATCATCGCGCCGGCGGCAAACGCCAAGGCATACGGCAAAAGCGGTTGAATAAAGAAGACGGCAGCAGCACCGACCATGGCAGCAATCGGTTCGACGATTGCCGACAATTGTCCGTAGTTAAAGGCCCGCCGGCGTGACATACCTTCTCCACGGAGCGGAATCGACAAGGCCGCCCCTTCCGGCATGTTTTGAATCCCGATTCCAAGCGCCAGTGTCAAGGCACCGGCAACGGTCGCGCCATCCATGTTCAAGGCGGCAGCACCGAAAGCGACCCCGATCGCGAGTCCTTCCGGGATATTGTGGAGCGTAATCGCGAGAAACAGCAACGTCGTCTTTTTCAGACCGGTCGAAGGACCTTCAGCGGTTTCGAGCGGGGCGGATAAGTGGAGGTGGGGAGTTACGAAGTCCAGCAAGCGGACAAAAAAACCACCTGCGAGGAAACCGATTGCAGCCGGCAACCAGGCAATCCCGCCGTCTTTTTCCGTAAATTCAATTGCCGGGGCAAGCAATGACCAAAACGAAGCCGCAATCATAACACCGGCTGCAAAGCCGAGCATCATATTCATGACCCGTTTTTCAATCGTCGTAAAGACGAAGACAAGTGCGGCCCCGAGTGCCGTTAATCCCCAGGTCATCATGCCGGCAAGCAAAGCTTGCACGACGACCGGAAGTCCGGTAAACCATTCCATCATATCAATCAATCCTTCTTTCAATGCCAATTCTTAAAATAAGTGCGTATCGTACAGCAGCTTCTGTCTCTTCTACCCGTTTTCAATCCGGATGATTCGTCCGAACGGAATTTCAATCCGTGAGGATCCGCGCAAAACAAGATACGCGCGTTCCCGATGCACCTGCTCGATGAAACCGGATGTCGTGACATAGCCCCTTTCACTATAGTACGTGATTTCGAGCTCGATTCCTTCTATTAATGCTTGTTCGAGTAAGAACTGCCAAGGATACTGCAATTGTTCATCGATGACAGGAAAATCGATTTGATGTGTTTCAAGATAGTAGGCTTTGAGGAGTTGAATGTGTTCCGGCATCAAAAAGGGAAGCCATTTGAGATTTCCGCGGTCACGATAACGTGTCATGTAAATCACCTCCCGGATGTCCGCCGACGAATCGGAGCCGGCGTTTCGCGACACTTGTATCGAGGAATGACACCGCCAAACGGATCGTTCCTTTACCGTAACGTAAATTGACGTGATCGATGGCTTTTAATAACCGTTTTCGGCGCCAGACCTTTGTATTGTCTTCAAACAAGGACAATTGAAGCGTTCCCTGATCCGGGGTGAGTTGTCCGAGGGCGACCGATAAAAAGCGGACCGGTTCACCATCGAGCCAATTCGGTTCGAACAATTGAAGAATATGACGTAATAACAGCCGTTCATCGGCGGTCGGATAAGGCAATCGGAGCTGTTTTGAAAAGCCGTCACGGGCGACATGTCGAGAGTAGCGGACGCCAAGATGGACCGTCCAACCGACCTGATTGGAAAAACGGACCCGTGCCGCAACATCACTTGCTAATTCGGCGAGAACTAAACGAATCTGTTCGTACTGGTAATAGTCACGCATCAGGGTCACCCCATGTCCGATCGTTCGTTTGGTATCCGGTGCAGTCCGGAACAAGGTCATCGGATCAATGATTGTCGGAGAACCGTCGATTCCCCAGGCATGGTGCCAAAGTTCTGCCCCGATTACGCCGAACCGTTCGTGCAGATCTTCGACCGGGGCTGCTGCCAGGTCCCCAATGGTGTGGATTCCCATTACCGACAAGTGTTGCTCCATCATCCGTCCGACGCCCCACATCTTGCGGACCGGAAAATCATGCAACAACCGAGAGACATCCGCATAACCGCATTGTGCGATACCTTCACGTTTTCCGCGTAAATCGAGGACCAGCTTTGCAATGACGTTGTTCGGACCGATTCCGATCCGGACCGGAATGCCGGTCTGTTGCCAGATTGCCGTCTGAATTTTCCAGGCTGTTTCCGTGTCTGATCCGAAAAGCCGTTCCGTTCCGCTCATGTCGACAAAGTTTTCATCAATTGAATAGATCCGGATTGCGTCGGGCGGCGCAAACTGATGCAAGACGTCCAGCACTTCGATCGATGTTTTCATGTATGCCAGCATCCGTGGTTCGACGAGCACAATCTGTTTCCGCTCACGATAAGGCAACTGCTCAATCTGATAAAGACGACTAGCTGTCTTGATTCCGAGTTGTTTTAAAGCGGGACTGGCCGCAAGGATAACCGATCCGGATCGGGTTAAGTCCGATACGACAGCAAGTTTCGTCGTTAAAGGAGGTAAATTTCGATAACGGCATTCACAACTGGCATAAAAAGAGACACTGTCGACACAAAAAATCCGTCGGTCCGGAAAAGGTAGGATCGGATTCATAGAAAACACTCCTTACTACATAAAAGAACGTTTGTTCTTATTTTTGATTTGACTATATCATGGTCTCAACCGGTCTCAAATCAAAAAAATAAAAAAAGAGTCAATCTTTGCTACACTGGAAAAGGTAAATGCGATGTAAAGGAAAGAAGGGGAAGTACATGAAAAAACAAATCATTCAATTACCCGAGTTACCGCAACAGTTGACATCGGAAACCTTTGCGGATGTTGAAATCGATGATCCGTATCTGTATCAAACGTTGTATGAGAAAGAGACGTTGCCGGTCGAACTGACGGAACGGCTCGACGTCAATCAAGTCTGTTTTCGGAATGTCTCGTTTGCAGGACTGGTCTTTGAGCGGGCTTCATTTGAAAATGTCCGTTTTGAACAATGTGACCTGACAGGCTGTCAGTTTCAGGACAGTCGTTTTCATCGGGTTGTTTTTGAGGATTGCCGCCTGACCGGAATTCATTTTGAGTCGAACACGATCGATCACGTAACAATCAAAGACTGTCAGGCCAATTACGCCCAAGTCATCCGGACGGCGTTGCGTCATGTCACACTGGAACAGACATCGATGCGGGAAAGTCATTTCTTTGAAATGAAGCCAATCGATTTCCGACTGCATGAAGTTGATTTGTCGGAAAGTCAATGGGTCGAGACGGCATTAAAAGGACTGGATTTGCGACAAGCCGACTTATCCGGCATCACGATTGATCCACGCTTTTTGCCGGGGGCCATCGTTACGGAAAGCCAGGCTATCACCTTTGCCCGGTTACTCGGACTCGTCATTCCAAGTCATGGTTAACCAGTAAAAAAAAAACGAAGTCCACTGTCCCCGTCATATTCGGGAGAGTGGACTTCGTTTCGTTTAAAAGGAAATGGTTTCACCGTCATCCGGGATGAGGAAATGAGCAGACAGATGGTGGGCGGCCAAAAAATCGGCAATCATATCGCGGCGCAACAGACAGTGGTTGACGGACTCGAGGTGAGAGACGATGATGGTCGCTTCAGCCGCCGCCTGATGAACAGCCAGCAAATCACGCTGGGACATCGTAATCGGTTCGCCGGTCAAAAATTGTGCCGCGCCGCTGTTGACGATGATGATGTCAGGCGCATGCTGCTCGATTGCCGTCTCAACTTCTTCACACCAAATCGTGTCACCGGCGATGTAAAGCGTCGGTTCGTCCGGGTGCGTCAAGACGAGACCGGAGACGGTGCCCATCCGTTGACCGATTTCCCCGACACCGTGCCGGCCTGACGTATGGTAAACGTGGATATCACCGAGCGCCAGTCCGTTTTCAAACGACGAGACGTTCGTGAATCCGGCTTCGCGGATTGTCGCCGCATCCGCCTGGTTTTGTGCATACAAGGGAATCTGTTTCGGAAGAATTTCTTTTGCTGTTTCATCAAAATGATCGGCATGGAGGTGGGTGACGAAAATCGCATCCGGATCAAGCAGTGTCGAGACATCAACGGGCAAGTCGACGAGCGGATTCGGAACGGCGTTCGGCGTCTCTCCGAACGGCGGAAGAGATCCTTTTTCACCGAGAAACGGATCGATCAAAAATACTTGATTGGCGTAGGTAACGACGAGTGTTGCATTACGAATCTGTTGAATATCCACGGGCAGTCTTCCTTTCGGATTGGGAATGTTTCACTGTTCGTTCATTTCCCATTCAGACGCCGTGTTAATCATATTTGATCGTCGATGGTTTTCGGGAGCAGTTTCTCCATCGCCAGGACGTCCACATAATATCCGTTGAGCATACCTTGTTCCTTAAACGTTCCGACAATCCGGAAGCCGGACCGGATGTACAGTTTTTGACCGATTTTGTTAAAGGGAAACGTAAACAGAATCAACTTATGGAAACCTTGTGTAATCGCGTGTTCTTCGATGACATGTAACAGCTGACGCCCGATACCCTGTCCGCGATGGGTCCGGGTGATGTAGACCGACAGTTCACCGACGGATTGATAGACGGGACGAGGGTTATAAGGGTCAAGTGAGATGAAGCCAAGAATCGTTGTTCCTTCATACGCCACAAAACCGGCATAACGGGGTGTCCGTTCCCGATACCAGTCTTCCATGAAAGACAATTCCTTCGTATCCGTTTCAAGCGTCGCGATCCGGTCTTCGATGCCTTCGTTATAGATGGCAAGGATGTCTTTTAAGTCGTCTTCCTTAACAGGGCGAATCATCATACACGTGACCTCCAGTTAAAATAAGTCTTTTCTTCATTATATAGGAGGAAGGGGAAACAAGCGGTATGTTTGTAGGATAGGAATGGGACCGAAAAAACAGACGGCCGGATGATCCGGACCGTCTGTCTTCAAAATGTTTTTTTAGTTTGCTGTTTCAATCGGATCCTTTTCGTAAATCGGAACCCAACCGTCCGTCGTCACAAAAATCCGGACCGCCACAACCTTTCGATCCTCTTGGAGCGTGAAGTAATGGCGTGTATTGACGGGAACGGAAATCAGGTCGCCGGGATTCAACTCAATGTTGTAATAGCCGACTTCATCATCCTGGATGGCAAAGATACCGTGCCCGCTGACGATAAACCGGACTTCGTCATCCGTGTGGTGATGCTCTTTTTGGAAGTTGACGAGCAACTCATCCAAGTTCGGTGTCGCGTCAGACAGGGAGATGATATCAGCCGTCTGGTAGCCGCGTCGTTCCGAAACATCGGTGATTTCCGGTTGAAATGTATCAAGAATCGTTTGTTTGTACGCATCCGTCAACGTATATGTGTCGACCAGTTCAGCCGGAAGCTTCGAGACATCCCATTGTTCATACAGGACACCACGTGAAGCGAGAAAAGCAGATACCTCGTTTTGATCCGTATACCGTTCGTTTGTTTTCTGGAAAAGTACTGTTGCCATTGTAAATTCCTCCTTTTAATAAATCGCCTGTCGGCACGCTTGCAGTTTTAAGGTGTAGCTGAACAAAAATTCAAAAGCTTCCAACTGTTTTTTGGCTTCAAAAGCAGTCGATGCCCAAACCGTGATGCCATGATTGCGAATCAAAACGGCGCCGCTTTCAGTCCGGATGTGTTTGGCAAAGTCGGCGGCAAGGGTCGGGATGTCGGCATGATTCGTGATGATCGGCACGATGACTTCCGCATCTTCTTCCCAGCGGCCGAGTGCTTTGATGATTTCCTGACCGCTGAATCGGATTTCCCCGCGGTCTCCGTACAGTTCCGAAATAACGTTGTTGTCGACGGTATGGACATGAAGCGAGCAGCCGGCTGTCGTCCGGTTAAACACTTCGACATGCAGCAACGTCTCGGCGGAAGGACGTCCGTTTTGCTCGTCGCCGATCAATTGACCGGTCGCGTCGACATGGACAAAATCGTCCGGCGTGTCCTGCCGTTTATCTTTCCCGCTTGCCGTCACAAGGAATTCCGTCGGACTGCTGTTTGTCCGAATAGCGAGGTTACCGCTTGTACCGGGAAACCAGTCCCGCGCTGCGAACTCCTGTTTGATGGCGCAGAGTTCTTCGTATCGTTTCAAAAAGGTCATGCGTACACCTCCGTTGTCTGCAGATGATCAACAATGTCGTAAAATGTTTCAAATGGTGTGTATGCAATCCCGTGCTGTTCGCACAGCGTAATCAGATAATCGCGGGCATAGACATGATCCGCTTGTTTCGCCAGTTCAAAATCCGTCACGGAGTCACCGATCGCGACGATAATATCGCCATCCTGCTTGAGCTTCCGGGCAATCGACGTTTTACAACACCCGCATTGATTGTTGCATGCTGCATCGCAAGTGTGCGGCCACTCAATACGAATCGTCTCCCCGCTGAAGTCACTGCCGTTGCAGTAAATCGCTTCATCTGTCAGTAACTCTTGAAGAATCGGTTGGACAAAAAAGTCGATTCCGCCGCTGACGATCGCAAAGTCAATCCCGTTTGATTTCGCAAAGGCGAGTAAGGTCTTAAAGCCGGGACGGATGACAGCCCGCTGTTCCAAAAAATCAATATAGTCCTGTTTGCGATCCGAGGGGAGCAACCGGAACATCTGTCCGACACCGGACTGGATGGACAATGATTGATCGAGGACACCTTTTTTCAACGGTTCAAACGCTGCCGGGGGAGCGAATTCTTTCATCAACGCAATGATGTTGTCGTGTTCGGTCACGGTCCCGTCAAAGTCACATAAAATCCGAATCGTCATTTCGTAATCCCCCAGGCGTCGAGTGCGACCCGAAGTTCTTCCTGCCGCGTTGCGGCACTCGTCAAAGATTCGCCGGCAAGTGCTGCGTCGAGGGCCTGGCGGAAAGCAAGCACACCGGCTGCCGCGCCCTGCGGATGACCGTGAACGCCGCCGCCGGCATTGATGACGGAATCGGTCCCGAAATCACGAACGAGCTGAGCGACGAGACCGGGATGAATGCCTGCCGAGGGAACCGGAAGAATCGTCTTTGTTTCTCCGATTCGCGTGGCTTCGACGGCAATTCCGCGCGCCAAGTCTTTGGCGAGGGCGACGTTCCCATAAGGCGACGGGAACAACGTCAAATCGGCACCGGCCAGCCGCGGTAACGTCCCCAGTAAAACAGGAGCTGCAATGCCGTATTCCGGGCTTGCGATTAAGGCTCCGCTTAAGGCCGGATGATTAAAGATTGGAACGGAAATGTCCGGATCAGCCGCTAATTCGCGCAGGACATCGAGTCCATATGTAAACGTATTGAGCAGGAAGGCAGTCGCACCGGCTTCAATCAAACGTTTCGCCTGATCCTTTAAGCCGAAGACGGGACCACTCAACGTAATCGCGTAAAGCGCCCGTTTGCCGGTTTTTTCATAATGGGCATTCAGGACTTCACGTCCGATCCGTGCCCGGTCGAGTGCCGGTGTTAACGGATTATCGTACAAGATTTCATCATCCTTGACGAGATCGATGCCGCCCGCAAGCTGCGCTTCGAGTTGTTCCCGTAAAAAGGTGAGGTCCCGGCCGATGACGCCCTTAAAAATGCTCATCAACAGAGGACGGTCGTGGACTTGAATCAACTGCCGGACGCCTTCGATGCCGAATTTGGCACCGGGGAAGTCAGTGGTGAATGAAGCCGGAAGCTGTAAATCCGTTAATTTGATTTGTCCGTCGAGCGACAGTTTGCCGAAGACGGTCGTTAAGATTGCTGCAAAGTCACGGGAGACGTTGTGTTCCGGATAACGGATTGTGATGTAGCCTTTCCCGTCGTGTTCTTCCGTATGGACGACTTGTCCTTTGAACGATTCAAGCTGCTGTTGCTCCAAATGATTTAAATCGGTCCACGAACCAACGGTCAAGCCGAGCGCGATTTGTTCTGCCCGTTTTGGTAACTGATCCGTCGTTCCGAGTTGGTATGTTGCGGTAATATACGTCATATCGACTGTCTCTCCCTTGTTGAAGAATACAAAAATGGTCCCTCGTCAATGACAAGAGACCATGAAAAATTGCGCGTGGACTCTTATCTGTCAGCGTAATAGCTGCAAGAATTAGCACCGTGCCAAGTGGTCGGTTGCTGCGACATCGTAGGGCTCGTCCCTCCGTCTGCTCTTGATAAGAATTGGATGAAATTGTGAAATCTAATTGCAATTTTTACATGAGATTCGTCACTTGTCAAACTATATTTTGAAAATTTATTTTTTTGAAAATACTTCTTCTATAGAGGGTTCCGTTTTTGAAGCTGTTTCACTAAAAAATGGAATTGACAGACCCCCAGGAACGCACGTAGTATTCAAATCAACATCAATCACACGACAACTACATATGACTCTTATCGTGAGTTGGCAGAGGGAATTGGCCCGAAGACGCCGCAGCAACCGACCATCCGGCACGGTGCTACATCCAACAGACATTCGTCTGAGAGATAAGAGGACGGAATATTCTACCGCGCCTCTTTTCTTTGACGAAAAGAGGCGTTTTTTCGTGTGATCACCAAGGAGGAAAACAGAATGGGATATCAAGCATTTACAGTACAGGACGCGATTGAACGGGTCCGGACACTCGGATTGATCGGCAATGAACCGGTGACGGCAGAGGAAATCGGAGATGGAAATTTAAATCTCGTTTTCCGGATTCAGGCAGGGGAAAAACGGCTGATTTTAAAGCAGGCGTTACCTTATGCAAAAGTCGTCGGGGAAAGCTGGCCGCTGTCGCTCGAACGGGCCTGGATTGAACAATCGGCCTTAAAAGAATTCGCGAAAGTCGCCGTTCCGTTTGTCCCGCATGTCTACCATGCGAGCAAAGAAGAAGCGTTCACGGTGATGGAAGACTTGTCACATCTGACAATCGTCCGGGGCGGACTGCTTGAAGGGGAAAAGTATCCGTTGCTCGCGGAACACATCGGTTCGTATTTGGCGCGGACACTGTTTTATACGTCGGATTTTGCCGTCGGACCGGTCGCGAAAAAACAGATTGCCCGTCAGTACTACAATCCGGATCTGTGCGATATCACGGAAAAACTAATCTTCACGGATCCGTTTTATGATGCAGAAACGAATGCGATTGAAGCAGGTCTCGAAGCGGAAGTTGACCGGATTTGGAACGACGCGGAACTGAAACGGGAAGTCGCGAAGCTTGAAGCCTTGTTCATCACGAAGGGCGACGCATTGTTGCACGGCGACTTACATACAGGCAGTATTTTTGCCTCGGCGGAAGAAACGAAAGTCATCGATCCCGAATTTGCGTTTTATGGACCGTTCGGATTTGATGTCGGTCAATTTATCGCACATCTGTTTTTTGCCGCGTATCCGGACTATGACCGGTTGCGGGATGAGCGGATCAAGGATATCGATACATTCTGGCTGACGTTTGCTTCGACGTTCAAAGCGTTATGGGAACGGGAAGCGGTCGAGCCGTTCCGGACGGCAGACGGACTGGTCGATGATGTTCTTAGCACGATTTTACAGGACGCACTCGGATTTGCCGGTTGTGAACTGATTCGCCGGACGATTGGATTGGCATTAGTTGCAGACTTGGAGCAAATTTCGGATTCGACCGTTCGCCTTGAACGAAAACGCCATGCATTGCGGCTTGGTGCTGCTTTGATTAAACGCCGGACGGAATGCAAGACGTTTACCGATCTGCGGAATTTTGACGTGACGGAGGAACTCAGCCGATGAGCCAATTCGTTCAGAGCATCATCTATGAAAACCGGACGGTGACAATTTTGGATCAGACCCGTCTTCCGGAAGAAGAACATTATGAAATCATCCATGACTTGGCGCAGGCGATTGACGCCATCAAACAATTGCGAGTTCGTGGTGCACCGGCCATCAGTCTGTTCGGCGGATTCGTCCTAGTTCAGGAAGCGTTTCGGACGACAGGGACGCTGGCTGAAGCAAAACAGGAGTTGTTGGAGGTGTCGGCACAATTACTCGCGACCCGTCCGACGGCCGTCAATCTGCGAAATGTCCTCGATGAGCTGAATCAGCTGATTGTTTCCGCTACGACGCTGAAAGAACTGCCGGTACGTCTCGAACAAAAGGCACTGGAACTTTATCAGACGGATGCCAAAACATCCCGTCAAATCGGGGTTCATGCACTGGAATTGTTCGAGTCCGGTGACCGGGTACTAACGATTTGTAATGCCGGATCAATTGCGACGGCAGCTTACGGAACGGCGCTCGCTCCGTTTTATCTTGCCAAGGAGCAAGGCATCCCGTTATCCGTCTATGCGTCGGAAACACGGCCTTTGTTGCAGGGTGCACGTTTGACGACATGGGAGTTGCAACGGGCAGGGATTGACGTCACCTTGATCACGGACAATATGGTCGCGCATACGATCAAGGAAAAGCAGATCACCGCCATCATCGTCGGAGCAGACCGGATTACCCGGAACGGGGATACGGCCAATAAAATCGGGACGTTTCAGCTGGCATTACTCGCACGTGCCTTCGGAATTCCGTTTTACGTCGCCGCACCGCTGTCGACGTTTGACTTTACAAGTCTGTCAGGAGATGAGATCGAGATTGAAGAACGCGACGCCCGTGAAGTGACACAGCTTGCCGGAAAAGCGACGGCACCGGAAGACGTATCGGTCTTTAATCCGGCGTTTGACGTGACGCCGCATGACCTTATCACCGCCATCATTACGGAGCTCGGAGTCATTGAACACCCGGATGTGGAGACAATCAAACAGACAATCGGACAACATACACACTAAACAGACAGGAGAGATCGAGATGAAGAAATTAGCATTGGCTGTACTGGCACCAGCGGTCTTACTGGCTGCTTGCGCGAACAGTGAAGCAACACCGGTGAAAAAAATCAGCGGTGTACCGGAAGGGGTTCAGGGTGATGTCAAGATTGCCGTTATCCGTAACCTTGCTTCCGACGACCATACAAAACAGTTTTTGGACGGCGCCCGCTCGGAAGGGGAAGCACTTGGTTTTCAAGTCAACACGTTCATCTCGGAAGGGAATGACGTCAAGTTCAAGGAGTTGGTCGCCCAAGCCGTTCAGCAGGATTATGACGGATTGATCATCTCGCACGGCAAAGAGGATTATGCCTATGACATGATCAAACCGGCCATCGACAAAGGCATCAAAGTCGTGACATTTGATACGGTGACGAAGAAAAAAGATCAGACATTAAAAGGTATCACAGAGACATTCCAGGATGACCATAAACTGGCCCAGCTGTCGCTCGATGAAGTGACGAAATTGAAGGACGACAAGCCGGTCCGTGTCATCAAACTATGGTTTGGTCCGGGATTTGCCCCGCTTGACCGCCGGCAGGAAATCTACAAAACGTATGAAGCGGACGGCAAAATCAAGACGCTTGAAACCGTCGGACCCACGAACTTCCAGGATGTCCAAGGGGATATTGCGACGAAGATGAACGCGATTCTCGCCAAGTACCCGAAGGGCAGCATCGATGCCGTCTGGGGCGCCTGGGATGAAGTCGCCAAAGGAGCTTATAAGTCTTTAAAAGACAACAAGCGTCAGGAAATTCCGCTGATTTCGATCGATGTCTCGAATCAGGACATCAATCTGATGCGTGAAAAGGGCAGTAACTGGGTCTCAACGAGTGCCGTTGATCCGCATTTGATCGGGCAGACGGATATGCGCCTGCTTGCGAAAAAGCTGGCCGGCGAAAAAACACCGGATAGTTTTGATCTCGATGCCAAACTGGTCGAACAAAAAGCACTCAAGGCGGATACGACGATGTACAATCTCGATACCATCATCAAAGGCTGGAGTACATCCGAAAAATTCAATGAGCCGTGGATGGATCAGTTGCGGAAAGCGAATGACGGGAAATGACGCCTCCGGTGAACGAACAACGACTGGAAATGCGGGGGATTTCAATGGAATTCCCCGGTGTCAAGGCGCTGGATGACGTTCACTTTTCCGTGAAACGCGGGGAAATCCACGCGCTTGTCGGAGCGAACGGAGCCGGTAAATCAACGCTGATGAAAGTCTTGGCCGGCGCCTATGCGTCATACGAAGGAACGATTTTGTTCGACGGTGTACCGCTTGCGATTGATTCACCAAATGCCGCGAAACGGGCCGGGATTGAAATCGTCTATCAGGAAGTCGATACGGCACTGGTCGATTATTTGACCGTCGCCGAAAACATCTGTCTCGATATGCTGGCGAGCGGACAGTTGAAAGGAGTCATCCGACGCCGGCGGTATGAAGAAATCGCCGAGCGTGCTTTACAAAAATTGAAAGCATCGATTGATGTCCGCCAACGGGTCAGTGAGTTACGGTTGGCCGAGAAACAACTCGTCCTGATTGCCCGTGCCCTCGTGCAGGAAAGCCGGTTTTTGATTTTGGATGAACCAACCGCTCCACTCAGCGGCCGGGAAACGGAACAACTGTTTCGGATCATTCGCGAGTTGGCGGAGAAGGAACATCTGGGTGTCATCTTCATTTCTCACCGTCTGCAGGAGTTGTTTGAGATTTGTGGATCGATTTCCGTCATGCGCGACGGCAAGCTGGTATCGCGGCAACTTCTTGCCGGACAAACGAAAGAAACGGTCGTCGAACAGATGCTGGGCCGGCGTTTGCAAAAAAGCAGCCGCGAGGCGCGTCCGGCTGGTGCCCCCTCACTTGAGCTTGACCGTATCACGGTCGCGGGACAACTGGACGAGATCTCGTTAACGGTCCGTGCCGGAGAAGTAATCGGGATTGCCGGATTGGTCGGTGCCGGAAAAACAGAACTGTGTAAAACGATTTTCGGATCGATTCCGGTCACTTCGGGATTGATGCGTCTTGCGGGAGAAACACGGCGTATCCGTTCGGCGTATGATGCGGTTCGGCTGGGCATCGGACTCGTGCCGGAAGAACGACGGAAAGAAGGGATTTTGGTCGCGGATCCAATTGAACAAAATATGACGGCGGCCAGCCTCAAACAATTCGTCAACCGATTCGGGTTTGTAGAGAAGAAAAAAGAACGGGCAGCGGCAAACCGGATCGTACAGCAACTGTCGATTAAAGTCAGTGATACCCGACAACGTGCCGCTGAGTTGTCCGGTGGTAACCAGCAAAAAGTTGCCATCGGGAAATGGTTGCTGGCCGACGCTTCCATCCTCGTATTGGATGAACCGACAAAAGGGGTCGATGTCGGGGCGAAAGCGGAAATTTTCCAAGTGATTGATCAACTGGCAGCAGAACGGAAAGCCGTCATCTATGCCTCGAGTGAACTGGATGAACTGCTGGCAGTGACCGACCGGATTTATGTCATGTATGATGGACAGATCGTATTCGAGGCGACCACTTCGGAAACAACCGAAGAACAATTATTGTGGTATGCAACAGGAGGACAACAACATGAATGATGTATTGCACGAACCGGCTGCACAGCCGGAAGCGCCGCGAACAGCAGCGGGAAAACCGGTGCTGCGTTTCTTGAATGACTGGGGCATCGTCCTCGCGATTCTTGCACTGATCCTGTTTTTTTCCATGACGGCACCGAACTTTTTACAGGGGACGAATCTAGTCAATATTTTACGAAGCATTTCAATTGTGACGATCATCGCCATCGGCTTGACGGTTTCGTTGACAGTCAACGGGTTTGACTTATCCGTCGGTTCGACCGCGACGTTTGCCAGTTCACTAGTCGTCTCGTTTTTTGTCTGGTACAGTCTGCCGCTCGGCGTATCGATTGGTCTGGCTCTCGTGATTGCCTTGGCGGTCGCACTCGTCAACATTCTGTTAATCGTGAAGTTCAAGATTCCGGATTTGTTCGCAACGCTTGCGACGATGTTCATTTTTGAAGGTGTCGCGATGACGTATACCGGCGGCGGCTCGATCAGTGCCGGGATGCCACGTCTTGACGGGACACCAACGGTCGGACTGATCCCGGAATCGTTCTTAAAAATCAGTCAGGCGCCTTGGATCATCCTCATAATGCTTGTCGTCGTAGCGGTGACACATGTCTTTTTGAACCACACACGGCACGGACGTTTTTTGTATATCATCGGTGGAAATCCGGAAGCAGCGCATCTGACGGGAATCCGGGTGAACCGGTATCGCGCAGTCGCGTATCTGATTGCCGGATTACTGGCGGCCGTCGGCGGTATTTTACTGGCGTCACAAGTCGGTTCTTCCCAAATTAACGCCGGATCGGGTTATTTGATGCCGGCTGTCGCAGCAGCCTTCATCGGTTCCTCATTTGCCGGCCAAGGGAAACCGAATGCGCTCGGCACACTCGTCGGTGCCTGTCTCGTCGGAATTCTCGAGAATGGACTCGTCATGTTATCGGTCCCGTATTATTCCTTGAACATTATCAAAGGCGCCGTCCTGGCGATTGCTTTGGCGTCGACCTATTACCGTTTCAAAAAAAATTAAAAAAAGTGGTTTAAGTTCTAATAGAATAGGTAATATTCAGTATATGAAAGGATGGTGATGCACATGAATGATTATCAATGTATAGGGAACGATCGCATGTCGCTTCGAGAAGAAGAGGATCACCGGACTTGACGGACGCAACATGACAATAGACACGAAGTGATTCGTGTTTTACGTGCAGATTGCACGGCTCAAGAACGGTTTACGATATGTGATCGTTCCTGAAAGCAGGAAGGGGGAGTCGCGAACAGCGGCGCCCCCTTTTGTGCGTATTCAGCTACCCCCATGCCTTTAAAAGCATTGAAAAATATGAGATGATATAAAAAGTCAGAAAATTCAACTACTAAACAGCAAGGGGCCAGACAATGCGAACATATACGAAGGAGATTCAAGCGATCATCGACAACGTAGAAAAAGTCATTATCGGAAAAGAGAATGTCATTACACAATCTTTAGCCGCGTTACTTGCCGGAGGTCACGTCTTACTGGAAGACGTACCGGGTGTCGGGAAAACGATGCTCGTTCGTGCATTCAGCCGTTCGATCGGTTTGACATTTAAGCGTGTCCAATTCACACCTGATCTGCTGCCGTCCGATTTGACGGGGGTTTCGATGTACAACCAGAAGACGAGTCAATTTGAGTATCGCCCGGGTCCTTTGATGGGAAACATTGTCCTGGCAGATGAAATCAACCGGACCTCACCGAAAACACAATCAGCCTTACTCGAAGGGATGGCGGAAGCGAACGTAACGGTGGATGGAGAAATTCACACGCTTCCTAATCCCTTTTTTGTCATGGCGACCCAAAATCCGATTGAACACGAGGGGACCTATCCGCTTCCGGAAGCCCAACTCGACCGGTTTTTAATTAAGGTCAAGATGGGGTATCCCGATTTTCAACAGGAGATGAAGCTGCTGACACGGTTCGAGCGGGATGAACCGATCGAGACGCTGGAGTCCGTCATCACACGCGACGAATTGTTACGGATGAAAGAAGACGTCAAGGCTGTGCATGTCTCGCAACCGGTCAAAAAATATATCGTTCATTTGGTTCAGGCGACCCGGACCCATGCCTCGCTTTATCTCGGAGCCAGTCCACGATCTTCGATTGCCCTGATGAAAGTGGCACAAGCTTGGGCGTATATGGAAGGACGGTCCTTCGTCTTACCGGATGACGTCAAGGAACTGCTGACTCCCGTACTCTCGCACCGTTTGATCTTAACGGCGGATGCCCGCTATCATGGGCAGACGGCAGAACGAATTCTGGAACAAGTGAAAAAAGAAGTCGCCGTGCCGATCCGGCAAGACGTGGAGTCCTTATGACAAAATGGCAAATCGGTTGGCGTTACGCCGTCTTGCTGATTACAGTCACAGCTCTGTGGATCTATGCCCGGATTGACGGCGGAAACGTCGCTTCACTGTTGGTTTATATCATGGCAGGGTTAACCGTCTACTGGACGCTGTTTTTGATCTGGCCGGTCACACAAGCAATCGCGACGCGGGAAGTTTCAAATAAGATGTTGATTGCCGGAACCGATCTTCCGGTTTCACTTCGAGTCCGGCGGAAATATCCGTTTCTCATCGGTGCCGTCGATGTCACGGAAGCCGTACCGGACACACTCAGTGAAGAACCGCTCGATATCCGGCATCCGCTCCGGGCACATTACCGGAAAGTCGAGCACATCGATTATCTGATTCCTTCCATCCGCCGGGGACTGTATCAAATTCCCGGCTGTGTGCTCGAAATCCGTGATCCGTTCGGCTTGTTCATGCGGAAAAAACTCTATCCGGTCGAAACGTATCTGGCCGTCGAACCGGCTCGGTTAGCGGTCCAACTGCCGCATGAAGACGATCGCGGCGACGGCGGGATTTCTCCCGTTTCACTGGATCTCCGGCAATCCTCCTTTACGGTCGTCGGTGTCCGTGAGTACGTCAGCGGAGACCGGATGAATCAGATTGACTGGAAATCAACCGCGAAACGCCAAGGATTGATGACGAAAACGTTTGAGCGGGAACAGGAACGCGAGACGACAATCGTCTTTGACGAAGGAACCGTCAGCGATGAGAACTTCGAAAAAAGTATTTCCATGCTGGCTGCCGCAACGGATCAATTGAATAAACGTCATCTGAATTACCGGATTCATCTTGTCGGACATGGCGTCCAGTCGTTATCGTTGCCGCTTGAAGGCGCAAAACTGACGCATTACCTGATGACGGCGCAACCGAGCCGGACCCGGTCGTTCATTGAATCCTGGGAATATTCTTCAAAAGCGTTACGACTGAGCGGAAATGTCCTGTTCATCACACCGGACCTTGAATCCAACAATGAAATGTGGATTTCGAAAATCCGGCAGGAAGCAAGCGTTCATGTCTATACACCAGAGAGGAGGACGACCGGATGATGCGACGACTGATTTGGAATCTGCTCGCCGGGCTGCTGTTCGCGAGTTTCATGCCGCCGCTGCTTGAGCTGACGACGTTTGAGAGTGTCATTCCGTTTCTGCCGCTTCTGTTGACACCACTTTTGCTGTCGCATGTCCGACGCAGCTGGTTTTTACTCGGCAGTTTACTGGCATTGCTCGTTTCGTTCTATTTGATTTTGATTCCCGGCGAAGCACCGTGGAACCTGTTCCGTGAAATTGCCGGTGACATCAACCGTGTCATCAACGGGGAGTTACCGGGACGTCCGGCATTTGCGTTCTCGATTGGACTGATCAGTTTTCTGATCGGTTATCTGGCGCGGCGGACGTTTCCAAACCGCGGATTCGTCTTCGGACTGGCGCTTGGAGTCATCGGGTTCATTGCCTATTGCGACACGTGGACGGATTACTCCGGCGAACAGTTCATCATCTACCCGATTGTGCTGGCTCTGTTTTTGTTATATGCGACAGAAGTCAGTGAACGGCCGATGGCATCGTATGTCCGTCCGTTCAGCGCCTTGCTGATCATTGGAGCGACGGTGGTTGCCGCAGTTCAGAGTCCCGTCATCACGGCGACATGGCAAGACAGCTGGTACGACTGGACGGATGGTTTTGAGAGTGAAGGCACGTCGTCGAGCCAGATCCAAAAAGTCGGATACGGCAACAACGACGAGCAACTCGGCGGTCCGTTCCAAATGGACGACCGGGAAGTCTTCCAGGTTGAAAGTGAAGGCAGCCGCTACTGGCGTGTCGAGACAAAAGACATCTATACCGGCAAAGGCTGGGTGCTGTCGAAATCGGAACCGGAAATCGATGCGCGGGGATTCTTCTCGCATTTCGGAGACGATGTCAAGACACGGGAGGAACAGGCGACATTTGAGCTGTCACGGGAGTTACCGTTTGTCCCATATAACGGGGACAACGTCCGGTTGACTGTCGATAAACAACGCCAAAACCTGTTAATCGATCCGGAAAATCAAAAGGTCTCGTACCTGGATGACGCGGAACGTCAGCAAAATTATCAGATTCAATACACCTATCCGTTATTTACGGAGGAATTGCTTCAGACGGATGAGCCGATTACGTTGACCGAAATGGAGCAGGACCGGTATTTACAGTTACCGGATACGTTGCCGAACCGCGTCCGCGATCTCGCGACAGAGATTGTCGCGGATGAGGACAGTCCGTGGGATAAAGCGAAGGCAATTGAAAATTATTTCGAACAGGAAAACTTCGAATACAATACGGAAGAAGTTGCTGTCCCGAAAGAAAATCAGGATTATGTCGATCAATTTTTATTCGAGACGAAACTCGGCTACTGTGATAATTTCTCGACATCAGCGACCGTTCTGCTTCGTGCCGCCGGTCTGCCGGCCCGCTGGGTAAAAGGATTTACGGGCGGTGAATCGGATGTCATCGGGGCAGCCGTGACGAGTTATACGGTCCGCAATAAAAATGCCCATTCCTGGGTCGAAGTGTATATCGAAGGTCCGGGTTGGGTTCCGCTTGAGCCGACTGTCAGTTTTGACGGAGCCGGGCAATATACAATCGATCAGGAAACGAACAATCAAACCGAACAAGCCAATCCGCAACGGGATACGGAGACAGATACCGAAACGGCAACGCCGAACCGTCCGCAGGAAAATCTGCTCGATGAAGAACAGACGACGACAGCGGCGCAAACCGAGCAACAGTCGTTCCCAATTTGGCCGGTCGTCATTGCCATCGTCGGACTGGTCTTCCTCTATCTGTTCCGGAAACCGTTAATCCGGACGGCGGCGATTTTACTCTTCCGCAATCAAGTCGGTCGACCGGAAGGATTTAAGCGGATGTACCGCTTCTTGTTACGCCGACTCGATAAACAAGGGTTCCACTACGAAGATGGCCGGACCTTGACGGAACTGGCGCAAGAGGTCGACGGCTATTACGAAACGTATGCGATGCGTCCGTTGACGGATGCCTATGAACGGATGGTCTACGGCGGCGAATCCTTATCCGCCGACAAAAAACGTGAATATTTCGAAAATATCATTCGACGGATAGAGGGTTGATATTTTCGAATTGATACAGTTACAATGGGAACAACGTAAATCATACATGCATCTCCTTTGTATATACTCGCGAATATGGCGTGAGAGTCTCTACCGGGTCACCTTAAACGACCTGACTATGAAGGAGCAGACCCTTCGTATACACTTTTTGTGAAGCGGCCTGCTCTTTTTCCATTTTTCTTATGGGTGAAGAGCGGGCTTTTTTCATTAGGGTACGCATGAAATTGGAAAGGCGGGAATAGATTTGGAAGCACATTTGGACCAAGAAATGATCCTCGTCCTCGACTTTGGAGGTCAGTACAATCAATTGATCACACGCCGCATCCGTGATCTCGGAGTATACAGTGAACTGCATTCGCATAAGATCACTGCAGCAGAAGTAAAAGACATCGCACCGGCCGGTATCATCTTCTCCGGTGGACCACGCAGTGTTTACGCGGAAGACGCGTACCGCTGTGATCCTGAAATCTTTGACCTCGGCATTCCGATTTTTGGAATCTGTTACGGTATGCAATTAATGTCGCAACACTTTGGTGGAACGGTCGAACGTGCCGGACACCGGGAGTACGGAAAAGCGACGTTGACACTCAACGATCCATCACCGATGTACACGAACCTGCCGCTCGAACAAACGGTTTGGATGAGCCACAGTGACCTGGTCACATCGGTACCGAACGGTTTCGTCGTCGATGGAACAAACGTCTCGTGCCCAATTGCTTCAATCAAAAACGAAGAGCTGAAGATGTACGGCGTCCAGTACCATCCGGAAGTCAACCACACGATGTTCGGGAAAGAACTCCTGAAGAACTTCCTCTTTGAAGTCTGTCAGTGTACGGGCGACTGGTCGATGGAAAACTTCATCGAAATCGAAATTGCAAAAATTAAAGAAGAAGTCGGCGATAAAAAAGTCCTCTGTGCCCTTTCAGGCGGTGTTGACTCATCTGTCGTCGCAGCACTCATTCACGCGGCAATCGGTGACCAGTTGACATGTATGTTCGTCGACCACGGTCTCTTGCGTAAAGGGGAAGCCGAAAGTGTCATGAAGACATTTGCGGATCACTTCCACATGAACGTCATCAAGATTGACGCACAGGACCGTTTCCTGAACAAGTTAAAAGGCGTTTCGGATCCGGAAGAAAAACGTAAAATCATCGGAAACGAATTCGTATACGTCTTCGATGAAGAAGCATCGAAACTGACGGATATGGACTTCCTCGCTCAAGGAACGCTCTATACGGATATCATCGAAAGCGGAACGGATACGGCGCAAACAATCAAGTCGCACCATAACGTTGGTGGATTGCCGGAAGACATGCAGTTCAAGTTGATCGAACCGATCAACACGCTGTTCAAGGACGAAGTCCGCGAACTCGGAAAAGAACTTGGTTTGTCGGACGAAATCGTCTGGCGTCAACCGTTCCCTGGACCGGGTCTCGGGATCCGTGTCCTCGGTGAAATCACAGACGAGAAACTCGAAATCGTCCGCGAATCCGATTTCATCCTCCGCGATGAAATCAAAAAAGCCGGTCTCGAACGCGAAATCTGGCAGTACTTCACGGTCTTGCCGCCACTTCGTTCAGTTGGTGTCATGGGTGACGAGCGGACATACGACTACGCCGTCGGAATCCGTGCCGTTACGTCAATCGACGGGATGACATCGGACTGGGCACGCATCCCGTGGGACGTGCTCGAGAAGATTTCCGTCCGGATCGTCAACGAAGTTCAGAACGTCAACCGTGTCCTGTACGATGTGACGTCGAAACCACCTTCAACGATTGAGTGGGAATAAGTATTAGACTTGATGAGGGGAATCGTCTCATGAAGCCTGTCTTACCAACGTGTTAAAGGGGACAGGTGAAAGGAAGTCTGTTTCACCTTCAACAATTGTATTTCAAAACGAAGCTCTCTTTTGTTCACATGATTTGTGAGTGGAAGGGGGCTTTTTTTCGTGACCAAAATCATGTAGCTGTTGAGTGACGTCAAACTGAAACAATAATTTCTAAGAAGGAAAATAAGACAAATCGAACTGGGTGTCGGACACTTGATATAGTATGAAGTGAGTAATGAAATGGAATAGGTGGCGAATTATTATGATTGATTGGATATGGCCTGAAGTTGATCGATTAGAGCATCAAGAGAATTGGAATGAAGCAAAAGAATATCTTTTAAAAGCATGGCAACAAAAACCGACGGACTTAAAAATGACTGTACGACTTGGCTTTTTTTGTTGGTATGTCGTAGTCGAACAAGGACCGCTGGGAATTACAGATGCAGATATAGACACAGGTGAATTAGAGTCTATATTGACTGAAGTGACACATTTCGGTTTGGCTCATTTTATGGCGGAGGAAGATTTTCTCTGGTGTTTTGGTTATATGATTTCCATGTTTCCCGAATACTTTGGAGACTATGAACAGTGGGAAGAAAAAGGGGATTCCATGTTAAAACGTGCTTATGAATTGTATCCTGAGGAACCTGTATATAAATATTCTTACTTAGGATCTTTACCGAATACTTATGGAACACGTAAGAATGAATTAAAGCAGGTAAAATCTGTTTTAGAAGATCAATTTAGAGGAGAAGGGCTACTGTCTGAGTACTTTAAAAGTGTATTTAGCTAACATGCCAGATGGTTTTTAATCCTTACTTTTTTTACGTAAAAGCTGATGTATAAAAAATGTGTAGAAGTATAGAGGGTTAAAACGAAATATTAGTTTTTTTGTTGATTAATCAAAAACATGGAATTCCAGAAGAAAGTCTGTCGCTAAACCAGCGCGGACTTTCTTTTTGTTAAAACATGCATAAAAAATGTTTAATTGAAAAAGAAGTAGGGGAAATTCAAAATGTTGGCATTTAAAATTATTTGTAAGCGTTTGATATTCAATTTTAAAACTGAATTTTAAACGCTGTTTATCCCAAAGGAGGAAAAGGTCATGAGTAGAAGAGAAAATACATTTATCGACGTGTTCAATACCCAAGCGGAAGTGTTAAGTAAAGTGAATGAATTAAAGGCACAGGGTTATAATGAAAGCGATATGTATGTCGTCGCACAAGATAAAGATTCGTTTTCTATGTTAAAAGACCAGACAGACGTCCATGTGGATACTACGGGTGAAGAGCAGCATCAAGGATTCATGGGAAAATTCATGGCCGCCTTCTCTGAAGATTCTTCTACGGAAGCATTCAGTGGTATGGGACTTGATCGTACTGAATCGGAAGAGTACCGTCGTCAAGTACAAAACGGCAAATTAGTATTATATGTAGACAGTGATTATGGGGATTCTTACGAAAAACACAATCAGAGTTACGGTCAAGGGTACGGCGTTGCTTCGGATGTGAACGAGGATGAAAAATACGGCGCAACTTCAGGAGTGGACCGGAATCAAGATTACAATAATTCTTCAGAAATGGATCGGACATCTACTACTGCACCAGATGTCGGGACAGAAGAAGAACGGATTCGCCTGCATGAGGAACGTTTGAATGTTGATAAAGAAAGAGTACAGACTGGAGAAGTAAATGTCAGCAAACGTGTAGTCGAAGATCAGCAATCCATTGAAGTCCCGATTGAGCGTGAAGAAGTGTATGTAGAACGTCGGCCTGTCAATGAAAGTGAAACAAGAACAGATGCGTTTGTAGATGAAAATGACTCGATTCATGTCCCGCTTTCTGAAGAACGCGTTGTCGTTTCAAAACAAGATGTTGTTTCTGAAGAAATTGTTGTTGGTAAACGGAAAGTTCAAGATACTAAAACTGTCTCGGAAACAGTACGTCATGAAGAGGCAGACATCGATGATGGTACGAATACGACAAACAATCTTGATCGGGATAATAATCGAGATGAAAGACTTGAACGAGATAACAATCTTGATCGAAACAACGGACTTGATCAAGGAGATAGAAGATAATTCTATAGCTAATTGCTAAAAAGAGAGTGGCTCATCAGCTACTCTCTTTTTTTTTGATCCGATACGATATATCGCGTTTTTATTTCTTTTCTTTAAAAAAACGTGTGTTTAAGTGTAGATTTTAGTAACGTAAAAAAGAGTCCGATGATTAACAGATAGAAAGAGGAGTTGGAAGAAGATGAACGGACGAAATCCGGTTTATGATCACGCCAAATTGACCTTGATTTTTTTGGTGGTTCTGGGTCACTTAATCGAACCTTTTATTGTGAAAAGCCGAATGCTAGAAGGTGTGTTTAATTTTATTTACGTGTTTCATATGCCGGCCTTCATCTTCATTTCCGGTTATTTTTCAAAGGCGGAATTAACCGTCAGAACCGGACTAAAACTTTTTTTTGATTACCTCGTACTGTTCGTACTTATTCAACTGATATTTGTGGCAGTCATGAAGGAAATCGGAATGGATCAATATCAATTTTTGACCTTCCAACCGGCTTATATTTATTGGTATTTGTTTGCGATGTTCGCTTGGAGTTTAATGCTGCCAGCAGTTCTTCAGTTGGCGCGATTTACTAAACTCGGAGTTGGACACATCGTGGTCATCAGTGTTCTGATTGCTTTAGTTGCCGGTTACGTCGAACAGATCGGCTGGATGTTCAGTTTGTCACGGATTTTGGTGTTCTTTCCGTTTTTTGTACTCGGTTATTATTTCAAGAGTCAAGGTTGGAAAATCTATCAAGCATTCCCGAATCGTAAAATAGCTGTAAGTGTCATGATGATCGTTGCTCTGATGATGTGGATTTGGCCGAACCTTTTTCAGTTTGGTTTGCTGAGTGGAGCGAATTCGTATTCCAAGATTGGATTAACCGATACAGGACCAATCGTACGACTTGTTCTGTATATGGTGCAGTGCGTCATGATTGTAGCGTTCTTCACACTAGTGCCGCGAAAACCGTTCTTATTTTCTCATCTTGGAACAAAGACGTTGACCATATATATTCTTCATGGATTCATCGTCAAAGGACTTGTTGCCGCTGCATATTTTAATGAGCTTACCGTAGAGAGAGTATTACTCCTGCCGTTTTTGGCATTCTTGCTTGTAGTGGTCTTAGGGAGAGTTCCGCTTCGGTTTCAGTTATCACGGATTATTTTTAAGAACGACAAGCATAATCAAAAAAACTTAGGAAATGTCAGCTGATCGAAAAAACGCTTCCAAAACCGAACGTTCGGTTTATTTAAACGACTAAATTTCGCTTTTATGGTTGACCGGTGATTTAGAGCGTGCTACGATGTGTCTGTTCTTATCTTAATCATCCACTAAAAAAACAAAAAATAATGCCGTATAATTCTGGGGATATGGCCCGGAAGTCTCTACAGGAACACCTTAAAGGTTCCTACTACGGCGTGCACTGATTTCCGGTGTGCGCTTAAAGAAACGGCTTTTACCGCTTAGGTAACTGCCGTTTTTTTCGTTTCTTGAGACGGCTTATTTGGAAAGAGGGCAACCATGAGCACACAGATGAAACCGCAACAACCAAAACAAAAGGAGAATGCGATTGCGCGTTACTTCGACTTTAATGGACTCGGTACGAATATGCGGACAGAGTTCATCGCCGGTATGACGACGTTCTTCGCGATGGCTTACATCTTGTTCGTCAATCCGAACACACTCGCAGAAGCGGGAATGGATGCCGGAGCGGTCTTCGGTGCAACAGCACTCGTTGCGATCATCGGTTCGGTCACGATGGGCTTACTCGCCAATTATCCGATTGCCCTGGCACCCGGTATGGGACTAAACGCGTTCTTCGCTTACAGCGTCGTTATCGGAATGGGTATCCCGTGGCAAACAGCTTTATCCGGTGTTTTAGTATCCGGTCTGGTTTTCATGGTGTTAACAGCGTCTGGGATTCGGGAAACCATCATCAATGCAATTCCTGAACCTCTTAAAATGGCAGTAGCTGCCGGAATCGGTTTATTCATTGCTTTCATCGGTTTAAAAACGGGCGGCATCGTCGTCGCCAACGAAGCGACACTCGTCTCACTCGGTAACCTTGGTCAGGGGACAACATTACTTGCTGTCTTCGGCTTAGTCATCTCAGCTATCTTAATGACACGTGGCATTAAAGGGGCGATCTTCTTCGGAATGATCATCACAGCAATCGCCGGTATGATCTTTGGTTTAATTCCGGTGCCGTCAAGTCTCGGTGAAATCGTCTCAGCTCCGCCAAGTATCGCCCCGACATTCGGTCAAGCGTTCTTACACTTTAACGAAATCTTTACGGTTCAAATGGCAGTCGTCATCTTAACGTTCTTCTTCGTTGATTTCTTCGATACAGCAGGAACACTCGTTGCGGTCGCTAACCAAGCAGGACTGATTAAAGAAAATAAAGTCCCGCGTGCCGGTCGTGCCTTGATTGCGGATTCAACAGCAACAGTTGCCGGTTCGATTCTCGGAACGTCAACGACAGTCTCTTACATTGAATCAAGTGCCGGTGTTGCAGCAGGTGGTCGCTCAGGTATGACGGCGATCGTGACAGGATTATTCTTCGGACTTGCTTTGTTCTTCTCACCGTTGCTCGCGATTATCACAGCACCGGTCACGGCGCCAGCGTTAATCATCGTCGGTGTGTTGATGGCTTCATCACTTCTCCAGATCGACTGGAAAAAGTTCGAATATGCAGTGCCGGCTTTCTTGACAGTCATCATGATGCCGCTGACGTATTCGATCGCAACCGGGATTGCTTTCGGATTCCTGTTCTATCCGATCACGATGATTGCAAAAGGACGCGCGAAAGAAGTCCATCCGATCATGTACGCCATGTCACTCGGATTCCTGGCTTACTTCATCTGGTTACATTAATTTTTTGATTGCTCATGACGTCTTTCTTCTATATAGAAGAGAGGCGTTTTTTTTATGCAGGAGGGAAAGGGGATTAAGAGGAGGTGTTCGTATGATGAAAAACCCGACAGGTCCGGTTTTTGAATATTTAGCCGAGCACAATGGATTGATTCAGACGGCACGGAAAATCGGTCTACCGTTAGGCGGAACCTTTTTTGTCGGAGGGCAGGAAACGGAAGAAACGATTCAAACGGTCCGGGAATTAAATAAAGACGGACGGGCGGTAACGGTTGATTGTCTCGGTGAATTCATCGAAACAGAACAAGATGCAATCGGGATTGCTGACGAATGCATCAAAGTCATCTACTGCATTGCGGAAGAAAAGTTAAATGCCCAAGTCTCTTTAAAACTGACATCAGTCGGATTACGGCTTAATCCGCAAATCGCGGAGAAGCAGATGACAAGGATTTTGGAAACGGCAGAACTGTTCGACATGCGTGTGACCGTTAATATGGAAGAAGAAGCGGTGTGTGAAGCGATCATTCAAGTTTTTGAACGGTTGCACGGTCGTTTTTCAAATGTCGGGATTGCTTTGCAAGCCAACCTATATCGGACGCGCTTTGATCTTGAACGATTGCAGTCGACAGTTCGTGTCGTTAAAGGAGCATATACAGGCCCGGCAGATATTTATATTGAGCGGAAAGAAACGGTTGATGCAACATATCTGCAACTCGTCAAACAAAATCTTTTGCAAGGCTGTTATACGCAAGTTGCGACACATGACGAAGATATGATCCGGGAAGTCGTTCGCTTTGTTCACCAGCATAGCATCGGATCCGAACAGTTTGAGTTTCAAATGCTTCAGGGGATGCGGCCGAAGCGTCAACAGGAATTAGTGAAAGAAGGATTCCGTGTCGTCATTTATGTTCCGCATGGCGTCGACTGGTATACGTATCTGATGAAACGGTTGGCGGAACGACCGGCTAACATTGGATTTACCATGATGAGTATGTTGAGACTTTAAATCCTTTACAAAGGGTTTTTAAATCCTTTGTAAAGTTTTTTTAAAATAATGCTTGTGTTTGTCGAATTTTGTTGTTATATTAATAAATGTTCCAGCGAGACGCCTTTTATAAACGGTTTGTTGGGGCTGAAAAATCTTTTTCTCAAACATGGTTGACGTAATCATAAGAACCTGTTAATCTATTGAAGTCGCTAATACGACGCGAAAGAAATGACGAACTTTGAAAACTGAACGATGAGGA
>NZ_JAOTIT010000007.1:0-178009 GCF_033721435.1 Exiguobacterium sp. K1 | reverse complement strand
CGAATTCGTCGAGGATCTTTTGATAAGTCCGATGATTAGTCAAACGTTGTAAAAGTGGCATGCTGTTCGACCGGATACAACTCTTTACCGGCGACATCATTTAAAATCAGTTGATTGCGTGAAACGGACATGCCAAGATTATCAGCTGCCGGACCATGCGACAGTTCGAGATTCGTTGTCGCATATAAATGATGGTTCGTTGGTACGGTACGGCTGATCCGGTAGTTGGCGTCGACCTTCCAGGCCTGTTCACCTTCGAACTCGATGTCGAGCCGGTTAGTGAAGCGGGGAAGCGATGGAACGAAACCGGTCGCAGCGACGACGGCACCGGTTTTGGAAGTCCGTTGTTCATTCAGTTCGGTATGCCGCATCGTGATCGTAAAGTCCGAATCGTATGAAATCTGATCGACTTCCAAGTTGGCCCGGATTTTGACCCGTTGTTGTTCTTCCGGTGATAAATCATAGAGGTGTTCATAAATGGCTTGCAGTGTTTCGGGACTGATGCCGTTTTGGGACCGCGTGAATTTGGCGACTGCTTCCTGTCTGATAGCAAGCGGCAGACTGTTGAAGTAACGGACGTAACTTGGAGAAAAGATTTCTTCACCCAGTTTGCCGGTCTCAAGCGTCTCGAAAATAGTCGAGCGGGAAATCCATTCGAGTTCAAAGGTTTCCGGACGGTCGCTCGTCAGTAAATCAAGGAAAATTTCAGCCGCACTTTGACCGGAACCGACAATGCTGACTTTATCCTGTTGCAGGATGGCTTCTTTTTCCATGACGTATTGGGTGTTATGGATGACATTTTTATCAAAACTCTCCGGAATCGAAGGTTTCGAACCGGTTCCGAGCACGACGTTTCGTGTTTCGTATGTCGTCCGTTTACCGGTCGCGACTTCTTCGACCAAGACTTCATAACTGTCACCCGTATCTTGAATATCGATGACGCGGGTCGAAAAATGTAAATCGTCGAGCTGAGTCGAGACCCATTTCAAGTAAGCATTATATTCTTGTCGCGAAATAAGTAGTTTTTCGTAAAAATAAAACGTATGCAAACGGTTGAGAGATCGTAAATAGTTCAAATACGTAAACGGGCTTGTCGGATCGGCAAGTGTGACAAGATCGGAAATGAAGCTTGTCTGCATCATCGAATCCTTGATCATCATCCCGGGATGCCAAGAGAATTGTTCGCTTTCGTCAAAAAATAGTGTCCGTAAAGGTGTCGGATGGGCCAGAGCACTTAACCCCAGATTCATCGGTCCGATTCCTACGCCAATCAAATCATACATAAAAAAAGCCTCCCAATCGATATTGTTATAAAACAATACCCGATATAGGAGGGGGTTGAAACGTATCTTGTCAGTTCTTTACAGTTGATCGGTCGTTGTTGTTTTAGTCGAGACCGTCATTTGTTTTCCGTCACGGATGATATTCAACGTGACGTTGCCGTCCGATTTAATCAACGCGGTTTTAATGTCGACAAAACTTTTGATTTCCTCATTATTGATTTTCGTGATGACATCACCGGTTTTCAATTTTGCAGAAGCGGCGGGACTGTTCGGTTCGACGGACATGACGACGACGCCTGTTTTTTGTGATTCCGGCAATTTGACTTGGTCCAGCAGGTAACCGGCAGGGAAGGCCGAGACATCCTGCAGTGCGACACCGAGTGTCGGATGTTTGACTTCACCGTTCGTTTCGAGCTGTTTTAAAATCGGCAGTGCGTCATCGATCGGAATGCTGAAACCGACGCCTTCGACGCCTGTTTCGGCAATCTTCATCGAGTTGATGCCGACCAATTGCCCTTGTTCATTGATCAAGGCACCACCGGAGTTCCCCGGATTGATGGCGGCATCCGTTTGGATCACCGTCGTATTGAAGTCGTCCTGTCCATCCTTGTTCGTATCGACGGGAACCGTCCGGTCGTTTGAGCTGACGATACCTCGGGTGACCGAGTTTTGGAACTCACCGAGCGGGTTACCGATGGCGAGCACGGTTTGACCGGCTTTTAAGTCAGCCGATTTTCCGAGCGTGATGACGGACGGAACATCACTGGCGTTGACTTCCAGTACGGCTAAATCGTACGTTTCGTCACTGCCCAGTAATTTGGCGCTGAGTGTTTTGCCGTTGTTTAACGTGACCTCGAGTTTCGAGGCTCCGTCGACGACGTGGTGGTTCGTAATGATGTAGGCTTTACCATCTGTTTTTTTATAAATGACACCTGAGCCGGAACCCGCTGCTGCCTCTTCCTGACTCATCGAATTCTCCGACTGATAGTTCGTGACCGTGACGACGGATTTTTGAGCCGTTGCGACAGCGTTCGTCACGGGATCGCTTGTCGTCGTCGAAATTTGTTTTGGCATGCCGTTTGAGAGTGGTGTATCGGCGACTTGCTGTTCTTGATCCATTAAAATCGGAAAGGCGACCGTTGCGGTAAGTACAGCACCGATGATGCCTCCGGTAAGTCCGGGTAAGAGTTGTCTTGTTTTTCCTGCCATCGAAATCCATCCCTTCATGTAGTGTTTTTTCTAAGATTAATGTATCAAATTTAATCGGCCGGAATGAAATTACGGTGGTTTTTCCAAAATGCCTCATCATTCCCCATAATTCGACAACAATCTCAAACAGTTGAGTCGCGTCGGCCAGTTCGGTACACTGAGTGTGTTTCGTACTTAAGTAACCGACTTAGTCACAAAGGGAGAGATTCAGATGAAGTATGTACTGCGTGTTTTGTACGGTGCCGGCCTGTTGTTTGCCGGAATCGGTCATTTTCGAAATGAAAAGGGGTTCGTTAAGATTATGCCCGCTTTCATCCCGTTCAAACGTTTTTTCGTCCAGGTGACGGGTGTGATCGAAATCCTGTACGGCTTGATGCTGCTGTCCGGACGTGGTGTTGACCTCGTCCGGAAGACATTACCGGCATTTTTATATGCCGTCTTACCGGCAAATATCAATATGGCGGTCAATCCGAAACCGGTTAACGGGAAAACATTGCCGGCTTGGGGACTATGGGGCCGTTTGCCGTTGCAGTGGGTCTTGATTGCGTTTGCTAAACGTTTGAAATAAGGACTGCATTAAATTGTCAGGACAAAACAAAAGGGTGACCGGAAAGCAATCAGTTGCTTTTCCGGTTACCCTTTTCATTATTCAATTAAAAACGTTTTTCGACGGCGAGGATGGCTGCGTTGGCAATGTCTTCGTATGTCGAATCGTTCGGATGGAACTGGTCGCTTGAAAGATCACGTTTGACGTCGCGGACGAGATTAAACGTATCGATGATTTCGATATCGTATTTCAGACCGAGTGTCCGTGATTTCGCATTCCATTCCTGGACGATGGCGTCAAACGCCTGTCCATTTTCACTGGCGCGGAACGGATTATACAGTCCGACGTAAAAGATGACGGCATCCGGGTTTTCTTCGCGCAGGATCTTGAATGTCTTGACGAGGTTGGTTTGAGCCGTTGCAATCGTGGCGGCTGTCTTTTTCGCATTGAAGTTTGCGACCCCTTCACCGCGGTTGAATAAATCGTTTCCGCCAATCGTCACCGAGATGACTTTTGCTTGGGACAACGTGCGGCGGACTTCCTTTTGCTTCAATTGTTTTAAGAGATCTTCCGTCCGGGCACCGCTGACGGCGAGATTTTGGAAACGTTCAACGCGGTCCTTTTTGACAAGCTCGCGACCGACGATGGCGGCGTAACTTTTTCCGTTCGAGGCACCGACGCCGCGTGTCAGGGAATCACCGAGCGCGACATAAGTTCCGCCTTTTTTGACCGGTTCTTCCTTGGTCGGCGTCAAGACGGCCCGTTTCGGGGGATTGACGACATCGTTATAGGCACTGGCAAAGCCGTACCCGAAGACTGCCGTTAAAATAAGAGAAACTATTAAAAAAAGTGGCCAAAGATATCGTTTCATGAACCGTTCCTCCTTTTGCTGTTACTATGATTGTAGCAAACCTTTTTGGAATGTGCGGTTTTGAAGTGTTCCAATAAGGTAAATCATTCATTATTCCGCTAGAATGGATACTAAGAGGTGAGAGACGTGAAACCAACCGTAAAATTAGAATCAGTCACAAAAGTCATTGGAAAGAAAACGATCATCGATAATATTTCATTTGAAATCTTCCCCGGTGAAGTGTTCGGATTCCTCGGACCCAATGGTGCCGGAAAGACGACGACGATCCGTATGCTCGTCGGATTAATCAAACCGACATCCGGTAAAATCACGGTCTGCGACTTTGATGTCCGGAAACAGTTTGTTCAAGCGATGCAACGAATCGGCTCGATTGTTGAAAATCCCGAACTGTATAAATATCTGACGGGACGTGAAAATTTACAAGTCTTCTCACGGATGCTGCCGAATGTCGACGATGCCCGGATCCAGGAAGTCATCGACCTGGTCGATTTGACGGCACGGGTGGACGATCAAGTCCGGACCTATTCGCTCGGGATGCGTCAACGTCTCGGGATTGCCCAAGCCCTTCTCGGACGGCCTGATGTCCTGATACTGGACGAACCGACAAACGGACTCGATCCGATGGGAATCCGCGATTTACGTCAGTTCATCCGGAAACTGGTCGATGAGACCGGCTTGTCGGTCCTCGTATCGAGTCATATCCTGGCGGAAATCGAGATGCTGGCGGATCGTGTCGCCATCATGAGTTACGGAAAAATCGTGCAGGTCGGAACGGTCAAGGAACTGGTCGAGTCGCTTGCGCCGGGAGTCGACTGGCGTGTCGATGATGCGTTTAAAGCAAACGAAATCCTGTCCGCATCGCCTGACGTCCAGGTCTCGGAAATCGTCGATGCCAACACGGTCCATACACTTATGGATGCCAGCAAGACACCATCCTTGAATAAACAGCTGTTCGAAGCGGGTGTCGAAGTATGGACGATCGAACGGAAAGTCCAGACGCTCGAAGATCTCTTCATTACATTGACAGGAGGAGATCACATTGCGTAACCCGAACATGCTCGGTTTGATTCAAAACGAAGTCATGAAGATTGCTTCGAAAAAACGGTTTGCCGTCGTTGCCATCATCTTAGTGGTCCTCGTCTCGATGTTCACGTATGCGCAGTACCGTGACATTCAGGAACAGATCAAGAAACAGGGAACGCTCGACTGGCGGGTCGAGTTGCAACAGGATATCGTCGATACTCAAAACCGTCTGGCTTCGAGCAGTATCCAGGACGAATTCCGACAGTTTTTAGAATTCGATTTAAAACAAAATCAATATTATCTCGATAACGACATCAACCCGAACTATCCGGGGGCGCCAACCTTCATCCGGATTTTCTTCTCCCAAGGATTGACGTTAATTCTGCCGCTCTTCATCATCGTCATCATGGCGGATATCGTCAGCGGAGAGCAAAATGACGGAACAATTAAGACGTTGCTGTCCCGTCCTGTAAGGCGCTGGAAGATTCTGATGGCGAAATGGTTGACGGTCCTGCTCTATACTTCGATGCTGATGGCGTTGACTGCCGCCGTCTGTTATGCGATTTCCGGTATCGTTCTCGGATATGACGGTTGGACCGCACCGATCCTGACCGGATTCCAGGCGTCGCCGAGCGGAACGTTCTCGACTGAATTCGTGCATACGATACCGATGTGGGAATATCTGCTGATGGCGATTGGTCTCGCTTGGATCGTCACGGCCGTCGTCGCGACGATTGCCTTAATGGTGTCCGTGCTTGTCAAAAATACGGCAACCGGTATCGGCATCATGATGGCTGTCCTGATTTCCGGAACTTTGTTGACGACGCTTGGTTCAAGCTGGACGAGTTCGAAATATCTCGTCAACGTCAACTTCGGTTTGATTAACTATCTCGACGGACAAGCTCCGCCGATCGAAGGGATGACGTTACCGTTCTCGCTCGCCGTTCTGCTCTGCTGGACGATCGGCGCGTTAGTTGTCGCATTCTGGAATTTCACACAGAAAGATATGTACTGATACGTACAGTCAAAACAAAAAAAGTCCCTTCTCCGTAATGGAAAAGGGACTTTTTGCAGATGTCGGGCATCTGCATGGAATCAAGAGGGGAATCCCTCTGAAAAGAAGCCGATGCAGGTCAGCTTCTGCGCTACGTAACAATCGTACTTTTATCATAGCGATTCCAGTAATTGGTGTCAAACCTGCTTGAAAGGGTTTACGAAGTCACGGATTTGTCAAAAGGTATCTAAAGACAACGAGGAGGTGCCGAAATGGCTGATTGGGGAATTATGCTGACAGGTTTAGTCATTTGTGGATGGTGTGTATTTAGTGCGGTATACGATGACTTCATCCGCCGTGTGTAACAGAACTCATTGAACCGTCTTCTTTTATGAGAAGGCGGTTTTTTTGTCGTGTCTGCGACTTGTCTGGATATGATACACTGACTACAAAAAGGTATGAACTAGGAATGGTGATGTCATTGAGTAAACAGCCCGTCATTGTCATCGTTGGACCGACCGCCGTCGGAAAAACGAAGACAGGAATTGAATTAGCAAAAAAATTAAACGGTGAAATCATTTCCGGTGATTCCGTTCAGGTCTATAAACAGATGGATATCGGATCCGCCAAGGTGACACATGAAGAGATGGAAGGAATCCCGCACCATCTGCTTGATCTCGTCGATCCGGATGATGAGATGAGCGTCGCGCGTTTTCAAACGTTGGCCCGGACAGCGATCGATGAGATTGCCGCCAAAGGCAAGCTGCCGATCATCGTCGGCGGAACCGGACTCTACATCCGGGCGATTCTGTACGATTATCAATTTACCGTCCAGGCGGAAAATAAAGTCTTGCGCGAGGAGCTGGAACAGTTCGCTCAAGCGGAAGGAGCAACGGCTCTGCATGACCGTCTGCGCCAGCTGGATGCGAAACGGGCGGACGAAATTCACCCGAACAATATTCAGCGGGTCGTCCGGGCGATCGAAGTCGCGATGAGCGGACAGACACAAGTCTCCGGCAGTGAACCGAGTTTGTATGACAGTCTGTTGTTCGTCTTACATATGGAAGACCGGGAACAGCTGTACGACCGGATTGATCAGCGGGTCGACTTAATGATCGAACAGGGATTGGTTGCGGAAGTCGACCGATTGGTTGCAGCCGGCTATCGGGACACGAAGGCGATGCAGGCGATCGGCTATAAGGAAATCGTTCCGGTTCTCGAAGGAGCACCGATTGATCCGGCCGTCGAGCAGCTGAAACGGAACACCCGTCGCTTCGCCAAACGGCAACTGACGTGGTTCCGCCATCAGTTTGACGGAAATTGGATTGAAATGGGAAGGCTTTCATTTGAAGAAAACTTCAAAATTATCTATGATAGAACAGTAGGGTTTCTGAAAGCGGTTAAATCGGAGTAGCCTGAAAGAAAAACAGATAAAAATAGAGGGGGCACGGGGGCTTATGAAGGCAACGTACAACATTCAAGACTATTTCTTAAATCAATTACGAAAAGATTCGGTTCCGACGACAGTGTTTTTAATCAGCGGGTATCAGTTACGGGGATTGATCAAGTCGTTTGACAACTTCACCGTCATTTTAGAATCGGAAGGCAAACAGCAATTGATTTACAAACACGCCATCTCGACGTTTGCACCGGCACGTAATGTGACGTTGTATGAACAGGAGACGGAAACGGAAGAAGTCACACGTTAAAAAAAGACGGCCGGGGGGCCGCCTACTTGTTGGAGCAACGCTATGGCGTTGCTCCTTTTTTGTTACAACAAACCCTTCAGTTCGTCGAACGCTTCCGCATAACGCCGGAGTGAAACCTCTTTATAAAGACACGTCTTCGTCAGCCGTTCCTCTTTCGTCAACTCTTCAAGATACGTACTGAGAATGAAGCTGTTCCGGAGCATCGACGGCGTAATGATCCGTTTATTGTCGGACCGTTCGTTTAACTGCCGCATCATCTTCGTGATCATGACGATCGACAATTGTTTCGGGGCGTTTTTACTGTATACCCAGCGGAAGGTCATCCTTGAGAAATCAAAAGCGACGAAAAACGGGTCGGTCGAGTGGTACCGCGGACGGACCGGTTCCGGGATTGTCTTTAAATAGGCAAGCATCAAATCCTGGTCGTCCCGTTCGAGGTGGAGCAGGTAAGCATTACCGAGCCGATCGTGAACCGTCATCTCGCGTTGCGCAAAATTCAAATCCTGCATCTTCAGACCGATGATGTGGTGAACACGGAGACCGTAACGGTAAAAGAGCCGTAAAATCAATTCGTTGCGGTCGATCAAGTAGGGACGGGCGACGAGTTGGTGGTCGGTCAAGCCCCGGTCGGACCGGTTCGTCCGGATCAGCTGCTCGTATTCGGCCAGTGACGCAATATGCTGCGGCGTCAGTTCGTGGGTCGGTTGGGCATATTCGATCAGCTTCGATTTCGTCTGCCGGATCTGGTAATTGATTTGATTGAGGACAGTGACGATCCGGGCGACCGTTGCCTGTTGATACAATTTTTCTTCGATCAAATATTCATTAATGAACGTTTTCCAGGTCTCGAGGGGAATCGCCTTGAAATCGTCGATCGTCTCGAGCGGCTGATCCACTTCGGTCATATAACGGTGAATTTCAATCAGATCGTACCGGTAACGCCGGATCGTCGAGTCCTGTCTGCCACTTGCGCTGAGGAAAAACAGATACCGTTCGATGAATTCCGGCAAAGTGTAGTCAAGCCGTTCGCGTGCCATAACAGACCTCCTGTTTGAGATACTTTTCTTTATCATAAACCGAACGGATGTTTCCTGTCCAAAAATGTTCAGACAAGAGGTCCATGTGGTATGATTAGGGGCGCAGAAGGTTTGTTATTTTGAAAGGAATGATTATATGTCAGAACGCGTCATCGTCGTCGGTTGTCAGCTCCCCGGTGTACCGGATCATATTTATGAAGAATCGGTCGCGGAGCTCGAAGCACTCGTTACGACCGCGCACGCCGTCGTCGTGGGACGACTCGATCAAAAGCGTCAATCGATCGACCGCCGTACGTTTATCGGAAAAGGAAAGGTCGAGGAACTGGTCGCATTAGCACAGGAACTCGAACCGGATTTGATTATTTTTAATGCCGAAGTCACGCCGGGTCAGATGAAGAATATCCGGATTGCCCTCGAAGATCCGGAATCGATTAAACTGATTGACCGGACACAATTGATTCTCGACATCTTTGCCGGCCGTGCCCAGTCCCGGGAAGGGAAGTTGCAAGTTGAACTTGCCCAGATGAGTTACCTGTTGCCGCGCCTGAGCGGGCAGGGAACCCAATTGTCACGTCTTGGAGGCGGAATCGGGACACGTGGTCCCGGGGAATCGAAACTTGAGACCGACCGCCGGCACATCCGCCGCCGTGTCGACGAAATCAAGAAACAGCTCGAAACGTCCGTTGCCCACCGTGCCCGCTACCGGGAACGCCGGAAAGAAAACCAGACGTTTCAAATTGCGCTCGTCGGATACACGAATGCCGGGAAATCAACGATTTTTAACCGGTTGACCAATGCCGACACGTATGAAAAAAACGAATTATTTGCGACGCTCGATCCGTTGACGCGTCAGCTCGACCTGCCGGAAGGCGGACAGATTCTGTTGACGGATACCGTCGGATTCATTCAGGATCTGCCGACGAAATTGATTGCGGCGTTCCGGTCGACACTCGAAGAAGTGCTCGAAGCGGATCTGATTCTTCACGTCATCGATGCCTCAAGCGAACACTATCTGAATCAGATGCAGACGACGAATGATGTCCTCGATGAACTCGGTGCCGGAGACATCCCGCAACTCGAGGTCTTCAATAAAAAAGACCAGTTGACGCATTTATTCAGCGGTGGAAAACTGTTGATTTCTGCCCTTGATCCGGCAGACATCGATCGTTTGACCGTCGAAATCGAAAAAGCAATCAGTGACATTCTCGAGTATCTCGAGATCCGGATTCCGGTTCATGCGTTTGCGCATTACAATCCGGCGAAAGAAGTCATGATGAATTTAACAGAACAATATGAAGAGGACGGATCCGTGACCTTAAAAGGCTACTTGCGTAAGGATACCCGGCTGTACTCGACATTGAAACAATACGAGGTGTAAGCATGTTTACAGAGTTAACGCACTATGAAACAATCCGTCCGTTCGTCGAGCAGGCGGAAGAAAAAATTGCCCCCGGCATTCGCAAAGCGCAACAAGTCGCGGAACAGAACCAGTTTCGTGTCCTGAACGCTTTCCGGGAACATAAAGTGAGTGATTTTCACTTCATGCCGTCGACCGGTTACGGCTACAACGACGAAGGCCGCGATAATCTCGAACGGATTTACGCAGCGGTCTTCGGCGCAGAAGCCGGATTGTGCCGGGCGCAGATCATCAGCGGAACCCATGCCATCGGAATCGCTTTGTTCGGTTTGCTGTTACCGGGGGATGAACTGCTGTATATCACCGGTAAACCGTACGATACGTTGGAGGAAATCGTCGGCATCCGCGGCGACGGCCGCGGTTCGTTAAAAGAACTTGGTGTCACCTATGACGTCGTCGAGATGAAACGGGCGGAGACGATTGACCTGGATGCTGTCCTCGCCCGGATCACGGACAAGACAAAAGTCGTCGGTATTCAGCGTTCGAAAGGCTATGCGACCCGTCGGAGCTTACCGGTTACTGAGATTGGAGAAGCGATTGCCGCGATCAAAGAACAACATCCGCACGTGATTGTGTTCGTCGACAACTGTTACGGCGAATTCGTCGAAACGATCGAACCGACCCATGTCGGAGCGGATTTGATGGCCGGCTCACTGATCAAGAATCCGGGTGGCGGTCTCGCGAAGACGGGCGGTTATCTCGTCGGACGCCAGGATTTGATTGAACGGGCGTCGTTCCGAATGACGACACCGGGCATCGGTGCCGAGGCCGGGCCGTCACTTTATTCGTTGCAGGACATGTACCAGGGGTTCTTTATGGCCCCGCATACGGTCAGTCAGGCCTTGATGGGAGCGATGTTTACTTCAAGCATGATGGAGCAGTTCGGGTTCGATACGGCGCCGCATTATGCGGCAGAACGGACGGATTTGATCCAGTCGGTCTCTTTCCATGCTCCGGAACCGATGATTGCCTTTTGTCAGGCGATTCAAGCAGCGTCTCCCGTCAATGCGCAAGCCTTGCCGATTCCGGATTATATGCCGGGATATGCGGATGATGTCATCATGGCTGCCGGGACGTTCATTCAAGGATCGTCGATTGAGTTATCGGCAGATGGTCCGATCCGAGCGCCGTATACGGCATATGTCCAAGGGGGATTGACCTACAGTCACGTCAAAATCGCGATTGTTTCGGCTGTCAATCAACTGATGGAACAACAATTGATTCAACCACAACAGGTTTAAAGAAATAGCTTAATGTGAAAAGACCTCTGTTACGCAGGACGTCTGACTTGTAAGAAAGTCATGTTAACTTTCCTTACATCTCTTGACAACTTGCCTTACAGAGGTTTATTCTCATGAAGTAAGGAAAAAGGAGGAACGAAATGGCAGACTTATCACGACAGTCCAAGCCACTATTCCCCATCGGAGTCGTTCAAGAGTTGACCGCGTTATCTGCCCGACAAATCCGATATTACGAAGAACAAGGATTGATCAAGCCGGAGCGGACAGAGACGAAACGTCGCCTCTATTCGTTCAACGATGTCGATCGCTTGTTGTCGATCAAGGAATATCTGGATCAGGGATTAAATATCGCAGGGATCAAAATGATTTTTGATAATGATCTTGTCAAACGGGAACGAGTTGCGGAGAAGGTCGTTACGGCCCGTCCGGAATTATCGGATGGCGAATTGTATAAACTCCTGAAAAACGAATTGCAGGAAGCAGGGCGACATGGAAAAACGTCACTCATTCAAGGTGAGCTCGGACGATTTTTCAAGTAAGCACCTGTTACCATATAAAAAAGAGCCGGAGAGGGGATTTGTCACATGACACGTCGCAACATTACACGAGAAGACATTATGAAAATCGCTAAAGCTGAGGATGTACGTTTTATTCGTTTACAGTTCACAGATATCCTCGGTACAATCAAGAACGTTGAAATTCCAGTCAGCCAATTGGAAAAAGCACTTGATAACAAAATGATGTTCGATGGTTCGTCAATCGAAGGATTCGTCCGCATTGAAGAATCAGATATGTATCTCTTCCCAGACCTCAACACATGGGTCGTCTTCCCATGGACAGAAGACGGAACGGGTAAAGTCGCACGTCTCATCTGTGACATCTATAATCCGGATGGCACACCGTTTGCTGGAGATCCGCGTGGTCAACTCAAACGTGTACTTAGTGAAATGGAAGAGCTTGGATTCACATCGTTCAACGTCGGTCCAGAGCCGGAATTCTTCTTGTTCAAGAAGGATGCAAACGGCCGTCCGACACTCGAACTCAATGACCAAGGCGGTTACTTCGACCTCGCACCGGTCGATCTCGGCGAAAACTGCCGTAAAGAGATCGTCATCGAGCTTGAAAACATGGGCTTTGAAATCGAAGCATCTCACCACGAAGTCGCACCGGGTCAACACGAAATCGACTTCAAATATGCGGACGCCATCACAACAGCGGATAACATCCAAACGTTTAAGCTCGTTGTTAAGACGATCGCAGCAAAACATAACTTACACGCGACATTCATGCCAAAACCACTTTACGGTGTCAACGGTTCAGGAATGCACGCTAACATGTCGCTCTTTAAAGGCAACGAAAACGTCTTCTTTGACGAAGAGAATAGCAACATGCAGCTTTCAGACGATGCCCGCGCCTTCACGGCAGGTATCCTGAAACATGCACGTGCGTTTACAGCTGTCTGTAACCCGACAGTCAACTCGTACAAACGTCTTGTACCTGGTTATGAAGCACCTTGCTACGTTGCATGGTCAGCTCGTAACCGTTCACCACTCGTTCGTGTACCGGCAGCTCGTGGTCTTTCGACACGGATCGAAGTCCGCTCAGTCGATCCGGCAGCTAACCCGTACTTGGCACTTGCGACATTGCTCGCTTCAGGTCTTGACGGTATTAAAAACAATCTCCAAGCACCGGCTCCGATCGACCGTAACATCTACGTGATGGACAAACCGGAACGTGTGGCAAACGGCATTGACGATCTTCCGTCAACACTCAGCCACGCACTCGAAGTTCTGAAAGCGGATGACGTCGTCATGCACGCACTCGGCGAGCACATCGCAGAGCACTTCGTTGAACTGAAAGAAATCGAATGGGATATGTTCCGGACGCAAGTCACGGAATGGGAACGCGATCAGTACATGGTCTTGTTCTAATCTCTTGAAACGTCCGAACTTGGTTCGGGCGTTTTTTTGTAGAGGAATCGGAAGCAGAAACAGCGAACTCTGTAGCAAGGAGGCGTTTCAAATGAAAAAGGCGTATGAAGGGAAAGACATCATTGTTTATTTTGATGCAGAAGTGTGTGTGCATTCCGGTCATTGTGTCAAGAGTCTGCCGACCGTCTTTGATGTTAAAAAACGTCCATGGATCGAAGCGGACGGTGCACCGGTCGAAGATGTCATGCGGGTCGTCGACGGCTGTCCGAGCGGTGCCTTATCATATGAACGGAGGGAAGCCTGATGGAATTGAAACGAGCGGATCAAAAGATTGAAGCTTATCAGGAGGGGCAAGCTGTCGGGGAAATCACGTACAGCGATACAAAGGGCGGCAAGTGGATCATTGATCATACGTATGTCGATCCGAATCATCGGAACCAACAGATCGGCGAACAACTGGTCAAAGCAGTGGTCGAGTGGGCACGGGAAGAACAGGTTAAACTGTTGCCGCTCTGTCCGTTTGCGAAAAAAGAGTTTGAGCAGACGCCGGACTATGCAGATGTATCGGCGTAACTGAGAAATAATGTAATGAAAAAAAGACGAGAAAAAACGGAACGACATCCGTTTTTTCTCGTCTTTTTTAGGAAGAAGGAGCAACCCTCATTGGAAAAACCGAAGCAGTGCCATCGACACGACACCGGTGATGACGGTGAAAGAAAGACTTTTACTAGTGACGGCGACGAGGACTGTCGGTATGGCTGCTGCGAGATGAATTATGGAAAGTGTCGGGAACTCCCCGCTTCGTGCGATCAATAAATTTTGAAAGAAAAGTGCGCTCAGCAAACAGATCGGAATAAACGATAACCAATCGGTCAATACACGCGGAAGAGTCAGTCGGTGCATGAGCAGAAAAGGTAAAATCCGCGGAATCAACGTGACAAGCCCACAAGCGGCAAACAAGACAAACAGTTCTAGACGGATTTCCATCGTGAGATCACTACTCCTATACTGGCGGCTATCATCGTCGCAAATAAAACGGCGAGTTCCGGGGACAGATAGCGCATTGATATGTACAACAACAGCAAGACAAAGACGAGTAACAGACCGTTCAAAGCGATGCGGGACCGTTCGCTTTCAAACTGCAGATACAACAAACCGATGAACATGGCCGTTAAAGCAAAGTTGAGACCGAACCGTTCCGGATCCGGGAACCAGCTGCCGATGAGTGCTCCGAGTACAGTCGAGCCAATCCAGCTCAAGTAAGCGGTCAGGTTTAGACCGTGCATGAAGTTCGCATCAATCTGCTGTTTTAGCGAGGTATTCATCGCGACGGCGAATGATTCATCCGTCAGGAGAGCGCCGATGCCGAACCGGTCCAACTGATGCCGGCTCTCGACACGCGGTGCAAGCGTCATACTCATCAGCAGATGGCGGGAATTGACGATGAACGTCGTCAAGATGATGGCTGAGAACGGACTGTTTAACAGCAACAGACTGGTAATGATGAACTGGGCCGCACCGGCATAAATCAAAAGCGACATCAAGCCGATCTCGAGCGGGCTGAGACCAGCTGCCCGACCGACGATGCCGGCAGAAAAGCCGATGCCGAGATAACCGAGGACGGTCGGAAGGCAGGCTTTGATTCCTGCTTGAAACGAAGCGTTCATAGACGATGACTCCTCTCGTAGTGATGTGTTCTCAGCATAGCATCCTCCAAACAGATTGGAAACGAACTGGTCAATATTTTCATATGTTTCCTTGACATAAGTCACCCTGATTTGTGGTAAAGACTAAGTGGTACGGCAAAATTTCGTTAGACGAAGGAGCGTTCAAGATGGATAAATTAATGCAAGATGCGAACCGGTTTGTCTCAGATATGGTAGAAGGTCTCGTTTTAGCACATCCCGATCTTTATGCAAAAGTCGACGGAGTCAATGTCATTAAACGGAAAGAACCGCTGAATGGAAAAGTGGCTCTCGTATCCGGAGGGGGAAGCGGGCACGAACCGGCGCATGCCGGATTTATCGGGAACGGCATGCTTGCCGCGGCTGTCTGTGGTGAAGTCTTTACTTCTCCGACACCGGACATGGTGCTCGAAGGAATCAAAGCGGCTGACGGTGGAAAAGGGGTACTGCTCGTCGTTAAAAACTATTCCGGTGACGTCATGAACTTTGATATGGCAAAAGAACTGGCAGAACTCGAAGACATTGAAGTCGAGACGGTCATCGTCCGGGATGATATCGCCATAAAAAAAGAAGAAGACCGCCGCGGTGTCGCGGGAACGATTTTTGTTCATAAAATTGCAGGTGCGGCAGCGGCGGAAGGCAAATCACTCGCTGAAGTCAAAGCCGTCGCTGAGAAAGTCATTGCCGGTGTCCGTTCCATCGGGATGGCGTTGTCACCGTGTTATATGCCGGAAAGCGGAAAACCGGGATTTGATCTGCATGAGGATGAGATGGAAATCGGGATCGGGATTCACGGGGAAAAGGGTCTGGAGCGGAAACCGATTGCATCCGTTGATGCGATTGTAACGGAATTACTCGGCCGACTGACAGCTGAAGTGACGGATAAAAAAGTGGCAGTCATGGTCAACGGGATGGGTGGAACACCGGAATCAGAACTCTACATCACGTATAAATATGTGGCAGAACAATTGCAGGCTAAAGGATACGAGATTGTTCGTCCGTTCGTCGGCAACTATATGACATCGCTTGAAATGCATGGGTTTTCAATTACCCTGCTTCCAGTGGACGATGAACTCGTCGGTTATCTGGATGCCAAAACAAACGCGATTGGATTCTAACTAAAAGAGGGTGCAGGCAGATGAAGTTAACAACCGAAAAATTGCGTGAAGCACTGCTGAAAGCAGCAACCGAACTTGAACAACATAAGGATGAGTTGACGGACCTTGACCGGGAGATCGGTGACGGGGATCACGGTATTAATATGTCCCGCGGCTTCCAAGCCGTTCAAAAAGAACTTGAAGCGCAAGAGGAGTACGAAGATCTGGGAGTCTTATCGAAACAAGTCGGAATGACCTTAATTAAAACGGTAGGTGGTGCGTCCGGTCCGCTTTACGGGACAGCATTCGTTAAATTTGCCGGAGCATTCAAAGGAAAAACAGAAGTCGAAGGGCAGGAACTCGCAGCAGCTTTCAAAGAAGCGGCAGAAGGCATCAAAATGCGCGGAAAGTCAGAGTTCGGACAAAAAACGATGGTCGATATCTGGACGCCGTTTTATGAAGCACTTGAGCAACAAAACGATTTAAATCAAGCACTGGATCAAGCGTTGACAGATACGAAAGAACGGGTCGCAACAAAAGGGCGGGCCTCTTACTTCGGAGATGCAACGGTTGGTGTTCAAGATCCCGGCGCTTTATCCAGTTCACTGCTATTACGGTCGATTGTGGAGGTCTTGTCATGATTAATTTAATATTAGTCTCCCATAGTGAAAAGTTGGCATCAGGATTAAAGGAACTATTGGCGGAAATGGCTCCGGATACACCGGTGTTGCTTGCGGCAGGACTTGCAGACGGCAGTATCGGGACCGACGCCTCTCGGATCGAAGAGACGATGAACGAATTGACGGATGACGGCTTGATTTTGACGGACATCGGATCCGCGACAATGAACGCAGAGCTTGCTTTAGAGTTATACAGCGGGGACCGAAGTGTTCAGTTCGTTGACGCACCACTGGTAGAGGGGGCGTTTTTAGCGGCCGTCTTAAGTGGTCAATCCAAATCACTCGATGATATCGTAAACGGCGTCAAAGCAGAATTTTCGTAAGCGTACAGATTAAGATAACGGGGCTGACTTTTAAGTCAGTTCCGTTTTTCGTTAAACAAAAAAACTGGTGTTCCGCGAGGGAACACCAGTTAAAAAAATTAAGCATTTACTTCTTTTTTGTTCGGTTTAAACGCCATTGTCGCTTCCACCGCTTTTTGCCATCCGGCATAACGTTGTTCGCGATCGTCTTCTTTCATCTCTGGTTTAAATTGATGGTTCAGTTTCCATTGTTGTTTGATTTCTGCTTTGTCTTTCCAGTAACCGACAGCGAGACCTGCGAGATATGCAGCTCCGAGAGCTGTTGTCTCGTTGATTTCCGGACGGTCGACCGGTACACCTAAGATATCTGACTGGAACTGCATCAGGAAGTCATTTGAAACCGCACCGCCGTCAACACGCAGCGTTTTGAGTTCAATTCCTGAATCTTTTTCCATTGCTGTCAAGACGTCGCGTGTCTGATAAGCGAGTGACTCAAGTGTCGCGCGAACGAAATGTTCTTTGTCCGTTCCGCGTGTCAAGCCGAAGATTGCGCCGCGGACGTCGCTGTCCCAGTAAGGAGCACCGAGCCCGACGAATGCAGGAACGACGTAAACGCCTTCTGTCGAATCAACTTTTAAGGCATAGCCTTCCGAGTCCTTCGCATTTTTCAGCATCCGTAAGCCGTCACGTAACCACTGGATGGCAGAACCGGCAACGAAAATCGATCCTTCGAGCGCGTATTCGACTTTGCCGTCGACGCCCCATGCGATGGTCGTTAACAGACCGTGGTCTGAAGAAACAGCTTTTTCACCAGTATTCATGAGCATGAAGCAACCTGTACCGTACGTGTTCTTTCCTTCACCTGGCTCGAAGCAGGTTTGTCCGAAGAGAGCCGCTTGTTGGTCACCGGCGATTCCGGCAATTGGAACTTCAAAACCGAAGAAATGATACGGGACGGTATTATCGTAGACTTCGCTTGATTGACGGACTTCCGGCAACATCGATTTCGGAACTGTCAGGATTTCAAGCAACTCGTCATCCCACTTTTGTTCGTAGATGTTGTACATCAACGTCCGGGAAGCGTTTGTATAGTCTGTGATATGTGTTTTACCGCCAGACAACTTCCAGACGAGCCAAGTGTCGATTGTTCCGAAGAGAAGCTCACCATTTTCCGCTTGTTCCCGTGCGCCGTCGACGTTATCCAAAATCCATTTCACTTTCGTGCCTGAGAAGTAGGCATCGATCAGGAGACCTGTTTTATCGCGGAATGTTTGATTGAGTCCCTGCGCATTCAGTTCATCACAGATGCCGGATGTTTGGCGGGATTGCCAGACGAGAGCATGATAAACCGGTTTGCCGGTTTCTTTATTCCAAACGACTGTTGTCTCACGTTGGTTCGTAATTCCGATACTTGCGATTTGGCTTGGTTTGATATCGGCCGTTCCGAGCGCATCCGCCATAACGGCGAGGATAGAGCCCCAGATTTCATTGGCATCATGTTCGACCCAGCCCGGTTGCGGGAAGTATTGTTTGAATTCGCGTTGCGCCGAGTTCACGATTTGTCCATCATGGTCAAAAATGATGGCACGCGAGCTTGTTGTTCCTTGGTCGAGTGCTAAGATGTACTTGTTTTCCATGCTGAAATCCCCCTTGAGATGTAGGTGTCAAACAAAATCAGTTTTGCAGCAGTTGATACAGCAAGACGGCTACTCCACCACCGATGATTGGACCAACGATTGGAATCCACGAGTAACTCCAGTCAGATGAACCTTTTCCTTTAATCGGTAAGATAGCGTGTGCAATCCGCGGACCAAGGTCACGGGCCGGGTTGATGGCATACCCTGTTGTACCACCGAGCGAGAGACCGATGACGACGACAAGAAGACCGACGATGAATGGTTTCAGTCCGTCACCAAATGTTGTCAGACCAAACGACAGGATTCCGAATACCAGGACAAACGTCCCGATGATCTCTGAAATCAGATTTGACGGTGTATGGCGAATCGCCGGACCTGTTGCGAATACACCCAGTTTTGCTGCTTGATCATCAGTCGCTTCAAAGTGTTTCATATAATGAAGCCAAACGAGTACTGCACCGATGAATGCTCCGATTAATTGACCGGCGATATAGACAGGTACGTCTGCCCACGGTAAATCGGAATTCATGGCAAGCGCCAATGTCAATGCAGGATTGAGATGCGCACCACTCGAGGCAGCAATGTATGCTCCCGTCATAACGGCGAGACCCCAAGCGAATGTAATGACGATCCAACCGCCGTTCTCAGATTTTGTCTTTCTCAAGACAACCCCTGCAACGACTCCGTCCCCGAGCAAAATCAGAATCATTGTTCCGATCAGCTCACTTGTAAAGTTACTCATGCAAAAACCCTCCCTTTGGATTAAAGCAAATAATGGCCTTTCCATTTAAACCTACATCTAATTGAGAACGTTTTCAATACAAATACTTCAAAACTTCAAATTAAAATTTCCTTAATTTATGTTTAAAAAAATGAAAAATGGATAATAAAAAAATCCTTTGTTCATTTTTCAATGAACGAAGGATTTTCAACGACGCTTTTTCCGCTTCTTTTTGGTGCGGAAGAAGCTGCTGGAATGATCGAGAACGATATGTATCGTACTGGCGACCATGACGCCGATGACAAAAGCGGGCATGGCTGCAAACCAGGAATCCACCGTGCTTGATTCGACAAGTTTCAGATACAGCGCCAAAAACAGAAGTGGAATCACGAAAGCGGCGCTGTACAACAGGCGGATCAGGTCACCGATGATCAATCCGTGTGACCAGATGGACCGGTGGGGCATGATTTTGACATAGGGCATCCAAAGGACACGCAAAGGACCATGCCGATAGTAAGGTTCAGACTTCAAATCGAGATCTGGTGAAAGCCAAAGGGTGCCGACGGCGATGCCGACAGCAGTTGGAAGCCAATCCGTCTGCTGCGTTGCGACCGAATACGCAACGTAGCCGGTTAGAGCGACGGTATTGACTGTATCATGTACATTTCCAGAAGGCATGAAAAAAGACCAGCTGCGCTGGTCCCTCGCTTAGTGGATCGTCCGATATACGCCGATGACCTTGCCAAGAATCGAGACGTTATCGAAATACATCGGGTCCATCGAATCATTTTCTGGTTGGAGACGTACTTGTTGATCTTCTAAGAAGAACCGTTTAACTGTCGCTTCGCTATCTTCGGTCATAGCCACGACGATTTCACCATTCTCTGCTGTGTTCTGCTGACGAACGATGACCCGGTCACCGTCTAGAATACCTGCATTGATCATGGACTCACCGTCAATCGTCAACATGAAGACATTTTCGTTCCCGACGTAATGTGCAGGGAGAGGGAAATGTTCTTCGATATTTTCAATGGCTGTGATAGGGAAACCGGCCGTTACTTTCCCAATGACAGGAATGTGTACGATAGCTTCATGATCTTCTTCAGGTTTATCAAGCAATATCTCAATCGCACGTGGTTTTGTTGGGTCACGGCGAATCAGTCCGCGTTTTTCTAGACGATCCAAATGACCGTGTACCGTTGAGCTTGAAGCAAGACCAACAGCTTCACCGATTTCACGAACTGAAGGTGGATACCCTTTCAGTTTCACTTGAGCAACGATGTAGTCAAGGATTTCTTGTTGTCGTTTCGACATTTTCCGCATATGAATTGCCACCTCTTTCCGGATTGGTTTTTGAAGGTTATAGGAATACATGTTTCTAAAATCACTATAACATAGAACAAATGAGCGTACAAACAATTGTTCGACATTTTATATTGACCGAACACTGGTTCCTGGTTTAAGATGAGTTATGCGAACAATTGTTCCGCGAACGTTTATTCTAAAACATTTTAATTTGGAGGGATTCATCATGATGCATTCAATCCGTACCCATGCCTTTTCCATTGTTTTTTATACGCTCAGCTTTGCCTTCATTCTTTTTCTCTTAACACCTCGCCCGGATGAAAAGGTCGAACAGCTGTTAACGACTTCCGTTACAGTAGACCAGAACGCGACCGTCGAACAGGTGGCGGAAGTATACAACGACGGTTCAATGACGGACCAAGAATATGTCGAATGGTTGATTGAGAATAATGAATTAAAGACGACACATGTCATTTCGAAAAACAAAATCGTTGTACCAATCGCGCAACAATGACAAACTGTAAAAGTTGTCAATGAACGAACAGGGGTGTGAAGTACGATGAAAGTAGTAATCTACTGTCGCGTCTCGACGGAAAAAGAAGCACAGGATAGCTCGCTTGAGCGGCAAAGATCAGAACTGTCGGGACTCGCTGCAACAAAAGGATTTGAAGTCGTGGATATCATCACGGAAAAAGAAAGTGGTTACGACGTTGACAGGGAAGGGATGTTATCCGTTCTTGATTACGTCACACGTCAAGCGGTGGACGCCGTTCTTGTGACGGATGATACGCGGATCGGACGCGGGAATGCCAAAATCGCCATTTTACATACGTTCCAAAAACATCAGGTTCAACTGATGACGATGGAATCGGATGGCGAGTATAAACTGGCGGACGCCGAAGCGATGGTGCTTGAGATCGTATCGCTCGTCGAAGAGTATCAACGGAAACTGCATAATGCGAAGATTGCCCGCGGGATGCGGCGAGCTGTTGAAAACGGCTTCCGTCCCGAACAAAATCTCAATCGGCAAGGCGAGAACGCCGGACGGAGCCGAAAAGAAGTTCCAATCGAAGAAATCGTCCGGTTACGTGAGTTAGGACTGACATTTGCCGACATCGCGGTGACATTAAGAGGGATGGGACACGACATTTCGAAAGCAACCGTCAACCGGCGTTATCTGGAATATAAAGAAGTCATCAGTACGTACGAATAAGGAAGTAAGTTTGATGCGTCAGTGGCGCATCAAACTTGCTTTTTTTTAGTGGGTCTTTTACAGTAGGGTTACGATTGAAAACTCATATTTGAGTCAACAGAAAGAGGGATATCATGTTATCACAAGAACAATTAGACCGGATTAATGAACTGGCAAATAAATCAAAAGTCGAACCGCTGACAGATGCGGAAACGGCGGAACAAAAAGAATTACGGACGGCCTACCTGGAAGCATTCCGCGGTTCGTTTAAAAATCAGATGATGGGCATTAAGATCGTCGATGAAGAAGGAACGGACGTAACACCTGAGAAATTGAAGCAGGCACAAGAAGAAGAACGGAACAAACAATAAGGACAAAAGCTATGTCACTCAATGGGATGAGTGGCGTAGCTTTTTTTGATGAAAAGTTCGTAATGTGTATCATGAAAGTGGCAAGAAAACGGCAATAGATAGCGCATTCATTTTAATGTGACATACTATTTAGAAAAGTTGTATCACATTTGCGGGTATGCTAAAATGAGAAGGAATTTGTGAAAAAGAGAGAGGATGATTGGTTTGACGAACATGACAACAGTAGAATTATTAGCAGTAAATACGATTCGTACCTTATCAATTGATGCAGTACAAAAAGCGAACTCGGGTCACCCGGGAATGCCGATGGGTGCAGCACCGATGGCATTTACATTATGGGCGGATCATATGAACCACAACCCTAAAAATCCAGAATGGTTCAACCGTGACCGTTTTGTACTTTCAGCAGGACACGGTTCAATGCTTCTCTACTCACTCCTCCATTTATCAGGATACGATCTCGCGATGGATGACTTGAAGTCATTCCGTCAATGGAACTCAAAAACACCGGGTCACCCGGAATACCGTCACACAGCAGGTGTCGATGCGACGACTGGTCCACTCGGACAAGGCATCGCGATGGCTGTCGGTATGGCGATGGCAGAGCGTCACCTCGAAGCGAAATACAACCGTGACGACTTAAATGTCGTCGATCACTTCACATACGGAATTTGCGGAGACGGTGATTTAATGGAAGGTGTTTCAGCAGAAGCGGCTTCACTCGCAGGACATTTAGGTCTTGGTAAACTCGTCGTTCTGTATGATTCAAACGATATCTCGCTTGACGGTGACCTTGATAAATCGTTCTCGGAAAACGTCCAGCAACGTTTTGAAGCGTATAACTGGCAAGTCATCCGTGTCGAAGACGGAACGGATCTCGATTCGATTTCAAAAGCAATCGAAGCAGCGAAAGCGGAAACAACTAAACCGACATTGATCGAAGTCAAAACGGTCATCGGATTCGGTTCGCCAAACAAATCAGGGAAATCAGCTTCACACGGTGCACCACTCGGCGACGCGGAAATCAAGTTGACGAAAGCAAGCTACGTTTGGGATCACGAAGAGTTCTATGTGCCGGAAGAAGTCAAAGACTTGTTCGAAGAGCGCATCGAAAAACGTGGTGCTGATACAGAAGCAGCATGGACAGAAAAAATGGAACAATACAAAGCGGCACATCCGGAATTGCACGCTGAGCTTGTTCAAGCAATCAACAACGAATTGCCAAGCAACTGGGAAGCTGACCTTCCGACTTACGATCTGACATCGAAAAAAGCAACACGTCAGACAAGTGGTGAAGTTCTCAATGCCATCGCGAAAAACGTCCCGACAATCTTCGGTGGATCAGCTGACTTGGCAGGATCAAACAACACGATGCTCAAAGGCGAAGCTGACTTCGACATCGATCCGAGCGGCCGTAACATCTGGTTTGGTGTTCGTGAGTTCGCGATGGCAGCAGCTGTCAACGGTATGGCGTTACACGGTGGTGTCATTCCTTACGGTGCGACATTCTTCGTCTTCTCGGATTACCTCCGTCCGGCAGTCCGTTTAGCAGCATTGATGGGCATCCAGTCGATCTTCGTCCTGACACATGACTCGATTGCGGTCGGTGAAGATGGTCCGACACACGAGCCGGTTGAACACTTGATGAGCTTCCGTGCAATGCCGAACCTGACAGTTTACCGTCCGGCAGACGGAAAAGAAACGATTGCCGCATGGAAAACAGCGGTTCAATCGAAAAACAAACCGACACTTCTCGTCATGACACGTCAAGGATTGCCTGAACTCGAAGGTACGACGGTCGAAGGCGCTGAAAAAGGCGGATATGTCATCGCGGGTGACATTGAAAAAGCGGATACAATCTTAATGGGAACAGGTTCTGAAGTACACTTGCTCGTTGAAGCACAAAAAGAACTCGGCGAAACGGCAGCTGTCGTCTCACTTCCATCATGGGAATTGTTTGAAGCGCAATCAGCTGAATACAAAGAATCGGTCTTGCCAAAACGCATCACGAAGCGTCTTGCAATCGAAGCCGGAGCTTCGCTCGGTTGGTACAAATACGTAGGAACAGAAGGTCAAGTCATCGGAATCGATCGCTTCGGTGCTTCTGCTCCTGGAGATCTTCTGTTAAAAGAGTACGGCATGTCTGTCGAAAATGTCTTGAATACAGTCAAGCAACTCGGTTAATGAAGAAAGGTGCGCAAACGCGCGCACCTTTTTTTTGCATTATCTATGCAAAGGCTTTAAATTATAGTATAGTAAAAAGCGACGTTTGAAGTTAGAGGAGGAAGCAACTTGGCTACATGGATTTGGATTTTAATTGCCCTTCTTTGCTTGGTAGCTGGTGTCGCCCTTGGTTTCTATATCGCTCGCCGATACATGATGAACTATTTGGAGCAAAACCCACCAATCAACGAAGATATGATTAAGACATTGATGATGCAAATGGGTCAAAAGCCATCACAAAAGAAAGTCAACCAAGTGATGCGTTCAATGAGTGGTTCAATGAAATCACCGAAAAAATAATGACTTGTAAAAGGAGACCAATTTGGTCTCCTTTTGTTTGCTATTTTTTAGGAAGATGGCTAATCTAAAATGTGAGACTATTAGAAATACTCAATCGATTTAAAAAGGGGGGACTTGTATGGGAGTCTTCAGGAAACTGAGTTGGTTTTTCCGACTCGAATGGAAAGCATACAGTTTAGGCATCATCGCGTTGATTTTTGTCGCCGGACTGGAACTGATTCCGCCGAAAGTGATCGGATCGACGGTCAACGGTCTGAGCGAAGGCAGCTTGACGAAAAATGATTTGTGGAAACTAGTTGGCACACTGGTGTTGATCGGGGTATCGACCTATGTGATTCGTTATTTTTGGCGGTTCTTCATCTTCGGCGCATCCATCCGGCTCGGGCGGTTGTTACGAAGTCAGTTATACGGTCATTTTTCTGACTTGGATCAATCGTTTTATAAAAAGTACCGCAGCGGGGATTTAATGGCTCATGCGACAAACGATGTGCAAGCAGTTTCGATGACGGCTGGAGCCGGTATTTTGACACTCGTCGATTCCGTAACAATGGGGAGTTTTGTCATCATCACGATGATTACGACCATCAGTTGGAAACTGACGCTTGTTTCCTTGTTACCGATGCCGTTGATGGTATATTTGACATCACGTTACGGCAAGATGCTGCACTCGCGTTTTCATGATGCGCAGGAAGCCTTCTCCGATTTAAATGATAAAGTCGCAGAAAGCGTCAGCGGGGTCCGGGTCTTAAAAGCAACCGGGGAAGTCGAATCGGATGTCGGTACGTTTACATCGCTGTCAGACGATGTCGTACAAAAAAACCGCCGGGTCGCAAAAATCGATGCCTTATTTGATCCGACGATTTTCGGTTTAGTCGGCTTGTCTTATATCATTGCCGTCGGATACGGTGCCTATTTATTGCAGCAAGGGGAAATTCGGATCGGGGACATCGTGTCCTTTACTACATACTTAGGGTTATTGACGTGGCCGATGCTCGCGTTCGGCTGGTTGTTTAATATCGTGGAACGGGGACGGGCTTCGTACGACCGGATCGAACGGATGCTTGCAATCGAGCCGGAAATCAAGGATGCCAAAGAAGCGGCGACGACCGTCACATCCACTGATCTAGAGGTTGCGGTCGATCGGTTTGTTTATGATACACAACCTGTGCTGGAAAATATCCACGTGACGTTGACACCGGGACGGACACTTGGAATCGTCGGGCGGACCGGTGCCGGAAAATCGACATTCGTCCGTCTGTTGTCACGCGAATACGATGTCAAATATGGATCAATTGCCATTGGTGGACAAGACGTCAAACAATTGACGCGGGAAACGGTCCGCAAACAGGTCGCCATCGTACCGCAGGATCATTTCCTGTTCTCTGCTTCGATTGCTGACAACATTGCCTTTGCCAAACCGGATGCTTCGATGGAAGAAATCATGGAAGCCGCCCGGATTGCGGCCGTACACGAGGATATTCTTGGCTTCACGGAAGGGTACGCGACGATGGTCGGGGAGCGCGGCGTCACGTTATCCGGCGGTCAAAAGCAGCGGATTTCGATTGCCCGGGCATTGCTTGCAGATTGTCCGATTCTGGTACTCGATGATGCGTTGTCGGCGGTTGACGCGAAGACGGAAGAAGCGATCATCGAACATTTCCGGACAGCGGATAATGAACAGTCGCAAATCATCGTTGCCCACCGTCTGTCAGCCGTTTCGCATACGGATGAAATCATCGTTCTCGATGCGGGACGAATCATTGAACGGGGAACACACGACGAATTGCTTGCGCGGAACGGTTGGTATAAAGAAACATACGACCGCCAGCAACTGGAATCACTCGTCGAACAGGGAGGTGGAACGCTTGAATCATGATATTAATGAAAAAGCGGTCTTGCGACGATTGCTTGGCTTCGTCAAACCGTTTAAAAAACAGGTGTTAGTCGCCTTCTTACTGTTGCTGGTGACGACCGGAGCAAAGCTCGGGGGACCTTATCTCGTCAAAATCTTTATCGATAATTATGTGGCCGTCGGGAACTATCCGGTCCAGGAAGTTGCGTTACTGTTTGGTGTCTACTTGCTGTTGCATACGACCGGTATCGTCGTCGATTATTTGCAGGCATTTGAGTTCCAAAAAATTGCCCTGAAAGTCATTCAACGGCTCCGGATTGATGTGTTCCGTCACGTCATGCATCTTCGGCTCGGTTACTTCGACCGGACACCGGCCGGAGTGCTCGTTTCACGGATTACGAATGATACGGAAGCAATCAAAGAGCTGTACATCGGCGTTTTGTCGACATTCGTCCAAAGCGGGGTCCAACTGATTGGAACGTATATCTTCCTGTATCTGCTTGAACCGCGCCTGGCAACGATTGCGTTAGTCTTATTGCCGCTGTTTTATTTCATCATCTGGATTTACCGTCGTTACTCGACGAAATATTATGCGGAAGTCCGGGATTTATTATCGAAGATTAACGGACAATTAAATGAGTCGATCAACGGAATGGCCATCATCCAACAGTTTCGGCAGGAAAAACGGCTGATGGCAGAGTTCGAAGAAACGAACATCGCCCATCAAAACGGCCGTTACAAGAACCTGAAACTCGACAGCTGGCTGTTGCGTCCGATCATTGAACTGATGCTTGCACTGACGATTGCGTCCTTGATTACGTACTTCGGTGTCCTGTCCTTTTCACAAACGGTTCAAGTCGGAGTCGTCTATGCTTTTATCAGTTACATGGAACGGATTTTTCAACCGGTCCAGCAAATCATGCAACGCCTGTCTGAATTTCAACAGGCTATCGTTTCGGCAGACCGGGTCTTTAAAGTGCTCGATACGGATGAGCCGGAACCTGCGAAGACGATTGCAGGTGATGCTGACATCACAGAAGGACATATTGTCTTTGACAATGTCCGTTTTAGTTATGACGGGGAGAAGGAAGTTTTGAAAGGGATTTCGTTTGAAGCGAAAAAAGGACAGACTGTCGCTTTAGTCGGTCAGACCGGCAGCGGGAAAAGTTCGATCATCAATATTCTGATGCGTTTTTATTCCTATCAGTCAGGCCGGATCCTGATTGACGGACAGCCGCTCGAACAATTGCCGGAAGACGAATTGCGGCGTCATGTCGGACTGGTCTTACAGGATTCATTCCTGTTTACAGGCAGTGTCGCCGATAACATCCGGTTGTTTGATCCGTCAATTCCATTCAAAAAAGTTGAGGAAGCGGCCCGCTTTGTTCAAGCAGACGGGTTCATCAATCAGCTCGACGAACGATATGACAGTCCGGTTGCGGAGCGGGGAGCTACCTTCTCTGCCGGAGAACGTCAACTCGTTTCGTTTGCCCGGACGATGGCACGTGACCCGAAAGTCTTGATTCTCGACGAAGCGACAAGTTCGATCGATACGGAAACGGAAGAAAAAGTACAGGTCGCCTTAAAACGGATGCGGCAGGGACGAACAACGATTGCGATTGCCCACCGGTTGTCGACCATCCAGGATGCGGATCTGATTTTGGTCCTGCATCAAGGGGAAGTCGTCGAACAGGGGAACCATCAGACACTGATTGAAAAGAACGGATTATATAAAAAGATGTATGAACTGCAATCCGGTCACGTTTCGTCGGTGTCATAAGACACAAAAAAGCCTGCCAGGCGATCTCGCCCGGCAGGTTGTTTGTGTTTAAAATTAGTAGACAGTAACAGTGACGTTTTGACGTCCCCAGTTGAGTGCTTCTTGTTGTGAACCAACGAGGAGGTCAAGTTTGTTACCTTGGATTGCGCCGCCACGGTCAAGTACGATGGCTTCACCGATACCTGAGATGTGCATGCGTGTACCAATTGGATATTGAGCTGATGCTGCAACGATACGCATACCATTGTACGTGATCGTATTTGTAACATCGTAACCGCTGGCAGTCAATGCACGACCATTGTAAAGTCGGCTACCATTGTTTGATGGATCAGTTGTGTACGCTGTAACGTTCATTGTTACTTTCGTACCTGATTTAGCTGCTGTAGTTTGCTTTGTTGCTACAGCTGGTTTAGCTGCTGCTTTTGGAGCTGCTTTAGCAACAGGTGCTGCCGGTTTAGCTGCTGGAGCTTTAACCGCTGGTGCTTTTGCTGCTGAACCTGCTAAAGTTGTATAAGCGCTGTGTACGTAACGAGTTTTTCCGTCGATTGTTGTTTTGATCCAAGCACCGACTTTGCTTTCTACGTTAACGGACTGGCCTTTATACAAGTTGCCAACGTCTTTAGAGTTTGTAGTAGGTTGCGTACGAACGTTTAGTACTGCCGTAGTGACTGTAGCTTTTTTAAAGTCGAATGAAGAACCGGCTGAAGTGTATGCGCCGTGTACATAACGTTTTTGGCCATTGATGTTTGTTTGAATCCATGCGCCAGAACGTCCTTCGACATTTAATTTTTGACCTTTATATACGTTACCTACATCCGCTGATGCCGTTGTAGGTGCTGTGCGTACATTTAATACTGCTGTATTTACTGTTACCGTCTCTGAGGCAGCCTCTGTCTCTTGGGCGAATCCTACTGATAGAGCCGTTGCTGCAAGACCTGCAGCGAAAACTGCTTTTTTCATTATTGATGTCCTCCTGACATATGCTGTGTTTACTGTTCCTACTTTACACGGCAATTCCGGTTTGTGCGTTTACAGGTCGGAGTCATTCAAGTTACAAACTAAGCCAGTATGACAAACAGATTGCAAAAATGCATGTTTTGTCACGTCTAGGTCATAATGCTTGGTAAAATAAAGAAAAAGTAGGACTTTAGGCATGGTATAGAAGAAATATTCTAACTATTCCCCTAACTTAAGGCTCAAAGAAAGACTGAAAAGAGAGTAACTGGACGGAAGTAAAGTATTTTTTTAATGAATCGAATGTAAAGTTTGATTAAAAAAGATGAATTGACCGCATTATATAGAAGAAACACGAAAAAGCCGTCGACGGATTGATCCGTCGACGGCTTTTTCTCATTCGTATATATGGTCTGTAGATTTCATCCAATTATCCTAAAACAGATTCATTTGAAGACGGATAGGTATATTTTTGGACGAAGCGAGTGTATTCAAGGAGTAATAAATCCAGTTCATGACTCAGTTTTAAAACATGCGGGGAGGTGAAACTAGACCGATCCGCTTGATGATACAATTCACTTCGTTTTGCTTCGATCGCTAAAGTCAATAGATGTTGGCTTGTCATAGAATCCTCCCTTACATTGATGTCATATCCATATTCTAGCAAGTGGTTTCTGGCAGTGCAACGACATTTCATCTGTTTTGAGGAAATGTAATTTTTTTGTAATTTCAATTGTCACGAATCTTTTTTATCTTTCGGAAGATAATAGGTGCTAAATGTCGATTAGTTTGGCAAAATAGAGAAGGAACTTCTTCTTATTAGAAAGGAGCTGCTGAAATGGAGCTCTCGCTTTGGTTAGCGTTTGGTGCAGGGTTGTTGTCATTTGTCTCACCTTGTACGCTTCCGTTATATCCGGTATTCCTCTCTTATATTACCGGTGTTTCTGTAACGGACTTGAAGGAAAAAGGGGTCAGAGAAAAACGGTCGTTGTTGCATACCGTAGCCTTTTTGGTTGGATTTGCGATGGTGTTTGCCGTTCTTGGTCTATCGACTTCGCTGTTGGCGGATGTCTTCATCACCTACCGTGATACGTTACGCATGGTCGGTGCGCTCGTCATTTTTGTTTTCGGCGTAGTGTTGCTTGGATTATGGCAACCGACATTCCTGATGCGTGAGAAAAAACTGAACTTAGGTGAACGAAAGGGCGGGTACATCGGTACCATCCTTGTCGGAATTGGTTTTGCTGCCGGATGGACGCCGTGTACGGGTCCGATTTTGGCAGGCGTCATCGGGCTTGCGGCGACGAATCCAAGCCAAGGAATGTTGTATATGCTGTTTTATGTACTCGGATTCTCGATTCCGTTTTTACTGATGGCCTTTTTCGTCGGTCGTTCGAGATTGTTCGTGCAGTACAGCTTGAAGTTAACAAAATTCGGCGGCGCATTGATGATGTTGTTCGGAATCGTCCTTTATTTTGACGGACTCAGTGCATTTGCCGCATGGATGAGTGATATCGTAGGATTCACTGGATTTTAACAAGGAAGTGATGGGATGATTTGGGTATCAACAGGGGTTGCGCTCGTCATGGGTTTGCTGATCAGCTTCATTCGTGTCAAAGCTTCAGCTAAACCGACGAACGCTAAAAAAATCTTAATCCCGCCCTTCGCCATGTCGACCGGGATGCTGCAATTTTTATATCCGGCATCTCGCCTGACATGGACGGAAGTGGCAGAAGCATTATTGGTTGGTGCGATCTTCAGTATTTTTTTAATCAAGACGTCCAACTTCTACGAAGCCGAAGGACAAATTTATCTGCAACGATCGAAAGCCTTTTTCATCGTCCTGTTCGGAATTTTAATTGTCCGGACAGTGGCAAAGTTTGTCATCGGCGGTCAAATCGATATCTTTGAGACCGGCGGGATTTTTTATCTCGTGGCGTTCGGGATGATTGCGCCTTGGCGGATTGCGATGTATCTGAAGTATAAGCAGGTCAAGTCGGGCATCGTCCCGGTTGAACATTTACCGCAAAACTAAAAGGAAGGATTCTCATCTGAGAGTCCTTCCTTTTAGTTTTGGAAATACAGTTCATATTCCCGCCAATCGATGGCGTGTTCGCGTAAAGCTTTTTTCAAGAATTTATGGTCCCGTTTCGGTGTCGCTGAAATGTACCCTTTGACGACCAACTCGGACGTCATCTCGGTTGCCCGTTCTTCCAGTGCAAACTGACCGATCCGTCCCGCGATTTTTCGACGTGCCACGTCCCGAAAAGCAGCCGGAACAGGCATGACAAGTGCGTTTAATAAATCAAGTGTTTCATCCGTCCATAGATGGCGGGTCTGGTCGATGTATTCATCTTCCCAGTCCATCATCGATTTGCCGTCTTCTTTCGGGAGTTTCTTAAGGAACTTCCGGAACATGAAGAAACCGCCAATCGCCATCAATGTGATCATGATAAAGCCCCAGAGCAAAATTCCATTCATGAACCATGCCATCCGCGACTCATCCCCCTTTCAACATCACTTATACATTAGCATAATTTTTTTGGTCGTGCTATGATAAATGACGGAGAAAGTGAGGCGGAACGATGTTACAACCTTATGTACAACTCGACGAGTCCGGACGACCTCAAAAAGGGCTGTTGCCGGAGACGGAAGACGGACGTGTCGTCGAATTTTATTATGATACGAACGGAGCGGACATCACGGTCGTCTTCGTGACGATTCCTGCTCAGGACGCAAGCCGCAAGCGGGCGTTCACGGTCGGAAAAACGTTTAAGACGGTTTCGACGTTCGAAGACTTCACGTTGGTCCGATACGCTTTGACCGATCATAAAATCCTCGCGACACTCGAGATGTTCGCAGATGGATCGAAGCGTCAAATTGATGCTTCGAGATTGCTCGACTATTAAAGAAGAAGGAGACGCGGATCGCCGCGACTCCTTCTTTTTAATGTTGGATGGAAATTCTGTCGTCCTCGATCGAGGCGGTCCCGCCAATCGGGAAAGTGAACAGCGGCATCGTATGGCCGAAGTCCGCGCCGGAGATGACCGGAATCGACGAGAGGGCAGAGTACAGCCTGACCAGATAACGGAGGTGTTCGTCCGTCATCTGTGTCGCAAGCTGAAAACGACCGAACACAATCCCGCGGATTTGATCGGCTCCAGGTTGCGCCATCAAGGAGGCAAAGTCACGGGCAAAAGTTGCCGGGTGGACCTCGTAATCATCTTCAAGGAACAGAATACTGTCGCGTAAGTCCGGGAAGTATGTTGTCCCTTGCAGAAGGTTCAACGTACAAAGATTCCCGCCGAGCAGACGTCCGCTGCCGGAGCCTTTTGAGAGAATGACGGGTCCGGGGTTCGGAAGCGTTACCTCTTTTCCTTCGTGCTGATCATGCCAATTGACACTCGGCTGGACCTGCATCGTCCCGCTGTCGAACAACACCTGTTCGAATGACTGTAACGTATAGGCATCGCGGGAGGCGAGGGCACGTAACATCGGTCCCGAGTAGGTGACGAGTCCGCTTTTCGTCAAAAGGGCATGACTGAGCGCTGTAATATCGGAAAAACCGCAGAGAATCTTCGGATTGTGCCGGATTAAATCGTAATCCAGTCCGTCGAGCAATTCATTGGAACTGAATCCGCCGCGGACACATAAAATCGCATCAATTGACGGGTCGGCGAATGCGGTATGGAGATCGTCCAGGCGGCATGCCGGATCACTCGAACCGAACGGATTCAGTGCCCGGGCATGCTGACTGATCGAGACCCGTAAGCCAAACGATTCCAAAACCGTGATCGCCTGATCGAGAATCCTTGACTCGACCGTCGCAAGACTTGACGCCGGTGCAAGCAGACGAACATGCGAACCGTTCGCCAGACGCTTCGGCACAATGACGGGGATTTGCTGTTCGATGCATTCAATCCGATTGCCAAACGGATCATTTGTGAAAAATCGGCGGCGTGGTGCGAGACGATCATCAAACTGAGCGGTATACCCGGCCGCTTGCAACCGATTCGCCAAGTCGTCCAGGTGCGCAAATGTCAGACCCGGATGTGCTTTTGCCGCCGGTTGAAACGGCTCTTCGATTCCGAGGTGGAGGGCAGCGCCATCCGATTCAAACCAGACACCGCCGCTTGCTTTGACACCCGACGGTTTTGCCACTTCTTTCATATGTAAAAGCCCGGCATAAAAAGCCCGAGCCTGTTCTTCCGAGTTTCTTGGGGCAGCTAACTGTACGTGATCTAACATTCTGACACGTCCTCTCAAGAAAATTAAACGATGAATTCCGTCACCCGTTTGAGTTCGCGTTCGACGAAGTTCAAGTAAAAGTGTCCGTCGATCCGTCGATCGAGTTCCTGGGCGACTTCGTAAATATTGGAGCGCAGGACTCCGAGATAGGCCACTTCGGCATGCCGGGCAGCCCGGTAAGACGCTGCATAGTGAGCCAGTAAGAATTGCAGGTAACCACGGTCCGTCAACAACGGAATCAACTGTTTTTTCTCTTCCATCGACCAGACGTACTTGTCATCGTAGTACATCGCAGCATAGAGGTAATACGGTTCATCGCCGCCTGTGAAGAGCGGTTTGACACGTTTAACTTCTTGAATCAACTGTTCCGTCCAGTCGAACCGGTCTTTTTTTCGGCTGATGAACAACGGAAGAATGAACGGATGGGCCTGATCGGGCATCCGCGAACAACCGCGTTCGTGACGGATGGCAGCATACAGTAACAAGGCCCGGTCTTCGTAACCACGTTCGATGGCATACGTCATCCGGCTGAAACCTTCGCAAGACGGGCAGTCACTTAATTCGTCGGACGGAGCGTCGACCCATTCGGAAAGGTAATGATCGGCCTGTTCTTCGTCACCGAGCTTGCTGTAAATCATGAAGCCGATATAATCGCGTGTCCGGGCAAAGCCGTGGGCGTCACAAAAATCAACGAACCGGTCGAAATCTTCTTCGAGTAAAGCAACAGGCATATCTTCCTGTTCGGCTGCATAAATTAAATAGGATTTATAATTCCAGTACAGATCGAGTTCCTGTTTAGGCGTTAAAGTCAATTCATCTTTCCGAACCCAATCCATTAATAAGGAAAAGGAAACTAAAAAAGAGCGGAAGTGACCCAAATCAAATTGGTTTTGAGAAAATGTCCATAAGGCAAGGGGACGGAGTGTCGCATCGGTCGTATCCTCAAAGATGGTCCAAAGTGATTCACCACGTTCGAGTGACGGATCTGCCTCTTTTAAGCGGAGATATAAACTGTTGAGTTCTTCGTGAGGGTTCATCTGTACCCCTCCTTTCTTATATAAGTATACCACGCACGGATTCAGAAGGCGTCCCGGATGTCGCCGAACAAAAAAATGATTCCGCCCGCGATTAGTCGCGGCTCGGAATCATTTCAAGGATTTGTCGATGTGTGGAACTTGTTGGATGAAGTAAATCATTTATCGTGTAACTGTTCAAGACTTGATGAAACGCAGCGATCGCGTCATCAAAAGCTTCGCGTGCAGGGTCTAAAGAAGGGAGTTCAGATGTCCCTTCGAGTGGATCTAGAAAATGGGTTGTTGGTTCAAACAGTTGCACTACGTCACCGATATAAATTTCATCCGGCGGGCTTGCCAAACGGAATCCGCCACCTCGACCTCGAACAGAATGAATCAATCCATTTTGTCCTAAACGATAGACGACTTTCATCAGATGATTTTTTGAAATGTCGTAACAGTCCGCTACTTCCTGGATTCGGACCAATCGATCAGAGTGTGCCCCAGCAAATAACAGGGATCTGATTGCATAATCCGTATAACGTGTCATGCGCATTTTCATCACCTACTTAACTACACATGTTAGAGAAATTTAGTAGGAAGTACAAGTTTGAATGTGCATATTTAAAGATGCATTTTAGAGATTGAATTTAGCTAGAGATTTTGCCATAATAAGCGGGGAAGGTAGGTCATGTCATGCATTTTGATCAGGCATTATATCTGTTGCAAACGGTGGAGTGGGAGATGGAACAGAAGGGTTTTCGGATTGCGAGTCGTTTTTATAAACAATTGGAAGATAAGTATAGCGTATTGTTAGAAGAAATGGAAAGTCAAACGACTACGGCACAAACGCTAGAGTTACGGATTCTCCGACTCGGACAACTGTTAAAACACGTGACGAAGCAACAAGAGTCAAGTGAGCTGTTCAAATTGATTTTATTAAACGAAATCAATCAGTCGAAATCCTTCCTCATGACGTATCCGGAAATCGTCAGCGAAGAATTGCTGTACACCATTCGGACGGAACTCGGACTCGAAACAACCGCGCCGGTCATGGTCGCCTGGGAAATCGTCCATCATCAACTCGTTGAGACGTGCCGTCATTTTTACAAGTACAAAAGTCAAGGTGACTGGGCGCGGCTGGATGTTTTGTTGGTGGCCGAGCAACATCATCTGGGGGCAATCCTCGATGAAGCCCGTTATGCTCTGATGAGCGGTCGTAAAACAACGATTTTACATGTCAGAAATCAAAAACCGTCGTCCGAAAAACTGATGACGACGTTAAATGATTTAACGAAACAAGGACTGACTTTTCACAGCATGCAGACGGAAGAGTGGGATGAGCAACTCGAACAGTTCCTGAAACTGATTTCGATGGGGGATCCGATCACCTTTGCGAGCGGATCAAGTCGTTTTATTGCAGACGTCCAACGAACGCTTGAACCGTTGCCGGTCATATTCAGTCCGTTCATCGCGGACGGTGTCCTTCCGTCCTGACTTGAGTTTGCTAGTGAAGTGGCTTCAGAGAAATCCTGAAGTCATTTTTAGTGTCTTCTTTTATAAAATGGTAAAATAAAGAAAAAACATGAAATGAGGATTATGGATGCCGACTATTTATCTGACACGTCACGGTGAGACGGAATGGAATCTTGATAACAGGCTGCAAGGGTGGCAAGACTCTCCGTTGACTTCCAAAGGGCGTTCTCATGCCGAAAAACTGGGGCGGCGTTTGCAGGCTATCCCGTTTCAAGCCGTTTATTCCAGTCCGAGCGAACGTGCCTACCAAACGGCCCAATTGATTTGTGACGGGTGGTCAACACCGATTGAGACCGATGATCGGTTAAAGGAAATTCATATGGGCGAATGGGAAGGCCAGACGCGGGAAACGATTGAACAGCATGATTTGGAAGGCTATTCCGCGTTTTGGAAAACGCCTCATCTGTATAGCTCGAAAACAGGAGAAAACTTTGATGTGCTGAAAAATCGGCTGCTGGCGTGTTTGAACGACATCCAACTGAAGCATCAGGAAGAAACGGTTTTAATCGTAACGCACGGTATTGCGATCAACGTGCTGTTAGCTCATTTTAAGGGGAACGGACTGGAACAGCTGTGGACGTCTTCCTCGTTCATTCACGGAACGAGCCTGACGATCATCGAATCGACGGAACTGGGATATTCCATCGTACTTGAAGGAGATATGAAGCACATCGACCGAGAATCGGTATTGTAACGACTACATACAAACACCCTGGACCAGGCACTGAGTAAACAGTGTCCGGTTCAGGGTGTTTTGGTCATTTAAATGACGTTCATCAAGCCGACTGCGATAACCGTTTCGCGCGCTGGATCGAGCGGTCGAGGCCAAGATAGACGAGGCCGGACAAACAACAGGCGACACCGACACCGGCAAGCGCGTATTGTCCGTTTCCGGAGTCGAGGAACAAGGAACCGAGTAACGGCGCCGTGACTCCGCCAATCAGCCACTGGATACTGGCGGCACCGTTATATGTTCCGCGCAGATGTTCCGGGGCAATCAGGGCAATGAATGTCATCTGGACCGGCGACATGATCATCTCGCCGAGCGTATACAGCGCGTAGATGACGAGTAAAATCGTCACGAGCACGATGTAGCCGGTTCCGAGCGAGAACAGGTACGACGGGATGAAGGCGAGTAAAATCATCCCCAGTCCGAAAATTGACGCGCCGAGCAACATAACTTTACCGAATGCTTTACCGGACAAGCGGGCGGCGACCGGGAACTGGAACAAGACGACCATAAAGCCGTTTAATCCCATCAGGTACGGGAACGGATTTTTATCGTTCGGCAGCCCGGGTAACGCTTCCTTCAGGAAAACCGGCAACATGCTTTCAACAAGGGCGAAGCCCATCGAGATGAAGACGCCGGCAGCAATGAACACCAGGAAGACGTGATCCTTACGCAGGACGGTGAAAGCCGACAGCTTTGGTTCGTCGTGCGTATGTTCGATCTGATCCGGTTTGGTTTCCTGGATGAACAGTAGCAAAACCAAAGCATACAGGAAAAAGACAGCGGCAGCAGCGTAAAAAATCAGCGACCGGTCGATGAACAGGACGGCACTTCCAATCAACGGTCCGAACGCGGCTCCGACATTATGTCCCATCCGGAGCAATCCGAATGATTCATTAAGCCGTTCCGGCGGTGTGACATCGGCGACCATCGCGCTCGCTGCCGGGTGGAACAAGGAATTCGTCAGACCGAGCAAGGCATTCATCAATAGTAACGGCCAGAATGAATCAGCGAATGAAAAGCCGATTAAAGCAATGACATCCCCGACGATCGAGATGACCATCAACGGTTTGCGACCGTACAGATCGGCCAGGTGTCCGCCGAGAAACGACCCGAACAGTGACATGATCGGACCGGTCGCCATGATCAGACCGACCAAAAAATACGAATCGAGCTGCTCCGAATAATAGAGAACAAGAAATGGTGCAATCATGAACATCATGACTCCGGTAATCGTTTCCCCGACGAACCGGATCCAGATGTTACGGTCAAGCTGTTTTAATGCAGTAAACATAAACAAAACCCCTTATATTTCCGTTTTTAGACCATAGAAAAGACGGATACGCACAAATATGGGCATACCCGTCCTGATATAAGAGGGCAGCATGTACGTATACGCATACGTACACCCTGCTTAATTGAAAATTAAACGATTGGGTGACGTACAGTTGTAGCCAATACGTGAATCGGTTGTTGCTGATCAAATGATTGTGACATTGTACGTCTCCTCCTTCTTGTAATAGTGACTTCCTCGTCATCGTATAGAAGATGGAACGGGGTTGTCAAGATAAATTCTGAAAATTGGGTCAACAAAGTGAAATGGACGAGACTGCGAAAATTCGGTATGATAGACTAGTTGCGAAAAAGTATCTGTATCGAGGTTGAATATATAGGTGAAAGGAATTACCACACATGACAAAATTACTTCAAACCGAAGTCGAGAAACGCCGGATCTTCGGTATCATCTCCCACCCGGATGCCGGGAAAACGACGTTAACCGAAAAATTCCTGCTCCACGGTGGAGCAATCCGGGAAGCCGGATCCGTCAAAGCACGGAAAAACTCAAAATTTGCGAAATCCGACTGGATGGAGATCGAAAAACAACGGGGAATCTCCGTTACCTCTTCCGTCATGCAGTTCGAATATGACAAAAAAATCGTTTCGATCATGGATACACCGGGTCACTCCGATTTCGGGGAAGACACGTACCGGATCCTGACAGCCGTCGACTCGGCAATCATGGTCATCGATGCCGCGAAAGGGATCGAGTCCCAAACGAAGAAACTGTTCCAGGTCTGCCGGATGCGCGGTATTCCAATCTTTACGTTCATCAACAAAATGGACCGTCAAGCACGTGATCCGCTCGAATTGATGGAAGAACTCGAAGAAGTCCTCGGGATTCCGTCGGTTGCTGTTACATGGCCTGCAGGATCAGGACAACAGTTCGAAGGTGTCTACGACCGTGTCAACGAGAAGTTCCACTGCTTTAAAAACGATCGTCTGACGATTGATCTCGGCGAAGAAGGACTCGCAAACGATCAGTTGGCCTCAACGATCAACAATGAAATGTATGACACGTTAGTCGACGAAGTTGATTTACTCGACGGAGCCGGCAATGAATACAATGAAGAATTGATTGCGAAAGGTGAATTGACACCGGTCTTCTTCGGTTCTGCCTTGGTCGACTTTGGGATCACACCGTTGCTTGAGCATTACCTCAACTTGTCACCGTCACCGACTCCGCGTGAGTCGAACAAAGGACAAATCGAGCCGGCGCAAGATTTCTTCAGCGGTTTTGTCTTCAAAATCCAAGCAAACATGAACCCGAACCACCGTGACCGGATCGCGTTCGTCCGGATTTGTACCGGGAAGTTCGACCGCGGGATGGAAGTTGTTCTGACGCGGACCGGTAAAAAGATGAAGCTGTCGCAATCGACTCAGTTCATGGCAGATGAGCGGGAAACGGTCAACGAAGCGTTTGCCGGCGATGTCATCGGTCTGTACGATTCCGGCAACTACCAAATCGGCGATACGATCACGAACGGTGATCCGAGCCTGCAGTACGAAGCGTTGCCGACGTTCGCACCGGAATTGTTCCTGAAAGTCTTCACGAAAAACGCCCTGAAATCAAAACAATTCCAAAAAGGCGTCGAACAGCTTGCGCAAGAGGGAGCGATTCAGGTCTACAAGACGGAATACAACGAGATTATCCTCGGAGCGATTGGTCAACTTCAATTCGAAGTCTTCGAACACCGCCTCAAAGGGGAATACGGCGTTGATATCCTAAAAGATGCAGCGAACTTCCAGGTCGCGAAGTGGGTCAAAGTGACAGAAATCAGTGAAGTCAAGAAATTGACGGATTCACGGACTGTCCTCGTCTACGACCGCTGGGAAAACCCGGTTCTCTTGTTTGCGAATGATTTCGTCTACGAACGATTCGTTCAGAAAAACGAAGGTGTCATCACGCTCGTTGACTCACCACAGTTACTCAAAGATTAATTTGATGGAACGTATCTTCCGATTCACCGGAAGATACGTTTTTTTCGTTTTGAGATCCGGAAAGAAGGGTAAAAATTTGAGTCTGTAAATTCATATCTCTGTGAGAGGAATGGTGTTGACGATGGCGAAAAAATTTATCGGCATTTTTCATGATGAATCGAGTTTACATCAAAGAATGCAAGCGTTAAAACAGCAAGGACATAAAGATTCTGATTTCTCAGTAGTGGGACGTGACGATGCAGCAGATGAAACATCGGGTGCATCCTGGATTGACCAAATCAAATCGAAGTTCAGCCATGAGCCACCGCTTCGGGAAACGTTAAAACGTGTCGGGCATTCCGATGATGAAGCGGAACGCCATTACCAGGAAGTCGAGCGGGGAGGAATTGCATTGTTCGCAAAAGACCGGCACGATGACCATGATCATGCACACGATCATGACCATCACCACGACCATGATCACGACCATACACATGATCATTTAAATGATGAGAATGACCGTCACGGTGGAAAAGTCGCAAATCCGGGCATCAACGATTATGAATCAGAGCATTCGGATGATCACGACAAGAGCGACCGTTCAAAATGGAAAGCCGATGATGTAGATTAATAAACCGGAACGCCAAGCTGAGTTTTTCAGTTTGGCGTCTTTTTTTGAGAAGTGAAGTTTGTTCATTACCGCTTTGAAAATCGCCGGTGCTATACTGAACGTACTAAAGAGGTGAAGAAAAATGAAAAAAATAGTCGCAACACTCGCCGGTCTAGGAGTTCTCGGAGCGGTCTTCATGACCCGTTATCCGCTATTCGGCCGCCGACCATCGAAGTCGGATCAACAGCGTTATGCCCGTTCGGCTCAGTTTTCGAACGGAAAGTTTCAAAATGAACTGCCTTTCCAATTAAAGATGGAATGGGACACAATGAAAAGTATCTTAAAAGATTACGGACGGGAGCTGCCGTCGTTAAAACCGGTCAAACCGTTACCGGTTGTTCCGTTTGAACGACGGACGGACGGAACGGAACCGCGCGTGACCTGGTTCGGTCACTCGGCGTTCCTGCTTGAACTGGATCATCAGACGATTTTCTTTGATCCGATGCTCGGACGTGCTCCGTCACCGTTCCCGAAAATCGGGGGTGGACGGTTCCAGACGACGGAACCGGTCGATCTTGATGCCTTACCGCCGATTGATCTCGTCATCTATTCACATGACCATTATGACCACTTGGATTATCATTCGGTTCTGGCGTTAAAAGACCGGGTCGGTCAATTCATCGTTCCGCTCGGTGTCGCGAGCCGCCTGAAAGGCTGGGGTGTCGATCCGGCCCGGATTACCGAACTCGATTGGCATGAATCGGTCGAGACGAACGGTCTCCACCTGACGGCAACACCGGCCCGTCACTACTCGGGGCGAAACGGACTCGATCAATTTTCGACGCTTTGGGCGTCATGGGTGATTGAGGGCTCGAAGAAGGTCTTCTTCAGCGGTGACAGTGGTTACGGTCCCCATTTCAAGGCAATCGGGGAACAATACGGTCCGTTTGACTTAACGATCATGGAATGCGGACAATACGACACACGTTGGTCGAGTTCGCATATGTTACCGGAGCAGACGCTCGCGGCGCATCTTGATGTCAAAGGGGATGTAATGATTCCCGTTCACTGGTCGGCGTTTACGCTGGCATTCCACCCGTGGTTCGAACCGGTCGAACGGGTGTTGAAGGAAGCGGAAAAACACGGCGTACCGGTCGTAACACCAATGATTGGCGAGAGTGTCACGACTGCCAGTCAGACACGTAAATGGTGGCGCGAGGTACGGTGAAGTTAAGTGAAACTCGTTTTCTTTTCCCGTACTTTCCTCAGGCGAGACACGAGCCGCGGCTCGTTTGTCTCTGACAGCGCGAAAAGCACGCGCTTTTTCCTGAAGGAGTCACGGGAAGAAGGCGAGTTTAATGGACTGCTTTCATATGATGTCAAACACAAAATCCCCACTTTGTCGCCTGTTGCGAGAAAGTGGGGATTTTACTTTGACATACAGATTAACCGGCCAGCCGTTCTGATTGAGCATCACGTCGTGAACGCAAACGTTCGATGACTTCAAACCCGAGGACAAGCATGGTGCCGATCAGTAAGCCGTTACTGAAGAACGGACGTAACGTCAGCGGCAAGATTTCCGCAAGCACCGTCGATTGCAGGAGGATGCTAATCCCGATAACGGCGCAAATCGCAAAAGCGTGTTTACGGCGGCTCGTCGTCATGCTGCTTTCAGCCGACTGCCAGGCAATCAGGAACATATGCGGTAACGTCGCAAGCAAAGCGGCGCTGGCGACACTGCGCGGCAACGTCGCGATGATGCCGATGATACTCGGGAAAAACCCAACCAGGGCGATGACAAGTGAAGCAATCAAAAACGGACGGCGTTCCTTACTTCCCGTCTGGGCGATGAAGCCACTTGTGATCGGCAACGGAACCGGGACGAGCGTCGAGAACGTCGCCGCGATCAAGTGAATGATTCCTTCGACCGTCAGTCCCTGATTCAAAGCCCCTTTTTTCTGAATCGTCGCTTCGACGGCGCTTAACGCAGCAATCAGGTTGACGATTAAAAGAATCGCAAACGGAATCGCGACGAGAAACGCACTGCCGTCAAATTGCGGCATCCCGAACGGTAAAGCGGTCGGAAAGGCGAAGACACCGGACGCTTCCGACAGCGACGGACGGCTGACCAGCCAGCCGACGACAATACCGATCATCAAAGCGAATGGCCGTAAACGCGTCGGACCGAATTGACTGAGTCCGAGCACAAGCAGGAATGTCAGAATGCCGGCGAGTCGTGTCGCTTCAACGGCAAGCACTGCTCCGAGCATGACGCCGGTCAGTTGAATACATAATAAAAGCAAAAACGTTCCGCTGACGAGCGGCGTAAAGACCGGTAATAAGAAGCGCGTCCAACCCGTCAATCCGAGGAAAATCAGGACAACGCCGGCGATGACGACAGCGGCCATCGCAATCGTGAAGGCCGTCTTTGAATCGACCGGCAACGCGGCGATGACAACAAAAATACTGACCCATGAACCGGCCGGACCGGACACGATTGGTAAGCGGTGACCGAAGACACCATGGAGAAAACAGGCAATCCCGCCGACGAAGAAGGACCGTTGCACAAGTGCGGCCGTCTCAACACTTGAGAGGTCGAACAGACTGGCAACGACGATGGGCAAGGCAATCGTATTGGCTAATAAGAAAATGATCCACTGGACCGTGGATGTCGTACGTTTCACAAAAATCGTCTCCTTTTAAAAATCGCTGATTTCAGCATCATATCATATGATTGATGTTATGATTCATACATATTTATGACTGAAAACATATGAAAGAGATGATGAAGATGGATTTACGCCAATATCGTTATTTTTGCGCGGTCGTCGAAGAACAATCCGTCACGCGGGCGGCGGAAAGACTGCGGATGGCACAGCCTGCTTTGACCCAGCAAATTCGAAAGATGGAAGAGTTGCTTGGTGTACGGCTGATTGAACGGGCGGGACGCGGCATCCGAATCACGGCCAGCGGTGAGCGGTTGTATGAACGGGCCGTCTCCTTGTTGCGGTACGAAGCGGAAACGCGGATTGAAGTCAGTGACATCAAGGAAGGGCGGACCGGCATCTTACGGATCGGGGTCAATACGTTGTCCGCCGGTCGATTGACGGGATGGGTACAAGAGATGAAACGACGCCATCCCCGGATCACGCTGCAAATTCATCAGGGCGAGTCCGCGGCCTTGATTGATCGTTTGAAGGATCATGCGATCGACGTGGCACTCGTCCGGCTGCCGATTGAGGCACAAGGTGTCACGATCGAATGGATGGAAGAGGAACCGTTTTACCGAGTCCATCATCCCGATTTCCCGGATGCTGATGTTATCATTCCGAGTCAGGAAGGACTTGGTGTCTTTCAAACGCTCAGCCAGCAGTTTGGGGTCGTCTCACAGGAAACGTGTTCCGACGTCCTGACATTGATCGGACTCGTCCGCAGTGGACAGGCGGTGACACTGTTACCGGAAAGTACGCTCCGCGAGCTCGACATGACGGGACTGGTGCGGGAACGGTTACCGGACGCGACGAGTACGACGGCTCTTGTCTGGTTGACGGAAGACGGTCAATCGGCGCTGACCCAACAATGGGTCTCGATTGTCCACGAGTAAGAACGAATTGTTAAAAAAGGGATTTTATAGGATACTTGAACAAGAGACAGGAAGTAAGGGGGACGATGAAATGAAGACGATTCGCGGAAAATTCGGCGAAGCGAAGATTTTTACACACAATGTCGATGACATGACGATTGAGCAGGTGACGGGGATGCTGAACGAAAACATTGCTGTCGGCGGCAATGTCCGCATCATGCCCGATTGTCACGCCGGCAAGGGCTCGGTCATCGGCACGACGATGCGGATTCACGATAAAGTGGTTCCGAATCTCGTTGGTGTCGACATTGGCTGCGGCATGTTATGTACACAAATCAACCGTGAAGGAACAGCCGGCGTTGAGTATGAGAAGTTGGATGCTGCGATTCAGGAACTGGTTCCGAGCGGCATGTCCGTCCGCAATCAGCCGCACCGCTTGTCGGAACAGATTCCGTTTGATCAAGTATTGGCACCGTTTAACGAAACGCGGGCCCGGTTATCGATCGGCACGTTAGGCGGAGGAAACCACTTCATCGAGCTGAATACGGACGAGGAAGACAATCTGTATCTCGTCATTCATTCCGGCAGCCGGAACCTCGGAAAAACGATTGCCGAACATTATCAAAAGCTGGCGGAAAACTCACAATTCACCGTCGATACGGAGGCGATCGTCGCCTCATTGAAAGATCAGGGACGGGAACAGGACATTCAAACAACGTTGGTCGAGCTGAAGAGTCAATTCAATGAAACAAATAAAGATTTGGCGTACGTGTCCGGTTCCGATATGGACAACTACCTGCATGACTTAAAAATCGCTCAAAAGTACGCGGCGCTGAACCGTCAAGCGATGACGGAGGTCATCCTGGAAGCAATGGGTTGGTCAGCGACCAATCAATTCGATACGATTCACAACTATATCGATCTCGAGCAGATGATTCTCCGGAAAGGGGCGATTTCCGCACAGGCGGGTGAAGTCGCCATCATTCCGATGAACATGCGGGACGGTTCATTGATTGTCAAAGGAAAAGGCAATCCGGATTGGAACTATTCCGCGCCACACGGGGCAGGGCGGATCATGTCCCGCTCGAAAGCCTTTAAATCAGTGGACTTGAAGGAATTTGAAGAGACGATGCAGGAGGTCTGGTCGAGTTCGGTCGTCGAATCGACACGCGATGAGTCGCCGTTCGTCTACAAACCGATGGAGGAAATCATCCGGAATACAGAGGACACGGTCGAGTTACTCCAAGTCATTAAGCCGCTCTATAATTTTAAAGCAAAATAATGGGTGGAAGTCCGGCGTCCTGCTCACTGACAGATGAACTGGTGGCTGTCTTGATTGCAACTACCTGTCGTGAACCCGGCTGTCAAGAGAACGGACTGCGAGGCACGGTTATCAGGTGCGGTATAGGCACAAACCTGTTTGACTTTCATGTCCTGCAGTCCAAAGCGGGTAACCGTCCTAACAGCTTCCGTCATGTAGCCGTGACCCCGGAAGTCGGCTTTGAGTACATAACCAATCTCGGCGATGTTGTTTTGGTAGCCTCTGCAAAAACAGCAGTTGCCGATGAATTCGCCGGTCGACTTTAAATAGAGTCCCCACGTGATGCCGTCTCCATTGAAGTAATCAAGAGCAATTTGACTCAAAATCCGGACGACGTCGTGACTGTTTTCTGCCTGTTGACCATCGTAGGCCGTAATCTCAATCATTTGGTTCGCTTCGCTTAACCGGATTTCCCTTAACAGGAGCCGTTCGCTCGTCAGTTCAGGAAAGACGTCAAAATAGTATTTTTCTTTCACGCGGCATGTCTCCTTTAGTTTGTTTCTTACTTCAAGTGTACGTCATTCGATCCGAATCGGAAGCAAAATATCATCAAAACTAAAAATCCGTTCATTAATTCAGGAGGAGTTTACATGCAAAAGAAAGCCTTAGTCGTCATTGATATTCAAAATGACATGACAAAAAACTACAAAGAAGTCATCGGGACGATCAATCAGTCAATCGATTGGGCGGTTGAACAGGACATGCATGTAGTCTACATCCGGCACGAGAATTTATCGGCCGGAACCAGAACGTTTAAGACCGGAACACGCGGTGCCGAGTTGGCACCTGATTTAAAGATCGTGTCGGATCACATTTTCACGAAATATAAGGGGAACGCCTTAACGAGTGAAGCATTCGCGGCGTTTATAGAGCAACATGACATAAACGACTTTTATCTGACCGGCGGCGATGCGACAGCTTGTGTCAAATCGACCTGCTTTAATTTACGTAAACTGGAGTATGACGTGACGGTGATCACAGACGGCATCACAAGTTATGACAAAAAGAAACTGCCGGAAATGATTGAATACTACGCGAAAAAGGGCAGTCACATTGTTCAATTCAATAATTTAATTCGTAATTAACCAATACTTTTGAACAGAAAGCATTATGAATCAGCTTGAGAGGAATGGAGTAACGTGAAATTAATTTTGATGGGAATCAGCATTATTTTGTTTGGCATCGCGCTGATGATTGGCTTTAGTCCAATGGGATTAAATGACGTGTTGGGTATTAAAATTGGAATGACAGTATCATTTGTTGGGTTACTTGTTACGTTCATGGACTTTTTTATCAGTGTGAAGCAATAAGCGAGAGATGTGCATACCAAAGTGAAGGAGGTTTTTAACTTGAGAAACATAGTTAAAGTATTGATTGTGTTATCCGTATCGTTAGGTCTGGTGCTGACAGGTTTTCTGCCGAAGGAAGCCGAGGCGAAAACGAAAAAGGAATCACAACATGACACCTTTAAAAAGTTAAAAATGAATGCCTCGATGACCAGTGTTGCGAAAGTCATGTATGGCAAGAACTATAAAAAACATCTGTGTAACCGCTCAGAAGATGAGGTGAAAGTTAATCTTTTATGCAGCGGAGAGGTATACGATTCCAATACGTATGATAAGAATGGGAAGCTAAACTATTTGAAGTATGAGTTTTATTTGTATCCGAATCCAAAGGTACCAAACGAATCGGACAATCCGGATGAAGTGACGTTTCAAACCGTCCGCATGTTTCTCGTATTTAAATCAAAAGAACACAGTAAGCAGTTAAAACTCGTCGAAAAACACTGGTTTGATTCATCCGTTGTGAATTCCAAACGTGTCTACAATAATCAAAAAATTAAAAAAGGCATGACGAAAAAACAGGTGGATGCGGTGCTGACGGGAACAGGAATCGGAAAACACAAGGCCATTGCGTATATCGACTATTCAAAAGTCGGAAAACAAACCGGTAAAAAACAGCCTGTTTTTCCGAAGGCGTACAAGACGTATTCTTATTCTGTCTTGAATCAGAAAGAGAATGTTCTGTATTACTTCGAGACGAAGTACAGTCGAACGAAAAAAGAGTACGTCGTTTCGTATGTTGATACGTGGAAGGAAGACAATAAATGAAAAATGAGAGAACTCCCGAATGAAGGAGTTCTCTCGTTTTTTTGCCTGTATTCAAATATTCTTCAAAGGGGAATGGAATAATCAGCGGATTGTTTTTAAAGCGCCGGCCCAAGGGATGACTTGATCGAGCATTTGGTTGACAGAATCTGCTTGAACGGGTGCTGCTCTTAACACCGCTCCATTCTCGAAGTCCGTGAACAGCGAGAGGGCAGGGTGGACGCGGACGTCTGCAATCAACAATTCGCCTAAAATCCCGCGTAAATGTTCTGCTGCCCGGGCACCGCCGACTGAACCATACGAGACGATACCGGCTGCTTTTTTATTCCACTCAACACGAAGGTAATCGAGAGCATTTTTTAAGGACGCGGCAATCGAATGGTTGTATTCCTGTGTGATGAACACAAATCCATCCTGAGCGGCAATCGCTTCAGACCAGGCAGCTGCACCGGATGCATCGCCGTCTTTTTCACCGAGCAACGGTAATTTGTAATCGGCGATGTCAATGATCGTATAGTTGGCGTCTCCGCGTTTGTCCGCCAGTTCTTTGACCCAGTTCCCGACCTGTGGGCTTAAACGGCCTTCACGTGTTGATCCCAAAATGATTCCAATGTTTAACTTTGTCATGTTCGTTTCCTCCTCTTGTTGTGGTGTTTTCTTCGAACCAAATAAATTCTTGAACATACTCAATTTAATCCCTCCGGATCATAAATATTCTTTTTCGATCTTGCGTGTGCTGCGGACGGTATCGATCGGGCGGACCATTTGTTCGATTTGTTGACGTTGCGATTCGAGGAACGGTGGTAATGATAATTTTTCTCCGACCGTTTCGTACGGCTCATCGCCCATGAAACCGGGACCATCTGTTGCCCATTCGAACAGGACGCCTCGCGCCACACGTGCATACAATGATTCGAAGAAGAAACGGTCGACGTAGCCGGATGTGTTGAATTGTAAGTCTTGCATGCGGCTGATCCATTCATTTAAAGCAGCCGTATCTTCGACCCGGAAAGCCACGTGGTGAACGGTACCGAACCCTTGACGTCCGCTCGGAAGGAGGAGGTTATGTTCGACGATGACCTGTGCTCCGTTACCGCCTTGACCCATTTCAAACAAATGCAGTGATCCTGCTTGATCAATTTCTCGCATCAGCATCGCTTTTTCTAAGACTTCTTTTAACCGGTCAAATTCGGCAATCCGGATGTGGATTGGACCCAAGCCGGTGATGGCGAATTCTAATGGTACCGGACCGTTTTGCCACGGCGTTCCGGAGGCAATGCCTTCGTTATGCTCGTCTGAAATCAGCATGTACTGCTGGTCATCGAAATCAACAAAGGAGAGGGTCTTCTTACCGAACTGTTCTTTGATGCCGCGATGTTGCACGCCGTATTTATCAAACCGTTTGATCCAGTAGTGGAGTGCTTCGTCCGTCGGCACGCGGAAAGCGGTTTTAAAGATTTCATTTGTTCCGTGTGTTCCTTTTGGAATGCCCGGGAAGTCGAAGAACGTCATATCGGTACCGGCTGATCCTTTATCGTCAGCAAAGAATAAATGATAGGTCTGAATATCGTCCTGGTTAACAGTTTTCTTGACCAAACGCATGCCTAAGACGTTTGTGAAGAACTCATAGTTTTTCTCGGCACTGCTTGTGATGGCCGTGACGTGGTGGATTCCTTTTAATTCATTCATCTAAATCGCTCCCTTAATCGTTATTATCTCGAATTCGAGATATATAGGTAAAAAAATTTAATGATTTTGGGCTTGGTAGCCTATTTTTTTAGCAGTCTTAATGAACAATTCAATTTCCGCCTGGTCAATCCCTTGGAAAACCTGATTAATGGCTTGTTCATGTTCCGGAAAAATCGTATCCATTAACGTTTGACCTTCTGTGGTGAGTTCCGCAAATGTCACGCGCCGATCCTCCGGACAGGCTTGGCGGACGACGTAGTTCTTTTTTTCGAGCTTATCGATGACATAGGTGATGCTGCCGCTGGTAATCAATACTTTTTTCCCAATCAGCTGAATCGGTTGCCTTCCTTTGTGATACAACAACTCGAGTACGGAAAAATCAGTCGGATTTAGTCCGGACTTCGCAACATCCTGTTTGATGACTTCATGAAGCGCGTCGACTGCGCGAACCATGACTGTCAGTGCTTTTAAGTTCGGATTCGGCTGTTCCATTTCGTTCACCTCTTTTTATCTTCAATTCATATATCTTTAATTCGAGATAAATATACCATCTGTTTTTTACGGCGTCAATTGTTTTGATTGGTTTCTGATTATAGGAACCGAAATCCATACAGTAATATAAAAAGAGACAGCCCGTATCGTACGGGTTGCCTTTAGGATGGGGGAATACTTCACCATTTCAGTTCATTTAAAAAAGTAAGAATGTCTTGGTTGATTTCGTTCATGTCTTTCCCTAACGTCATTAAATGTTTCGAATGCGCAAATCCTTTAATCGTTTTTTGATCCGAAGTTACGCTTTGTAAAATCTTCTCGGCACTCGTCTTGTACGAGGGGTCATCCATTTTTCCATACATGACGCAAACAGGAGAGACTACGGATGCTAAGTTGTCCCTTGTCCGGTTAATGAGTTGTTCGAAGTCGGTCAGCGATTCAAAAGGGAGGTGATCCAGTTCAGCCATTTCAGAGGCAATCTGCTGCTCCTCTTTTCCTTCGAGTTGTTTATACCGCCGGCCATAATAAAATATTGGTTCTCTTAGAACGACTGCTTCCTTATACATGGGTACGGACATGGTGACTACACCGTTTACCTTTGACTCCTGTCCCATTTTTAAGGCAAGTACACCGCCAAGAGAAAGACCGACGACTGCTATATGTTCGAACCCTTTGTCTTTCAACAGTTGGTAACCGTTGAGGGCATCCTGCCACCAGTCGGCTGGTCCGTAGTTCAGAAGTTCTTCTGCCGGTAAACCGTGTCCACTGAGTGTCGGGGCGTAGCAGGAGTACTGATTTTGCTGCAAATAACTTCCAAGCTTTTTCATATCATTCGGATTGCTGGTGAAGGAATGTAAGAGCAGAATAGCTTTTTTTCCACCTTCATAATAAAAGGGTTTTGGAGGTAATAGTCTCATAGAAAAGTAAGTCCTCATTTCGTAGTCTGTCTCTTTTTATGGATTTACGTTATTTCGTGTTCACTTCGTAATCAGATAAGATTTTATTTCCGACAGTAGTAAGCATCTCTGAGTTAACAAAAGAGTTTACTAGAAAAAGTAAGTTGTCTTTGCTGAGAACGGGATTAATCATCAGTGCTTTTTGTTCAAAAGCAAAGCGGTTTTGGTCATAATTCATGATCAAGTCTTTTAACTCACGTAAGTCATTTTTTGAGAGATCAAACAGGATGACCGCTTCATGTATCGTCGTATCTTCCATTGCATTCGGATGTAGATTTCCGAGTAAAGTCAATAACGTACGATTGTGAAATTTCAGCTTTTCGATTTCCTCTATCAAATAGGTATAATTTTTATTTGACATATCTGAGCTCATTCTCCTTTGAGTACATATGATAATATTGTATCAATTTACCAATGGTTATCGTAGGTGATGTTGAATTTTCCTGAACAGAATTGGTTTGAAAGTGGTGATCACATGCAATTACCTATACGTCGTGGCACTGATAAGGTCATTTAAATTATTTAATCAAACATGGATGGTCTACAGTTAGTTGGACATAAACCTTAAGGACAATTAGACTTAGGAAAATTATGAACAGCAGTGGAGAATCACCTTCATGAATAAACAGGAACGACGAATTTTTAGCGATTCACTCAGACAACAGATGGTTAAGCTTCATTTGAATGGAAAATCACGCGCCGATATCATTCGGGAATATGAATTGACGCCTTCGACATTTAATCGCTGGATCAACCAAAGTAAGACGACCGGATCCTTTAAGGAAGAAGATAATTTGTCGGATGAAGCGCGTAAGCTACGTGTGCTTCGGAAGCATGTCCAACAACTGGAGATGGAGAATGATGTTTTAAAGCAAGCCGCGCTGATCATAGGATGAAAGTAAATGTGATCAAGAATAATCGACATAAATACTAGGTATCAGCAATGTGCAGCGTCCTCCAATTATCCAAAAGTACGTTTTATTATGAAGTTAGACAATGACCATCGGTCGACGATGTGACGGAAGCCATCTGTGAAATTTTTCGACGCAGCCGAGAGAACTATGGCACGCGTAAAATTAAGATTGAACTCCAAAAACAAGAGAAATGTTTCTCTCATCGTCGAATCGGACGCATCATGAAAGAACAAGGCCTTGTCTCTACGTATACGCTGGCGCAATTCAAGCCTAAAAAGAAGCATGCAACGAGTCGATGGAAGCCAATGAATTAAATCACACGTTTGAGCAAGGAGAAAAGCTATCCGTTGTCGTCAGTGACTTGACATACATCAAGGTCCGTCAAAATGGCATTATGTATGTGTATTTGTTGATCTCTTTAACCGAGAAATCATCGGGCATAGTATGGACAAGCGAAAACATGCGCAACTGGTCCATCGTGCGTTCGTTTCCATTCCTCACGATTTGCGTCGTATCCGGATGTTTCACACGGATCGAGGAAGAGAGTTCAACAATCGTCTGATTGAGGATACCCTTCATACGTTCGCTACAAGCAATCACCCATTAAGAAAATTGTCTAGTTTAGTGTTGACAATTCAAGATGATATACAAGACACCCCCTCATTTCAAACACGAAATGAGGGGGTGTCTACAATTTGAGAACCCTAAAAGAGTTCGACTTTATTTTATAAATAGGAACAGGATATTAAGTAAGATGAAAATGACGGTCGAATAGATTAGATAAGTAACCCCTTTGTTATATAAGGAGAACTTTTGTTGACACCTTTTGGAATTGATGTAGATTTGGGACAAAAAATCGTCCAATACTTGTTCCGAAGTTTGGGCTTCAAAAGAGTTCTTAAATTCATTAAAGGAACGTTTATCAATAGTTCCGAAAAATAGATTTGAATTGGTTATTAGACCTGGTTGTCGATAGTTCGATGCGTTGATGTCGCCTTTAATACCCAAAAACAGATTGTAAATACTTCGAATCATAAATAAAACAAAAAAAGCTAAGACAACAACGGTAATGATTATGAGTGGCATTTGTGTGTCACCTAACCGAGCCATACTGCTGAGATTAAATAATCCATCTACTAATTTGGATAGTGAACCATTAATAATACTACTGGCAAAAAAAGCACCAATCAGAATGCCGGAAAATGCTAAGGCAAATGAAATTTTTGTGTCACAATTGCCTATCCAAAAATTGATACGTTCAAGCGTTCTGATTGCTTCCTGTTTTTTTTGGTCATTGTCTAATGGTGAGGATGTTTTTGGTTCTAAAGTTTGAGTTGTGGACGGCTCCGTTTGGGAAATCATCGAATCTACCGGTACATCTGACTCCTGATTGTGATTGTTCGGTGTTTCAGCCATTGTCTCTCCTCCATTTCTTTAGGTAGTAGCTATTTCTTTTATAAGTCTTTTGATTTGGAAACACAAGGAAGAATGTAGGTGGAATAGGATTTTTCCTTGGCGATATTTTCCTATACGAATTATACTTAGAACATTCATTCAGAGAAAGCGGGGGCAATTCATGCCGATGATTAGCAAGGCGAAATACAAGGAAATCGAAACAAGAATTGAGCACATCTTTTCGACAGAAATGGAAGTCGAAGATTTCACGGGAGATACGGTTCCGACTTCTCAAGACTTGCCGGATAAAAATAAAGGACTTATCATCACAAATTGTACCATTTTATTCGTGGATATACGGAGTTCGACCAAACTATCGGATAAGACACAAGCGAAGAACATGGCTAAAATCTATCGGGCGTTTGCTCGGGGGATGTCGATGTGCATTAACGAAAGTGGTGGTCGAGTGCGACAAATTGCAGGAGATCGGGTCATGGGCGTATTTGTTGACGATAAAGACGAAAGCTCAGTCAAGAAAGCGATGCATACAGCACAATCGATTTTGACGGTTGTAGAGCATCTTTTCAATCCTATCTGTCGCACAAATATTAATGGCAAGGAAATTGGTTGCGGGATAGGACTTGATACCGGGCGTATTTTGACAACCTCAATCGGAATGAAACATCAGGGAGAAGATTCGAGAGACTTGGTATGGACAGGGAAGACCGCCAATGTCGCAAGCAAGCATACTGATTTAGCGGAAGCTAACGAAATTTTTGTCACAAAACGTTTTTACGACAAACTACCCCAGTCTTTTAAGAAGACATCAAATGATAAATCGATTTGGGAAAAAACATATCGCCTAAAAGGAGACAGTGTCTTTGAAGGATACGGGGTGAGTGCCTTTTATTTGGATGAATTGCTTGAAGAACCAGTGAAAGAGAGCATGTCGGTCACTTCATCCGCTTTGTCTCCTGAAGCCGGTGCGATGGATGCTGGTCAAATCGTCACAGATATTGTTCAAGGAGTGGAAACAAAACTAGGTGATTTATTAGGAAACTTTGAGCAGGTTATTCGACGTGAAAACATTATTTCGAGAAAAGAACAACAATTAGGAAATAAAATACGAGAGTTATATGAGCGTGAAAAAGATATTAAAAGGAAAGAAGTCGAATTGGAAAATCAAAAGCAAACCCAAACTAGAATTTTGGAAGATAATATTAACAAAGTGACGTATGATTTATCAGTCAGTTCTTTACAAGAACGTATTGATAACCTTGAATTAGATGTTTTTTTAAAGGAACTAAAATATGTTCAAGATTTGGGAAGAAAAATTGGGAAAAAGCAAGAAACAGTCCAATACGATTTGATGGTTTGGAAATTAGTCATGTATTTGCATAAAAAAGGTGAGTCCAGATTTGCCTTCAAAATATTAACGAGACAACTGACAGAAACCTTACCTTCCTACTCTGTACCCTTACCAGAAAATTCTGTTCCGATTATCAAGAGTTTGGGTGGAGAGCGAGAATATCTTGAAGCCGCTACTTACCATGTCGAAAATCGGAACCCGGATATAGGTGAGCTGATTCGCATTAGAAATGTCTTGAAAAATATTGGATTTGAAAGCTTGATTGGAAAAGGTTCAATATTTTTTAGTGATTATATTTAAAAATGGAAGTGGAGGAATGATACATGCGAGGAAACAATCAGGCATTCGATTTCGAACGGAGTTTAAAGCGTATTAAAGAAAGTCTCTATGATCCGGCGAATTATGAGGAAGCGGACGATATTCCAAAAAAAGAAAGTCTAACGTTTACAAGTGGGAAGTATGTACAATGTGCATCACTGTTCGTTGATTTACGGGGGTCTTCCGACTTAATTAAAACACAGAAGCGACATCCTAAGACCTTAGCTCGTCTCTATCGAGCATATATCAGCGAAATGGTAGCTATTGTCAATAGCTTTAAAACCTGTAAGGAAGTCAACATTATTGGCGATTGTGTCTCCGCTATGTTTGCCGGTGACCAGGGAGATGAAAAGCCGGTCATCGAAGCACTTCGAGCCGCTTCTATGTGCAACGGGATGATGGAGGTGCTAAACGTCCATTTCAAGAAGAAATGGGGAGCAGAATTCAAACCCGTGAAAGCGGGGATTGGTGTCGCTTTAGGACGAGCACTTGTCATTAAAGCAGGACATAGTGGAACTGGAATAAATGACTTGATTTACATGGGTGACGTCGTCAATAAAGCGTCTAAGATGTGTGGACTCGCATACAAAGAATACCCATTGCATCCGATTTGTGTAACGGAATCGGTTTACAATAGTGCAGATAAGTATATTGCAAATTACGACACCAATTCTACGTTTCAAGATTTCTTGACACTCCAAAACCATAGCAAGCATGGAGCGTTGTATGTAGGTAATTTTCATCGAATAGCCTTTCATGACTGGGCGGAAGAAAACAAATAATCACAAAAACGAAGTCTGTGTCACGACTTCGTTTTATCTTGTTTTATAATATCAATAAAAAAGTGAGGCGACGTCAATGCGAACAAATCATCAGCCATTCCAATTTGAAGATAGTATGAAACGTATTCGAGAACATCTTAGCACCTATCGAGATTACTATGAATCTGATGACATTCCTGAAAGGCATCATTTAACCTCTGAGAAAGGGACTTATGTTCAATGTGCGTCTATGTTTATTGATTTAAGAGGGTCATCTCAATTGAATAAAACTTATACGGACAATCCAAAAGCGTTAGCTCGTATTTATCAAGCATATATCAGTGAGATGGTTGCTATCGTCAACAGTTTTAAAAGCTGTCAAGAAATCAATATTGTAGGCGATGGTATATCGGCTATGTTTGCAGGAAACCGAGGCGAAGAGGAACCGGTCATCGAAGCACTTCGAGCCGCCTCAATGTGTAATGGGTTGATGAAGATTTTAAATGGTGAGTTGGAAAAAAAGTTCGGAGGAAATTTTCAGAAGTTGGAAGTCGGAATTGGCATAGCGCTAGGGCGGGCATTGGTTGTAAAGGTAGGTCTCATAAATAGCGGTATTTATGACTTGGTTTATATCGGGAATGTCGTGAATCAAGCATCTAAAATGTGTGGACTAGCATATAAGCATTTTAATGAACCAATTTGTGTCACTTCAGACGTTTATGAAGCAATCGGGGACGTTTATGCGAATAAAGAAGATAAAAAGACCTTTCAAAACTTTTTGAAGCCGGTATCTCATCCTAAATACAGGATCGTTTATACAGGAAACTTCAATCGTAGAACATTTAGAATCTGGTCAAAACAGAATCCGGAGTAAAAATAATCGATTCATGAAAAATGTGAAAACACCAGAGTTTCAATTTTAAGCGTAATTTGGAACGTATCGATGAAATCCTAAATACTTCAACCAGCTATGAGGAAGCGGATGATATCATGCAACTAAAAAACTTAAAATTTAAAAATGGGAAGTACGTCCAATGTGCATCACTGTTCATTGATTTACGTGGGTCTTCCGACTTAATTAAAACACAAAAACGACATCCGAGGATATTAGTCCGTCTATCCCGTGCATATATCAGTGAAATGGTTGCTATCATCAACAGCCTTAAAACCTGTAAGGAAGTCAACATCGTCGGGGATTGGTGTCGCTTTAGGACGAGCGTTTGTCATTAAAGCCGGACATAGTGGAACAGGTGTAAATGACTCGATTTACATGGGTGACGTCGTCAATAAAGCTGAGTTATGTCCTAGTCTCAACACGAATAAGTATCTGCAACTATCGACATTAAAAAAGTCCCCGAAACAACGGGGACGAAGCAACAATCTTTTTTCAATTAAACCGTCTCATCCGTAAACGTTTCACCGGTCCGGCGCACGGTCGCCCCGAGTTCAGCTGCCAGCGCATTGATTGCTTCCGAGTCCTCGTTGACTTCGCTGATGATGATGACACCGTAGTGGTCGGGATTGATCTGGTTGAGCGTCCGGTTAAACAGATCAAACGAATCGCGTTCGTTTTTTTCGTCCCGGTTTGCCCCGATCAGGTATCCGGCGACGGAGCCGACGAGCATGCCGAATGGTCCGCCGACAACGCCGACCGCCATTCCGATCAACGAACCTTTAAACGATTGATCCTGTTGCGTGAAGTCGATTGCATCGATGAACGAGAAGCCGTCCGTCTCATTGCGTTCAGCAAGCACCATCTGTTCCATTTCAATCTCTTTGATCGCTTCGAGATCCTTGATCATCTCAAAACCGGTTTTGGCTTTTTCCAAATCGTTGAAAATAATCGTCGTGACGACGTGCGTTGCCTCATTATTTTTATATTGTGCCATAATTTCCGCCTCCAGAAAGTTCTGATGTCGTTCTACAATTTATCTGTACCCGTAACAGAACCATTAAAAACTAGAAAGCGCGTGTCGTCATAAGCATATGATTGATATAGCTTCTCAATTAGATGATAAGTAAAACTTATTGAAGGTCTTTTGTTCTTTCAAATTGTAACGGGGCTCATATTATACTATGATAGAGCTGTACAAGTAAGCGGTATCAGGGGCTTGATGTCGTCAACACTTAAAGGGGGAATCAGCATGAAGCAAACGCAACCATCGCAAGACGTGTTTGGTGCACGCCGTTCGTTTGAAGCAAACGGTAAAAATTACAACTATTACAGCATTGAAAAATTGGAAGAACTCGGTCTGACGGAAGTCAAACGTCTTCCGTATTCAATCCGTGTGCTGCTTGAATCCGTCCTTCGTCAACAAGACGGTCGTTCGATTACACAAGAGCATGTCGAAAACTTGGCGAAATGGGGAACTGCCCAAGTATCGAATGATATCGATGTGCCGTTCAAGCCGTCACGCGTCATCTTACAGGATTTCACGGGCGTTCCGACGGTCGTCGATCTCGCGTCACTCCGTAAAGCGATGCAGGACCTCGGTGGAGATCCATCAGTCATCAACCCGGAAGTTCCGGTTGATCTCGTCGTTGACCACTCGGTTCAAGTCGATTCTTACGGATTTGCCGGTGCACTCGCTGAAAACATGGATCTTGAGTTCGAACGGAACGAAGAACGTTACAAATTGTTACGCTGGGCAACAACAGCATTCGATAACTACCGTGCTGTACCGCCTGCAACAGGAATCGTCCACCAAGTTAACCTTGAGTACTTGGCATCTGTCGTTCTTGAAAAAGAAACAGCAGACGGTTCGGTTGATGTCTACCCGGATACACTCGTCGGAACGGATTCTCACACAACGATGATCAATGGACTTGGTGTCCTTGGTTGGGGTGTCGGTGGAATCGAAGCAGAAGCAGGAATGCTCGGACAACCGTCATTCTTCCCGGTTCCTGAAGTCATCGGTGTCCGCATCACAGGTGAAATGCATCCTGGAACAACAGCGACAGACGTTGCCCTTCGCGTAACAGAAATGTTGCGTCAGCAAAACGTCGTCGGTAAATTCGTTGAGTTCTTCGGACCATCCCTTCACTTGATGTCATTGTCTGACCGCGCGACAATCGCCAACATGGCGCCTGAATACGGTGCGACATGCGGATTCTTCCCGGTGGATACGGAAACGTTGACGTACCTTCGTCTGACAGGCCGTGACGAAGACTTGATCGAAAAAGTTGAGAACTACTCAAAAGCAAACGGCTTGTTCTACACGCCGCAAAACGAAGATCCAACATTCACGAAGACGGTTGAACTTGATCTGTCGACAATCGTTCCTGCTCTTGCCGGACCAAAACGTCCACAAGACCGGATTGATTTGACAGACGTCCACACGTCGTTCCAAAAAGCATTGACGGCACCACAAGGAAACGCCGGCTTTGGTCTTGCGGAAGACGAAGCAAACAAAGTCGCGGTCGTTCAATTCAAAGACGAAGCAGTTGAGATGCGTACGGGAGACCTCGCCATCGCTGCGATCACGAGCTGTACGAATACGTCGAACCCGTACGTTATGATCGGTGCCGGACTCGTTGCGAAAAAAGCGATCGACCTCGGATTGACGGTTCCGAAATACGTCAAGACATCTCTTGCACCGGGATCAAAAGTTGTTACGGACTACCTGGAGAAATCAGGTCTGCAACCGTACCTCGATCAACTCGGCTTCAACACTGTCGGTTACGGCTGTACGACATGTATCGGAAACTCGGGTCCGCTTGACCTTGCCGTCGAAAACGCGATTCTCGGATCAGACCTGCTCGTCTCGTCTGTCCTCTCAGGAAACCGGAACTTCGAAGGACGGGTTCACCCGCTCGTCAAAGCCAACTACTTGGCATCACCGCCACTCGTCGTTGCTTATGCGATTGCCGGAACAGTTGACGTCGACATCATGAACGCGTCACTCGGAACAGGCAAAGACGGACAAGAAGTCTTCTTCGCCGACATCTGGCCGTCACGTGACGAGATTCAAACGATCATCAACACGGTCGTCACACCAGAAAGCTTCCGTGCCGAGTACGATTCGGTCTTCACAGGAAACGAACGCTGGAACAACCTTGACGTACCGACAGGCGATCAGTATGACTTCGACGAAGAGTCGACATACATCCAAAACCCGCCGTTCTTCGAGAACTTGGCGAAAGAAGCCGGTCATGTCGAAGCATTAAACGATCTCCGTGTCTTCGGTAAGTTTGCGGATTCTGTCACGACAGACCACATCTCACCAGCCGGTTCATTCTCGAAAACGACACCAGCCGGACAATACCTCGTCAGCAAAGGTGTCGCACCAAAAGACTTCAACTCATACGGTTCACGCCGTGGTAACCACGAAATCATGATGCGCGGAACATTCGCGAACATCCGGATCCGTAACCAGGTTGCTCCGGGTACTGAAGGCGGCTTCACGACGTACTGGCCGACAGGCGAAACGATGGCAATGTACGATGCTGCGATGAAGTACAAAGAAGATGGCACAGGTCTTGTCATCCTTGCCGGTAAAGATTACGGAATGGGTTCATCACGTGACTGGGCAGCGAAAGGGACAAACCTTCTTGGCGTCAAAGCCGTCATCGCCGAGAGCTTTGAGCGGATTCACCGTTCTAACCTCGTCATGATGGGTGTTCTGCCGCTTCAATACGCGGCCGGCACATCGGCTGAATCACTTGGCTTAACAGGTGAAGAAGCAATCAGCATCGCAATCGACGAGTCGGTTCGTCCGCGTGATATTGTTGAAGTCACAGCGACAGCTGCAGACGGAAAAGTCACGAAGTTCGAAGCGATTGCTCGTTTTGATTCAGAAGTCGATATCGATTACTACCGTCACGGCGGAATCTTACCGATGGTTCTCCGCGAACGCTTGCAAAACTAAACCGTTTACATTAACGTTTGAGGTGGGGGCAACCCCACCTTTTTTGATGGAGAAAGGGGCGAGACCGTGAACCGATTTAAGAAATGGTTTCAAGCAAAAGAAGAACCCGAGCTGCCGGTTCGCGACGTCACGCTCGATGAAGTCAAACGGGCGACACATGCCTTTGAATCGGCGTTGCCGAAAGGAACGAACCGGACGATTCTGCTCGATGAGGAACAACGAATCGATTTAACGCAACTGGCGCCCTATCTCGGTGCCCGTTCGACGCAAGTCTTCTATATGTCACGGGAAACGTTTACGATCATGGAAGCGAAAGACCATTTGACGGTCTATGAGATGGATCATGTCCAGATTGCAGTCGACCGGTATTTTGAAAAAGAACGGAAATTACCGCTCAAACCGCACTCGAAGACATTCCAGGTCGATTGTGCAAAGTTGTTTGAACAGGGGTATTTACGGGAGTTGCCGAAACATCTCTATTACCTGGTCGATGAATCGATGATCGTCTCGCTCGAACCGAAAACCGATTAACGCAGCCGGATTGCTCTGAACGGGCAGTCCGGTTTTTTGATGAACCGGCTGCTTTTCTAAAAAACAGAATCAATTGTTCAAAAGTCTGACGTATTTCTTCAGAAATGCAGGAATCTTGGACAAACCCTTTGTATTCTAAGCCTAAAACCGATACCATTAACATGAAACGAGACAAATTTAGGATGGTGTACATGGCATGACGAAACGAACGAGCACATGGATTGCAGTCGCAATCGTGGCAATGGCGATACTCCTTGCCTATAATTTTTACCTTTTGAATAAGACACAGACCGCTAATGAAGATAAAGCTGCTCCGGTCAAACCGTTTTACACGATGTCGCGGATCCAGTACGTCGAAAAGAAACTGTCGACGACGGAAGATGCACTCGAGACACGGACGTATGAAGTCGTTTTTGATGATAAAGGCCATTTCCGGACAGAAGTCATCGACGGACCGTCGAAGGGAACGATGGCGATTTGGGACGGGAAGATGTTCAGCGAATACGATGCTGACGGAAAATTGTTGAACGAAACGAAAGCATCCAAGAGTGTCAGTGCACCGCGCCCGTTCTTATCACGCGGCTTTAACGAACAAATCATTAAATTCATTGAGAACGGTGATTTTGGTCAGGTGGAAGGCGAAGCCGATATCGCCGGAAATGCAGCTGACGTTTACGTCAAAAAAGAGCCGTCGAGCACGGTTCCGAAAGAATGGATCAAAGAGTATCCGTCGTTCTTCGATAAAGAAGACAATGCGGAAGAAGCGACGTATTACGTCGCATCGGACCGGTCGAAAGTACTCGGAGCCGAGTCCCGCAATAACGGTAAACTGTTTTACTCTGTCAAAATGAAAAAGATCGAGACACTGGATACATTCAATCCAGACTGGTTAAAAGCTAAATGAGGACAGACCGACTGGAGCGTCACACCGTGACGACCACAGTCGGTTTTTTCGAGAAGCAGGAGGAATCAAGACATGGAGACATTCTCAAAAGAGGAGATGTTCAAACAAATTGCAGCTTGGGAAGAGGGGGCGAAAGTCGAAGAGGTCCTCGCCTTACGTTATGCCCAGAGCAGCCGACTATTACAGGAAACGGAAGCGTTAGTCCGGATTTTAGCTTTACTCGTCGAACACCGTTACATCATGACCGGACGAATCGATGCGCTCGCGGAAAGCTGGATGCAGGAAATCCGTCAACACGACCGGCTGCCGGAGCGGCTCGAACAGTTGTTGATCGAACAGCAGCTCCAGAGCAGTTATCAGTTACTGGTCGCGAATACCTTCCCGACAATCCGCGAGACGGACAATGCCAATGCCAAACGGTCCGCGACAAAGGAATTGATCCAACAAGCGGGTCAAATCCTGCATGAGACGGAACAGGTCGTCGAACAGACGGAACGCTTGCGCCGGATGGATACGGCGCGTTGGTCGGAACTGTTTGAAGCCGGTAAAGCATTGCTGTTGTCGAGCGCGTCGCTCGAACAGATTGCGACGGAATTTCTCGACAGTCTGCAGGAACGGTTTTATTCCCGTGACGCTTTTCGGGAGATGACGGAACTGAAAGCAACGGCATTGCAGGATCTGCGCCGGGTCGTCGCCTTGTTGCCGGCAGAAATCAAACAGGTTGAACGGTCGGCGCTTGAGGAACTCGACGCGATGATTGGTCTCGATGATATCAAACTGCGTGTGCATCAGATGTACCGCTTCTTGAAATATCAGCAAAAACGGACATCAGACGGCTACCGCTCGAGTGATCAGCCGTCACTCCACATGATTTTCATGGGAAATCCGGGAACCGGTAAGACGACGCTTGCCCGGCTGATGGCAAAAATCTATCATGAACTCGGTCTGCTCGAACGTCCGGAAGTCGTCGAGACGGACCGGTCGTCGCTCGTCGGTGCATTTGTCGGTCAGACGGAAGAACAGGTCATGAGTAAAGTCCGGGAAGCGGTCGGCGGTGTTCTCTTCATTGACGAGGCCTATGCCTTAAAACGCGCCGGACAAAGCGGAAACGATTACGGACAGGCAGCCATTGATACGCTGGTTGCCGCGATGACGAGCGGGGAATACGCCGGCCGGTTTGCCGTTGTCCTCGCCGGATATCCGGAAGAAATGCGCGATTTCCTGAAAGCGAACCCCGGTCTGCGGAGCCGATTCCCGGAATCGAATCATTATCTGCTCGCGGATTATACCGATACGGAACTGCTTGAAATCGGTCGTTCGATTGCGACGGTCAACGATTATGTCCTGACGGAACAAGCCGAGCGCGCTTTATTGTCCCGACTCGAGCGTGAACGGGTCGACGCCAGTTTCGGTAACGGACGCGCCGTCCGCAATATCGTCCTCGATGCCATCTTCAAAAAAGGGGCGAGTCTCGGGGAAAGTGCCAGTCACGAAGATTTTGCGTTGCTCGAACAAGCTGATTTTGAACTTGTTGCTTCAGATGATAATACGGTCGAGGAACGACTCGAACAATTGGTCGGATTACAGCCGCTGAAAGCGGAAATCAAACAAATCCAGGCATTATTGTCGATGCAGAAGCGCCGCCAGGAAGCCGGATTTAAAGTGTTGCCGGTCGAACTGCATGCGGTCTTCAGCGGCAACAGCGGAACCGGGAAAACGACCGTCGCGGCTTTGTATGCCGATGTCCTCCGCCAGTGCGGTTACTTGAAGCGGGGCCACTTGAAAGTCGTCAGCCGGGCCGATCTTGTCTCGGGCTACGTCGGTCAGACCGCGCAACAAACGCGGGACGTCATCCGTGATGCGCTCGGCGGTGTTCTGTTCATCGATGAAGCGTATGCGTTAAACGGGGGTGCCAACGATTTCGGCAAGGAAGCGATCGATACGCTGGTCGACGAGATGACGAAACATGCCGATAATCTGGTTGTCGTCCTCGCGGGTTACGAGCAGCCGATGCAGGCGTTGCTCGCCAGCAATCCGGGTCTGAAATCCCGGTTTAAACGCGAATTCCATTTCCCGAACTACGCGAAAGACGAGCTGATCGAAATCATCGTTAATTACGCCGCACAGTATGGGTATCAGTTGACGGAGGAAGCGAAAGATACGCTCGAGGGTATGATCGAAACCGTCCCGAACGGAAATGCCCGTGCCGCGATTACGATCGTCGAACGGGCCATTGCGAAGCAATCCGTCCGATTAATTGACAAACTTAGCTTAACCGGTTCAGAATGGTCCTATCTTGAAAAAGAGGATTTTTAAGGGGGAAGCTACATGTACACGATTGAAATACCAGTCCGTTACGCAGAAACCGATATGATGGGCATCGTCTATCATTCGAATTATCTCGTTTATTTTGAGATTGCACGGACGGAACTGATCAAGTCACTCGGACTTGATTACAAGGAAATGGAAGAAGCCGGATATGTCTCGCCAGTCACGAACGTGAATCTCGATTACAAACGGTCATTGACGTACGGTGACGTAGCACAGGTGTCCGTCTGGGTTGATCATTATGACGGTTTGCGGACGATTTACGGCTATGAAGTCAAGAATGCCGACGGTCAACTGGCGGTCGCAGGAAAAACGTCGCATGTCGTCGTTAAAAAAGAAAATTTCCGTCCAATCCGTTTACCAAAAGTCTTTCCGAACTGGCACGCGATTTACGAACAAATGCGTACCGATGATGCTGCACTCATCTCCAATTAAGCCTCCGCCCTCAGCAGGATTTCTTGCGTGAGGGCTTTTCTAATCAGTCGATTAGAGGTAACATAGAATAGCACCAAGGAAGCGGGGAATTAAAAATGAAAAAAATCGTAGCAGTCAGTACATTGGCGCTCCTCCTTGCAGGATGTAACCCTGGGGATCAGGAAGCGCAAGACAACTCAAAAACCGAACAGGCGAATAAAAGCGCAGATGAAAAGGCCACTTCAGACAACGAAAAAAGTGATGCCGAAGTAGCGAAAGAAAAAGAAGCAAAAGAAGCAGCGGAAGCGAAAAAAGAAGCCGAAGCGAAAGCGGAAGCTGAGAAAAAGGCCGAAGAGCAGGCAGCTGCCGACAAAAAAACAGCGGATGAAAAAGCGGCTGAAGAGAAAGCGGCTGCGGACAAATCAGCTGAAGATAAAACGACGGAAGAGAAGTCATCGGACGCATCTTCGACAGAAGACAAGGCTGAAGACAAATCGACCGACAAAAAAGAGGACGGAAAAACTGATTCCGCTCAGGATCCGGAACCGGCCAAACCGTCGAAACCGGAGTCCGAGACACCGGATGTCGATAAATCGGATACAAAAGCCGATTTATCGCTCGACCTGTTAGTCGTCGTCAATAAAAAATACAGCTTGCCGATCGATTACAAACCGTCGGACTTAGTCGTACCGAACGTCAGCTTCTCGTATTCCGGCGTCCTCGAACAAAGTTACATGCGGGCACCCGCCGCAAAACAGATGGAAAAAATGTTTGCCGATGCAAAAGCAGACGGCGTGACACTGAACGCCGTCAGCGGATTCCGTTCCGGTTCACGTCAGACCGTCCTTTACAACAACTACGTCGCCCGTGACGGAAAAGCGGCCGCCGATCAATATTCGGCCCGTCCCGGTCACAGTGAACACCAGACCGGACTTGTGTTTGATATCTCGGCACCAAGTGTCGGGAACGGATTGACAGCAGAGCTCGGGGATACAAAAGAAGGAAAATGGATTGCGAACAACGCAGCGAAGTATGGATTCATCGTCCGTTACGACCGTGGGTTCCAGTCACGGACTGGGTACACGTATGAGCCATGGCACATCCGGTATGTTGGTGTCGGTCCAGCCACACAAATTAAAAATAATGGACAGACTCTCGAAGAATATATGAAGGTCGGTCACTAATACGTTGGAGGTTGACCATGATTGAAATCATCGGGATTTTAATTTTAGGCTATTTACTCGGCTCGATTCCATTTGCCCTGCTTGTCGGAAAATGGGGACACGGCATTGATATTCGGCAGCACGGCAGTGGAAATCTCGGGACGACGAATACGTTTCGGGTCTTAGGCAAAAAAGCAGGCATCATCGTCTTGATTGGTGATCTCGGTAAAGGAGCAGTCGCCAGTCTTGTGCCGATCCTGCTCGCTTCCGAATTACACCCGCTGTTTGCGGGACTTGCGGCCGTCATCGGACACATCTATCCGGTCTTTGCCAAGTTCAAAGGCGGAAAAGCCGTCGCGACGTCCGGCGGGATGCTGCTCGTGACGAGCCCGATCCTGTTCCTGTTTTTACTCGTCTCATTTTTGACGACGTTACGCTTCAGCCGGATGGTTTCGCTCAGCTCAATCGTTGCGGCAAGCATCGGAATCGTCGTCTCGATTACGATTGGTATCATCGAACATGACTGGATCGTCCCGACGTTCTTTACGATTCTTGCCCTGTTCGTCATTTTCAAACACCGCGAAAACATCAGTCGGATCCGTCAAGGTACGGAGTCGAAGATCAACATGTTCGCAAAAGACAAAAAAGAAATCGACTGATAGTAACCGAATGCTGTTGCTCTTCTCGGAAGGGCAGGAGGATTCGGTTTTTTGTCGTTTGCCGATTTTGTTTCGTTAATCTGAAAAATGAACGAATTCAACAACAATTCATAGGAATTACACGTTTTTTTACACCGGATTTACAAGACCTTTACAGACGTTCGCTACACTAGAAGTAGTACTTGTCTGTGAAGGGGGAAGGTCATGTGTCGTTATTAGGAGAGGAACGAAAATCACAAATCATGCAGTGGCTTGAAGAAGAAGGGAAAGTCATGACAAAAGATTTGATCGATCGGTTGGATGTCTCCGGTGAGACGGTCCGACGGTATCTCGAAGAACTCGAACGGGAACGGCAACTGAAGCGGGTCTACGGCGGGGCGATCTACCAGGGCGGAAAACAGGAGTCACCGGTTTCACGACGGACGGATCAACTGTCACGGCGGCTGGCCCGCTATGCCAAAGGCTGGCTCAGTGACTACTCCTGCATCTTTTTGGGAAAAGGGGAACCGGTCGAGCATCTGTTGCCGTATTTAAACGGCAGTGCGACGATTGTCACGAACTCGTTGTCGATTGCCAGTCACCTGGAACAGTGCCGGGAAACGGGACCATTTCACGGGGAAATCCGGCTGCTCGGCGGAACCGTCGATTCATTTGGACAGACGGTCGGGGTGGAAGTCTTGCAGGCACTCGATGCCTACGCCTTTGATGCCTCATTTTTGACGTTCGACGGTGCGGAAATCGAGCGGGGATTCGTCAGCGACGACATCGAATCATCGCTGATTCAAAAAGCCGTCATCGGACGGACGAAAGACGTGTATGCCTTTTTGGCGTGTGACGAGTTTGAAGGCAACCGGAAGTATAAAGTGGCGGAATTCCGGCGCGCTAAAATCGTTCTCAGTCCCTCGACCTATCCGCCGTCCTGGGAGATGAAACTGTTTAACGAACGGGTGAACTGGACCGTCGTCTCATGATACACTAGGGCGGGAGGGATGTACCATGTTAGAAATCATTGCAGCAACAGTAGAAGAAGCAACAGCGGCCGAACGGGCGGGCGCCGACCGGTTGGAACTGGTCTCCGCCTTATCGGAAGGCGGTTTGACACCGAGTTACGGACTGATCCGGCAAGTCTTGTCATCGGTCGAGATTCCGGTCCATGTCCTTGTGCGTCCACACAGCAAGTCGTTCGTTTATTCGAAAGCCGATCAGGAAACGATCATCACGGACATCGATTTGATCCGGGAACTCGGCGCAGCAGGTATCGTCGTCGGGTCCTTGACGGCAGACGGTCGTGTCAACGAAGGATTCCTCGGACGGATCATCAAACATAAAGGCGATTTGTCGTTGACGTTCCACCGGGCAATCGACAGCAGCCGTGACATCCTAGAAGCAGCGGAAGTATTGGCTGATTTTCCGGAAGTCGACCGGATTTTAACGTCCGGGGCGCACCCGACGGCACTGGAAGGCCAGGCAGTCATCGCCGAAATGATCGAACAGCATCCCGACTTGATTGTTTTGCCGGGCTCCGGAATTACAGTCGAACGGGCGCAAGAATTACTTAAAACAACGAACGCAACTGAGTTACACGTCGGATCCGCTGTCCTCGTGGATGGTCAAGTCGATCCGGAGAAAGTCAAAGCGTTAAAAGAATTGCTGATACGTTAAAAAAAGCTTTAGGGTTCGAAGAAAAAATGATTCTGCTCTTCACTCGCTTTCCTCAGGCGAGACACAAGCCAGTTTCCCTGCCCTCATGGTCAGGGAATCGGGTCTTGTTTCTCTCTGACAGCGCAATGGAAATTGCGCTTTTTCCTGTAGGAGTCTCATGAAGCGAATCATTTCTTTAAAACGAATATAGGGAGACGGACTTTAAAATCCGTCTCCCTATTTCATTACTTAGATAAAACTTATGAATGTATGATTCGCAACAAACATAAGATACTGAGAAGTAAAATGCTGTAGGAGTCCATTGTCCAAAAATCGTCACATCTTCAGTCTTGTGAAGGGATGATTGCTATTTTTTCAAAGCAGACTACGGTACACTAAAACAGGAAAGTTGAAAGATAAAGGAGTTCATCATGACAAATCTACAGTACAAACAGGCTGCACTTGCGACGTTAAAAGGAAAGTGGCTGACAGCGCTCAGCATCTCGATCATCTATTTCGTCATCTTTGCACTGGCGGCCAGCCGGATGTCGTTTGACCAGGACAATATCGACAGCATGCTGCGTTTCGTCGCCCTGAACATCGTCGTGACGATTGTGCTCGCACCGGTTACGCTTGGGCGGACGATTGCCTACTTACGATTCGTTCGCGGAGAGTCGGCCGGGATCGGGACGTTATTTGAAGGGTTTGCGTCGATCCGTTTTTACCTGAAGACGATGGCGGCTTACACACTGGTGACGCTGCTCGTTTATATCGGTTCTTTTTTGATTCTTCCCGCCATCTACTTTTATCTGATGTACCGTTTGGTGCCATTTTTATTAGTCGATCGACCGGATTTGTCGTTTGTCCAGGTGCTGGGGGAAAGCCGCCGCATGATGCGGGGGCATAAATGGCGTCTCGCGAAACTGTATCTCAGTTTCATCATCTGGGGGATTCTTGCGTTGCTCAGTACCGTCGGCGTGGTCCTGTTGACGCCGTATTTTGATACGACGATGGCACATTTTTATGAACAATTGAAAAAAGAGCAACAGACAGCAACACGTTCCGCGTAAAAAAACGAGTCTGACTTTCCCTGGTTGGGAGTGTCGGACTCGTTTTTGTCATCCATTTTACTAAATTTAGCGAGAATTCTCCCATCTCTAAGCATCTTGGGGCGGAGCCCGGCGTAGGTGGGAGATGAATCGCCTGACTTTGCAAGACTCCAATCGTTCGATAAAATGAGTATAAAGAATCAAAAGGAAAGGAGTGATTGCTTTGCTGAAGGCATATAAGTTTCGACTCTATCCGACGAAATCCCAACAAGAATATTTCGTGAAGACGTTCGGTTGTGTCCGCTTCGTCTACAATAAGATGCTCGAAGAGCGGATCCGACTGTATGAAGACTCGAAGCTCAACCCTGGCGCAAAGCAAAAGCTCCCAACCCCAGCGAAGTACAAGCCTGAATTCCCTTTCCTCAAAGAAGTCGACAGTCTTTCCCTTGCGAACGCTCAGATGGATTTGAACAAAGCGTATAACAACTTTTTTCGGGATCAGTCTGTCGGATTTCCGAAATTCAAATCAAAGCATAACGACCGAGCCTCTTACACAACAAATAATCTGAAGGGGAGCATACGAATCGAAGATCGTAAGGTGAAACTTCCTAAAATCGGTTTCGTAAAGTTGAAGCAGCATCGTCCGTTCGTTGGTATCATCAAGTCCGCTACGGTCTCGATGACGAAGACCCGGAAATTCTTCATCTCGATTCTAGTCGATCAGACCGAAGAGCAATGGGTTCCCGCTAAGAATAAAGTAGGAATCGACCTTGGTCTGGAACACTTCGCCATCATGACGAACGACGAGTGGACTTCTGAGAAAGTTGCCAATCCTCGTTTCCTTCGAAAGTCCGAAGAGAAGATCAAGAAGGCACAACGTGCCTTGTCCCGCAAAAAGAAGGGGAGTAAGAACCGAGACAAGGCGAGGATCATCCTCGCCAAGAAGCATGAGAAGATTGTAAATCAACGTCAAGACTTTCTTCATAAGCTGTCGAAACGGATCGTTGACGAGAACCAAGTCATCGTCGTCGAGACACTGAAGTCGAAGAACATGATGAAGAACCATACGATCGCCAAATCGATCGGAGACGTCAGTTGGTATGAGTTCGTCCGGCAGTTGGCCTATAAATGCACATTCTACGGACGAACACTGATCAAAGCGGACCAATGGTACGCCTCAACGCAAATCTGTTCTTCTTGTGGAACGAAAGGCGAGAAGAAGACGTTGGATGTGCGCGAGTGGACATGCACTTGCGGTGCGCATCATGATCGAGATATCAACGCAAGTATCAACTTGTTGCTGTTAGCAGACTGAAACCCCTTCAGGGTGGGAACCACCCGATGAGCTTGGTCAATAACCGTAGCTCGTAAAAGTACGGTCTTCCCAAGAAGCTCCCACTTCAATTTGCGAAGCAAATAAGTGGTGAGTAGTTCACTGCGATGGTGTTTTCTCTTTTAACAGCAGGTAAAGTGCCTGTGTACCGGATTCAGCATGCCCGGAAGCCGCCAGTTCGTCATACAGGTCTTTGACGAGCGCGAGTCCCGGTGTGGCAATCCCCATTTCCCCGGCCCGTTCGAGTGCCAGGTTCATATCCTTGATGAAGTGTTTGACGAAGAACCCCGGTGAATAGTTTTCCGCGATGACACGCGGGATCAGATTTTCGAGTGACCAGCTGCCGGCCGAGCCGCTTTTGATCGTCTCGACGAACTGTGTCGGATCAATCCCGGATTTCGTGACGAACAGCAACATTTCGGCGGTTCCAATCATCGATCCGGCAATCGCAATCTGATTGGCGAGCTTCGCCGATTGACCTTGTCCCGGACCGCCGAACCGGGCGATTGATTTTCCCATGGCCTCGAATAACGGTCGGACGGTGTTGAACGCGTCTTCGTCTCCGCCGGCTAAAATCGCAAGGGTCCCGTTTTTTGCACCGAGATCACCGCCTGTGACGGGGGCGTCGAGTGCCCGCAGACCTTTCTCGTCCGCCTGCTCTGCAATCCGGATCGCAAGCGCCGGACTTGATGTCGTCATATCGATGACGATCGTTCCCGGTTTAGCGGATGCTAGAATCCCATCGTCCGCTAAATAAATCTGTTCGACATCCTGCGGATAACCGACGATCGAGATGACGATATCGGCATCTTGGACGGCTTCCTGAATCGTCTCGACGATGACAGCGCCGTCCTGTTCGAGCGGCAAGCCCTTTTCTTTTGTCCGGTTATAGCCTTTGACGGAAAAACCGGCTTTTAATAAGTTGCGGACCATGCCTTGACCCATGACGCCGAGTCCGATGAAACCAATTGTTTTTGTCATGTATTACTCCCCCTGGACGTTTCGGTTTGACCGATGAATTGTTGCGTTACGAGTTTATTATACAAAACATTTGTCTCGACGAGGGTGTCATGTGTTCCGATGCCGGACACACGTCCTTGTTCAAGAACGACGATTTGATCCGCATGCCGGACCGTTGCGAGACGATGGGCGATGACAAATGTCGTCCGTCCTTCCATCAGCCGTTCAAGCGCTTCCTGGACGACCCGTTCCGACTCCGAGTCAAGGCTCGAGGTCGCTTCGTCGAGCAGTAACAATTCCGGATCACGCAGGAGGGCCCGGGCGATCGCAATCCGTTGCCGTTGACCACCGGACAATTTGACTCCGCGTTCACCGATTTCCGTATCGTATCCGAGTGCGAACGAAGAGATGAATTCATCGGCATTCGCCATTTCAGCGGCATCGCGGATTTGTTGTTCCGTGACCTGTTGCGTCAAGCCGTACAGCAGATTGTCGCGGATCGTTCCGGACAGGACAGGTGAATCCTGTGCGACGTAGCCGATCGCATTCCGCCAGCTCGCGAGCTCGAACTGATCAATCGCATGACGCCCGAGTTCGATCTGACCGTTCGTTGGCAGATAAAACCGTTCGAGCAAGGCGAATAATGTCGACTTCCCGGAACCGCTCGGGCCGACGATTGCCGTTGTTTGACCACGCGGTAACGAGAAAGTGACATCGTGCAACAGTGTCGCTTCGTCGTAGCCGAATGACAAGTGATTAAAATGAACGGCAGCAAACGGACGCTCGACCTGTCGCGTACCGTTCTGTTCCGGCTGTTCTTCGAGCAGTTCGGAGATCCGTTCCGTCGCGCCGCGTGCTTTTTGTAATTTCGAAACGAATTCGGTCATCGTCACGAGCGGCGTCATGATTTGAAACAGATACAACGAGAAGGCGACGAGTTCACCGGCTGTGATCTGATTCGTCGAGACACGGTAGGCACCGAAGCTGATGATGACGATCAGCATCGATGTCAGGGCGACATTGAAGACCGGCAGTAAGATGGCCTGAATCTTTCCTTCCTTCACCCCAAATCCAAACAGATGTTCAATCCGTGTTTTCCCGCGGTCCATTTCATAGGTTTCTGTCGCCTGTGATTTGACGAGACGGACTTCACCAAGCATTTCTGCAAAAAATCCGGACAGACCGGCGAGCTCTTTTTGGGTCTCCCGCGAGATCTGATGCAACTTCCGGACAAGCGGAATGATAATCAATAATGTCAACGGAACAGCGATGACCATGACAAGCGTCATTTGCCAGTCGAGGAAAAATAAAATCGTGATTGCGCCGACAATCGAAACAATCGAGGTCAATAGACGGACGAGTTGCTCCGATAGTAACTGTTGTAACGTCGTCGCATCATTGTTGAGACGCGAGACAAGTTCACCCGACTTCGTTTCGTCATAGAAGGGAATGGGTAAAGCTAGCAGGTGTTTCCATAACATCGTCCGTAAGTTGGCGACGATTCGTTGCCCGGCGACTTGCAACCAGTAAATCGAAAAAGCATTGCTGATCATCTGGACGATGAAGACGGTGACAAAGAGGGCAATCAGACCCGGGGTCACCTGATCGATGGAAAAGTTATCAATCAGGGATTTCAAGAACCAGGGAATCATCAGTGCGGCGAGCGCCTGGATGATCGAAACCGTCACGGCGGCTGACAGCAGTCCGACCGGTGGTTCGCTTTTCTTCAGTAAGGATAAAAATGAGCTAAATGTAGCAGGTTTCAAGTCGGCACATCCTTTCCTTCCTATTGTCGGTTCTAAGACAGTTACGGTCAACTGCGAGGGATTGACTTGACAGTAATTCCGGTCGTCGCGGACACTGAATGAAAGAGAATTGAAAAGGGAGTGGCAGGACATGAAAATATGGATTGATGCGGACGGTTGTCCCGTCGTCGATTTGACGATTCGATTGAGTAAGGGGTACGAAGTGTTTTTAGTGTGCGATACGGCACATCAGTTTAACCGGGAAGGCGCGACGACCATCACGATTGGTCAAGGGGCTGACGCGGTCGACTTTGCCATCGTCAACCGGATGGCGCCGGGAGATATCGTCGTGACCCAGGATTACGGTCTGGCGGCACTTGCGCTTGCCCGCAACGGACGAGCCGTCGATCAAAATGGCCGGATTTTTACGAATGAAAATATAGATTTCCTTCTACATACACGACATGTCGGTCAAGAAATCCGGCGGGCAGGTGGACGGACGAAGGGACCGAAAAAACGGACACGACAAGAAGATGTTGCCTTTGAACAATCGTTTAAGCGCTTATTAGCGGAAACGACTCTTCATTCTTGAGTCAAATGCGCGCCGAAAACTTAAAATCTCATGTTATAATTTGAAACATGAATGCATGTATTGGAAGGAGGAAGCCCATTGAAAAAAATCGTACGATATCGTCCTGAAAAAAAGACGAGACCGTATCGTCTGAAAACCAGTCCATTTCCAGTCAAGGAATTGCAGACGACTGATCGTCAACGGATCGGTCAACTGACACAAGACTTGGCGGAAGTTGAACATAAACTGAAACACCGGAATGAAATCATGGAAGCGTTGGCGACCCAAAACGTGGAGTCTGCCTGTGAGACGTTACTTGTCAAGTTGCTTCAGCTGATCGACCTCGAGGCGGGAGCCATTCTGTTATACCGTCGGGAACAACTGAGTCATCTTGTCACGCAAGGCGTCGAAGACATTGAATTGATTGAAAAGGATTTAGATCAGTATTCCGTGTTGCGCCGTGCTTTTGTCATGCGTAAATCGGTTCAGCTCCCGTTGGCAGATCAGATGTATGAATCCGCGATTCCGGTCCAGTCACCGAGCAATGGCGGTGTCGTCGGTGTCATCTATCTTAAACATCCGTTCGAACAGTTCAACTTGGAGCAGGTCGGAGATATTTTGGATTTATCACGTAAACTCGGTATGACACTGGAACGGCACCTGCTGTTCCATCAAATGGAACATGAAAAAATCAAAACCTACCAATTACTCGATTCGATTCGGGAAGCGGTATTGTATATCGAAAGCAGCGGAGAGCAGATTTATGCCAATCAGGCGTTGTTGAACATGTTTCCACCGAAGCTCGTCAGTCAATCCCAAGGTTTTCGCCATGCGTATGAACGGGCGACTTCTTTATTCGAACATGTCGATCAGCCGGATGCGCTGCATGACTACATCGGTCAATTGATGAACGGCGAGATTCCGGGCGAGACAATTGAACTGTCGGCGTTTCGCGGAAATTTGTTGTTAAGTGCCTACGCGGAACGAATCGCCATCGCCAACGTCGAGTGGGGGATGATGCTTGTCCTGCGTGATGTCACGAAAGAAAAGGAACTCGATTTGAAGCAGTCGGAATTCGTATCGATTGTTTCGCATGAACTCCGAACACCACTTTCGTCCATCATGGGCTTTACGGAACTGTTGATGCGCCGTTCACTCGATGGTCCGCGTCAAAAAAAATACCTTGAGACGATTCATTCCGAGACGGTCCGTCTGGCTGAACTGATCGATGATATTTTAGAAATCCAAAAAGGCGAGGACGTCTCCCAAGGCATCGTCAAAAAACAGCTGGATCTAAAAAAACTGGTTCATGAAATGCGACCGATGTTTGAACTGGCAAGCAGCCAACACCGCATCCGGGTAAGCTTTGACGCGGGAGATTATCATATGACCGCCAGCGAAGAAAAAATGAAACAGCTCTTTACGAACTTGATCATGAATGCCATTAAATATTCGCCGGACGGCGGCACGATTCAAGTACAGGGCCGTATCAAGGGATCGCAGGTCGTCCTGACAATTGAAGACGAAGGAATCGGAATTCCGGAAAAAGCATTGCCGTATGTATTTGATAAATTTTATCGGGCCGATAACTCGGATACGCGGAAAATTGGCGGGACGGGCCTTGGTCTCGCGATTTGCCGGATGATCGTCATGGATCACGGCGGATCGATTGCCGTCCAGTCGGAAGAAGGACGGGGCAGTACGTTTACACTTCAATTTCCGGTCGAACTGACAGGGGACTAAACAGGAAAGGAGGGGCGGAATGTGGATAACTCGCAAATGCGATATGAAGCTTTACACCCGCTTGTCGAAGATATCTTAAATCAGTTAAGTGAGAAAATCGGCGTCAATACACTGTTTTTTGCATTAAATGATTTGAACAGCAATTTTATCGTTAAGGCGATTAATCAAGGGAAAGAACTGATTGAAGAGGGGACGACACACGTCTTTCAACACGTCCTCTGCAAACTCGTCATCGATGAAACGGACGGTAAAATTCAAATCAATGAATTATTGGCGAACCCGATGACAAGTCATCACCCGGTCACACAAACGCTTGGAAACGGGAGTTTTCTCGGTGTGGCGATTAAAAATGCCAACAATGAGAAAATTGGAACCTTATGTGCCTTTGACGATCAACCATACGAATTCAGTGAAACGGATTTAGAATTGATTGAAAGTTACGCCGACATCATCAGTAAATCAATCAGTGTCGAGACATATGTCATCAAAGATGCGTTGACGAATGTCTATAACGAACGTTATATGAACCGCTTGATTTCAAGTGTCTCGAACCAGCCGACCTTTCTGATGGTTCTCAATCTCGATAACTTTCATGCCGTCAATGCGAAGTATGGGTACCGTGTCGGAAATCGAGTCCTTCAGGAAATCGCATCACGGTTGAAATATGTGGCAATTCCGGAACACGTCGTCGGACGGATGGACGGCAATGAGTTCATTATTCTGGCGCCGTTCGAACAGGCCGACATTTCAGACCAGGGCCGGTCGTTTGCCGAATTAATCATCGAAGCGATTGAACAGCCGATCCTGAACCTGGCCGATGAACCGATTCGTCTGACCGCCTCATCCGGTGTCAGTCTGTTGACAGGCGACCATATGAACCGTCAGACACAAGTCTATGCAGCAGAAGCGCTGATGCAACAGGTCAAACTGGACGGCAAAGCAGGCACCTTGTTCGTCGAACAACAGCGTGAGGTCGAACAACATCCGTTCAACCATGTGCTGGAACAGGAATTGGACCAGGCGCTGGAGCGCGGACAGTTTGAATTGTATTATCAGCGGATCTTTAATGCCAAACTGGGACAAACGGTTGCCGTCGAAGCTCTGCTGCGCTGGAATCATCCGGTCCTCGGATTCGTCAGTCCGGCCGACTTCATCCCGATTGCAGAACGGACAGGCAAGTTCGGTCAAATCGGTCATTTTACGATTGCACAGGCGCTTTCGGACAGTGTTCGGTTAGAGACGGAACTCGGACGTCCGGTGACGATTTCAATCAATCTGTCAGCCAGTCAATTTAAGTCGGATGCGATGCTCAACGACCTGCTACAATTTTCAAAGTGTTCATCGTTTAAAAAAGACCGGATTGTCCTTGAAATCCGGGAAGAAGTACTGCAAATCGGAAAACGAAAAGTCATCGAACGATTGGAAAGATTGCGTCGGGCAGGATACCGGTTGAGTGTCGACCACTTCGGCAGTCATTATGCATCGCTCAATTCGCTGCTCCGATTACCGGTGCAATCCGTCAAGCTGGATCCGATTTTTACACGGCGTCTTGTCCAAAATCAGCTGGAGCAGTCGATGGTCCAGTCCGTTTACTCGTTGACTCAGGCTCTTGGAATCGCGCTTGTCATCCAGGAAGTTGAAACAAGCGCTCAATTCCAACAGATCCTTGCAGTGGGAAATCCGCTTTATGTACAGGGACATTACATGCATCATCCGCAACCGGTCGCGAACTTGATTGCTGATTTTTCAAAGACGATTCACACCCAGGATGTTTAACCGGCTCATGTAAGGGAATACTCTAATCATTATGAATTTGAGGGGGACATTACGATGGCAGAGCAACATGAAAAAGAAACGGATCCGATTACATCGGGGAATCGTATGACGAACGACGAGATCGCAGGTCGTGATCAATCCGATACGGGAGCACAAAACGATTCGGATTCAACATCAGAGCACCACGAAAAAGAATCAGCATCGAATTCTGACAATCAAGACAAGAAGTCAGCAGATTCGGAATCAACAGATCAACTGGATTCTGAACCATCGTCTGACGAAGCACCAGATTTGTCCCACGAAGCAGATGAAGACGGTGATGTTACACCGTCCGATGCAGACGATCAACAAAAATAATCGGGCGTACACGCCGGTTTTTATACGGGGCTGACTTAAAAGTCAGATTCTACAAAGAAAAGGGTGGCAGAATTGGAATCTGCCACCCTTTTCGCGTTAAAAAAGAAACACTCTTTTCACGCGACTCCTACAGGAAAAGCGCAATTTTGCGCTGTCAGAGACAGACAAGACCCGCTTTCCTGCCTGATTCAGGCGGGGAAACTGGCTTGTGTCTCGCCTGAGGATAGCGCGTGAAAAAATGAGTGTTTCTTTTTTGAGTCAACCCCTTTTTTAGAAATCCAGTACGCGAACAGATACCCGATGGAAGAAGTTAATCACCTCCGCCGCCCCCATCTCCACCGTCAAACCCTCCGTCCGCCATTCCGCCGTCGGTCGCATGTGACGTATCCGTCAAGTCGACTGGAAACAAGAAAATAGGAATGAAATCGGTCGAGCTTGTCCAGTCAGACGGACTATACGGCGCAAACAGTTGATGTAATGTCGGATGATCGGCAAGGTACAGCCGGACGGCAGTCAGGAATACTAGATCCTTCCGGTATTTAAAGTGTGGGTTTCGGCGCAAGCATTCCGTTAACTGGTTAAGCGCGTTTTGATGCGTTTCCGGTTGACCGAGTAAGGCGAGTAATGCATGAAACGATAACGGAATCCCCTGTTTACGGTAAAGATTACGGGAACGGACGAGCTGATCCAGGTAAAGGGGATGATCCGCGTCTGGTAATAACGCAAACAGCAGTGACGTGACATATGTCTGCTGTGACCGGCCAAACCGCTTTTTCAACATGCTGTACAAAGATTCAATCTGCTCATGAATATCCGTGAGTTCTCCCCGGCGGAGACTGTTCAAAAACAGGAACGAGATGAGCAGGGGGGTGACGATGAAGCGGTGGGAGGTTTTGCAAAGGCGGTATAACGAAACGGTCCGTTCAAGCTGAACATCCGTTGTTTCCAGGCGGCTGATCAATAGAGCAGTGGAATAGGCATTCAGCGGATGGACAAGCCGATGCGTTGCAAAGAAACTGTAGATTGACATCATCGGGGCAATCCGTTCCGTCGGTTCCGCATCATACGCGTGAATTTTTGAAGCGAGCAACAAAGCTTGTGTCTGATGCGAGTGGAGATGGTCCTCCAAAAATTGAGCCGTTTTCTCCAACGCGGGAAAAGGTGTGGAATGGCGTCCGACGGCAGCATCAAAAGCAAGCTCGATGATAATGCCATCCTGGTAACTGACGAAATAATGTCCTGTTTCATCCAATCGTTCCAAAAAACGTTGTCCGATATCCATCCCGCGCACCTCATCCTTTTCCCCTATTTTACCATGAACGTTAATAAAAGTTGCTTACTTTTCTAGCCCGTCAATCAGACGCTCCGCTGCGCGACGGTACAAGTTACTCATATGGGCGAGCGACAGAATCAGTTGCAACTGTTCGAGATGATCCAAGTCATCCGTCGGCGGTTGCTGCTCCTCGAAGGCGGTTAAGTTGGCTGCCGTCGTGTCCAAATAAGACTGATAAAAATTTTCTAAATCAATCGTATGTTCGGTCACACCGGTATTCAAGTCCGTCAAAATCGTTTTGATGTCATTGATTGAAAACGTTCCTTTCAGTTGATAAATCAGGCTGATCAGGATCAAATGATTTTTTGTATACTTTTTGTTTGTGACCGGGAAAAACAGTTTTTTCTTGGCATAATTGTTAATCATCGTTTTCGTTAAGATGGTTTCGCCTTCCGTCCGCGTCGTCTCCTGAAAGGTCCGTTCGAACAACTGGATGACCTGATCCATGTAGAGGTCGATGTTCGGGATATCCGTTAATTCCAACTGGCGGTCGAACGATGGTATCGGTTGATCTGGCTGTGTCATGAAAATACCTCCAAAAAAAAAATAGTGCGGAATGGCTTCCTATTTTTCTAGTGTATGATAGAATGTTCATATAACGCCATGTAGTATTAAAAACTACATAACAACGGAGGGGAATTATGAAAACGTATATGAGAGAACCCATCAATGGTCTGACACATCTGGGCGGAGCTGTTTTGGCTTTCGTCGGACTGCTCGCACTGGTCATCAAAGCAGCACTGGAGCGGGGAGCCGGACTAGCGATTGTCGCGGCAATTATCTTTGGTGTCAGCATGATTGCCTTATATGCTGTCTCGGCGACGTATCATATGGTACTGGCCAGTGACCGAGCGATTGCGACGTGGAGACGTCTCGATCATTCGATGATTTATCTGCTGATTGCCGGGTCCTACGCCCCGTTTTGCCTGATCAGTCTGAACGGACCGACCGGTTGGGTCCTATTCAGCATCGTCATGCTGATTGCTGTCTTTGGGATCACCTTTAAGCTCGTCTGGTTCAACAGTCCGCGCTGGTTGTCAACGACGCTTTACATCGGAATGGGCTGGATCATGGTCTTTGCGATTACACCGCTCGCAGCAGTCCTGTCGCCGGTCGGAATCGGTCTATTGTTCCTCGGTGGGATATTCTACACGATCGGCGGTATCATCTATGGATTAAAGCCGCGTGCTCTTTCGTTCAAGCACCTTGGTTTTCACGAGATTTTCCATTTGTTCGTCCTGCTCGGCAGCTTAGCACATTTCCTTTGTGTCTATTTCTTCGTCATTTGATGAGTCCATCCACACATCCTTTCGTCAGCGGAAGGATGTTTTTTTGTTAGCAAAGTATTTCATTGGCAGGTCTCCCGGGAAGGGAAGCCGAAGGAAACGAAAGGACAGGATTAATTAAAGGAGGAAAAGTGATGTCGATTACGCAATCCCGCTGGCAGCTCGAAAAACTGTATTCGACTGAGGACGTGAAACAGACGATTGACAGGTTACGACAGGAACTGGATCAGCTTCAAACCGGCCAACCTCCGGTGTCTTTTTATTTGACGCATCTTGAGCGAATCAAATGCCACGTTGAAGAACTGAGTGATTTTGTGTATTGCCTGTACGCGGAAGATGTTTCGCGTCATGAAGTGGGAAGGCTGCTTGAGCAGACAGAGATATTGCAGGCGAGTCTCCGGGTGGGTGAAACGGACTTTGAGGAACGATTGCGGAAACTGTCCGCTGCAGAATGGGAAACGCTACAAGCGGACACGCCGTCTTATTATCTGACAGAACGCCGTGCCATCATGGAACGGCGTCTACCGGCTGAGCAGGAACAAATGATTCAAGCACTGGCAATCGACGGTTTTTCCGGATGGGAACAGTTGTATGAACAGCGTTTGACCGGTTTACGGATTCCGCTTGATGAAGAAGAGGTCACAATCGGACACGCCCTGCATCAGGTTTTTCATGGGGCAACACGCAATGACCGGCAAGCGGCAGCGACAGCTTTCGCAAAGACGTGTGCTGCTGAACGAGAAGACTTTGCGATGATTTTGAACCGGATAGCCGGTTTTCGATTGCAAGTTTACACAAAACGCGGATGGGAGGATCCGTTAACGGAACTGTGTGAACAAAACCGGATGCAACGGACGACAATTGAAGCGATGCTTGCGGCGATTGATCAAAATCGTCCGCTGTTCCAGTCCTATTACGAACGGAAATTGCGTCTGGCACATGTCACGGAACCGGCATGGCATGATTTAGAGGCGAATACCTTTACCTCGCACGGTCATGTTTCCTATGGCGAGGCGCAATCGATCATTCTGCATCAATTTGACCGGTTGCATCCGCGGTTGGCAAACTTTACGAGAACCGTGTTTGAAAAAGGCTGGATCGATGCGGAAAACCGGCCATCTAAAGCAGAAGGCGGTTTCTGTGCCTCGTTCCCGGCCGCTAAAGAGAGCCGGATCTTCATGACGTACCGCGAAGCGTATCCGGATGTCGTCACGCTTGCCCATGAACTGGGTCATGCGTATCACAATGCACTGTTGCACGAGTTGCCGTTTCTTGATCAGATAAAAGGGACGAGCAGTGCAGAGACGGCTTCGACATTCATGGAAAACCTGGTCCTTGACGCCGTCATCGAACAATCGGCGGGCGAAGAAAAACTGGCGATGCTTGAAATCAAAATCAGCGAAGGATTAAAATACGTCGCAACCATTCCGAACATGTTCCGGTTTGAACAATGTTTTTATTCGGAGCGACGGCAGGGACCGGTTTCAAGCGACCGGATTACTGAACTGATGCGGGAGGAGGATGCCCGCTTTTACGGCGGTGTACTGGCGGAACCGGATCCATATAAATGGATTTTTGTAGGTCATTTCTATGATACGGAAAAGCCGTTCTACAATATTCCCTACACGGTCGGTTATTTGCTGAGCAATCACTTGTATACGGCGGTCAAGCAATCAAATGAGGCGTTCACCGGACAGTTCGAACCGTTGTTGCGCGCGTCGGGACAGGCGACAATTGAAGAACTGATTGAACAGTATATGAACGGTGAGCCGGATTCCGTTGATTTTTGGCAACAGGCACTGGAACCGCTCCTATCGGCGATTGACATGTACTTACAAAAGACGGCCGGACTCGTCGATTGAATTCCTGAGCAATCGGGAATAGGGTAGTAACGAAGGAGTGGTGCGGATGTATGAACAGGAGAAGGCGATGCTGGCAGAAGCCGCCATCAAGCATGTCAAAAACGGGATGATTATCGGTCTCGGCACAGGTTCGACGACCCGGAGCTTCATTGATGTCCTCGGCAAGTGGGTCGAGGCAGGCGGACAGGTCCAAGGAGTGGCGACGTCAGACGAGACGGCGGCACAAGCCGAACGGTTGAACATTCCGCTTCTCTCACTTAAAGAGGCGACCCGGATTGACTTGACCGTCGACGGAATCGATCAAATCGATCCGCAGTTCCGCGTTTTGAAAGGTGGCGGTGGCGCCTTGTTTCGGGAAAAGGTCGTCGCGCTGATGAGCCGGGAAGTGCTCTACTTAGCGGACGCTTCGAAGTTCGTTCATCACCTGACCGGCCCCTTACCGGTCGAAATCGATCGGTTTGCGAAACCGTATGTTGAACGTTTTTTACAGGACAAGCATGTCGACGCGACATTGCGGGAACAGGACGGGAAACCGTTTATCACGGACGGCGGACATCTGATTTTGGATGTGGATCTCAAACGGGTTCAGGACTTGCATCATTTTGCGAAGGAACTGAAAAGTTTGACCGGTGTCCTCGAAACCGGTTATTTCGAACGGCAGCCGGATCATGTCCTGACGGTCGAGCAGGGACAGGTCAGACGGCTTGCGCATCCTGAGTTACGGGATGGAGGCGGACTTGTCTGAGTATGTTTTTAGAGAAAGAAGGGAAAACCGATGCGTTTGCGAAAACGATATGTATTCGGAGCAAGTGTTTTGGCGGGAGCCGGACTTCTGTTACTAAAAAACAAGGACAAACGAAATGTGGATCCGTTAAAAGAGTATCTGACACACTTGGACCAGGACTCAAGTCCTGATGCCGACAAAGATCCGGATGAAGTCGGATTGACGAAACTTGATTCGATTTACCGGGCGGAGTGGCAGGCAAACGGCTATCCGCGTTCGCAAAAAGAACTGGAAGATCTGGAAAAATGAAAAGCGCCGACAATCCACATCCGGATTGTTGGCGCTTTTTTTCAGTATGTAAGGGAACCGGCGATGATCAGACCAATTGAAATCGACAGAAACAGCAGTAATAAACCGACAGCTTCGTTATTAGCATCAATTTCTTTTGTCATGCTGATCCGCGGAATGATCAAGTCTGCCAAATAAAACAGGACGATTTGGAAGACGATGGCGAGTGCGCCCCATAATACCATGTCGAAAATGCTGACCGAGTTCGTGATACTCGAGTAGAGAACGATCGCAAGACCGAGAATCCGTCCGCCGAATGCGTAGACGGCCGCTTTTTTCCCTTGACGAATCAGCTCCATCTCTTTTGATTTCGTTGTTACTTCAAACAGAACAACCCCGATTGCAAGCAAAAGTGTGGCGACGCCGATATACGCAAGGGTCGAGACAAACAGTTCACTGAAGTCCATCGTATTTCCTCCTTAGGAATGATTGGATTTGTTTCGTTCTTTTCGTTGTTGCCAGGCGACATACCCTTCGAGCATCGCGCCGACTAAAATCCCGGCAGAGACATACAGGTAAAAGTTATCGCCGATGTAGCCGAAGAGCAGACCAAGCAATAGACCGATGATAATGTAAGGTCCTTTTGTTAATTTCATGATGAATCACCTTCCTCATCATCAAACGTAGCCGATTTTTCCGAATTCGTCCATCCCTAATCGACAGGATGGGTAATCGCCACTTCAATTTCCTTTACAAAAAGCGTTACTTGATTCCGTCCGTTTTGTTTGGAATGGTACAAGGCGACGTCCGCATCCGTGACCAGCTGCTGAATCTCGGGTGTGGATTGCGGAAAATGAGCGACGCCAAATGAGGCGGTCAACGGTAACAGCGTCCCGTTCGGCAGTTGAAACGGCGAAGTGGCAATCCGTTCCCGTAATTGTTCAGCGAGCGCCAGGACTTTCGGGACCGTCAGCTGTTCGACGAGAACAGAAAATTCCTCGCCGCCGTTGCGGGAGATGTATCCGGCATCCGTCACACCGTCCCGCAAACGGGAAGCGAATTGTCGCAGGACCTCGTCGCCGGCTTCGTGACCGAACGTGTCATTGACATGCTTGAAGTGATCGATGTCGATCGTAATCAAGGCCACTTCATGCTGTTGTAAAATCATTTGCTGCTTCAAATCATCAAACCGATCCGTAAAAGCCCGGAAATTATGCAGGCCGGTCAAGAAGTCGCGCTGTGCCGTTTGCTGCCAGGTCCGCATCGACTGTTTTGTTAACCGGATATCGCGGATGATGACAAGCGCCAGCCAACTGCTGATGAATGAGGCCGGCAACACGACACTGAGAATATCGAGAATCAGTCCCGTGTCAGCTAAGACGTACGTCAAGACGAGCCCGTGCAGAAGAGTCGCATAAATCGTCACGATCGTAAAAGTCCGCTTGGAGTAGATTGGTAACCATTTGACGAGAAGGGACGTTCCGGCAGCCATTAAGAGGATGAACAGTGCCGCGGCATATGCCGAACTGTTCAGACTGACGCTGAAACGGTACAGGATGATGACGACGGTCACAATCATCGTCGGCAACGGACCAGCGAAGTAAGCAGCGACGATAACGGGAATGTGCCGCAAATCGATCAGGATACCGGGAACCGGTTCAAAAGTCATCTGCATCAGCAACCAGGACAGGAGACTCAAGCTGATTCCGTACAAAATACGGACCGAGCGTTTGGAATCGACGGTAATCGGGTGCGGCGACAATTTCCCAAGCAAATAAAAGCCGCTCATCAATAGGGTCAGGTTATGGATAAGATCATAAAGAATGGTTTTCAAATTTACGCACCTTGCTTTCGTGTTGCAAATCATTCTACCGTTAGAATACGCTACTGGCGTCGAATAGTCCTTCATCTGACTAAAAGATTTCTCAAAAAGTCATGAGAAGTAAAAATGTGTCTATAATGTGAACTTATAGAACCTATAAGCTCTACTTATAGGTTTGCGTTTTTTGATTGACCATTCGTTGATTCAATTGTTAAATGATGAAGAAGCAATTGAAAGCGCTTACTAAAACTTAAAGGAGATTCACCATGGAACTGATTATTATTCTTCTTGCCTTATCTTTATTAATGTTCGTAGCGTACCGTGGTTTTTCAGTCATCCTGTTCGCCCCGATCTGTGCCTTGTTCGCCGTCCTGTTGACGAACCCGGATTGGGTCTTACCGTTCTTCTCGAATATCTTCATGGAAAAAATGGTCGGCTTCATTAAGGCCTACTTCCCAGTATTCCTGCTCGGAGCCATCTTCGGGAAAGTCGTCGAGATGTCAGGAATCGCCGAATCGATTGCGAAGTCAATCATTCGGATGATCGGAGCGAAACGGGCGATTCTCGCCATCGTGCTGCTCGGAGCCATCTTGACATACAGCGGCGTCAGCCTGTTCGTCGTCGTCTTCGCGGTCTATCCGTTCGCAGCCAATCTGTTCCGGGAAGCGAATATCCCGAAACGTCTGATTCCGGGAACGATTGCGCTCGGTGCCTTTACATTTACGATGGACGCTCTGCCGGGTACACCGCAAATCCAAAACGTCATTCCCACGACGTTCTTTAAAACAGATATTTACGCAGCACCGATCATGGGATCGGTCGGCGGTTTGATTATTTTGACGGTTGGAATGTTCTATCTCGAATCGCGTAAACGGAAAGCCCATCAAGCGGGGGAAGGGTATGCCGGTTTTGAAGCGACGGCAGCCAGTACAGCTCCGCAAATGGAATTGAAAAATGAACCGGAGATGACACTTGAGACAGCGCAGCAGCCGGTCTACCGCCAAGTCCTGGCGTTTGTTCCGTTAATTTTAGTCGCCGTCATGAACAAATACTTCACGCTGGCGATTCCGAACTGGTATCCGGAAGGTTTTGATTTCGCTGCGATTGGTCTCGAAGCATTCGGTAAAATCGAGACACCGGCTGTTCTTGCCATCTGGTCCGTTCAAATGGCCTTGATCATCGGCATCATCTCGGCAATGCTGTATGACTTTAAAAAAGTCCGGACGAACTTCCAGGCCGGATTGAACCTCAGTATCGGCGGGGCGTTACTTGCTGTCATGAATACCGGGGCCGAGTATGGATTCGGCGGTGTGATCGCCGCTTTACCGGGCTTCAAGACGGTTTCAAACGGTATTTCGTCGACGTTCACCGATCCGCTCGTCAACGGTGCGGTCACGACGACCGCACTTGCCGGTGTGACGGGATCCGCGTCCGGCGGAATGGGAATCGCCCTCAGTGCGATGTCGGATAAATATACACAGGCGATCACTTCAGGCGGCGTTCCACCGGAAGTCATGCACCGGGTCATCTCGATGGCGTCCGGCGGCATGGATACGTTACCTCATAACGGAGCGGTCATCACCTTGCTTGCAGTCACCGGTTTGACACACCGTCAGTCGTACCGTGACATCTTTATGATTACTGTGTTAAAAACGGTCACCGTCTTCCTGATGATCGGATTGTACAATCTGACAGGTCTTTATTAAGCAACGGGGTTTAAAAAAGGGGGAAATGAACGATGCAACAAGGGAAAATCTACGATTCATTTACAGAAGCGACAGCCGACATTTTTGACGGGGCAACGCTCGTCGTCGGCGGGTTCGGCTTATGCGGCATTCCGGAAAAATCGATTGCCGCCTTGCAGCAACAAGGGGTCAAGGATTTAACGGTCATCAGCAATAACTGCGGTGTCGACGATTTCGGGCTCGGCATCTTGTTGCAATCCCGCCAGATTAAAAAGATGGTCTCTTCCTACGTCGGTGAAAACAAGACGTTTGAGCAGCAGTACTTGAGCGGTGAGATTGAAGTCGATCTCGTGCCGCAGGGGACGCTGGCAGAACGAATCCGGGCCGGCGGAGCAGGCATTCCCGGTTTTTACACACCAACCGGCGTCGGGACACCGATTGCGGAAGGCAAGGAACAAAAAGAGTTTGACGGCAAGACGTATCTGCTTGAAGAAGGGATCGTCGGTGACTTTGCCCTCGTCAAAGCCTGGAAAGCGGACAAACTCGGGAACCTCGTTTTCCGGAAAACATCCCGGAACTTCAATCCGCTTGTCGCGACAGCCGGGAAAGTGACGATCGTCGAAGTCGAGGAACTGGTCGAAGTCGGGGAACTCGATCCGAACGAAATCCATACGCCGGCCGTCTACGTCCAGCGCATCATCGTCGGAACAGACTACGAAAAACGCATCGAACGCCGGACAGTCCGGGAAGCATAAGGGGGAGTTACTATGGCAACGTCAAGAGAAATCATCATCAACCGTGCCCTGCAGGAAATCGAGGACGGGATGTACGTCAATCTTGGAATCGGGATTCCGACACTGATCGCCAATGCGATTCCGGCTGATGTACACGTCATGCTGCAATCGGAAAACGGGTTGCTCGGGATCGGACCGTATCCGCTCGAACATGAAGTCGACGCCGACGAAATCAATGCCGGCAAAGAGACGGTCACCGCACAAAAAGGCGCATCGTACTTCGACAGTGCCGAATCGTTTGCAATGATCCGCGGCGGCCACATCGATCTCGCGATTTTAGGCGGGATGGAAGTCGCCGAAAACGGTGATCTCGCGAACTGGATGATTCCCGGCAAGATGGTCAAAGGGATGGGCGGGGCGATGGATCTCGTCAACGGCGCCAAGCGGGTCGTCATCATCATGGAGCACGTCAATAAGTACGGCGAGTCGAAGGTCAAGGCACGGTGCACGTTACCGTTGACCGGTAGCCGGGTCGTCAACCGGTTGATCACGGATAAAGCCGTCTTTGATTTCACGGAAGCCGGGATGGTCTTGATTGAGACGCTCGACGGATTGACCGTTGAAGACATCCGCAACGTGACGGAAGCACAGTTTACCGTCAGTCCGGAACTGGAACGCATCAGCATAGGGGAGTGAGTCAGATGGTTAACGGAGATATCGTCCTCGTGACGGGAGCAGGAAGCGGAATCGGTCTTGAAATTTCAAAAGCCTTCGCTGAAGCAGGAGCAAAAGTCGTCATTACGGACGTGAATACGGAAGCAGCCGAAACAGCAGCAAAGTCATTGCAGGAAGCGGGACACGATGTCATCGGACTGACGCTGAACGTCACGGATGAAGCACAGGTCCAGTCGGTTTTCGCAAAAACGGTTGAGCATTACGGTCGACTCGATGTCTTAATCAACAATGCCGGTCTGCAACATGTTTCACCCATCGAAGAATTTCCGACGGAGAAGTTTGAACTGATGATCAAAATCATGCTGACAGCTCCGTTCATGGCGATCAAACATGCGTTTCCGCTGATGAAGGAGCAAGGGTACGGCCGGATCATCAACATGGCATCGATTAACGGACTGATTGGCTTTGCCGGAAAAGCCGCCTATAATTCGGCGAAACACGGACTGCTTGGTTTGACGAAAGTCGCGGCACTTGAAGGAGCGGAACACGGCATCACCGTCAATGCGTTATGCCCGGGTTACGTCGATACACCGCTTGTCCGGAATCAGATGGCGGATCTTGCGAAGACACGCCAAGTTGAACTGGAAAAAGTCCTCGAAGACGTCATCTATCCGCTTGTACCGCAAAAACGGTTGCTTGCGGTCGAAGAAATCGCGGATTATGCGTTATTCCTCGCGAGCCGTAAAGCAAAAGGCATTACCGGTCAGGCAAACGTCCTGGACGGCGGTTATACGATTCAATAAGGGGGACATCAGGATGAGCGAACAAGTCGTCATCGTCAGTGCGACACGGACAGCAATCGGCAGTTTTAACGGCAGTTTAAAAGATGTCCCGGCAACGAAACTCGGGGCAACGGTCATTCAGGCGGCACTCGAACAAGCGAATGTCGCGCCGCATCTCGTTGAAGAAGTCATCATGGGCAATGTCCTGCAGGCGGGACTCGGACAAAATCCGGCACGTCAGGCAAGTCTCTTCGCCGGTCTGCCGGAAACGGTTCCGGCGATGACGATCAACAAAGTCTGCGGTTCCGGTTTAAAGGCAATCCATCTTGCCTTCCAAGCCATTAAATCCGGTGAAGCCGACATCATCGTCGCCGGCGGAATGGAAAACATGAGTCAGGCACCTTATCTCTTGGGCGGAGCCCGGACCGGCTTACGCATGGGCGATCAGCCATTGGTCGATACAATCATCAAGGACGGTCTCGAATGCGCCTTTAACGATTATCATATGGGGATTACGGCGGAAAACCTGGCCGAGCAGTACACGATTTCCCGCGAAGCGCAGGATCAGTTCGCAGCAACGAGTCAACAAAAAGCGGAGCAGGCGATCGAAGCGGACCGGTTCCAGGCGGAAATCACACCGGTTGAGATTCCGCAACGTAAAGGCGATCCAATTATGTTTGTGGAAGATGAGTTTCCGCGTGCCGGCACGACCGCAGAATCACTCGCACGCCTGCGTCCGGCCTTCAAAAAGGGCGGGACAGTCACAGCCGGCAACGCCTCCGGAATCAATGACGGAGCGGCAGCAGTCGTCGTCATGTCGGCCCGTAAAGCAAAAGAACTCGGACTGACACCACTCGTTGAAATCGTCGCCAACGGAACATCCGGTGTCGATCCGAGCATCATGGGAATCGGTCCCGTCAAAGCCGTCGGACAGGCATTACAAAAAGCCGGTCTCGAACTTGACGCAATGGACGTCATCGAAGCGAACGAAGCGTTTGCTGCCCAGTCGCTTGCAGTCGACGCGGAACTCCGGTTTGATCCGGCGAAGCTAAACCGTAACGGTGGAGCGATTGCGCTCGGTCATCCGATCGGCGCCAGCGGAACACGGATCATGGTGACGTTGATTCACGAGATGTTACGGACCGGCGAAAGCTATGGTCTCGCAACCCTCTGCATCGGCGGCGGTCAAGGGATCGCGACGATCGTCAAGAAATTTGAAGGATGATTCTGGTTGTTGAATGATGGAATAAGGAATCCCCTTTGGACGTTATGTTCAGGTGGGATTCCATTTTTATTATCTAAATGATTTACTTCATTAGCGAAATGACGCAGGAAAGAAAAAGAGCGCAAAATATGGTAAAAAGAGACGGCTTACGGTAAAATGGAACACGTTGTAAGGGAGGGTGTCAGATGATTTCATTACAGAATGTCAGTAAAGCTTTTTCCAGACAGCCGGTTATCCAGTCCGTCGCCCTCTCGATTGAACAGGGCGAAGTGCATGGCATCATCGGAGCGAGCGGAGCCGGAAAATCGACGTTGCTCCGGCTGATGAATCTGCTGGAACAACCGGATACCGGCCGGATTGAATTCGATGGAATGGATTTAACGAATCTGTCGAACCGGCAGCTCCGGCAGACCCGGCAAAACATCGGCATGATTTTTCAGGACTTTAATCTGGTCGGGAACAAGACGGTCGAACAAAACATTGCCGTTTCACTTGAACTGGCTGGTGTCAAAAAGCGGGAGCGAACGGAACGGATTCAGGAGTGTCTCCGGTTCGTCGGTCTGGCCTCGTTCGCCGGCAAGTATCCGGCCGAACTGAGCGGAGGACAGAAGCAGCGTGTCGCCATTGCCCGGGCACTCGCCAACCGGCCGCGTGTGCTGTTATGTGACGAGCCGACGTCGTCGCTTGACCCGAGTAAGACGTCAGAAATCCTGCGTGTGTTGCAGAATATCAATCAGACGCTCGGCGTGACGATTGTCCTCGTCAGCCATGAGATGAACGTGATTCAGAGCATCTGCAACCGGGTCACGGTTATGGCGGACGGCCGGATTGAAGCGACCGTAGCGACTGAACCGGCGGGGATCACGGAAATTACAAGTGATGCCGGCTGGTTCCTGACCCAGTTGACAGAGCGGAGGGATCCACATGCCTGACATCGTGCTCGAATATGCGGCGGAAATCAGACTGGCGATCGGACAAACGTTCGTGATGGTCGGAATCTCGATTCTCGCGGCTCTTCTTCTCGGTTTACCGCTCGGAACCTGGCTTTATCTGTCACGTAAAGGACAGTTGCTGTCGAACCAGTTCGTCTTTTCGATTCTGAATTTATTCGTCAATACAATCCGGTCGTTTCCGTTTTTATTGCTCGTCGTTTTCCTGATTCCGTTTACGCGGTTCATTATCGGGACGGCGATCGGAACAGCGGCGGCGACGGTTCCGTTGGCGGTCATTGCCGTTGCCCATTACTCACGGCTCGTCGAACAATCGTTGCTTGAAGTGCCAAAAGGTGTCATCGAGGCGGCCGTTTCGATGGGCGCCTCGACGCGAGAAGTCGTCCTGAAGTTTTTATTCGTTGAAGCCCGGTCTGGTCTTGTCCTAGGACTGACGACATCGATCGTCAGCTTCATTTCCTATTCGACGATTATGGGGGTTGTCGGGGGCGGGGGGATCGGCGACTTTGCCGTCCGGTACGGCTATCAACAATTTCAGACGGAATTAATGCTCTATATGATTTTAATCATGGTCGTCCTGGTCCAACTGATTCAATTTACCGGAACGACCGCAGCACGCTTGCTCGATAAACGTTAACCGAAAGTAGGAATTTAAAATGAAAAAAATCATGACACTTCTCAGCGTTGCTGTCCTGGCACTGGCCGGATGTGGAAACGCGGATGAGAAAAACGAACAGAGTTCGACTCCAAAAACGGAAACGTTAAAAGTCGCGTCATTGATCAAACCGATGACGGAAATTCTCGACCTCGTTAAACCGGAACTGAAAAAAGAGGGAATCAATCTGGAAGTCGTGGTCCTCAGTGACAACGTGCAACCGAACAGTGCCCTGGCTGCAAAGGAAGTCGATGCGAACTTCTTCCAGCACGTACCGTACATGGAAGAATTCAACCGCAACAACAAGGCTGATTTAGTGCCGATCAAACCAATCTACTTTGCCAACTACGGTCTTTATTCGAAAGACTATAAAAAGATGGACCAGTTGCCGAAAGGTGCCGTCATTGCCATCGCAAACGATGTCTCAAACATCGACCGGTCACTTGCTCTGCTCGCTCAGCATGATGCGATTCAGTTGAAAAAGAAAACCGGTCCGTACTACACGATGAAAGACATCACGGAAAACAAACGTAACTTTAAGTTCAAGGAAGTCGATTTACTGATGCTCGCCCGTCTGTATGATGATGCCGATGCAGTCATCATGACGCCGGCCTATGCTTCACCGCTCGGTCTGACGCCGAAGAAAGATGCGCTCGTCACGGAAGGGATCGAAAATGACTTCGCCATCACACTCGTTGCCCGGAAGGACAATCAGGATTCGGAAGCGATTCAAAAGCTTGCGAAAGCGATGACAAGTCCGAAAGTCAAAAAGTTCCTCGAGGACAATTATGATGAAACGGCAATTCCTGCCTTTAAATGAGTGTTCGGCTTAAAAATCAAAACCACGAATCGCGTGTCTGCTTCAGAGACACGCGATTCGTGGTTTTTTTGTCGTTCGAGTATCAGGATGCCGTTTAACGAATGGTCAACCTCTTCGCATAACCGGTCTTCTCCAAAATATCAGTCGTCGGCATCGCAGTCCACTTGGCGACGGAAAGATCCGGATTTTTCTGAAGGAAGTCCGTCATGATCATATAACCGAGCGTATACTGGGCAAGCGGCGGAATGTCTTTGTCATAATTACCGTTTCGCAACTCGTACGCATCGACGTTATGGTGGTTGATCTGTTTCAACAGATTGTCTAATGTATGGTCGAGCAACGGTTCGGTCGCTTCCGATTTCCCTTTTGGATAGACCTGTGCAGCAAACATGTCCGCTTCACCTTCTAACATGATACCGTTGAATATCGAGTCGTGCGTGTTGTGTTCAAAAGCAACGGTATGGTGGTATTCATGAGCAACGGCATTTGCGAGTGTATCTTTTGAGAAGTCTTTTGCTAAGTAGAGCGTGAACAGATCAGTTCCGGAGGCAAAACCGGTAACGCCGCCGAAACGTTGAATATCGGCTGCGTTATGAACATTATAAGGCGCGACGAAGACCGTCAGCTTCTCTGTTCTCGGCAGTGCATCAATCGAAGTCTGAAGACTTTTTTTAATCTGTTGCTGAATGGCATCCTGATGCTTTTTTAAGTAAGCGATCGTTTTGTTCAGTTCTTCTGCGTTGTCGGTCGGAATTTCTAAAATACGTCGGTCTGTATAGGTATCTGTCAGTTTTTCTTTTTCAATCCATTTGTGTTTCGCAGCCAACACATGTTTCTCGAACAGGGCCCCATTCTCGGTCGGCTCTTTTAATGTCGCATCGACATACGACTGATAGGCATCGTACAGCGGAATGATTTGAATCGTCTGATGATCTTGTTTGAAGGTCAATTTCTGCGGTTCGGCCTTTTCAGCTTCCGGCGCATCGGTACAGCCTGCAAGCAGACTGGTCAAGGTAGCGGCAAGTAAAAGTCGTTTCATCCGGGTTCCTCCTTTGTCTAAAAAACCATAATTATCCATACGTAAAGTAATTGGTAAAAGTTTCATGATTTCCTCCTAGTCAGATGAACTTATGTTACCGATTACAAAAGAACAGCCCCAAATGGCAATATTTCGCTATTGAAGGATACGAGAACGTTTTCAGCTAAATTTTCAGAATATTCACCAGATAAACTCCTAGCACGAGGTCACAAACCTATGTTATCCTTTCGGACGAAGTACCTGATTTTGCTCGAGTCAACGAATCAGGTCGTAATTTAATAGTGGAGGTTTCTTATGTCTAAAACAGTTCCAACATCCTTTATCGTCGTCATCGGTATGATGCTGTTTGCCTTGTTTTTCGGGGCCGGAAATTTGATTTTTCCACCGATGCTCGGACAAATGGCAGGTGAGAACGTCTGGATTGCCAACGCCGGATTCCTGGTCACAGGCGTCGGGTTGCCGTTGCTGGCCATCTTGGCATTTGCTTATTCCGGTGAACCGGACTTACGGGCGATGGCGTCACGGGTCCATCCGATCTTTGGTCTTGTCTTTGCGATCATCCTGTACTTGGCAATCGGTCCGTTTTTTGCGATTCCGCGTGCCGGAACCGTTTCGTACGAGATTGGTATCAAACCTTTCTTCGGAGAAGGGGCATCGTCGACACCATTGCTGATTTTTTCGATTCTGTTTTATACGGTCGCGTGTCTGTTGTCATTGAATCCGACAAAAATCGTCGATGTCGTCGGCAAAATCCTGACACCGATTAAGATCACGTTCATCGGCTTATTGATTCTCGTCGCCGTGATTAAACCGATCGGAAGTTTTCAGAATCCTTTGACGACATATCAGCACAATGCCTTTTTTAACGGCTTCCAGGAAGGCTATTTGACGCTTGATGCACTCGGGGCGTTTGTGTTCGGAATCATCATCATTTCGGCGATTAAAGAAAAAGGGGTCACGTCGAAAAAACAATTGCTCGTCATTTGTTCGAAAGCCGCTTTGATTGCAGCAAGTTTACTGGCCGTCACGTATTCAGCGCTTGCCTTCATGGGCGCATCGAGCATCTCAAAAATCGGTCCATTGACGAACGGAGCGGAAATTCTGTCGGCGGTGTCCGATTATTACTTCGGCTCATACGGTTCGATTTTACTTGGATTGATGATCACGGTTGCGTGTCTGACAACGAGTGTCGGACTGATTACTGCCTGTGCGTCGTTCTTCTCACTGTTGTTGCCGCGGATTTCGTATGTCAAATGGACGATTGGTCTGTCGATCTTCAGTGCCCTTGTCGCCAATATCGGACTGACACAGTTGATCGCAATCTCCAAACCGGTTCTGTTGACACTGTATCCGTTAGCGATCTGTCTGATCTTCCTGACGTTCTTACACAACGTCTTTAAAGGAAAACCGGCCGTCTATCAAGGGGCGATGTGGATGACGTTTGCCGTCAGTCTGTTTGACGGACTGAAGGTGGCGAAAGCACCGGTCGAACCGGTCTTGCGTGTCTTTGAAAACATATTGCCGTTCTTTTCCGTCGGACTCGGTTGGGTCGTTCCGGCCATCATCGGGGCTGTCCTCGGCGGATTGTTCGGTCGGAAAAAAGCATACCGGACGGAACAGTCACGGGTTGCTTAAATTCAGTTGGTCTGGAAAAAAGCCGTTTCGATTTCGAATCGAAACGGCTTTTTGCGTTTAACGAACAGACCGAAAAGGAATGGCTTAAAATGTAAGCCATTGTTGATACTGTCGTTGAAGAAAGAAAGGATGTTGAACATGTCAGAACGTGTTTTCATTAGTCCGGCGAAGTATGTCCAAGGGAAAAATGTCATTGATCGGCTCGGTACATATGTGAGTCCGATTGGAGACGTGGCCCTAGTCATCGCCGATGATGTCGTTTGGAAAATCGTCGAGGAACGTGTCCATGCTTCATTTTCAGCAGAAGGAATCAAAATTGAAAAAGCAGATTTCAGCGGTGAAGCCTCAAAACATGAGGTCGAACGGATTGCCGCACAAGCAAAGGATGCCGGCGTGAAATTCGTCATGGGGGTCGGGGGCGGGAAGACGCTTGATACGGCAAAAGCCGTTTCGGACGAGTTCCATCTGCCGGTCGTCATCGTACCGACGATCGCTTCGACCGATGCGCCGACAAGTGCACTGTCCGTCATCTATTCGGATGAAGGAATCTTTGAGAGTTACCGTTTTTATAACAAAAATCCGGATCTTGTCTTGGTCGATACAAAATTGATTTCCGAAGCGCCGGCCCGTTTCTTTGCCTCGGGGATTGCCGATGCATTGGCGACATGGGTCGAGGTCCGGAGTGTCATTGCCTTCGGCGGCACGACGATGGCCGGAGGACGGCCGACGATTGCGGCGGAAGCGATTGCGAAACGCTGTGAAGAAGTGTTGTTCGAGCACGGACGTCTCGCTTATGAGTCGGTTCAGGCAAAGGTCGTCACACCGGCGCTTGAAGCTGTCGTTGAAGCCAATACGTTGCTCAGCGGTCTTGGGTTTGAAAGCGGTGGACTGGCGGCAGCACATGCCATCCATAACGGATTCACGGCGCTTGAAGGAGACATTCACCATTTGACACACGGGGAAAAAGTCGCGTTCGGGACGCTCGTCCAGTTGGCGCTCGAAGAACACCCGCAGGAAGAAATCGAACGGTACATTTCGTTCTATATGGATCTTGGACTGCCGGTCACACTGGAAGACGTCAAACTAAAAGATGCTTCACGCGAAGACATCTTAAAGGTCGGTAACGCAGCGACCGCAGAAGGGGAGACGATCCACAGCGGCTTTGATGTAACGGCGGATGAAGTGGCGGATGCCATCATTGCCGCTGACCGCTATTCAAAAGCTTATCAGGCGAAATTGAAGAACTGACGAAACGTTATACCAATGATAAGCAAAAAGGCGATTCTCCCGATTGAAGGGAAATCGCCTTTTTAGTGTAAGAATGGTTCTTATTAATGGACATGCTTCTGTTCCCCATGACAGTACAGTTGATTCTCATGGTCATGCTGAGCGGTCTCAACCTGAATCGTGGCATGAGTAATGCCGACATGTTTTAAGTCGTGGTCCAGTTGTTCCCGGATCGACTCCGATTCCCGGACCGTCATGTCGTCTTTGACGACGACGTGGCAGGATAACGCGTTGTAACCGCTCGTAATCGACCAAATATGAAGGTCGTGCAGACCAAGAATCGCTTCGTTCGTTTGAATGGTCGAGACGACCTGTTCGACATCAACGTCGCTTGGTGTACCTTCCATCAAGACATGGACCGCGGCCTTCGTCACGTAATAGCCGCTGCGCAGAACGAGGATTGCAACGATTATACTGGCGAGCGGATCCGCAATTCCCCAGCCGAAGAACAGGATCAACAGGGCGGCAATGATGGCTCCGATGGATCCGAGCATGTCACTTAAGACATGCAGGTAGGCACCACGCATGTTCAGATTATCTTCATGCCCGCTGCCGCGCGTCATGATCCAGGCAACGAGTAAGTTCACTAGAAGTCCGAGTGTACTGATGATTAACATCCCGGTCGTTGCGACAGCCGGAGGATCAACAAACCGCTGGACGGCTTCGACAAAGATATAAAGCGAAATGCCGATCAGGGCGACACCATTAAAGATTGCCGCGAGAATTTCGAATCGTTTCGAACCGAACGTCTTGTTTGCATCCGGCTTCTGATTGGAGAAGTGAAAGGCTGCGAGTGCGATGGCAAGTGAAATCGAATCGCTCAGCATATGCCCGGCGTCCGATAACAAAGCGAGACTGTTCGTCCAAAATCCACCGATTACCTCGATGATCATAAACAGCGTGATGATAACGAATGACAGAAGTAAAACTTTTTTATTATCCGTGTGATGATGATGGTGATTATGGTCATGTGCCATAACGGTCCCTCCTGTTACATTCAAATGTCTGTTTGAATTATAAAATACAAAACGTCTGTGGTCAATCGACGTATGTTTCATTTCCCACTGATGGACGAGAATGAAACGCGATCATTGGGCGGTATACGGTTGTATGAGACAACTGAAAAAAACATCCCCTTACTTCATGAGAAATAAGGGGATGTTTGAGTTGTTAGAGGTAGTTCAACGGATTGACGCTGCTTGCCGCCGATGTCGCACTGTAGACATATGTTCCGCGGTGCAGTTCAAAATGAAGATGTGTTCCGAACGCATTTCCTGTTTGACCGACAGTGCCGAGCAACTGTCCTTTTGAGACCGATTGTCCGACTGAGACTGACCGGCTGTTCATGTGGGCATAGAGACTCGTGAAGGAAGCGCCGTCAATTGAATGCTTGACCATGACATAATTACCGTACGCACCTTTTAATTGAGACGTAATGACTATCCCAGCTGCCGTCGCATAAACCGGTGTGCCTTTCGGGGCACCGTAATCGATTCCATTATGGAACGTATAGCCGTAGACACCGCTCGCTTGACCGTATCCTTGCGTAATCGGTCCACTGGTCGGTGTGATAAAGTCTTTTGAAGCCTTGACAGCACCACCTGTCGAATTCGTCAGTGACGTGACGGTATATTTCTTCACGTAATCGGCGTGAACAAACCGTTTATTGCCGTTGTATAAGAATTTAATCCAATCGCCGGTCCGGCCGAGGTAACGGAAAGTCTGACCGCTGTTGACGGTTCCGACCTGGGAACTGCTTGTGGATGAGCTGCTTCTGACACGGAGATTATCGACCATGATCTTGATTTTATATGATGTCGTGACAGAATATTTTTTAACATATGTAGAAGAGACATAGACTTTGCGTGATCCGTAAAGTATTTTCGTCCAGTTCCCGGTCCGGCCTAAGTATTTGTATGTATCGCCTTTATCAAGACCGGTGATGATGCCGTATGTCGTAGCTGGTCCGGTCCGGGCCCGTAATCCGTCGTTCATGACTTTGACCTTATAAAACGTTGCCGCATCTGCTTTTGGTACGGCATATGTCGAGAAACCGGCGACGGCGATAGCAGATACCGTCAGCGTAGTAAGTAATTTTTTCAAATCAGTAAATCCTCCTTTAAATCTGTCGGACTGAATCCGTATGTGGGTGAAGCAATATGTAAGTTTATTTTATGAATTTCTTAGATGAGTGTACCATTAGTAAAAATGTTTAAATATTACAATATTATTTCTGTAATGTTTCGATATTTTATATTATAGAGAACAGAAAATCTATTTTACCTTAATTTAGGAATTTTAATTCTTATTGATTTTTCTGTAAAAGTCAGATTTTTATTGATTAGACAACGATTTTTAAAAGGTGTCAGGAAATCAGAACAATCAGTATGTTATGATGAATTTTCCAATAATTAGAATGAATTTATTTCAAAGGACTTATTTCCAAAAAGGTTTAAAAAAACGGACAACCGAAAACGGTTGTCCGAAATGATTATAAAACGCTGAGCGGATTGATCGTGTTGACTGCTGAAGTTCCGCTGTAGATGTAACCGCCGCGGTGCAGTTCGAAGTGAAGGTGTGAACCGGTTGAGTTTCCGGTGCTGCCGACATTTCCGATTTTTGAGCCTTTTGCGACTGATTGACCGGTGTAGACGGAACGTTTGCTGAGATGAGCATAAACACTTGTGTAGGTTGAACCGTTCACTTTATGTTTCATCATGACATAGTTGCCGTAGGCGCCTTGATAACCTGATTTAATGACTCTGCCGGAAGCAGTCGCACGGACCGTTTTCCCTGTGGCTGCTGCGATGTCGATGCCGTTATGGAACGTATATCCGTAGCGGCCGCTCGCTTTTCCGTATCCTTGAGAAATGCGTCCGCTTGTCGGACGGAGGAAACCTGTCGAGTGGGAAGCTTTTTTGGCTGTTGCCTTTTTCCCGATGCTATATCGTTTTACATAACTGGAATAGACGTACCGTTTTTTACCGCCGTACGAAATTTTTGTCCACTTGCCTTTTTTACCATAGTATTTAAAAGTTTTTCCGGCATTGACACCGCCGACGATTTTATATTTTGTGGAAGGACCGGTCCGGACACGTAATCCATCGGCCATGACTTTGACTTTGTAAGAAGAAGAGCTTGCAGCCTCGACCTTACCTGTACCCGTGCTAGCAAATCCTGAAACGACGAGTGCGCTCATCGTGACGGTTGTTAAAATACGTTTCATGTAGTAGTTCCTCCTGATGTGAAAACAATTGACGGTCGATGAGTTGTGACAGATCGCATCTGTCTATAAGTTGTAGGCTGTATATGAATACTGCGTCGAAGTAGTGAATTTGATAAACCGAGTATAGCATCGAGTGTTTTGAAAATAATATTTCAGTTTGATTGCTTAAATATAGGTAATTAATATGTATTGTAATATATCGATAGGAATGATTCTGAAATACCGTCATACCAGGGAAAATTTTATTACAGGGTATGAGTTTTATGACATAATCCGGAATATGTGAAAATGTGATAAAGTATGGGTCGATAGCGAATTGGAGGAGAAGATGAAGATGGATATCAAGTTTACAGTAGGGCAACAACGCTTTAACCACCGGGCAGCGGGAGTCATTATTAAAGACGGACATCTGTTGATTCACCGGAATGTCCGGGATGAGTTTTGGGCATTGCCGGGCGGAAGGATTCAATTGATGGAGAACGGGGAGGCGGCAATCGTCCGGGAAATCAAAGAAGAACTCGGATTAAAGGCCGAGGTCACACGCTTTTTATCCGTTCATGAAAACTTTTTTACATATGAAGACGTGTCTTTTCATGAAGTCGGCTTTTATTATGAAGTAACTATTTTGGGTGATATGGCGGTCACGACCGAAGAATTTTTCGGAGTGGAAGGCGAAGAATTGATTTATCGATATGTTCCAATCGAACAATTAGAGACAGTGAAGCTGTATCCTGAAAAATTGATGAAAATGATTCAGTCTGGTGAATGGTCGCCATTATTTTCAAATGAAGAATGACTGTGTTACGTTTCTTCTCCTCATATAGAAGAAACGAACTAAAAAAAACGATAATTTTTATCGTTTTTTTTTCGTTAGACGTTTATTGATATATGGCAAGGGAATGTTAATGAAGGTAGTCATTAAATAGTGAAAAGGGGTTGGGTCATATGCGCGAAGAAGAATTGGAGCAGATGCATCAACAAGCACGGGGACAAACACAGGATCAGCAACCGGGAATCGAAGCGGAAATGCATCCTGAACCGGTGTACGACGACCCGGAATACGTCGGATCAGGTAAGTTAAAAGGCAAAGTGGCGTTGGTGACAGGCGGAGACAGCGGTATTGGGCGTGCCGTCGCGATTGCCTATGCCAAAGAGGGCGCAAACGTCGCCATCGTGTACTTAAATGAGGGACGGGATGCAGAAAAAACGAAACAATTGATTGAAGGGTATGGTGTAAAGGCACTGGCGCTTGCGAAAGATGTCAGTCAACCGGAGAACGCCCAACCGATTATTGATCAGGTCATTCAAGAGTTTGGTCAATTGAATATCCTGGTCAACAATGCCGGAAAACAGTTCCCGCAAGACGATTTCTTGGCGATCACACCGGATCAGTTAAAAGAGACGTTCGAAACGAATCTCTTTTCAATGTTTTATCTGACGCAGGCTGCGTTACCGCATTTGAACAAGGAAGATTCGATCATCAATACATCGTCCGTCACGGCGTATCGCGGGGCACCATCACTGATCGATTACTCGGCAACCAAAGGGGCAATCACGACGTTGACGCGTTCGCTGGCGTCAAACTTGATTGAAAAAGGGATTCGCGTCAATGCCGTTGCACCCGGTCCGATTTGGACGCCGCTCATCCCGGCAACGTTCACAAAAGAAAAGGTGGAAGCACACGGGGAAGACACACCGATGAAACGACGCGGCCAACCGTCGGAAAACGCACCGGCGTATGTCTACCTGGCGTCACGCGACTCCAGTTACGTCACCGGTCAAACGATTCATATCAACGGCGGCGATTACATTACATCATAAGGAGGAACTCATCATGAAGAAAAATCCGAATGAAGTGCCGGAACACGAACCGGATCAACAACCGGACGAGATTCCGACGACACCTCCGTCAGAAATTCCGGATACACCGCAGGAAGATCCAATCCGTCAACCGGAGCCGGACACGTTCCCGGAACCAACGGAAATTCCGGATACACCGCAAGAAGATCCAACACCCTACTAAACAAGACAGGCTGATTCTGGACATCGTCCAGAGTCAGTTTTTTTATTCCAAAGCTTTTTGATAATTTCAAATAATTTGGGAACCCTTACATTATCTTGAACGTAAAATAAGATATCAAAAGGGGGAATTACTTATGGACATTCTATTTGCATTTTTGGCACTAGGGGCGGGATTTTGGTTTTTCTACAGTTACTTACTTGGATTCCGAAATAAAAACATCACGATGACGTTTGACGATCGGTTCTATGCACTCGAAGATCACGTCAAAGCGATTGAACAAAAATTAAAACAGGATGGAAAACTGGTCGAATATTTAGGGAACCGTCGCTTTTTGGTCAATGGAAAACGGTATCTGTTCGTCGAGCGGACGGTACCAATGTCGGGGATTCCGGTTCAACAGACGATTTTGGAATATCAAAAGTAATGGAACTCAAGATGTTGTCTCTATTTTTAGAGACAGCATCTTTTTTTTGGAAAGTAATTGACAGCCAACTGTATTACCCGTATGATACAGAAAGAAAGTGTATTACTGTTTTAATACAATGAACGGAAGAAGGAGGTCAAGGACCTGATGCAATTTGACCAAAGAAGCCCGGTGTATCTTCAAGTCGTCCGTTGGTTCAAGGAACAAATCGCAACGGAAGAACTGAAGTGCGGACAGGAAATCCCATCGCGCCGGGAAATCGCCGCGCAGCTGGGAATCAATCCAAATACAGCGCAGAAAGCCTATAAAGAGATGGAGGAACAAAATTTGATCACGACAGAACGAAACGTCCCGAGTAAGATCACGATGGATCAGGAAATCGTCAAAAAAGTCCGGACGGAGATGCTCGATGAAGCCGTCGCCCAGTTCATCGAGGCCGTCCAAGCGATTCAGATTCCGCTTGGTGAAGTCGTCACGAAAGTCGAAACCGTCTATCAATCAACGGAACGGAGGAAGGTCGATGCTTGAAGTCCATGGCTTAAAAAAACGATACGGTCGGAAAAAACCGATTCTTGAAGGTGTCTCCTTTTCGGTGCGTCCGGACAGCATCACCTGTCTGATCGGCTTAAACGGGGAAGGGAAATCAACGATCTTAAAAGCGATCATGGGACTTGTCCCGGTTGATGCCGGAACCGTCCTCGTCAATGGCGAAGTCTCACGTGACAAAATCGCCTTTGTTCCAGACCTGCAGACGATGCCCGGCTATATGACGATCGGGGATGCTCTTCTTTACATGGGCGACTATTATCCGGACTGGAATCCAAAGGTCGCCGAAGAGCTGATGGGGTTGTTCAAGTTACTGACGACCGACAAAATTTTGGAACTGTCAAAAGGGAATCAGGCGAAGTTCAGTCTCGTGCTTGGTTTTGCACTCGACCGGCCATATTTGTTGCTCGACGAACCGTTTGCCGGAATTGATTTATTTACGAAAGAACAGATTGCCTGGATCTTTTCGAGTCATTACATGGAAGGACGCGGCATCCTGATGACGACACACGAAATCATTGAAATCGAACACCTGATTGACCGGGTCGTCTTCTTACAGGATGGTCGGATTATCGATGAACACGATACGGAAGAGATGCGTGAAGTATACGGAAAATCGGTCCAGGACCGGATTCGGGAGGTTTATCAGCGATGAAACAGTACCTGATGTTAACGAACGAAGAGTTAAAACGAAGCTGGAAAATGATTGTCTCGGTCATCCTTGCGATGGCGGGTATTGAAATCCTGACCGTCGTCGGACGGGTCATCTATCATGAACGTCAGGTGCAGGACTATATGAGCTACGCGAAAGTAAGCGAATCAGATGCTATCCGCACGATTGAAAAGTTATCGTTTGAACAGGCCAGCTCGTATTTCAGCTATATTATCTTGATCGGAGTAGCTCTTGTGTTGCTGTATGCTGTTCAAATCTGGTATCGGGACTGGCTGGGAGAGTCCAAGTACATATACCGTTTACTGTTGTTACCGGGCAACCGGGCAAAAATCTTTTTTGCTAAATTTACCTCGCTGGCTCTTGTCATCATTAGCTTCATTGGTTTGCAGTGGGTAGTCATTCAGCTCAGTTTTGTCATATTCAACTGGATGATTAAGGATGACTACCGTGCAACTTCTACTCTTGGGTTGTCTCGGACTTTAAAACAGTTATATACGATGAATCTGTCAGACGTACTCGTCATTGTAACGCTTGCCCTGTTTATCATCAGCTTTTTGTTTATGCTCGTGCTGTTGGAACGGTCGTATCGCAAAGTAAAAGGATTGTTGTTCATCGTGCTTGAAGTCATTGCGCTTGTCGTGATCATGATGGGCGGTATGTACGTCATTGAAACGCTCGATATCTTTTTGTCACAGGAAATATCTGCAATCATGATAGCGCTTTTTGTTTTCTACTTTATTTATACGATTTGGAAAAGCCTGCGCTTGTTAAAATGGAAAATTTCGGTCTGAGGAGGACGTCATGCGAAAATTTAAATTTGTACTTATATTGGCAGTCGTCAGCTTCCTGACGCTTGGAATCTATACTCTGTTTATTCGTTCGATTGATGAATCTGACTTTATTGTGGAGACGGTCAAAGGCGATCCCAAACAACCGGCTGTCAGGTCTATTCAAGCAGAATTAATTGATCAAGGATTAAGAAAAATTGATTACACCGTCGGATTAGACGGTCGTGTTCAAAAAACAACGGATAGTTTGATTAAAGGATTGTTTGAAAGTCCATTTGATGAAAAAAATGCACCGGATAACTTCCGGCGCTTCATGCATTCTGATCAAGTGAATACATTTGAACAGGAAGATATAACATATGCAATCGGTACGTCGGACAATAACAAATGGGAATTGCAGTATTGGGAAGACGGTAAACAACGTATTGTCAAAAAAAATTTTCCGGCACCTGTTGAAGCTCGGAAGTTAAACGAAGCCCAAATCAGTCCGTATAAAAAAATTGGGGACAGTTTATTATATGTCATCGTCTACGATCCGCAAACCGGAGTCGACACGCAGTTGTACAAAATCGATTTAAAAGACGATGCTGTTCAAAAAATTAATTTACCTGTTACTCCTAAAGGTGATGTTTCACTGATAGGGATTCACGACGAAACAATTGTCTATTCTACGACGGAACGTATCGATGGAACCGATATGACAGAAGATAAGCTATATATAAGCAACGGAAAAAAAACACAACGTATAAAAGGCTTAAAATCATTTAGCAATGGGGAAACGGAACTCAGTGCGGACGGATCTAAATTGATTGCATTTGAGCGTGAAATGGGTGATTTCAACTGGACTGTGTATGACATAAAAACAAAGCAAGTAGAAAAACATTCAATGGATATCCCGTTAGTGACGGATGAGTTTGGATTGGGTGAGTATACTACGCTTAAGGATGGTTTGATTTATACGGCGAACCGGTTGGATGATGGGATATACAACGTTCGTCTTATCGATCCCGTATCAGACCGTACCTTGTATGAAGGTAATATTAAGGACAAACTAAAACGAGCAGAAACTACGCTCAATGAACTTGTCTTGAACTAGCGAACAACTTTAATAACTCCAAAAAAACGCAATCCGAAGCTCTCAAGGAGTTCCGGATTGCGTTTTTTAATCTTACTGATACGATTTGATGATGATATCCTGTTTCGCATAGTAACTCCACGTCAGGTCCTGCGATTCGACCTTTTTCGTTGTCACGGCAACGAATTTATTTTTACCGGTATAGATTCCGACGAAGTTCGGTGCTTTCGCCTTTTTCGCCTGGACGAACAATAGGTCACCTGGGACGGCTTTTTTGAGTGTGACGGTTTTGAGTGGCATTGCGGCTTGTTTCGCAATCGTCCGTTCGAGTTTCAGATCACTTTTTTGATACACATATTGCGTGAAGCCGGACGCGTCAAATCCTTTTGTTGTTGTTCCGCCTTCTTTATAGGGTGTTCCGATCAAAGACGTCGCGAGTTTTGTAATCGCGGCTTTCTTTTTCGCAAGTGCTTTTTCCGATAATGGTTTTGGTGTCTCGGCTTTAGTCGGTGTTGCAGCAAATGTCGCGATCGGACTGACCGTCGCTGTCAATAAGAGGGCAGTTAATGGAATGGCATAATACGATTTCATAATAAAATCTCCTTTTACATAAGTGGGATGAAAAACTATCTTTACCGTATCATGCCGATTGGAAAATAAAGCAACAAATCAGATACGTTCACCTAACAGTCTTGTAAGGTTCGGTCTGAGTCTCCGGTACAAAAAGACGCCTGTTCCAAGCGCCTCACGAGAGGACACTCTGGAAACAGGCGTTTTTTAAGAACGTTGATCGAGCCGGTGACTGACGGCTGTCAACGCGGCGGCGAGTAAGGCGACGGCACCTCCGACAAGGGCGATGTTCATCATCGGACCATTCGCATAGACGAGCCCGCCGAGTGCGGAACCGAAGGCAATCCCGACGTTACTTGCGACCGGCATCAGCGAAGCAGCAAGCCCTTTCGCTTCCGGATTAAACTTTTCTGCCAGGTCGATCAGATAAATTTGCGTCGACGTCGTCAATAAAATCGACATCAAGGACATCAAGGCAATGTTGATCAGGCCAAGCGATACCGACGCTGTCGTCACGTATAGAGTAGCGAGGACGATCGCCTGAACGATGAAGACGAACCGGAGACGGCCGATCGGATTCCGACTGGCGATTTTACCGGCCAAGATGTTACTGAAGATCGAGACGACACCGTAAGCGAGTAAAATCGGACTGATCCAGGCCGACGGCAAATTCAGTTCCAACTCAAGCACGGGCACGAGATACGTATAGACGACGTATGTCGCACCGAATCCGAATGACGGAATGAAAAAGGCGATCATGATCCGTGGATTGGCGAGTAAACTGAGCTGTTCGCGGATCGAACCGGATGATTCCGATTGCTGGACCGGAACGACTTTCAAGACAGCAAGCAGAGCGACGACACCAAGACTGCTCGTCAGCCAAAACGTGGCAGCGTAACCGGCATGTTGTCCGATGAATGTACCGATCGGCACACCGAGGACGTTTGCCATCGTGAATCCACCGAAGATGAAGGAGACAGCGACGCCGCGTTTCGCGATCGGCACACTGTCACTTGCGACGACCATTGCCAGTGAAATCAGGACACCCGTCAGCACAGCCGTCACGATTCGTGACAACAGCAACAGTTCATAATTCGGTGCAATCCCGCTGCAGATATTCAAAATGATCCAGACGAAAATCAGACTGAGCATTAACTTCCGCCGTTCGAGGTGTCCGGTCAAGGACATCGTAATCGGTGTTCCGATGGCGAAGGCGATCGCAAAGGCGGAGACGAGTGTCCCGGCTTTTGCAATCGTGATGTTCAGACCGTCCGCAATTTCAGATAAAATACCGACGATGACGAATTCGCTTGTTCCAAGGACAAACGTCAACATGGATAACGTCGCGATTAACAGCCAGTCGGCTTGACTCAAACGAGTCGATGATGATGACATAAATAATTCCCCACTTCTGGCGCCTGTGCGCAAAAAAACTATCGTTTATCAGAATAGCATGATTTAACAAGGGCGGAAACCGGATTTGCCTGACACAGAAAAAGAAGCATTATTGTGAATAGACAGTCAATTTCACCTGTCACAGATTCGGGTATACTAACAGAGTAGGAAACATCACTTAAATCAGAAAAGGACGTGATCTTGATGCAAGCAACAGTCACTTGGAATCACAAGATGGGTTTTAGCGGGGAGACCGAATCCGGACATCACTTAGCGATGGATGCCGCGCCGGAAAACGGCGGAGACAATCAAGCACCCCGGCCGACAGAGCTCCTGCTTCACGCCGTTGCCGGTTGTACCGGCATCGATATCGTCTCAATTTTAGAAAAGATGCGTTTGACGCTGACGTCATTTGAAATGGATATCGAAGGTGAACGGGCGGATGATCATCCCCGGCGTTTCACGACGATTTCGATTCATTACCGGCTCGAAGGTGATTTACCGGAAGATAAAGTCCGCCGGGCGATTGCCTTATCCAAAGACAAATACTGCTCGGTCTCACAATCGCTGAATGCAGAAATTGAAGTCTATTATTCGATCAACGGTGTCCGGAACGAGGAACCGATTTGAAGCGGATTGTTCCTGTTCTGTTGGCAAGTATCCTCCTCGCCGGTTGCGCCGACGAGCCCGCAAAACCGGCTGCACCGGAACCGAAGCCGGCGAAGAAAACAAAGCCGCCGCAAGCGGACCGGCCTTCTGCCGCTGAACGGGCGGAAAAACAACTGAAAGAGACCATCTCGAAGATGTCGACAGCGGAAAAAGTTGATCAGTTGCTGTACATCGGCGTGACGGGAACAGCTCTGACGCAAGCGGACCGTCAATTACTGCAGAATCATGCACTCGGTGGTGTCCTGCTGCTTGGCGGCAATATCACCTCGACCGATCAATTGAAAACCTTTACGACAGCAATTACCAAAGCGCAAACGACGGACGAAAAAGCGTTCCTCGGTTTTGATGAAGAAGGTGGACGCGTCAGCCGGGTCCCGGATGCGCAACTGAAATTATCACCGAGCCTGTCGTTCGGTCAGAAAAATGATCCTGCTTTGATGAAGGAAGTCGGACGGACGCTCGGTTTGATTTCCCGTTTTTACGGCTTTAATATGGACTTTGCTCCGGTCCTTGACGTCAACAGTAATCCGGCGAATCCGATCATCGGTGATCGATCGCTCAGTGCGGATCCGGAACAAGTGGCCCGGCTGGGTGTCCCGTTGATGCAGGGGATGAAAGAAGAAGACGTCGTTCCGGTCGTCAAACATTTTCCGGGACACGGCGACACGACCGTCGATTCCCATGTCGGTCTGCCGCGGGTCGATGCGACGAAAGCGGAACTCGAACAGACGGAACTCGTCCCGTTCAAACGGGCGATTAAAGAAGGGGCCGAAATGGTGATGGTCGCGCATATTCTGTTCCCGGCTCTCGACAAATCCCGTCCGTCTTCGTTGTCAAAACCGGTCATGTCCGGTATCTTACGGGATGAACTGAAGTTTGACGGGGTCATCATCACGGATGATCTGGTGATGGGCGCGATTACGGAACGATACGGTCTGGCTCAGGCGGTAAGCCTTGCGCTCGAAAACGGTGCCGACATGGCGATGTTTTCGTCGCCCGGCGCCTACACGTCCGTTCACAAGGAAATCATGGTGCGGATCAAACAAGGAAAATTGTCGAGAGCCGATCTCGATCAGAAAGTGGAACGGGTTCTACGCTTGAAACAAACGTATGACTTGTCTCAAACGAAACGCGTCGGCGATTATGAACGCTTGATCGAGCAGGTCAAAGCGGTCGAATCGGACATGCGACGTTAATCAAGGGTAGAACAAACCGGACTACCCATGGTAAACTACAGGCGTACCACATAAATCAATACCTACACTAGGGGAGTCTCGCAGCAGACTGAGACGGAAGTATCCGGACCCTTTGAACCTGATCTAGTTCGTACTAGCGGAGGGAAGTGGATTCCGATCAATCATAGAGGAAGCGACGACTGTCGCCCTTTTTTGTAGGACCACTCCATCAGTTCATGGGGTGGTCCTTTTTCGTGTAGAAAGGGGGGAAATGATGAATCGGTTACATCTGATGACAACCGGTCAACAGGGCCGGGAAACGCTGGAACGCACGTTACCGGAACTCGCAACGCACGTCGACCAGATTCATCTGCGGGAACCGCACTGGTCCGCACAGGAGTTGGTGACCTGCATTGAATTATTAATGAAACGCGGGGTGCCGGCGGAACGATTAATCGTCCATGACCGGCTTGACGTCGCTCTCGTCACCGGCATCGGAATTCAACTGACGACACGCAGTATTCCGGTCGATCGTGTCCGGCGCCGTTTTCCGGAACTGCGGATCGGTCAATCGGTCCATTCGCTGATGGAAGCGGCAGCAGCAGAACAAGCCGGTGCGGATTACGTGATGTACGGTCATATTTTTGAAACCGGGTCAAAACCAGGGGTACCGCCGCGGGGACTGCATGCCTTAAAACATATCGTCGACCAGACTACGATTCCGGTCATTGCGATCGGCGGCATCAATCCGGCCAACGTTCGGGATGCCCTTGCGACCGGCTGTTCGGGCGTTGCCGTCTTGTCGGGGATTCTCAGGCAAGCGATTCCGCTTAAAGCAGCTGACCGGTTCCGGGAGGTGATGCAACGATGACACGACCGGATGTCTTAATTATCGGGGCTGGGATCATCGGTCTGACGCTCGGCTATGAGTTGCTCAAACGCGGACAAACTGTCCGGTTACTTGACCAGTCGACAGCCGGGCAAGGGGCGACACGGGCAGCGGCAGGGATGCTTGCGACAGACGAGGAACTGCCGGAATCGTTACACGAACTGGCGGCGCTCAGCCGGACGCTCTATCCGACATTGGTCAGGAAATTGTCGGACGAGACGGGTCTCGGGAGTGGTTATCTGGAACAGCCGTTTTGCCTGCAACGAGGAAATCAATCCTTGACGCTCGAACAAGTCGGACAGATCGATTCGCGATTAATGACGCAGGCTTTACGGAGAGCGATTGAACGACGGGGTGGAGTCATTGAGGAAGACACATCTGTTTCGCAGCTCGTTCGGGACGAACAGCGGATCATCGGCGCCGAGACGAACCGAGGTCTACGGACAGGCAGACAAATCATTGTCGCCAGTGGTCGTGGATCGGAAGCTGTATTACGCACGCTCGGCATCACGATCGACACAAGTCCGGTCAAGGGGGAGTGTCTGTCCGTTCGCCTCATGACCGGACGCCTCGACCGGACGCTGTTTAATGAACAGGTGTACCTCGTTCCGAAAGCAGACGGACGAATCATCATCGGAGCGACGGAACGGCCCGGGGATGAATCGACGACCGTCCGTCTCGACAGCATTCGTTTGTTAGTAAATCAAGCGATCAGGCTCTATCCGCCGCTTGCGGAAGCTGTGTTCGTCGAAGCGTGGGCCGGCGTCCGACCGCAAACCGGTGACGGTCTGCCGTATCTTGGACCGGTGGACGGCATCGACGGATTATTCGTCGCAACTGGTCATCACCGGCATGGCATCCTACTGGCACCGGCGACGGCAACTGTGTTGGCCGATTGCATCATGGGGAAAAAACCGAAAGCGATGCTAGGTGCTTTTAGTCACCAGCGACAGGGGGAGAACACGAAGTGAACATTCGTTTAAATGGAAAAGACTACGCATTGACCGAAGAAATAACGACGTTACACGACTTATTGCAACAGCTGGCGATTGACGGAAAAATCGTCATCATCGAGCAGAACCGGCAGATCATCGACCGGTGCCGTTATCCGGACACGACCGTTCAGCCCGGAGATGTCATTGAAATCGTTCATTTTGTAGGAGGAGGATGAATCATGTTAGAAATCGGTGGAAAAACATTTGCTTCACGCTTGTTACTCGGAACGGGGAAGTATCCGGATGCAACGATACAACAACTTGCGGTCGAAGCATCCGGGACGAACATCCTGACGTTTTCAGTCCGACGGCTCGACGTCTTTGCAAAAGGACAGACCGATCCGCTTGCGGCGCTTGATTTAAGCCGCTATGATTTGCTGCCGAACACGGCAGGGGCGAAAACAGCAGAAGAAGCGGTCCGTCTCGCACGACTTGCCCGCGCGTCCGGGATGTGCGATATGGTCAAAGTCGAAGTGATCGGGTGCGATAAGACGTTGTTGCCGGATCCGATTGAAACGTTGCGGGCGTCAGAAGAACTGATCAAGGACGGTTTCATCGTCTTACCGTATACATCAGACGATTTATTGCTGGCCCGCCGGCTCGAAGAACTCGGTTGTCATGCCATCATGCCGGCCGCATCACCAATCGGTTCCGGTCAGGGGATTCTGAATCCGCTCGCGCTCAGTTTCATCATCGAACAACTGACAGTCCCGGTCATCGTCGACGCCGGCATCGGTTCACCGGCAGACGTCGCTTACGCGATGGAACTCGGAGCGGATGCTGTCCTGTTGAATTCAGCCGTTGCCCATGCCGGAGATCCCGTTAAGATGGCGCAGGCGATGAAACTGGCGGTCGAAGCGGGACGACTTGGTTTCGAAGCCGGACGGATCGAGAAAAAACGGTATGCGACGGCAAGCAGTCCGATAAGCGGGATCAGCCGGTCATGACGGATCGGTACAGCCGGCAAGTCCGATTTCGTCCGATCGGACAAAAGGGACAGGATCTACTGGCGGATTGTCGTATCGTCATCATCGGTGCCGGTGCACTCGGAACGGCGAATGCCGAGCAGCTTGTCCGGGGAGGGGTCGGGCACGTCACGTTGATTGACCGGGATTATGTCGAGTGGAGCAACCTGCAACGGCAACAACTCTACACGGAACAGGACGTGCAGGATCATTTGCCGAAGACGGTTGCGGCCAAACGCCGGCTCGGCAAAGTCAATTCGATGGTTTCCGTCACGGCAATCGTCGAAGATGTCACACCGGAAAATATTGAACGTCTGGTCCGCGACAGTGATTTGATAATTGATGCGACAGACAACTTCGGTGTCCGGATGCTGATCAATGATGTGGCGTCAAAACGCGGCATTCCCTGGATTTTTGGTGCCTGCGTCGGCAGCTACGGCATGACTTATACGATTCGCCCCGGCCAGACCCCTTGTTTGCATTGTCTACTTGAACATCTGCCGAAACAGCAGGAGACATGCGAGACGTCGGGCGTCATCAGTCCCGTCGTCCAACTGGTCGCGGCGCATCAAGTGACGGAAGCCTTGAAGTATTTGACGGGAGCGGACAACGCCTTACGGAAGACGTTGCTGTCATTCGATGTCTGGGATAATCATCAGAGTCAAATCAACGTCGGTTCTCTCAGACAATCCGCGTGCCCGTCTTGCGGAGAGGATCCGGTCTACCCGTATCTGAATGCACCGACCGTTCAATTCGTGACTTTGTGCGGCCGGGATACGGTTCAAATCCGCGGCGAAGGACCGCGGGATTTAGTCCGGCTTGAACAGGAGCTGACTACACACGGGATCAGCTGTCTCCGGAATCCGTATCTGCTGATGTTCAAGGCGGATGATTACCGGATTACGGCTTTTGCCGACGGACGGATTTTACTGCACGGCGAGCCTGATCCTAGAAAGGCGAAACACATATACGGGACTTACTTTGTGGAAATGTTCACAAATTAGCAAAAGAATTTTTTTAATACATGTTTTAGATGTTTAAAAAAGAGGTAAATAAGACTTCAGACGTAAGTCGGAGCTTTTTTGGTGGAATTGAATGCGAAGAGGAGTGATTACGATGAAACAAGAATTCGATCAATCGATCCAGCCATTGGATCAGACGAAGCGGACAGACCATGCAGCTGAAGTCGTTCAGCAAGCGAATTGGAATCCAGACCGGTATCGGACGAATCTGAATCCATTTTATCTGTCACCTTGCAGCGTCGAACGCCGGGAAGATTGTAAACAGGAAGTTGACCGGATCGTTGAAGTCGAGACTACATCCTCCCCTCTCCAACAGTTATTCGAGCAGAAACAGGAAGAACATATAACAGCAACTGAACCAGGTTCTGCGAAAAATCCCGCAGGAAAATTTACAACGGGAATCGTCGTCGGAGCAATCATCGGAGGATCCGTATCCATCTTCACGTCGGTCAAAAGATTTCGGCAAAAGCGCCACACCCACTGAAGATGACTGATCAGTCATCCGAAAACCCGCCTTCCGGCTGAATCGGAAAGCGGGTTTTGTCTATTTTGTCAGGAGGTCATCATGAATGCAAAAACGATCTGAGGCTGATCCATTTCTAGTCCTTGCGAAACCGGCGCAACGTGCCTTAAGCGAACACGGGGTAACGACACTCCAGATGTTAGCGACCTACCGGGAAGAAGAACTGTTGCAGTGGCACGGAATCGGACCGTCCTCGATACCGAAACTGAGACAGTTGCTCGCGGAGCACGGATTAACCTTTCACACATAACGTCTACAGCGACCCATAGGTTGACCGGATGAAATCCCCGGCCAATCCATGGGTTTTACTCGTTTTAGAATCACCTACAGCATCGTCAGAACGACACGAGTCATGCTAAAATAAGGATATTATAGAGAAAAAGTGAGCGTGATAAGAGATGAAATGGATTCATACAGCCGACTGGCATTTAGGGAAAATCGTTCACGGGGAATCGATGCTCGGCAATCAACGCGCCGTTCTTCAGGAATTTTTGCGGTTGCTGGACCGGGAACAGCCGGACGCGGTCATCATTGCCGGAGATTTGTATGACCGTGCCGTCCCGCCGACGGAAGCGGTCGAGCTGCTCGATACGGTCTTAGCCGACATCGTGCTCGAACGGAAGATTCCGGTCGTTGCGATCAGCGGTAATCATGATTCAGCGGAACGGCTGAGTTTCGGAACGACATTACTCGAACGGGCGGGTCTGCACCTGGCCGGTAAATTGACGGACACAATCGAACCGGTGGAGATCAAAGGCGTCCGTTTTTATCCGGTCCCGTTCGCAGATCCGGCGACCGTCCGGTATGTCTATCAAGATGAAACAATCCGGACGCATGATGACGCGATGCGAAAAATCATCGAGACGTTGGACATTGAGGGACCAAGTGTCCTTGTCGGGCATGCCTTTGTCATTGGCGGGCTGGAGACCGATTCCGAACGCCAATTGTCGGTCGGGACCGCGGGACAGGTCAGCGCCAGTGCGTTTGCTCCGTTTACGTATACGGCACTCGGTCATCTGCATAATCCGCTTGCGATCAAGTCGGAGACGATCCGCTACAGCGGTTCACTGTTGAAGTATTCGTTTTCGGAAGCCAGTCACATCAAAGGGGTCGATATCTTGACGCTGAATGATGGTGGAACATTTGATCGCCGCTTCGAACCGTTGACGGCGAAACGAGATTTGCGTGAACTGACCGGCAGTCTTGCCGAACTGACGGCTCCGGCATTTGTCGCAACACAAGCGACGGACGATTACATTAAAATCAACCTCACGGATGCCGAAGCCTTGATTGATCCGATGGGGAAACTGAAAAAACTCTATCCGAACATTCTCCATCTTGAGCGGACCGGCTTCACCCGCGAAAGTACCCGGGCGGTCCAGGCGTCACGCGATCAGGTGCAGGCGGCGACGCTGACGGATCTGTTTCGGGAGTTTTATGAAGCAGTCCGGGAAAAACAACCGACGGATGCGATGCAGACCGTCTTAGAGGAGGAAGCTGCATGCGTCCAGAACGATTAACCTTACGTGCGTTCGGACCGTTTGCCGACGAACAGACAATTGATTTCCGGGCACTCGGCGGTCGGACGATGTTTGTCATCTCGGGGAATACCGGTGCCGGGAAAACGACGATTTTTGATGCGCTGACGTTTGCTTTATATGGCGAGACGTCAGGCGGAGAACGGGAAATGAGCGATTTGCGCAGTCATTTCGCGAAACCGGAAGACAAGACGGAAGTTGAACTCGAATTTCTGTTAAAAGACGAGCGTTACCGGATTATCCGGCAACCGAGTCAGCCGCATCCGGTTAATAAAACGGATTACGGACATGAGGCGGAACTGGCCCGGCATGACGGGACGGCCTGGAAGCCGCTTGCATTGAAGATTCCGGAAATCCGTCAACAGGTCCAGGAACTGTTGCAACTCGACCACAAACAGTTTTCGCAAATCCTGCTACTCCCGCAAAACAAGTTCCGCGAACTGCTGATGGCGGAATCAAAAGACAAGTTACAAATCCTCAAACAGTTATTTAAGACGGAGCATTACGGGGAATTTCAACAACGGCTGCACCGGAAAGCACTGGATCTCGCGGCGGCGATCAAAGAAACGAAAACGAAACAGCTCGCAAAACTTGAGGAACTTCCGCTTGACCTCAACTGGTCGGAAGCGACGGAAACAACGATCCGTCACGAGACTGATACATTACTTGCGACTCTCGATGAAAAAATTGAGCAGGCAAAAACGATTGAACAGACGGGACGTCAAACGCTCGAACAATTGACGGAACGGTTGCGTCAGGCGGAACAACTCGAGCAGACATTCATCGAGTACGATCAATTACTGCACCTTGAGCAACAGCTTGCCTTGACGTTGCCGGAAACGACACGTCAGCAAGAAGAGTATGCTGCCGCGTCTCGGGCAGCAGCCATCCAAGGGGTATACGAAACGTTTCAGTCGGTGGAACAAACGGTCCGGCAATTGGCAGGGACGAAACAAACGGTTCTATCCGAGCTGGAACACTTGCAACAGCAACTCGACCAGGTCAACCGGACCGTTGAGCAATTGACGATGCAGGAACCGGAAATGCGTGAAACGTCACGGCGCCTGGAGCAGATTGCCGACGAACTGCAACGTCTCCAGGATCAAGAGCAACTGATCCAGCAACAACAGGAACTGCAACGTGCCGTCGCCCGGTTGAATCCGGAGGCGTTACGCGATCAGCGGACCCGGCAGCGCAGTGAACGGACCCGGTTGCAGGCAGAAATCGCGACGATGACCGACGATTCGAGCACCCGTCTGTCCTTGCAGGAACGCCGCTTCGTCCTGCAATCGATCGAACAGAAACACTTAGAATGGCAACGGAATGAGGCGGAACGATTGCGGCTGATCGAGCTCGGGACACGCGTGAAAACGGAGAAAGAACAGGCAGAAAAAATATACACGGCTGGCCGGCAGAATGAACGCCGTCAACTGGCAGCGGAACTTGCGGCACATCTGCATGACGGAGAAGCATGTCCGGTCTGCGGTAGTGCAACACATCCGCAACTTGCTGTCAAAACGGAACCGCTCGATGTGGAAGCGTTGCATCAAGCTTACCTAACGGCGCAATCGGCGCATCAGGAGTTACAAGCGACGTACCGGACGGTCGCGGAACGGAAACGGCAACTCGAACAGGAACTCTCGGCACTGACGGACGGACAACCGGTTTCGACCGACAGTTCCGCGATTCGTTCTGAAATCAACGACTTGAAAAATCAAGAGAGCCGCTTGCAACAGCAACAGGAACGAAAGCAGCAGCTGGAGCAACAGATCCGGACGAGCGAGACGGCATTGGAACAGGCAGACCGACAAATCGAAGAAGAGACAAATCAGCAGTCGAAACTGTTGTTGGAGCTCGCCCGGCTCGAAGGAATACTGAATCAACATCAAGATGCGCCGTCACGCCGTGAGTTGGAAACCGAACAGCAGACACTGGCAAAACGATTGGCAGATTTTGAAACGGCGCGGACAGCAGGACAGACGCAAAAACAACGGCTCGATCAGGAAGTCGCGGTGCGAAGCGGACGTCTTGAGCATGTGGAAGAAGAATTAGCAACACATACGGCAAAGCAGGCGGAAGCCAAACAGGCTTTGGAGCAGAGCCTGAAAGAAGAACGCTTCGAGACGATCGAACAATTCGAGCAGGCCCGTCTGACACGCCAGGTGATGGAAAGGTTGGCAGAGAGACTTGAAGCGGACCGGCGGAAACGGCAGGACGTCGAAAGTGGTCTTGAGCGGATCCGACAACAGATTCAGCAACAGGATCGTCCGGATCTGACATCTCTTCGTCCGCTCGTCAGACAAGCGGAAGCGGAACTGGCGACAGCGACGGATTACCGGATTGGTATCGAAAAAGAACGGTTGCATATCAAACAACTGGTCGATGCCTGGTCGGGTCTTCAGCAACAAATCGAGGCGGAAGATACGCGGTACGGCATCATCGGCGAACTGGCACGGGTCGGGGTCGGTGAAAACGCCCAGCGGATGACGTTTGAGACGTATGTCCAAACCGCTTATTTCGATGAAATCCTGCAAGCGGCGAACCGTCACTTGCACGGGATGACGTCCGGACGTTTCCTGCTCGAACGGAAGACGGAAGCCGGTAAAGGCTTGAAGAAATATGGTCTCGATTTAAACGTCTTTGACGCCTATACGTCACAGACACGCCACGTCAAGACGTTGTCGGGCGGGGAAAGCTTTAAGGCATCGCTCGCGTTGGCACTCGGTCTGTCGGAAGTCGTGCAGGAAGCGAGCGGCGGCGTGTCACTCGAGACGATGTTTATTGATGAAGGATTTGGCACACTCGATCCGGAATCGCTTGAACAGGCGATCGAGACCCTGCTTTCCATCCAGGCGAGCGGCCGAATGGTCGGGATCATCAGCCACGTGCAGGAGCTGAAGTCGCGGGTCGATGCGAAAATTGAAGTGACGCAAGGCAAAACAGGATCGACGATTCGCCTTGTCGTCGAGTGAGGGGTGCGAAATGGAAGCAAGACAAATGGTCACGAAATCAAAACTGATCGCCGATTTGAAACAACTTGGTTTGACGCCGGGCATGAAAGTGTTCGTTCACAGCGCGATGAAACAGATTGGCTGGATTCCGGGTGGCGCACAAGCGCTGATTGAAGCGTTACAGGAAGTTGTCACGTCGGACGGTCTGATCATGATGGCGGCACAGAGTACGGATAATTCGGATCCGAAAAACTGGAGCCGTCCTGCCGTTCCGGAAGACTGGTGGGAAACGATCCGTCAGGAAATGCCGGCGTACGATCCGGCGAAGACACCAACCCGGAGTATCGGCAAGGTGCCGGAACTGTTCCGGACGTTCCCGGAAGTCAAACGCAGTGCCCACCCGATGTGGTCGGTCACAGCCTGGGGGAAAGAGGCGGAAGCCTTCGTTGCGGGTCATACGATTGATAACGGATTCGGTCCCGGCTCCCCGCTTGAGAAGTTCATCGAAGCGGACGGACAGATTCTGCATATCGGGTCGCCGTGGGATTCGACAACTGTTTGGCATTATGCCGAATACGGGATTGACCGCCCGCTCGAAGAATCGGGATGTAAAATGAAACAAGGAGATGAAGAAGTCTTCATTCGTTATCAGCACCGCATCATCGACAGTGATCCGTTTGGACCGATCGGTGAAGGGATGCTCGACGAACCGTTTGTCACGACAGGGAAGGTCGGCCAGGCAACGTCGCATCTGGTCTCAGCCAAAGCTTCGATTCCGGTCGTGATGCTGCAACTAAATGCGTTAAATAGCTGGTTAAGCTGAAACTTTTCCGGGAAACAACCGTAATAAGAAATAGAAAAACAGAAGGAGTGAACGCAAGATGGCAACACGTTTTAAAGTGAATCCAGCCTTACGCCGTGGTTTCGAGACGGCGCGTGCCGGCGAACGCCCGATGACGAAGGCAGGGACGATGAGTAAGATTTTCCTCTTACTTGCACTCGTCACGGCAGCAGCGGGGGGAACCTGGTTCTTTTTAGCCGCTAATCCGCAATTTTTAGTGCCGGCCTTGATCGGAGGAGTCGTCCTCGGATTGATTCTTGCGCTGATCATCACGTTTAAACCACGAACGGCACCGGTACTCTCACCGGTTTATGCAATCGTTGAAGGGGTCGCCGTCGGTGCGATTTCACTGATGTTCGAAAGCATGTACCCGGGACTTGTTGGGAAGGCAGTCCTCGCGACATTCGTCGTGTCGTTTGCGATGTGGTTCGTCTATTCGACGGGCATGATTAAAGTAACACAACGTTTCCGCTCAGCAGTCACGGCAGCGATACTGTCGATTCTCGTCTTGTACGCGGTCAACTTGTTGCTCGCATTGTTTGGTGTCGATCTGCCATTCATGACCGGCAGTTCGCCGCTTGCGATCGGGATTCAGTTCGTCATCGTGATCGTCGCTTCCCTGTCGCTCGTGATGGACTTTGATTTTATCTCGCAACAAGTCCAGGCACGTGCGCCGAAATCGATGGAGTGGGTGGCCGCTTTCGGATTAATCGTCACGATCATCTGGCTCTACATCGAGTTGCTTGATCTGCTGTATCGTTTGGCAGCACGGGATTAATAACGATTAAAAAGGACATTTCCGTCAGACGGAATGTCCTTTTTAGTACGATTGATTGCTAAAAAACAGGTCTGTCCATGATGACAGCCTTGAAAAGAAAAAATATGACGCAGTTAATTGGATTGTCAAATCTAAGAAAATATTCTATATTTGATAAATAATATGTGCAACTGCACGGAAATTATTACGATCGACACACTCGTATTTGTCTGCTTAGAACGGCAAGAACTCAAGAAGGTGAAAAGAATGAAAATGACACGTTCGACGGATTATGCGATTCGCGTCCTGTTGTATGCGACGTTGAATCCGAACCGGCTTGTTCAAATCCAGGAAGTGGCGGATCATTATGCCATCTCAAAAAATCATTTGATGAAGATTGTCCATGCGTTAAGCAAGTTTGGTTTAATCACGTCTTATCAAGGGCGCAACGGCGGGTTTAAACTGGCCAAGGCACCAAATGAAATTACATTAGGGCAAGTCGTAGCTCTGTTTGAAGAAGTTTCCTATCTAAAAGAAGTATTGCCAACCAATGAAAAAGAGACGCTTAAGAACACACGTCAGGCCTTTGATGAAGCATTCCTTTTGTTTGCGAACGCCTTACAAGCCTACACACTGGAAGACTTGACGAAAGTAAAAGTATGATGCAACAGGAAAGTACGGTTTTCCTTTTTCCTACGGGTGAGAGGAAAACCGTGTTTCGTTGCTTGCGATTCGGCTTGGAAAGTCTCGTTATGTTAAAATAAAAAAGTTAAGTGATGTGAAATGATCACGATTAAAACATACTTATTTTAAACATGTTTAAGTGTCAACCACGTCCTAAAAATGAAGGTCTTCGGTGCGTTTGTCGTATCGAAGTGAGAAGAGAGGTTTCTTTATGTCTGAGATAAGTATTGATCGTATCATTCGATTTATTCAGGAATTAGTCAGTCCACCGTATTTTCTGACGACGCGATGGGGACATGGACAGGATATACATCTTGAAGTCCGGTATTTGGATATTTCGGATCGTCTTAAATCATCTCTTCTTCATGAAACGATTCACCTTTTGCACATGCATACGAGTGAAGAAGTAAGAGAACGTTTAAATGAAGAATTACTGGCAGTCGCGGCCTATACAAAAATACATTCGGAACTGCTGTTTGCGCTCTGTTTTATCAATGAGACACCGGTACGGATAAAATTGCTTCAAAATGAAGCTGTCGCTTGCCAAGCCGTCATCAGGACAGAAGGTGATTTAATGAACTTGCTTCGCATGGTGGACTCCCGCTGGATGAAATCCAATTAAACAGGCGGAAAACATGTATAAAAGTTATATGGATGAATACTTAGAAAAATAAGAAGTGAAAATGTAAGTGTGTTCGATTCATCTGATGTAGGATAGAAGAATAAGGAATCGAACCAATTGTCAGAGGGGGCACAGGAATATGAAACCAATCATCTTATTTGATGGAGAGTGTAATTTATGTGATACCAGTGTACAGTTCATCTTGAAGCGTGATCATGGCTACTATCAGTTTGCCTCGCTTCAAGGCATCAAAGGACAGGAACTTATTCAAAAACATCGTTTGCCTTCCGACCTGGACAGTGTGGTCGTCATTGAAGAGGGAATCCCTTACGTTAAATCAGATGCAGCACTTCAGATTACGAAGCATTTGAATGGGGCGTGGCCGCTCGCATCCATCTTCCGTGTTTTACCGCGTGCGGCAAGAGATCTTGCATATGATTTCATTGCAAAACACCGTCACAAATGGTTCGGGCAGAAACAACAATGCCTGTTGCCTTCAAAAGAAACCCGGGCACGGTTCCACGAGTAAGGCCGGGTTCGATTGTCTATGAACAGCCAGTGACAACTTGGTAAAGGATCCGCCAAGAAACTGAGTCCTAAATCATGAGTTTGGTGAACCGGTTTGAACTACCTCCACCTACGCTATGCTAAGAGGTGAAGGATTCCTGAGTTATCCAACCTATTGGTCGGAAATTTATCAGGCTAACCCCGTCGTCCCGACGGTTGGATTTTAATCTTGTCAGTTTCTTTTGTGCGGATGCTTACTCTGCTTGGTTTTCGCTACTTCAGTCATCCGCAAGGTGAACGTTGAAGATTTTACGTGACAAACGAACTTCCTGTCACAACCCTATACCTTCAGTTTTCAAAGAACACGACATATTATTTATTCCTGGTTTAAAGTGTTTTCAAACCGAGGACGTCGGACAATTGACGTGTCGTAAGACACGCCTTGGCCAAAGGCGATTCATCTCCCACTTACGCTGGGCTTCGCCCGAGACACTTAGAGGTGAGAGTATTCTCGCCTAATTTTTGATAAATCTGTGGAAAAGACTTAAAAAGTTACGAAACCCTCTCTTCTCGGTAGAAGAGAGGGCAAATGGTTGCTTACTTGGATTTAAGATGGGTTGCGTGTATGTTATTCCTTGTCCTTTAAAATGTGTTTTACGGTATCTGTAATTCCTCTTTTTTGTTGCGGCTCGTTTAAATCATGATGCAGATTGTGGGCCGGAATTTCGGGATCCGGTATTTGGCCTTGGGGTGCAGGGTTTTCCAGGTGAACGAATTCTCCGGTCCCATCCTGCGCACTTCCCTGGGACCAGCGACCTTCTTTTGAAGCTGTTCCTTCCGAGAGATCCCAAAATTCATAAGCGTGAGGCTGTGCCTCCAATTCATCCTCCGGAGCAAATGTCGCAGGTACGACGATTCCATTCTTTTCTTCCAATTCTTCAATTGCAGCCAGCCATTGGTATTGGTGATACCGATCACGTGCCAGCATTTTCCGGAGGGTCGCCTTAACTCCTTCATCGTTTGTCATATGATAGAGGCGTGCGACTTGAAGACGCCCTTGTGACTCGGCATGCAGATTGGAACGCATATCTGCTAACAAGTTGCCGCTTGCGACGATGTAAGAACCGTTCCATGGAACACCGTTTGAGTTGGAAGGCAGCCCTCCAAGCCCGCTGACGAGCAGGTGTTGTGGATTCATGCCTCCTAAAATAGCCGCAATCGCCGGATCCTTGGCTGCTTCTGCCTGATCATCAGGTGAGGCTCCATCAAGTAACTGTGAAATCAAGGAACAGAGCATTTCGACATGTCCGATTTCTTCCGTTCCGATGTCCATCAACATATCTTTGTATTTCTCATTTCCACGGCAATTGAATCCTTGGAATAAATACTGCATCATGACGGTCATTTCCCCAAATTGTCCGCCTAATACTTCCTGCACAGACCGTGCCAACTTCGGATCTGGACGGTCGACTTTCACCTCGAACTGTAGTTCCTTTTGATGTCTGAACATGAACGATTCCTCCCTTGGATTAAAAACATGTATAAACTTTACATGATACATATACCTGTTTTGGAAAAACAAAAACCAATCGGGAAGGATTGTCATTGAAATGTAATGTTTTGGAATGCAGAAAAGCCTTTCCGTTCTTTTTTAATCGAACGATACCGTCGTACTGTCGGAACAATCGATGGACAACGTGGTGTGCAAAATTTCCAATGCGTGGTTTTTTGCCTCGGTTGTTTCAGCGGCAGTACAGTCTTGTGGTACCCAAATCTCGTATTCCCGCATATAGGCGTCATTTGCTGTAAACAAAATACACATATCGGTCGTGATTCCGGTAATGATTAGACGTGACACGTCGAGGTGTTTTAGCAAAATATCCAATTGTGTGCCAAAAAAACCGGAGTGTTTGGGTTTGATGATGAAATAATCATCCTGTTGCGGATGGAGGGCTTGGACGAACGGATCGCCCAGTCCACCGCGACATTCTTCAACGATTTGATCGACGTTTTCTTGCCACAGACCAAAATTATCATTCACATAAATGACAGGAATATCATACGATTTACATATATGTTTAAGTTCGACTAATGGAGTTAAAATCGGACGAGTTTCGGCAAGTAAATCTTCCGCACCTTCAAAATCCATTTTGTTAATGATATCGACGATCAATAGGGCGGTTCCTGTTTTTTTCATACGCCAATCGACTCCTTATAAAAAAGTGACGAGATAATGATAAGGGGAATAAAGTTGCGCTTTTGAAATGAATATCTCTGTGGGATCCTCGGATTCCTTATTTCCTCGGATATCGATGAGGCACCGGAAAATGGTATCCTCGATTTCCGAAATGAACTCAGGATATTGATACAGAGCATGACCCAGCTGCCGCCGGACGTGATCTTCAATTAATATGATGGCCGGCGAGGTTTCTTTTAAAATCATTCCGGAAAAAGAACTGACATGGTCGTGAAAGTTCCGATTCAGGTAATCAATGATGCGATCTAACTCGTAATCCATACGTATACACTTCCTCTATCTTCAAATCAGCTCATTTTAGTTCTATTTCCGTCTGTTGCCGGATGGGCAACCGGACCAGAAAATCGGTGCCGATACCTAATTCGGAAGAAACAGAAATCTGGCCTTGATGGGCTTCGACAATTTCTTTACAGATCAGCAGTCCGAGTCCGGTTCCTTTAATCTGCTTATGCTCTTGACGCTCTACACGGTAAAACGAATCAAACAGGTGAGGCAGATCTTCTTGTGGAATTCCAAGACCGTTATCGCTGATAGTCAGCACAACTTCTTCCTCACTGCAGTCCAGCAGAACATCGACTTGCGGATCCGACGGTGAGTACTTGATGGCATTTCCTAGCAGATTCGTCAGCAGTTGCCGGATTTTTTCACGGTCAGCTTCAATCAGGCAAGTCATGTGCGTCGTATCAAACTTGACCTGATGGGACGGGATCGAGATATTCATCCAGTCCGCCACTTCCTGTACCAAAGCCGAGATATCAAAGGACTCAAACAGATACACTTCCTTTTGGCGGCTCAGGCGTTGATAGTCTAAAAAGGCAGTGACCAGTTTACCTAAACGTTGTGCTTCACTGTGGACGGTCTTTAAATATTTTAATTGTTTATCGTTTGATAAACTCCGGTGGATCATCAGTTCGCTAAATCCTTCAATCGAAGCGAGCGGTGTCCGGAGCTCATGCGAAATCATCGAGATAAAGGCATGTTCGTTTTGAATCGCTTCCACTTCAGCTGTCCGCTCACTTAAAACAAAAATGATGCCCTTCTTGTCCGGAAGAAATTCCGTATAAAGTCGAATATGACGATTTCCATTAACTTCAAAGTCTTGTGCCTCCATGGCATGGCCACTTGCCAAATGAAGTTTTAATTGCGTCACATAATCGATCAGCTGTTCTTCAACGATGAATACCCGGCGGAAAATATCCAGGATGGATTCAACCTCATGCAACGAATCCGGCAAATCATGTAACTCGGGAAACATCGTCACGAGTGTTCCGTTATGGATGAGTCGGGAGTCTGGGAAATTGACGTAGATGACAGCTTCACGCAGACTCTCCAAAATCCGTTGTACGTGTTGTTTGTCTTCGTTTAACGTCCGCATGTGTTCCATGCGTAATATTCCGAGCGAAAGAATATCACTCAATGCCGATAGTTTCTTATAAGCATCTCCGGCTGGATCCTCAAACGTCAACAAGGCAAACGGTTCCGGTTCACGGGAATTCAGCAACGGAACGATACGGACGATAGAATGCCGGCTTTTCCTGACAGGACGGGGAGACCGGTAAATGATTTCCTCCTGACTCGTAAGCATCGTTAATTTTAATTCGGATAATCCGAAAGAATGGGCGAGATCTTGCAGTAATCCATTTAGACACGAAAGCGAATCATATTCGAGTAAGCGGCGTGCAAAATCAGTCTGTAACTGTAACAGAGTTTCCGTCCGTTGTTTTTCCTGAAGACTATTGAAAAGTTCCCGATTGCGGTGTGACAATTGGTGATTGACCGTCTGAGTCTCCGATTGCTGAAAAGCAAGCATCGTCATCATATCACGCATGGCCTTTCCCAGAACACCAATCTCATCCTGTCGTTTAATTACTGGGACAGCGGAAAAAGTGTACGGATTTTTCGTTTGTTTGACCAAACGGACGAGATCATCCGTCAATCGTTGCATAAACCGGAATGTCCAACTGTTCAGTAGGAAAAAGACTGCAATGAGAACTGTCAGTGTACCCCACAGCGTTGTCCGCATCTGATCAGCCAGCTTCTGCTGCGCTTGTTTTTCCTGCGAATGAACGGAAGAAATGTACTGATCGGCTGCCTGGCGGTTTTTTGAAAAAAAATACATCGTATCCAGGGAAGCACGTTCTGTTCCGCTTGAAGTCGATTGTAACGGGACGTCCAGGTCTGCATCCTTTAGCATCCGTCGCATGGCGGTATCGTCCGTATAGCGAGAAGATTGCGGATGTTTTGTCAAAGGGATCAGGATTTTTTCGTAATAGTCGATCAATGTTGACGATGTTTGCAGATAAGAGTTAGTCTCTTCGGACGGATAATCGTGTCCCAAACGCTCGAGCTCACGTTTTGTCCGCGTTAAATCACTGGACAATCTTGGAACAGCCGGGGTTTTTAATAATAATGCTTCTTGAATTTCAATATTCGTTTCCTGCAAGTCATTCCAAATTTGACGCGCTGCAGTTTTTTGATTCGTCAGGCGTAACAGCATGGCATTATTTTGTTCGAGTTGTTGAATGGAATAAAAGTATGCACCAGTCGTGATGCACACTAAAATCAAAAAAATCAATATAAGTAGACCTGAAAAGGTTCGGGTGATTTTACGAGACAGCCATTTCATCATAACCTCTTTCTACAGTGAGCAGGTGAGACATGCGATTCATGTCCCGCATGAAGATCACTGTTTAAATAACATACTATGATTATACATGTTATAGGGAGGTTTTGACCTGATTCATTAACTGAACGTCAGTCAAAATTTTTGACTGACAGGAACAAAGACGCAAAAGACAGGAATTTATTTTTTTAACTGGCGGATCGGTCCGACTAACTCATCCAGCGATTCAAAGCTTTTCAAGAAAAACTGAAAATTAGACGAATGTCGGACGCCTCGAATGAAAATCCGTTTCTCGAGTGTCGGCAAAAACAATAAGTATTCAATATCCATGATCCGCTCTTCTGAAAAATCCAGTTGGAAAATAGAGACTTTAGCTGAATTAGCCGTCAAATAGGTCGAAACAATGCGATACCGTTCTTTCGAAAATTGTTTTTCGATAAATGTTAAAAATTCCGAACCGCTTAAAAATTTCATCTGCCAGAGCTCCTTCCAAAAACGTTCTGCATATATCCAATATTTCCTGTACATGTTTTCGGGAAACATCTTTCGTAAAAAAAATCGACATATTCCGAAACGCTTAAAACTATATCTTGTATCTTTTTTTCTGTACTATAAACGGTATAGAGAGCAAAGTAGGTGAAAATAATGAAAATGACTCGATCAACGGATTATGCGATTCGAGTACTATTGTTTACGACTCTTCACCCAACTCGACTCGTTCAAATTCAAGAAGTCGCCGACTATTACGATATCTCGAAAAATCATTTGATGAAGATTGTTCATGCACTAAGCAAATTCGGACTCATCACTTCCTATCAAGGACGTAATGGCGGTTTTAAGCTGGCGAAAGATCCGTCAGAGATTACATTAGGTGAAATCGTACAACTTTTTGAAAAAGTCTCGTATCTTGAAAATTTTCCTGAAATCCATGAAGATGAAAATCTGGAAAATATGAAAGAAGCGTTTGATTATGCATTTCTCCAATTTTCGGAAGCGTTAAAAGCATATTCGTTACAAGATTTGATTCAGGTGAATTAAGAGAATGGAAGAAAATTAGTTTAAAACACGTTACGGATTGGTAAAAATCTGTAGCGTGTTTTTTTATTGAAAAAGGAGACAAAATCCCATCTTAAAACCGGTAAATGGTATACTTGATTTCGGATGAAAACAGGGAACTAAAGTGGTTTCTTTCGTTCGATGTCCTCATCCGCAATAATCATAACTTGAATTCTGTCAGAAAGGAGTTTCCAGAATGGCTGAAATCACCATTGACACATTCACATCCGTTATCAAGACCATAATCAGACCTCCCTTATTTCTTGTCGAGAAGAAGGAGCAGTCTGAAAACATAACGATTGAGATTCGATACGCACAGTTGCGGTCTACAACTAAAGCTCAATTGTTAGAACCCCTTGTCCGTTTGTTCGAGGAAGAGGCGACGGATGAAGCAAGGGAAGTGTTAATGAAGGAATTGATTCATTTAGCTGCACATACACTACACCATTCGAATCATCTTTTAACCGCTTGTTTGACGAAAGAAAAAACCTCAAATCGTCATCATGCTTATTTGTATATTAAAGGAAAAGAAGTACTACACCGAATTATGACGGATGAGAAAGATATCCTGCCGTTTGTTCGCCAGATCGATCAATTGATTCAGAAATTTGAATCAGACTAACGCTGAATAAAAATGGCGGAAGCCATTTTATATATAAGGATTGTGTCTAGAGGACCGAATCGACAAGAGGGTGACGGAATCAATCCATCGCCCTTTTGTTAACTAAATATTTTTTTGTTTAAGTACCTTGCATTATAGAGTACATTGTTTTACATTGTATGTAAGAGGTGGTGGGAGAAGATGGAAATTGATAAAGAGCTGTTAAAAGGGCATATCGACACCTTGATATTGGCTCTATTGGTCGATAAAGATCGGTACGGCTATGAAATTGCCAAAGAAGTCCGCGAAAAAAGTGCTGATGCCTTCGAACTGAAAGAAGGAACACTTTATCTGTCGCTGAAACGGCTCGAAAAGAAAGAAGCCGTCCTGTCCTATTGGAGTGATGAGGCAGCCGGGGGAGCACGCCGCAAGTATTACCACCTGACAGATGCCGGACAAACGTTATTACGGACGAAGCGGCAGGAGTGGCAGGTCGTCAAACGACTAATGAATCAATTTTTAGGAGGGGACACGGATGATCAATGAATATGTGGACCGGCTGTACCGTTCGGCTGATCCGGATTTGCCGGAAACAAAGGAACTAAAAGACGAGACGCGTCAACATTTGGAAGAAGCTGTCGCCGAGCTGGTCTTTGACGGCTACTCGGAACAGGCGGCGATGAAAATGGCCATCAACCGCTTCGGCGGCGAAGAACAGTCGGAAGCCCTGATTCAGGAGTTGCAACTCGTTCAAAAGCTGTTTGCGAAACGCATTTTGTTGGCCGGTATCATCGTGATGATTGTCAGTCTGTTGTTCGGCTCCGGTGGTTTCATGGCGCGAAGTATGTCGGATGTGATGGAACGAGGTATTCCGTACGAATTGGGGGAAGAGTGGCAGACGACGGATGCTGCACCGCTGAAGACGGTGGTGGAGGAAGAATGGAGCGTCACGGGAGCCCGAATCTACAGTACGTCAACAGACGGGGAACGGATGGCGCTCGAACAACGTTACGAACAACATGTCCCGTCCGCCTTCCGACCGTTCATTTCGTCGCTTGCAAGCGGGTCACCGGACGGAAGCTGGAGTGTTGAACTGGATATGATTGACACCGTCGTCATCGGCTTGGCCGTTGCTTTACTTGGATTAACGGCGGCACATGTCCTGTTTGCGATTTGGATCATCATTCAACGTTACCGGACGGACCGGTTGTCACGGACGACAGGAGTCATATCAATCATGATTCCGGCGCTCAGTATTTTGCTGTATTATCTGACAAAAAAGCGGTCCTGACCAAAGGAGGAGAAACCATTGCAAATGATCATTTGGACAGAATTCAAACGAAGCGGTACACGCCGGACGCTCATGATGTCATTGCTGCTTCCGCTCATCATCCTGCTGCAATTCAAACAGGTCCGGACGGGTTATGTCTTCACATCCTGGCAGGGCGTTTTCGAAGAGTCGGCCGGCGTGATTGTCGCCGTCGCGTTTCCGTTACTCTGCTGTCTCGTGTATCTTCCGACGGTCGCCCGTGAAATCGACCATCAGTTCATCCGGTATGCCCGGACGCGGGTTGCTCTCGGACAATATCTGGTTGCCAAAGGGATCGTGAATGCTCTGATTGTCTTCACCGTCTTTTTTGTGACGATGATTGCCTGGATGCTGTTTTTACGGTTCGTAGAGCCGAACTTGCACTGGATGACATATGAACAGGGACCGGAATCGTTGACGACCTTCACGCAAGTGTTCCGGACAGACGGGATATATATGCTGGTCTACGCACTCTGGATTGGACTAAACGCGGCACTGTACGCCACGATTGCTTACCTGTTGCTGGTTTTGTCCGGGAATTTGTTGCTCGCCGTCGGTCTTCCCTTTTTGTTTTATCATCTGTTGAATTTTACGGCAGGACTGTTCAGTGCGCCTCAATTTTCGCCGATCAGTACGATTTTTCCGTTTAACATCATTGCGATGCCGTTATGGACGGTGTTGGTCCCGTTCAGCCTGCTGGGTCTGTTTCTGCTTGGCCTGATTATCACCGGACAAAAGCGGACGGAGTGGGAATGGTGAACCGGATCGGCTATACGCTTGCCTGGCTTCAAGTGACGGTCTTCGCCTGTATTTGGATGTATTACGATCAGCAGGAGGCACTTGGACACGGTATTGTCTTCAACCAATGGGATCTGCTGACAGCAGTGACGATGAACACGTATCTGCTGATTTATGATGTTTTGTTACTTGTCCTGGTGTTGTCGATTATCCGAATCCGAGCAGATTTAACGGAAGACCGGTTAATCCGCTTTCGCGATTCACGATCGGCGTTATTACATAGTACGTGCCGATTTGCGAAAGTCTGGGGAACAGGCCTATTGCTGTATGGAACGGTCGGATATGCTTTTTCGCTGCAGGCGCCGTCCGCGTCCGTTTGGAGTCTTGCGGCACGGACGGAACAAGTCTTTTATGTCTCAAAAGATTCGCTGTTTTTTGATCTTCCGCCGCTCGTTGCCCACCTGTTGCAACTCGGCTTTTTATTCACGGGTGGACTGCTGATTCATTTGTTACTGGGTCTCGTGTACCTGTGGACGAAGCGCCCGAAACTGCTATACCTGCTTGCGAGCCTTTTGTTTCTAGGGACAGGGTTTGCCTTTAAAATCGGACTTCCGAGCCCGTTATTCCTGTTATCGTTAGCCGCCCTGCTTGCGCATCAGGCGTATGCTTTTTGGACAGGTTGTGTTTTGATCATCGGCGCCGGATTGTTACTGCTTGACCGGCCGATCCGGTTGCCGCAAAGCGGCGGCGCAGCCAGTCTCTACCTCGTTTGTTGTGTACTGATTTTCTTGATGCAGCCGGTGGGACAGACGTATGGGGACTATCTGATCGCGGTATTCAGCGGTACAGCGTCCGAGAACTTTTCATTCCAGCCTTATCTGAATCATGCCGTGCTGTTTTTCGGTTACACCTATTTACTGACCCGACGGTTCGAGCGGGATGTCATTCAGCAGGGAATGTACCATATCATCCGGCATCAGTCATTGAATCGCTGGTTTTTACGGCAATTTAGCCGCTTGATCATGACGGCGGTCCTGACAGCAACAGGGCTGGTTGTACTTGCGACAGGCTTTGCATTTATTCGGGGGGTGAAGTGGACGACGGGGATGGAAAGTCTGCCGGTCCGGATCACGACGCTTCTTTATCACACGGTTGTCAACGGTTCCCTGCAACTGATCGTGTACGGACTGATTCTGTTTCTCGTGTTGTACTGGACGCGTGAAGCTGTCCAAGGTATGTACTGGATCGGGGGAGCGATGGTCGCTCTGCTACCGCTCGTCCGACAAGACTGGATGCCGGTTGGCTTGAACGGGACGGTCCGGCTGTTGGATCATTCGGCAGTCAGTATCACGATTCAACTCGTGTTGACCGGTCTGTTCGTCTTGACCGTGATTCAGCTCGCATTTCGTAGGCAAATCCGGACAACTTACTAAGGGGGAAAACAAGTGATTACACTTACGAATGTCAGCAAGCGTTATAAAGGACAGGAATTATTTCATGACGTCAACGTATCATTTGAAGCGGGGAAGATTTACGGCATAACCGGCATCAACGGTTCCGGCAAGTCCGTTTTATTTAAGATGCTGTGCGGATTCGTCTTTCCGGACGAAGGAACGATCGAAGTGGACGGACGCCGGTTGGCGGGAAAAAACCGTTTTCCGAAGGACTTTGGGATTTTGATTGAACGTCCCGGTTACATCGGTCAACTGGACGGCTTCTCAAACTTAAAAGAGCTGGCCCGGATTCAAAACAAAATTGATGATGCAACAATCCGAAAGGCGATGGAACAGGTCGGACTTGCCCCGAACTTGACGCAAAAGGTCAAACAATATTCGCTCGGGATGAAACAGAAGCTCGGGATTGCTCAGGCCATCATGGAAAACCAGCAGGTGCTCCTGCTCGATGAACCGTTTAATGCCCTTGATGCCGATAGTGTCGAACGAATCCGAACATTACTCGTGCAATATAAGCAGGAAGGCCGGACGATTTTCCTGACGAGTCACCAGCAACAGGATATTGATTTACTGTGTGATGAGGTGTATCACATTCAAGAAGCACGGTTGAACCACATCAGGTGAATACACCAACAGGCAAGTCTTCCGAAAAACGGAGGACTTGCCTGTTGATCGTTTAACGACTGTCGGACGAAGTGTCTTTGAGTGCATCGACATATTGTTTCGCTTCAAGCAAAGGATACCCCAGTGTTTCCCGGACGAGTTTAATGGCTTCGACCGTTTGATGATCAGCGAGAAGATGCTGGATTTGTTCATTAAGTAAGGTATGACTGCTTGCGGCATCCGTCATTCCGAGGTGTTCCTGAATCCGGGTGAGCTCGCGCAGAAGTTGCTGTTGCGCGACCCGTTGCTTTGCCAATTGTTGAGATACGGATTGCCAGAACATGATCAAGAGGATCAAAGGCAACCAAATCGATAAAAATGAGTCCATATGAAAGAAGCCCCCTTTCGTTTACCGTATCATATTAAAAATGATGTAACAATTAGTGGAAATTGAAAAGAATACCGTTTATTCTGAAATAGTGGAAAATTAAGGGTTTGAAAAAGAGAGGAATGAAAAGTGTGGAAGATTTATTAGCGGCGTTGATACCGATGTTACTTTTGACAGGAATTGTCCTGTTCGTTGGCTTTGCCGTTACGCTCGGCAGTTTGTTTTATTTCCGCCGACGTTCGTTTGAGAAAAGTACATATAAGCAGGTTACGCAGGAACGGTTTCTGAAGGCCGTCCGTGACAAAGGGATCTGGGGAGAATATTTAACGACCCGGCAACTTGAAAAAGTCGGAGGCTACGGGAAGTTCGTCATCAATACGTATATACCGAAAGCGCGGGGCAAAGGATTGACGGAAATCGATGTGACGTTCATTCATGAGAGCGGTATTTATGTGCTCGAATCGAAGAATTACAGCGGCTGGATTTTCGGAAAAGAAGCGGACCGGCAGTGGACGCAGATGTTTAAAAACCGCTACAAACAAAAATTTTATAATCCGATTAAACAAAATGAACAACACCTGAAGAGCATGGAACGATTTTTGGAGGGGACGGTCGGAGAAGAAATATTCCAGTCGGTCATCGTCTTCAGTGAACGTTGTGAACTCAAAAAAATTACGGTGGACTCCAGTCACGTCCATGTCATTAAGCGTAATGATTTAGGGCGGACCATCAAGAAACTGGCGACTGTCGATCGTTTGACACCGGCACAGGTCGATGCTGTTTACAAACAACTCAAGCAACAATCCCAAGTCGAGCAAGAAGTGAAGGATGCACATATCGAGTCGATTAAATCGTTTACGTCTTAACTGTTAAATCATAACCGACTGAAAGAAAACGGTTTGACAATCCACCGGTTCCGGCATATAGTAAATAAGTCAAAATAATAAGTAGTGCAACTATTATGCCGAGGTGGGGGAGTCTTCATGAAAGAATCGGATTGGTCACTGGGGATGCAATTGTCACGCAGCTATCTGTCTTTTAAACGGGCGGCCACGAAACGGATGGAACAACACGATCTGACACCGGAACAATTTTCAGTCTTAAGTGAACTGCATAAGCAGGAAGGCATTTCGCAAAAACAGCTCGCCTTGACGACTGAGCGGGATCAGACGACAGTCGGAAAAATCCTCGATAAGCTGGTCAAGAAAGGGCTTGTCATTCGTTCGGCAGATCCGAGAGACCGGAGAGCCTTTATTTTGCTGACGACAAAAGAGGGCATCCAAACGATTCAATTGCTCGAACCGGCGCTCGACGAACTCCAACAGCAGGCGTTTTCCGGTCTGACGAAAAAAGAGATCAAACAATTCATCAAGACACTCGAGACCATTTACAAAAATGTGACGTAAGTGGTTTCTCTTTTTGAATTAATAGTTGCACATGCTATTATAAGTAATGCATATATAAAAGGAGAGCAAATTACATGAAGAGTTTTAAATCAGTCTGGTCGATTACACAAACGAAAGTTGGGTTAATGTTTGCCTTGATCGTCCCGGTCCTATTCCTGGTCGTCTGGATGACCGGTTACCACGGGGCGACGGAGCGGTTGGATCAGTTACGGATCGCTGTCGTGCAGGATACGACGACGGAAGAATTGTATCAACATCTAAAGGCAGACAGTCCGTTCACAGTCAAAGCCGTTTCGTCCGAAGCGGAAGGTCTGAAACAACTGGATGCAGGAAAAGTCGAAATGGTACTCGCGGCAGACTTGACCGATGCAAAACAAATGACATTTCACGTCAACCAGGCGAATGCCGAGTTTGCAAACGGGATTCTGAAGCAGGCGACAGCCGAAATCGCACAAGGCGTAAACGGTCAACCTGCTGTCCGGTCGGATATCATCATCGAACATCAAGTATCCGATTTCTCAGTGTCGATGTTACCGCTGTTGCTCGGGTTCGTGATTTATATTGCGGTCATGACGATGGGGATTCAATTTAATCTCGTAACACAAATTCTGCAAAAACGTTTTCCGAAATGGTCACTCTTTTGGAGTAAACAACTGTTGCACGGGATCGTCCTGTTGATCGTTCCGCTTGTCATGGTGTCACTTGCGTTTGCCTTTGCCGATATCGAGACGTCCTTCTTAAAAGTATGGGCATTCCAGTTATTGCTGACGGCGACCTGCATCAGCGTGACACAGATGAACTTTACGATTTTCGGTCCGATTGCGCCGCTTGTGAACGTTGCCCTGATTCCATTCCAATTGATGACGGCGGGCAATATCGTTCCGTCTTCGATGCTTGCTCCGTTTTATCAGACGATCGGTCATTATCTGCCGGTTCCGAACGCGGTCGGCGGATTAACCCGGTTGCTGTATTTTGACGGAGATATCTCGACCTATCTCTTACGACTGACGGTTATTCTGCTCGTGACCCTTGCTGTCACACTGATTTTGACAGCGATTCGCCGGGAACAGGCACATGTTGTCGAGGTCAAACAGGCTTCCTGAAACAAAAAAACGAGCTAATCCAATCGGATCAGCTCGTTTTTTAGTTAAGCAAACAATTCAGCAATCGCTGTGTCCCCGGTTAATAAAGGAATCGTTTGATGGTGGGCAGACTGTTGACCGATCGATGCCACGACGACACGTGCGACGTCCTCACGGGCAATCGTTGTTTCGTCCGTTGAAGCCGGATCTGTCGTGACCGCTCCCGTACCTGCCTCATCCGTCAAACCGCCCGGACGCAGAATCGTATAGGCAAGCGAACTTTCACGCAACAGACGATCGGCGTAATGTTTCGCAACATAATACGGTTTCATGCTGTCAGACCACGTTTCCGGCGAATCGGCATTCAAGGCGCTGACCATGATGAACTGGCTCGCTTGAATGCCTTCTGCCGCCGCCACTGCTTTTGCTGCTCCGTCAAGATCAATCAAAATGGTTTTATCCGCGCCGGTGTGACCGCCGGATCCGGCTGTAAAGATGACGATATCACTGCCTTGGATGGCATCTTGAATCGATGCGACATCGTGCTCTAAATCGAGAGCGACCGGTGTTGCCCCGAGTGCTTCGAAATCGGCATACTGCTCTTTTGAGCGTAACCCGACGCGGACATCGTGACTCGATCCGCTTAATTGTTTCGCCACCTGTCGACCAACTTTACCGTTTGCTCCAATAATGAATACGTTACTCATCTTTCATTCCTCCCATTCGTTGATACGTTCTTCGTCAGTATGAAAGAAAGTACGTGTATTCTGCAATCAAGAGGACTTGACGGGAAAACATCGAGGCTTTTTGACGAAATAATCAAAAAATTGTTGGAACGGATAGAACAATATGATACTGTTTTGAGTATTATAAAAAAACATAGCGTCAGATAGAGAGAGGAAGCGAGCAGAGTGAATAAACGAGGGTTAGCACTTGGAGGAAGTCTGTTGCTTTCCGGTCTCATGGTAGCGACACGATTAAAGGACGCGGCAGGTTCATTCAACGTCGGGAAACAAAACGTCTTCACCACAAAAAAGATTGTCGTCGGGACGACCGGCGATTATAAACCGTTCACGTACCTGAACCGTCAGACCAACCAGTACGAAGGATTCGATATTGATGTCATCCGCTCGTTTGCTGACGTCGCCGGGCTTGAAGTCGAGTTCGTTCCGACGACATGGGGAACATTGACCCGTGACCTGCGTGCCGGGAAATTTCATATGGTCGTCGGTGGTGTCACGAAAAACATCGAACGCGAAATCGTCGGCGACTTTACGAAAAGCTACCTGTCGTTCCAAAAGACGCCGCTTGTCAGAAGGACGGATATCGACCTGTTGACGTCCATCGAAGACATCAATCGTCCGGATGTGACGATCGGCTTAAATCCGGGAGGGACAAATGAACAGTTCGTCCGGCAGACGTTTGATCAGGCCCGTATCGTCATGTATGCCGATAACCTGGCGATCCCGGCAGCGGTCGCGATAGGTGAGGTCGATGTCATGATTACGGATACGGTCGAAGCGATTTACTATGCGTCGCTCGATCAGCGACTCGGTGCGCCGAAGATTCGTGAAAAGTGGATTCCGGCTGAAAAAAGTTATCTGATCCAGGACCGTCAGACGGAAGTCCTCGACGTGATGAATCTATGGATGAATTCATATGAAGGAAAAAAACGGATTGAGGAATTAAAGGAAAAATGGTGTGTGGCTTCAGTTGTTCAGGATGCCATCTAAATGAAGCATTCGATGGGCTGACTCAAAAGTCAGATTCTACAAAGAGAAGGGTGGCAGAATTGGAATCTGCCATCCTTTTAGCGTTAAAAAAGAAATACTCTTTTCACGCCACTCCTACAGGAAAAAGCACATGTTGTGCTGTCAGAGACAAACAAGACCCGGGTTTCTGCATGATTCAGGCAGGAAAACTGGCTTGTGTCTCGCCTGTGGAAAGGGCGTGAAAGAATGAGTGTTTCTTTTTTTGAGTCAGCCCCATTTTTGTGCAATCGTTTAAAAATCGGGTAAAGATAAGAAAGTGACTGAACAATTTTCTGATGAGGGGGAGGGCGGATAAAGATGATTGAAGTGGACCGGTTGACGAAAGAATACAACGGGAAAAAAGTTGTTGATCAGATTTCCTTTCATGTTGATCAGGGAGAAATTTTTGCCTTTCTCGGTCCGAACGGCGCCGGGAAGTCTACGACCGTTCAAATGCTGACGACGTTGATCGCGGTCTCGTCCGGCAGTGCAACGATCAACGAATATGACATTCAACGAGATCAAAAGGATGTCCGCCTGCAAATCGGTGTCGCTCTCCAGGAAACCGGGATCGACAATGATTTGACGGGGAGGAGCTACTCGTGTTGCATGGGAAGGAATGCGGGCGGTCGTGTTACGTCCGACGATTGACTGGAGTGTTTATGCACGGCGTCCTCGTCGCCGCCGTGCTGAGTATTGCGATGGTCGTCTTTGCGGCACTCAATGCGCGCGGAGCCTTGAAGAAATGACAAAAACGCTGTTTCCGACTGAATAAGCTGGAAGCAGCGTTTCTGTTTAAAACGATTTAGGTGTGCGGACGATGTAGTAAATGCCGGATAGAATCAAGAAGACGATTCCGATCAAAATCGAGACACGTGTCTCATCGTTGAACAACATCCCGACGAGAACGATCAGCAGCATGACAATCGTAATGTAGTTCGTGAAGGGTGCGCCCGGCATCTTGAACGGATGATCGGCGATCCGGTCCGCTTCGATTTTCCGGTACTGGATGTGGCTGATCAGGATGGCGAACCAGGGTACCATTCCCGGTAAGACCGAAGCACTGTAAACATAGACAAAGATGTTCGTGTCTTTCCCGAGGAACAGCGGCAGGACGATGTCGAGAATGACACCGACGAAGATTCCGGCTGAGACGGCAAGCACCGTATACAGGGGAATGCCGTTTTTATTGACCTTCAGGAACAGCGACGGCATCTGCCCTTTTTCGGCGAGCGTATAAATCATCCGGCTGGAACTGAAGATACCCGAATTACATCCGGACATCGCGGCCGTGATGACAACGACGTTGATGATGGCAGCCGCCGCCGTGATGCCGACTTTGGCAAAGGTCGCGACAAACGGACTGCCGATATCGGCCAGCTGATCCCACGGATAGACGGTGACGATGATGAAGATGGCCCCGACGTAAAAAATCAGGATCCGCCAGATGACACCGTTGATCGCCCGGGTGATGTTCGTTTCCGGATCCTTCGTTTCCCCGGCCGTCACACCGATTAGTTCGACGCCGATGTAGGAGGCGAAGACGATCGAGAGGGCAAAGAAGAAACCGCTGAAGCCGTTCGTGAAGAAGCCGCCGTGCGACCAGAGGTTAGAGAAGCCGATCGGCGTTCCGTCATTTCCGAAACCGAACAGGATGAGACCAAGACCGGCAATGATCATCAGGATGATCGTAATGACTTTGACGGAGGCGAACCAAAATTCGAGTTCACCAAACATTTTGACCGAGGCGAGGTTCGCAAGCGTCAGGATGACGATGACGACGACACCGGGAATCCAGGTCGGTAAATCCGGCCACCAGAAGCGCATATAGGCGCCGACGGCAATGACTTCACTCATGCCGACGATGACCCAGTTGAAGATGTTGCTGCTTGCTGTCATGAAGCCGGCAGCCGGATGAATGTAATCATTGGCAAACTTTGCATATGATCCCGTATGTGGATGGGTGTAGACCATCTCACCTAAGGCCCGCATGATTAAAAAGATAAAGGCACCTGCAAACATATAGGCCAAAATGACGGATGGACCGGTCCAGGCAATCGTACTCGACGATCCTAAAAACAGACCAACGCCAATCGTCCCCCCAAGAGCAATCATTTGTACTTGTCGTGCTGTCAGTTCGCGTTTTAAGTTCGATTCCATAAGTACCCCCATGTAGCAAAAAATTGATGACTATCGAACTTGTAAGACCAGTTCGAAACACTATAAACATGAGTATACTATTTTAAAAAAGAGAATAGAAAGCTTTTTCTGAAAACATTTTTAATTTTGTTGTGAAAATGAAAAGAAATGAAAAAGTCGAACCACTTCCAACGAAAGGATTCGACGATGATTTATTCTGGGACGAAATCTGTAAACGTACCGGCATACAGGCGGGTGTCTGTAGAAAGAACGATTCGATTTTGGCGCATCTTGATCGTTCCCTGCAACGGTGTTCCTTTTTCCGACTCAAACAGAATCCGAGCCTTCTCGATATACGTGTCGCCTTCCTGTTGTAACAGGTACGTATGCTCATTGTCGGTCGAAATTAAATATTCTCCCTGAACGACGAAGTCGGAGAAATGACGTGTCGGAACTTGATAGCTCGTACTGCGTTCCCCCTGCAGATGAACGACACGGTAATCCGGATGATAAAAGAACCAGGCATCATCCGACGCGCAGACGTTCAGTGCATAACAATCATCAATCGGATAATCCTTGTTTTTATAGATGACTTGTCCCGCTTCATTAAAAACAGCCAAACCGAATGAACCAATCGAAGTAGTTGCACTATCGGCAAAAACGCCTTCATCAAAGTAACTGACCCAAATCTGATCTTTTTCATCGATGTGGACATTTTGAATCCCATCATCGAGACAATAGCTGTCGAGCAGATGCCCGGCTGGATTATAGATAAAGGCGTTCGGCAACCAGGAGCCGTCGATATCATCGTCGCAACGGGAAGCGACGAGCAGAATCCGTCCGTCGGAAAACGAGTCGACATAACTGAAATCCGTTTCGGCCTGAGCGACGATCGTCGTGGTCCGCCACTGGTCATGCAGACGGTGGACGTGCAGTACATCCCGGTGTCGCTTTGAATCGTAAATTTCTTCAATCATCATGATTTGTCCTGAAATCGTCAGTCCTGTAGCAACATGTTTTCCGGTAACTTGAGACGCCGTCACGCGGTCGAGGTGGATTTTTAATGTGTTGGAAGTATCCAAGATAAGTCGCTCCTTTTTTAAAAACAGTCTGCCGCGGGGACAGACTGCAAAATTTGAATTAGGTTGTACGTTGACGCTTTTTCAGGAAGACATAGACGAGAATCATGACGACAGCAGCAATCAGGACACCATTCGTATAAGGTGCGGCTACTTCCTTGATGGAGCGCCAATTTGTTCCGAGCGTTTCACCGAGGTAGAGGAAAAGAATCGACCAGGGAATGATGGCGAGGATCGTATAAAGTGAAAATTTTGTCTGGTCCATTTTGGCAAGACCGGCAGGAATCGAAATTGCATGGCGGACAACCGGGATGAAACGGGCTCCGAAGATGACGCCTTGTCCGTATTTCAGGAACCAGCGTTCTGCGAGATCGAGATGGTGCTCCGTGATCAACAGGTACTTTCCGTATTTTAAGATCAATGGCCGACCACCGTAACGGGCGAACCAGTATAAAAAGAGTTGCGAGAGCAAACCGCCGATGACGGCAGCGACGACGGCAAGCGGCCAACCGATCGTTCCTTGGGAAATCATGAATCCGCCATACGATAAGACGATTTCACTTGGAATGATTTCAATCATTAATCCTAAAGCGATTCCGAAATACCCTAAGTCAGCAAGATATAATAAAACGTTATTTACAACTTGAGATAACACATATAACACTCCTTCAGCTTCACTTCATTCCTTTATATTAGAGAAGAAAGTCGGAAAATGGAAGAAAAAATCTTTAATCTGGTGAAACAAATATGTAGCAAGCATGTTTAGTCGAAGGTGGGACACGGTTAATGAAGTAAAAATTCTTTAAAAAAGAACCAACACCGGTCAAGGCATTGGTTCCTGAATACATCCTTCTTATAACACCATCGCCGCAATCGTTCCGAAAACGAGTAACGGCAGGTTGTAGTGCAGAAACGTCGGAATGACCGTTTCCCGCATGTGGTCGTGTTGTCCGTCGGCATTCAGTCCGCTGGTCGGCCCGAGTGTCGAGTCGGATGCCGGGCTTCCGGCGTCACCAAGAGCACCGGCCGTTCCGATGATGGCGATTGTCGCCTCCAGGCTGAATCCGTACTGAACACAGAGCGGAACGAAAATCGCAGCGATGACCGGAACGGTCGAGAAGCTTGAACCGATCCCCATTGTGACGAGCAATCCGATCAACAGCATGACGAAAGCGGCAACGAGTTGCGAATCCCCCATCAAGGCTTTGGAGTTCTCAACGAGCGGATCAATGTCACCGGTTTTCCGGAGGACGTTTGAAAAGCCGTTCGCTGAAATCATGACGAATCCGATGAACGACATCATCCGCATCCCACGCGTGATGACATCGTCGGCTTCGCTGAAGCGGACGAGACGGAGAAGAAGGAACAGGACAAGACCTGTCGTTGCGGCGAAAATCATCGACTCGGTCGTCAACTGGACAGCCAGTGTCGCCAGGACAACGAGTCCGCTTAAGAACAATTTCGTTTTCGTGATGACCGGAATCTCATAATCGTCCGGCGCGATATTGCGCATTTCGTACTCACGCGGTTTCCGGTAGACGTACAGACCGATCAACAGACCGACGAGCATCCCGAGTGCCGGAATCGCCATCGCCTGAATGACGGATGCACCCGCTGTATCCATCCCGTTTTTCGAGATGTTCGGCAGGAGAATCTGGTTCAAGTAGATGTCTCCGAAACCGACCGGCAGGAACATGTACGGCGTAACAAGACCAAATGTCATGACGATCGCGATCAAGCGCCGGTCAATCTTCATTTCATTAAAGAGACCGAGAAGCGGTGGAATGATGATCGGGATGAAGGCGATGTGAATCGGCAAGACGTTTTGCGAGCTGATCGCGAGCAACAGAATCGCAAAGACGATAAAGCCTTTTAACTTCTTGACCGACGCGGCGTCAGCCGATCCTTTTGACCGTTTGATCAAAGCGTGTGCCAAGGCATCCGGAAGTCCGGTTTTCGACAAGGCGACGGCAAACGCTCCGAGCAGGGCATAACTGAGGGCGATTTCTGCACCGGCTCCGAGTCCTTCCGCGAATGTCGCAATCGTTTTGTTGATTCCGAGACCACCGATCAATCCACCGGCGACGGCACTGAGCACCATCGCGAGGACAATATGGACACGGAAGATGGCTAAAATAAATAATAGAGCAACGGCAATAATGACTGCATTAAACATAAACTAAAACCACACTTTCTTTTGGTATCACTGTACTATACTAAAGTATCATACAGACCGTTCTTTTGACTGTCAAGAAAAAAACATGAAAAAGGTATGACCGGCGTCAAGCGGAGACCGGTCATACCTTTCTTCTTCATTAAGACGTGATTCAGCAATCGACTTGGTCGAGTTTACCCGTTCCCGGATCGATGACGAGTCCGTGAACTTCTGTACCCGGCGGCAACAACGGATGATTTTTAATTAATCCGACCGAGTGGCTGACATTTTCCTCGACCGATGTGAAGCCGCGTAACCATTGCTTCAAGTCGACGCCGGAAGCGTCGAGCGTGTGCAAGACCTGTTCATTGATGCCGCGGTCCTGCATTTCGGAAATCATCTTCGCCGGATCGATTGTGCTCATGCCGCAGTCATGATGTCCGATGACAATGACTTCTTCCGCTCCGAGAGCATAAAGGGCGACGAGAATCGACCGCATGACGGATCCGAATGGATGGGACAGGACGGCCCCGGCATTTTTGATGATTTTCGCATCACCGTTTTTGAGACCAAGTGCGTGGGGAAGGAGCTCCGTCAAACGCGCATCCATACAGGTCAGAATCACAACCTTCTTATCCGGGAACTTATCCGAGATGAATGGTTCGTATTGTTTCTCTTCGACGAACTGTTGATTAAACGCAAGCATTTGATTAACGACTGACATGAAACTTCCTCCTTTAAGACAAATGAATGATGGAACTATTCCTAGCGTACACGATGAACGATTGGTCAGACAAGCAGATTCATCGATTGCTGTGACAGTTATCACAGCGAGTGCTTGAAAAGACGGACCGTTATGTCAGAACAGGTCATTTCGATGAAAACGCTCTCATTCATGTGAAATAGTTCACAGGATAGTCATGCACAAATGAAACAAAAGGCGGTATGATTGATTTGTGAAGGAAAGCACAAACTAGTTAAATTCAGCTTGGCATTCCTAACATCTAATAGGGAATTGCAGACTCAGATTCGTTCCAAAATAGGGAGGAAACCTAACATGGCTGTCAAAGAAAAAATCAAATCAGAAGTCACACCTGTCGAACAAGCAATCAATCAAATCGTCTCGAAAGGCCAAACGGCACTTCAAGAATTGTTGACATTTGATCAAACGAAAATTGATACGATCGTCCGCGACATGGCGCTCGCCGGTCTCGAACGGCACGTCGAACTTGCCCGTCTTGCGGTCGAAGAGACAGGTCGTGGTGTCTTTGAAGATAAAATGATCAAAAACATGTTTGCGACAGAGTACATCTACAATAGTCTCCGCAACGAAAAAACGGTCGGAATTTTGGAAGAGGATGTCCAAAACGGTCTGACGTATATCGCAGAGCCGGTCGGTGTCGTCTGTGGTGTCACACCGGTGACGAATCCGACATCAACCACGATGTTCAAAGCATTGATTGCGATTAAAACACGGAACCCGATCATCTTCGCGTTCCACCCGTCGGCTCAAAACTGTTCCCTCGAAGCAGCGAAAACATTACGGGATGCTGCCGTCAAAGCCGGTGCACCGAAAGAGTGTATCCAGTGGGTCGAACAACCGTCCCTTGAAGCAACAAAAGTTTTGATGAACCACACGGACATCGCGATGGTCCTTGCAACAGGCGGAGCCGGCATGGTCAAATCCGCTTACTCGACCGGAAAACCGGCGCTTGGTGTCGGACCGGGTAACGTACCGTGTTACATCGAAAAAACAGCCAAAATCAAACGTGCCGTCAGTGATTTGGTTCTCTCAAAAACATTTGATAACGGAATGATTTGTGCGTCCGAGCAAGCAGTCATCGTCGATCAAGAGATTTATGCCGAAGTGCGGGCAGAAATGGAAGCGCTCGGTTGCTACTTCTGTACACCGGATGAGAAAAAACGCCTCGAAGCACTCGTCATCAAAACCGATACATGTGCCGTCAATGCGGACATCGTCGGGAAACCTGCGACCTGGATCGCCGCAAAAGCTGATATCAACGTTCCGATCAACACCGTCATGCTGGTTGCGGAACTTGAAAAAGTCGGAGCGGAAGAGCCGTTGTCACACGAAAAATTAAGCCCTGTCCTTGGTGCATACAGTGTCGCTTCAACAAATGATGCCTTCCATGTCGCAGAACGCATGCTTGAAATCGGCGGACTTGGTCATACGGCCGTCATTCATACAACAAACGATGAGTTGATGACGGCATTTGGTCTCCGGATGAAAGCCTGCCGGATTCTCGTCAACAGTCCATCGGCACACGGCGGAATCGGCGATCTCTACAACGAATTGACACCATCGCTGACACTCGGCTGCGGATCATACGGGAAAAACTCGGTTTCTGAAAACGTTACGGCGAAACATCTACTCAATGTTAAGAAGGTGGCGAGACGACGCGTGAACATGCAATGGTTCAAAGTACCGGAAAAGATTTTCTTTGAAAAAAACTCGGTTCAATACTTGAAATCGATTCAAAATGTCTCCCGGGCATTGATCGTCACTGATCAATCGATGGTCGAGTTCGGCTATGCCGACAAAGTCATCCGGAACTTGCCGGCAGGCGTCAGCTACCGGATCTTTGATCAGGTCGAACCGGATCCATCGGTAACGACTGTCCAAGTCGGAGCCCAGGCGATGCGCGATTTTAAACCGGATCTGATTATCGCTCTTGGCGGTGGATCAGCAATGGATGCCGCGAAAGGGATGTGGTTGTTCTACGAGCAACCGAACGAAACGTTCTCGAACCTGCGTCAAAAATTCATGGATATCCGCAAACGGGCCTATAAGTTCCCGGAACTCGGGAACAAAGCGAAGTTTGTCGCCATTCCGACAACTTCCGGTACGGGATCAGAAGTCACACCGTTCACCGTCATCACCGATAAAGAGAAAAACGTCAAGTATCCGATTGCTGACTATGCGTTGACACCAGACGTTGCAATCGTTGATCCGGAGTTCGTCATGACGGTACCGGCTTCGATCACGGCGGATACCGGAATGGACGTCTTGACCCACGCAACAGAAGCTTTCGTCTCTGTCCTTGCGAACGACTACACGGATGGACTGGCGTTAAAAGCAATCAAGATGATCTTTGAGTACTTGCCACGTGCTTACGATAACGGTTCAGACGCCGAAGCACGCGAAAAAGTCCACAATGCGTCAACGATGGCCGGAATGGCGTTTGCGAATGCCTTCCTCGGCATCAACCACTCAATCGCTCACAAAATCGGTGGGGAGTTCCACACACCACACGGTCGGACAAATGCGATTCTGATGCCGCACGTCATCCGTTACAATGCAACAAAACCAACGAAACTGGCTGCTTTCCCGAAATACGAGTCGTTTATCGCGGATGAACGGTATGCGGAAATCGCCCGTTACCTCGGTCTACCGGCAGCAACGACAGAACAAGGCGTCGAGTCGTTTATTCAAGCCGTCAGTGAGCTCGGACAACGCCTCAACATCAAAATGTCGTTTAAAGCCCAAGGCATCAACAAAGCCGACTTTGAAGCGAAGCTCGATAAGATGGCCGTCGATGCATTTGAAGATCAATGTACAACCGCCAATCCGAAAATGCCGCTTGTGACGGAACTTCGTCAAATCATGGAACTTGCCTACGAAGGTATCTAATAGAGAGAAAAATATCATGGCAATAAAAAAGAGCCTTGCTTCCGGTCAACGGAGGCAAGGCTTTCGTCTGTTCATAATTGTGAAGTAAAGTTTACTCATTTGTTAATCACGATCGATAATTGATAGTTCACATGCTCATTTAATTCAGTTAAAAACGAATCCAGTTCCTTGTTCGATGGAAAACGGCACTCCAATAGATAACAACTGTCCCCGCTGATTTTATAATTATTCAGAACGTATAACGGATGTTTTTTGAGAAACGAGAGATACGGCTGGTGATGGGTATCTTTCGTATAGATGCTGATCATCGCGTGAATCGTATAACCCATCTTTACGGGGTTGAGAAGAATCGTATACCCTTCGATGATGCCTTGTTCTTCTAGTTTCAAGACCCGTGCGGATGTCGCAGGGCCGCTTAAATGAATTTTTTGACCTAATTCTTTCATCGTAATCCGGCTGTTCTGAGACAGTTCGTCGATGATTTGTAAGTCCGTCTGATCCAACACGCTTTCAAATCCCTTCATAAGTAAAGTAAAACGGCAAAAACACCTTCAGTAAGCTCTGTATCGGGAGGTTGTTCAAATTATATACTAGGCTCCTAACAACGAAAAGGAGTGGTACACATGAACATCCAACATATCCGCAATGCAACGTTAAAACTGGATTATGCCGGTAAAACATTTTTGGTTGACCCATTTTTAGCAAATAAGGGAGCATATCCGGCATTTCCGAATTCGGCACGACAAGATCAAAAAAATCCGTTAAATAACTTGCCGGTTTCACTCGACTCTATTATTGATGCAGATGCGGTCATTGTCACACATTTACACCTCGATCATTGGGACGACGTGGCGAAAGAAGTACTAGCAAAAGACATGCCTATGTTCACTCAGAATGAACAGGATGCGCAAGAAATTAGAAACAGCGGATTCCAAAACGTAGAAGTGTTACAAGAAGATACGGTTTTTGAAGGGATTCAGTTGATTAAAACAAAAGGTGAGCACGGCAGAGGACCCATTTTGGAAATCGCTGGTTCGGTATGCGGAGTTGTCTTTAAACATGAAGACGAAAAAACAGTATATATCGCTGGCGATACGGTTTGGTATGAAGAAGTGGAGAAAGTGATTGAGCAACATCAACCGGAAGTCATCATCGTCAACGCGGGGGATAACCAGTTTGTTGAAGGTGGGTCACTGGTGATGGGAGCGGAAGACGTCTTAGCTGTCCACGAGGCCGCACCAACCGCACGGATTCTTTCCGTCCATATGGAAGCTGTGAATCACTGGGCATTGTCTCGGACAGATTTAAGAACGTTTGCCAATGAACATCACTTTTCTTCTCAACTGATCGTGCCGGAAGATGGCGAGCGTTTTGTGTTTTAAGTTTAACTGGAGTTGCCGTGATTTTTGGAGGCACTCATCTTGAAGCAGATAGAGAAACGGTCTTTATGGACAAAAAAATTCGTGATGTTATCAAGTATCAACTTTTTCTTGATTTTTATGTATCTGTTGCTCAACTCCATCATCACACTGTATGCCCTTGATGAATTGGGTACGACGACTGGTCAGGCGGGGGTAGTCGCAGGTATTTTTATCATCGGTGCGTTGGTGGGGCGTCTCGTGACAGGGGTGCTTTTGTCGAAAGTGAACGGTCGGTCCTTGTTACGCTTTGGATTACTGTTCTTTGCCCTGACGATGGCTCTCTACATTTTGGATTTTGGATTTGCCTTTTTTGCTTTAACCCGTTTGTTAAACGGTTTTGCGATGGGTATTGCAACAACTATCATCGGAACGATCGTTGTCTTGACAATTCCGGAAGAAAGAAGCGGAGAGGGCATCGGCTACTTTGCTGTAAGTACAGCGTTGGCTACCGGAATCGGTCCGTTCGTTGGACTTTTTTTGATGCCCCGGACAGGGTTTACGACAATCTTTATATTCTGTTTGCTGTTGGCGGTCCTGAGTTTGGTGTGTGGATGGTTCCTTTCGGTTCCATCGAAGAAAACGAATACGCCGACTTCGTATTTGAAGTGGATGCATGTGTTTGAACGAAAAGCATTACCCATCAGCTTGATTATTTTAGTGATGACTTTTTGTTTTTCCAGTATCCTCTCGTATATCAGTTTATTTGCCATCGAGCGTAATCTAATCACGGCTGCCAGTTATTTCTTTATCGTCTACACATTGACGGTTTTGGTTTCACGTCCTGTTACGGGACGTTTGATGGATCAGCGCGGACCCGACGTCGTCATGTATCCTGCCTTTCTCCTGTTTGCTGTCGGGCTGTTTTTACTGAGTAATGCGACTGATGCCGTTGTCTTTTTATTCGCCAGCCTGTTGATTGGACTCGGATTCGGGAATCTCTCTTCGATCAGCCAGACGATGGCTGTGAAAGCTGTCGCGCGCGAAGGAAAAGCCCGTGCAACAGCGACGTTTCTTATCTTTTTTGATATCGGAAATGGACTCGGTCCGGTTTTACTCGGCTTGATGTTGCCGGTTATTGGATATACCGTCATGTATGTACTGCTTGGAATCATCGTGCTGTTGACGATTCTTCTTTACCGACGTTTGTCTCTGCGATGAATGGGACATAGTACGCACGTCATGCAAAAAACGAAATTCAAAAAACAACTAAAAAACTCAATGTGGTCGGGGAAGACTTTTGTTCTTCGACCGGATTGAGTTTTCTTTTTATCAAAGGAGTAGTGAACATGTTTTTGGAAACAGAACACTTGACGAAAGACCATCGGGATATCGACCGGGTAAATCAATTATACCTGGAAGCATTCCCGGATCATGAACGGATGCCGATGAACATATTGTTAAGAAAATCCAACAAGCGCTCTGTGGATTTTTGGGCACTGTATGATCAAAACATTTTTGTTGGTTTTACCTATTTGATCACGCATCAAGATTTAACCTACGTTTTGTATGTTGCTGTTGACGGTCAGGCAAGATCAAGCGGATACGGGAGTCAACTCTTAAAGAAGATTGAAGAACACCGGCCGGGAAATCGTATAATATTAAACATCGAGAATCTGGATGAGAGTGCTGAAAATTATCAACAGCGGGTGACACGGAAAAGGTTCTATGTGCGGAACGGCTATCGAGATTCCGGTCTGGTGTATGAAGACCGATGGGCAAAATATGAAGTACTCTTGAACGGGACGGCCGTAGAAACACATGAGTTTTATCGATTGTTGCGAAAGTTTGCGGGAAACCTGCGATTCCTTCTCTTTAAACCGCGTATTACAAAAACAAATTTGAATCGTTAAACAGTATTACCGAAACCAGTCCCCATACATCGTCCCTTGCGCAACAATCAGATAATCAAGCCACTTATCGAAGGAGAACGGGAGTCGTTCGAAGTCCGGATCTTCGTAAGTCCGGAATTCACCGGTCTAGATCCGATTGTCGCCTTCACTGATCGATTCGCAAACGAGCCATTCGCCGTCAGGTCCGTTACCAATCGGGATGAAGCCCGGTGGACATTCCCAAATCGGGAGGTAAGTCAAAATAGCATCAATCGAAAACAACTCGAAACCCCCGCCGCCGTCCAGCGTGAAATAAAGACGGGCACCATTATGAACACTTAAAAAATGTACGATTTCTTTTGGTGTGTCTTTTGGGAGTCGAGCCAATTCTTCCTGGCTGGCGCCTGAGTTGAAGCTGAACGACTCGACCTCGACATATCCTTCTTCCTTTTGCACTTCGAGCTGACTGTTGATTAAGCGGTCCTGTAATTGAAGTAATGTTTCCATCCCTGCTTGATACATGTGTTTATTTCATCCCCTTCAAAAAGTCTTTTGCGACTCGATTCTTTGGTTCCATCCGTAAGATTTCATTCGCCACAGCAAGGGCTTCCTGTGTTGGTGTGACTCGATCGGGCACTTCCGCTAAGAACAACAAATACTCCAGGAAAGCGACGTCTTGACGATGGGTCAGGGCAACTATTCGCTGAACATGGTCATACGCTCGGTAGTAGGCGCGGTCATAATGACAAAAAGGATGGATCAATAGACCAAACGCTAACTCGTGCAGTTTGACTGTTTCTTTTTGTTCAATCAGATAACAGACGAACTGATACAAAATGTCTGTCTCGTGATCAAAGGCGTCCCCAATGAATTTATCACTGATTTCATCGATGTCATACGTCTCAAATAAGATTTTTGCCTTGCTGAATTGATTCATTTTAATCAGTGTCATGAGGTAAGTGTAATCGATGGACATTTAAATCCAGCTCCTTACTAAAAAGTACTAATCGTGTTCTTTTGACTGTCACGCCACAACTTTCTAATCACTGGACAAAGCGCTTCGTAGTCTTTGAGCGCTTTTAACGTCTCAAGCACCTGTTGAACGGCAACTTGTTGCTCTTTTTCAGTTACGGGTTCAAGGTGAAGAGCTTTGGATAGACTATAAGCAAGCCATCCGAGTTTACTCGCGTATCCAGCGGACAGAGCGGGCTCAAGAGGATAGTCAAGTCGACCGCCTGCCGCGTGATACCCTTTGACGAATGCCTCGAAATGGTCTCGTCGCACACGATTTTGCTCATCGAGCGACCAATAAAGGACCGTTTCTAAAAAATCGTGCATCGGATGAATCGGACCGGCTGATTCCCAGTCGATAAGAATCGGTGCACCGGACTTCCATAACACGTTTTTGGCATCCAAATCGCGGTGACTGAGGACCGATGTTCCTTGCCATTGTTTTAGGGTAGAAGACGCTTCGCTATCCCAACGCTTGATTCGTTTTAAGTCCGTCCAATAAGGTTCTAGCACTGTGAGTCCTTGCTGACGGATTTTTTCAGCGAATATGTCCCATGGAACCGGAGACTCTGGTGATGCAGCGGTTTGGTGAACCTTCAGCGAGGACAGGTCCGCAGCGTGGATTTGCGCCAACTGTTCGCCGATCAGTTCAGCGTGGCTCGATGTGACTTGCTGAATCGACAAGAGCGAACCGTCCATCCAAGGGAAGACAAGGTAATAGTGTGTACCGATTTGTTGCAAGGCAGATCCATCAATCGTCAAGGCAGGCAGAGCGGACACTTTGCCTGCTAAAGCGTTGACAATCCGTTCCGAATCGATGAAGTTTTGCCGTGCGGTCGGACGAGAAAGAATGGATGGATTCAGCAACTTTACTGCATATGTCCCGGTCGTTGTCTGAATTTGATTCATCTGATGCAGGAGACCACCGGACAGCGCTGTCGGTTCCGTAAGCAGCTGACCAAGTTTTGCCTGTTTGCTGATGTTCTCAAAAAGCGTTTGATTGGGTTCTGTTGTCGTCACGTCGTTCCTCCTCATGGAATCAAAATCCCTCTTCCATACAATTTTGGTTATAATTAGAGTATATCGTACAAAAATGACCAGAAGTCATTGAAATTAGGCGACCGGCGTTTCTGAACGGCATAGAACAGGAATAATCAAACAAAGGAAAAGGAGGGATTAGAGGATGGAGCAACGACAAGAGCGGCGCAACCGGCGCTTTTCGATTATGGATCTCGTGTTCGGGATTGGGTTTGGTCTAATTTTCTTTGCCGTCTTATATGGTCTGATGTCACTCGTGACCGGACAAATCGAATCCTCGGGTGATTACCAGTCGCTCGTCGAGCAAATGCAGGATGCAGGCGTCACCTGGGGAAGCAGCGACGTGACGGTCACGCTGATGCTGTTATTCGTCGGCGGACTCGACGTGACGATGCCGTCTGCCGTCCGGGAAGCAATCATCAACCAAGTACTCGGAGCGAGTTCGGCCGGAGATGTCCTGTCGATCTTCGGGATTGATTTGAATCAAGTCTTGTCCCCGCTGACGTTCGACGTGACCTATGGTTCCCTTTTGCTGTCAGTATTCGGCATCGTATTTGTTTTTATCCTCTTTTTACTGATGCGGATCAAAGCGAACCGGCTCGGCTGGACAGTCCGGTCCGTCAGTTTCTTAGTGACGGCGTGGATCGGCTGGTTTATCCTCGTACAGCGCAGTGATTCGATTTCCTTTTTATCGTTCCAGGACGGTGTGTTGACGCAAGGATTGCTCGCGCTCGCCATCGTGATTGCGTTAAGTTATCTGGCGCTTTATCCGCAAGGGTTGTCCGGTTTATCGGCAGCAGCCCGTGGTAGCTTGCTTGTCTTAATGTTCGCGAGTTGTCTCCAACTGTATCTCGTCGTTACGGATGAAACACAGTATGACGGCGATTCGGCCCTTCGGACGGCCTTGACGGTCGCCAGTCTTGATGCCGGCAGCGGCGGCATGTACGACTTGTTGCACGGCGGACAGGTTGCCTACAAAGCAAATGTTCTTGGAGCAGATGTTGATGTACCGGTGACGATGCTGAACGGGGAAACCTCGACCGGAAAGTTAAATCAATCGATTGAGGATGTCCTGGCAGAAGTTGATACCGACCGGGTGACGGAGCAACTGTTGACGATTCTTGGCGGAGAGCGGCCCGATTTATCGGATACTCAGCTGAGTCTCGATCCGGTCGATTACGGTATCGCAAGGCAGACGATTCAAGCACTTGATGCCGAATCGGCGGGTGTCACGCCGGAGCCGATTGACTCGGAGAGTGCGTACTGGGTCCTGATCCTGATACCGTTCATTCTCTATCTGCTTGTCAGTATCCGGGCGTTCAAGACGATTCTCGATCCGATTGTTTTTGCGGTCCTTGTCGGAGTCACCAGTTTCCTGGTTGCTCAAGCGACGACGGCGGACTTTACGGTCGCTTGGCGTAACGAAGCCTTGTTGCAGTTTTCCCAGCAACCGGCCGGACTGACACCGCTTTATGCTGCCGGGATGGCGCTGATTGCCGGATTGATCGGATTTGTCATTAAACGAAAACCGACTGCTTGATTCTAAGAAAACGTCAATCGGATGAAACACAGCCGATTAACGTTTTTTTTGTCATGTAAAGCCATTTTGAAGATTATTAAGCCAGTATTTGGAATTAGTTAAGCAGGTTAAATAAGACGGATGTCCGACCTATACAAAGTCACTATAAGCTACAATGAAAGCGTGTTAAATTAGTTGAGCAGTCATTTATACTTAGGGGGAAATCAGATGAAACAAGTCACAAAAATCGTCATTGCCAGCACGTTGATCGCACCGATGCTTGCACCCGTCATTCAAGTCAAGACACTCGCCGCCGATAACAGCGTCGTCAAACTTCGTTTTTTAGAGACCACTGATTTACATACAAACTCAATGAACTACGATTACTTCAAGGACGCGCAAGATGAGACGATTGGTCTTGTCAAAGCGGCAACCGTCATCAAACAGGAACAAAACGTCGTCGGCGAAGCCAACAGCTTCGTATTCGACAACGGGGATACGTTACAGGGGACACCATTCGGCGATTACGTCAAAAATCAGTACGACAAAGGCAACAAAGGGAAACACCCGATGTACGAGCTGATGGAATACATCGGTTATGACGCCGTCACACTCGGAAACCATGAGTTCAACTTCGGACTCGACTTCCTGAAGTCAGCGATGAAAGCCTCAAGCGGCGAAATCAAATTCGTCAACTCGAACGTGCTCGATGCCGTTACGAAAAAGCCGATCGTGTCTGAGTTCAACACGGACGGCAAGGATTACCAAATCATCGAACGTCAAGTTAAAGACCAGAACGGTCAGATGAAAACGGTCAAAGTCGGTGTCTTCGGAGTCGTTACACCACAAATCATGGCGTGGGACGCCGGCAATCTGACAGGCAAAGTGACAGCGGAAGATATTGTGCCGGTCGCTAAAGCAACGGCGAAGAAATTAAAAGACGCCGGTGCTGACGTTGTCGTCGCACTTGCGCACACAGGAATCGGTGATACACCGGATCAAAAAGACGGCGATGAAAATGTTGGATACGCGTTGACAAAAATCGCAGACATCGATGTCTTGATGACAGGTCACCAGCACGGAAAATTCCCGGACAAGACATCAGCGTTCAATAACTTACCGAACGTCGACGCAGCGAACGGTCTTATCAACGGGAAACCGGTTGTCATGGCGAACACACAAGGGAAAAACGTCGGTGTCATCGATCTTCAATTGAAGCAAGACGGTGACAAGTGGGTCGTCGATACAGCCGGATCAAAACTGGCAGACGTCACGAAAGATACAGTGGCTGATGCCGGTGCCGTCAAATTGATTGAAAAAGCGCATGAAGGCACACTCGCTTACATCCGCCAGCAAGTCGGAACGATCAATGACGACATCCAAAGCTTCTTTGCGCTTGTTCAGGATGATGATTCCGTCCAGTTCGTCACGAATGCTCAAAAATGGTACGTCGAAAAACAACTCAAAGAAAATGCGGATCTCGCTCAGTACAAAGACTTACCGCTCTTATCTGCCGGCGCACCGTTTAAAACAGGCGGGCGCAATCAAGTCAATGCGTCTGACTATACGTTGATCAAAAAAGGTCCGATCGCGTTGAAAAACGTCGCCGATCTGTATGTCTATCCGAACACACTCGAAGTTGTCAAAGTGACGGGTGCCGACGTCAAAAACTGGCTCGAAATGTCAGCCGGTCAATTCAATGAAGTGACAGATGCGAAAACAGATTTGTTGAACAAAGACTTCCGCAGCTACAACTTCGATATTCTCGATGGTTTGACATACGACATCGATATCACGAAACCGGCGAAGTTTGACTATAACGGGGTGGTCGTCAAGGAAGACGCAAGCCGCGTTCAAAACATTAAGTACCAAGGCAAGGAAATCAAGGACAATCAGGAGTTCCTTGTCGCTACCAACAACTACCGAGCCGGCAGTGCGACTTTCCCGGGCCTTGGTCAAGGAAAGAAAATCGTCTACAAATCGGCTTATGAAACACGCAACGTCATCTCGGACTTCATCAAAGCAAAACAGCCGGTTGATTATCAAGCGGACAACAACTGGTCACTCGTTGCAAGTAAACCGATTACGGTCGACTTCGATTCAGCCGAAGCAGCAGCAGACTACACGAAACGTTATGAAGGCATCACGAACACAGGGGAAAAACGTGCCGGTGAGACAGGAACGTTCCTGAAGTTCAAACTCGACGTGCCGATGAAAGACTTCAACGTCAGCGTCAGCGCTGTTAAACCGGGAGCGAAGCTTGTCACGGGAACAGCCGTCGCCGGAGCAAAAGTCACAGTCAAACGCGGTACGACGGTCCTCGGTACGGCGACAGCCGACGAAACCGGCAAATATGCCGTTACCGTCCGTCCGGTCAAATTGCGTGACAAATTGACGGTCGTCTCAGAACTCAGCTTCATGAAAACAGAAACAAGCGTTACTGTCGGAACAGGTGTCGTGGCGACGCCGGCCATCGACAAGAAGTCAGCCGTCTACGGTTCGACGGTCTTAACAGGAAAAGCGACAGAGGGACTCGATGTCACGCTTTATAAAGGGTCGACAAAAATCGCGAAAGCGAAAACGACGGCAAGCGGCTTCAAGATTCCGGTCAAAAACGGTCTGATGACGGGTACGTACACAGTCAAGTCGACGGACATCTCAAACAAAATCACGAAAAAAGCGTCATTTACAATCAAAAATACGTATCCGGTCAAAAAATGGGCGGGTAAAAAGACATTGACGGGCAAAGTGGAAAAACGTCAAATTGTCCGCTTGTTCGAAAAAACAAGCAGCGGCTACAAATTGATTGCCCAGGACGTTGCTGACAACCACGGCAACTACGTCCTGAAAATGCGGACAGGTCTTGCGACGGGTTCATACAAAATGAACATCTACACAGCATCGGACCGTCTCGATCAATCGCGTTACTTCATCACGAAAAAATAAGACAACAAACCAAAACGGCTTCTCACATGAGGAGTCGTTTTGGTTTTGCGGAAAAAACTGGCATACTAGTTAAGAGGGGAGAGGATACCATGCGGCAAGTCATCGTCACACCATATCAGTCGTCCTGGCCGGACGCATTTCAACAGGAAAAAGAGCAGTTGGAGACGATTTTCGGCGACCGTCTGCTTGCGGTCCATCATATCGGCAGTACATCGGTTCCGGGATTATCAGCAAAACCGATTCTCGATATCCAGCCGGTCGTCGATTCACTGGACGGGATCGAAGCGTTTGACGCGGCGATGGAACAGATCGGCTATGAAGCCAAAGGAGAGTTTGGGATGTCGGGTCGCCGCTATTACCGAAAAGGCGGCGACAACCGGACACACCATATTCATCTCTATGCGGACGGCAATCCGGAAATCATGCGCCACGTTGTCTTCCGGGATTACTTGCGGCAGCACCCGGAGGAGGTCGAAGCCTACAGTACAATCAAAGAACGCCTGGCACACCAGTATCCGGAAGACATCAGCGCCTACATTGCCGGCAAGGACAGCTTCGTCAAAACGATGGAGCAGCGAGCACTGGCCTGGTGGTCACAATGACGGACTGGCAACAGGCACTTGACCGGCATGTTGGTGTCGGGGTCCGGACGACCCGTGCGTTGATTCAACTGATTCAGCCGGAGGACTGGGATAAACGTCCGATTCCCGGCAAACGGTCCGTCTATGAAGTCGCGGTCCATCTCGCAGTCCTACTCGAAGCCGATTTACGGATCGCGACCGGAGCGACGGCGGACGAGATGGCACAGTTTTATGCCGCTCCCGTGCCGTCCGGTCAGCTGATTGACCGGCTGGACCAATCGTGGCGGTATTATCAGGATCGGCTTGAGAACGGCTTTGCGGCGGAGACGACCTACTGGGGCGTCTCTGACAGTTCGACCGGCTGGCTGCTGGAAGCAGCTGTCCACTTGTACCACCACCGGTCACAATTGTTCGATTACTTAAATCTGCTTGGGTATGACACCCAGCTGGATTTGTTTGAATAGGAGAGGATTTTAATGGAACGGATTGTCGATACGGCAGACGGCCGGTTCGATACACGATTGACCGGGACGGGAAATGTCACGTTCATTCTCGATCACGGGATGATGTCGAGTCATTACCAGTGGGGCTGGCTCCGCGGGGAATTGTTGAAGCAGGGACGAGTCTTTGAATATTCCCGGCTCGGTTACGGCCGATCGACCCGTGGTAAAACGAAACGGTTGTTTACGCAACAAGCGGACGAACTGGAACGAGTTTTGGCGTTGCTTGGGATTAAAGGTCCGTTTGTCTTCATCGGGCATTCGCTCGGCGCCTATATTTCGCTTGAACTCGGACGCCGCCGACCGGACGAGACGGCAGGGATTGTCCTGCTTGATCCGTCGCATCCGGAAGTCGATGCGGAACTGCCGAACTGGTACGAGCGGACGCAAGAAGAGTGGAACCGCTTTTTGTATGTCTTAAGTCATGTCCGGCCACTCGCCTGGCTGATTCCGGATGATCTCGGAGCGCGAATGTTCACGAGTCTGCCGGAAGCCGACCGGATTCCGATGTGGCGGAACATGGCGCGGAAAAATCACTGGCGGGGGACGCTGGATGAGTGGCAGGCGGTCGAAGCGAACAATCAGCACGTCCTGGAAGTCGTCGAGCATATTACGCCGCCGGTTCTGGTATTATCCGCATCGGACTGGGCCGGCGGAATGCCTGAGAACTGGCTGAATCCGGAACTGACGAAGCGGATTAATGCTGCGCATGAACGGTTTGCCGCCAGTTTGCCGGACGCGGCATTCCACGTCATTCCAAATACGAATCATTACACGATTGCCGGTTTTTCAGAAGAGGCTGCGACAACAATCGTCAGCTTGATCCGAAACGCCTTTTTTAAATAAGTTTGACCCAAATACCCCGTTTTTCATGACGCGTCGAGAGCCGTCACGGAAGCGGGGATTTTATAATGTTGTGAAACAGCAGTTGACAGTCTAAACCGGAACGATTACTATTTAAAACGTAATGATTCCGATTTAAAAAGGAGACTGTATATGAATCCGATTCCGATTACCGTCTTGTCCGGCTACCTGGGTGCCGGCAAGACCACTGTATTAAACCATCTGTTGAATAACCGCCAAGGACGCAAGCTTGCCATCATCGTCAACGACATGAGTGAAGTGAACATTGATGCCGTGTTGATTGAACAAGGCGGCTTTTCACGGACGGAAGAATCATTCGTGACGCTATCGAACGGTTGCATCTGCTGTACGTTGCGGGACGATTTGTTACTCGAAGTCCGGCGTCTCGTTGATCAAGGCGATATCGATGGCATCGTCATTGAATCGAGCGGGATCTCGGAACCGATTCCGGTCGCCCAGACGTTTACATATCTTGACGAAGACAGTCAGATTGATTTGACGGAGACAACGAAAATCAATGCAATGGTGACGGTCATCGACGGTTATCGTTTTCTGAAAGACTTTGAGTCCGGTGAGTCCCTGATTGAGCGGCAACAGGCGGTCGACGAGACGGACGTCCGGGAAGTCGTCGATCTGCTCGTCGATCAGGTCGAATTCGCCGATATTATTTTGCTGAACAAGATTGATCGGTTAACAGACGAGGAGAAACATGATGTCATCGGCTACTTAAAGGCACTAAATCCGATTGCCAAACTGATCGAGACGACCCACGGACAAGTCGATCCGGCGGAGATCCTCGACGTCGATCTGTTTGATTTTGAACAGGCGGCAGCAAGCGCCGGCTGGATCCGTGAGCTGAATGCTGAGGAACACGTTCCGGAAACAGAAGAATACGGCATCAGTTCGTTTGTCTACAAGCGGGATATTCCGTTTCATCCGGAACGGTTGCTCGCCTTGATTGAGGCGTGGCCGGAAGAAGTCGTCCGTGCCAAAGGTTTTGTCTATCTCGCGACGCGCCCGGAAATCGCCTTGCTGTTCCATCAGGCGGGATACGCCTCGAACATGGAATATGCCGGACGTTTTGAATCGGTTGCGGATCGCCGGACGGAGCTGGTCTTGATCGGCATTGGTCTTGACCGAGAGATTCTTGAAGCAATGTTTGATGCTTGCCTTGTTCAAGAGGACGAAACGGATTGGGCCAGCCTGGAGGATCCAATTCCGGGACGCGAGATGTACGATCTGAATTTTTCAAAATAGGTCAACTTTTCAAGAAATCACACTAGTGGTTTCTTTTTTTGCTATATTTTTAGAGAAGACAGGGAACTACAAGAATAGAGTACGTTGCAGAGGAGGAAGTTTAGTGCGCAATCGGATTTTACAATTCGCGCTCGTGTTTTTGGTTGCCGGTGGAATCATTTGGGGACTATATCAATTAGGTTATTTATTTTATGTCCTGACGATTTCCGCGACCGTCGTCCCGCTTGCCGTCATCATGATCATTTTCATCGAAAACCGGACGGCAGAGTCGACGATTGCCTGGTTTTTAGTGTTGATTTTTCTGCCGATTCTCGGTGTCATCATCTGGATGATGTTCGGGCGCAATCCGCGCCGCCGTCGCCGAAACCGTCGGTCGCATGATGAACGGATGTTGCTCAAACAAGCGATTCGTCCCGTCCGGTCGCTCGCGGTCAGTGAGTTGCCGCCGAATCACCTGAAGCTTGCCAATACGATTCGCAACTTTGGCGGCGGTGGGGTTGATGTCCATACAGCCAGTCAAATCCTGACGAACGGCAATGAGACGTTCCCGGAAATTCTCCGGATGATTCGCTCCGCCAAGCACCATGTCCACATCCAGTACTACATTTACCGGAATGACGAGACCGGACAGGCGATCCGGGAAGCTCTGATTGACCGGTTGAACGCCGGAGTGGAAGTACGGTTCATGTTTGACGGGCTCGGCAGTTACATGCTTGGCGAAGGTTTTTTAAAACCGCTCCGGGAAGCCGGAGCAAAAATTGCCGCTTATGATCCGATTTCGAGTCCGTTGTTCATCTTCACAGCGAACTTCCGCAATCATCGGAAAATCGTTGTCGTCGACGGTAAAATCGGTTTTACCGGTGGTCTGAACGTCGGCGACGAGTACGACGGCAAAAGTAAGAAGTTCGGCTTTTGGCGCGATACGCACTTGCGGCTGGAAGGACGGGCTGTCAAGGAGCTGCAGGCGACATTCCTCGACGATTGGCTTTACGCTCATCTCGAAGGCAGTGATACGTGGGAGACGTTTGCCGGCGAAGGAGCAATCGAACATTACTTCCCGAAACACGATGTCGAGTCGGACGGTGCGGTTCAAGTCGTGACGAGTGGACCGACGTCAAAAGATCCGGCGATCCGGAATGCGTTGATTGCCGCCATTATCTCGGCCCAGCGCTCAATCTGGATTTCGACGCCGTATCTGATTCCCGATAACGAGACGATGACACTGCTCCGTCTCGCGGCCCGTGCCGGACTGGATGTCCGGATTCTGACGCCGGGTAAAGGAGACAGTTTTACATCCTACTACGGAACGCGGTCCTATTTCGGTCCGTTGTTGAAAGACGGCGTCAAAATTTATACGTACAACCGTCATTTCATTCATGCCAAACTGTTCCTCGTCGACGGAAAGATTGCCGTCGTCGGTACGGCGAACATGGATATCCGCAGTTTCGTCCTGAACTATGAACTGATGGCCTTTATGTATGATTCCGAGAGTGCGGCCCGGCTCGAACGCGATTTCATCGATGATTTCGATGTCTCGATTCAGCTCTCCTCCGCAGATTATGTCAAACGGCCGATGCGGTTCAGAATCTTTGAATCGTTCTCCCGTTTGATTTCGCCATTGTTATGATTACAAGCGCACCGTCCTTGATTTTTGAGAGGATTGGTGCGCTTTTTGATTAGTTGTCACTTGAAACGGGAACAACAACTCTTATACACTAGTAGTGTAATCGGTTGCACACTTAATTTTTGGAAGGAAGTGACAAGGACGTTCGCGTCCTGATCCCGTATGCGCACAATTGACGAATCCCATTTTTATACCCGAGACATGAAACCATTGGCACGACCGGAAGCAATTGTCCAAGGGGACACCTACCGCTTCACCGTTCTCACCAGTCGTCTGATTCGACTCGAGTACGCAGCAGACGGACGATTTGAAGATCGTCCGACTCAAACCGTCTGGAACCGCGATTTTCCGGTCCCTTCGTATCGGATCGTCGAGGATGAGACGGAACTGCAAATCATTACGGAACACGTCCATTTGCACTATACGAAAGGACCGTTTGCGTCGAATACGCTGTACATCGACGTCCTTGGGAACTTCAGTACGTATTACAGCCGCTACACGTATGGCGGACCGCTCCGGACGCTCAAAGGAACAGCACGGACGCTTGACCATGCCGACGGTGAGATTCCACTCGAAGAAGGAATCATCTCCCGCCAAGGGTACGCCGCGATTGATGACTCGGCGTCGTTCGTCCTGACGGAAGATCATTTCGTCGAACCCCGTCAAGAAGGGGCGCAGGACATCTATTACTTCGGTTACGGTCACGACTATAAACAGGCACTGAAGGATTTTTACCGCCTGACCGGTCCGACACCGATGTTGCCGCGGCAAGTCCTCGGAAACTGGTGGAGCCGGTACTGGCGTTATAACGAAAAAGAGTATAAGGATTTGATGACCCGCTTCAAGACGGAAGACGTCCCGTTTTCGGTCAGTGTCATCGACATGGACTGGCACGTGACGGATATTCCGGAGAAATACGGCAGCGGCTGGACCGGCTATACGTGGAACCGCGATTTGTTCCCGGACCCGAAAGGTTTCCTGCAATGGTTAAAAGATGACGACCGGATGGTGACGCTCAACCTGCACCCGGCCGACGGTGTCCGTGGGTTTGAGGAAGCGTACGAAGCGATGGCAGTCGCGATGGGGGTTGATCCGGAAACGGAAGACCGGATTCCATTTGATTTCTCGGACCGTGAGTTCATTGAAAACTACTTTACGAAACTGCACCATCCGCATGAAGCCGACGGCGTCGATTTCTGGTGGATCGATTGGCAGCAAGGCGCCAATTCGAAGATGAAAGGGCTCGATCCGCTCTGGATGCTCAATCATTATCATGCACTCGATATCGCGCGCGACGGTAACCGTCCGTTAATCTTCTCCCGCTATGCCGGTCCCGGCAGCCACCGTTATCCGGTCGGTTTCTCGGGCGATACGCTGATTTCCTGGGCGTCGCTCAAGTTCCAGCCGTATTTCACGGCGACGGCATCAAACATCGGCTACGGCTGGTGGAGTCATGATATTGGCGGTCACCAGCGTGGTGAAAAGGACGACGAACTGTCGACGCGTTGGTTGCAGTACGGGGTATTCAGTCCGATCATGCGTCTGCACAGTACGATGAGTATCTTCAACGGGAAAGAGCCGTGGCGTTATTCCCTGGAGTCGGAACACGTCATGAAGAAATACCTCCGTCTGCGTCATCAGCTCGTCCCGTACATCTATACGATGAACGCCCGCAATCACTTTGACGGATTACCGCTCGTCTCACCGATGTATTATGAACATCCAGAAGACGAACTGGCGTATGCGGTGCCGAACCAGTATTACTTCGGGACTGAGCTGATGGTCACACCGATCGTCGAGCCGATGAATCCGAAGCTCCACGTCGCCGCGACGACGGCCTGGCTGCCGGAAGGGGACTGGTTTGACTTCTTCACCGGTCACCGGTACTCGGGCGGCAAACAGATGCGTCTGTTCCGCAAGCTCGAAGATCAAGGCGTCCTTGCGAAAGCCGGAGCCATCGTTCCGCTCGGTCAACACCTCGAACACTCGAACGCATTGAACAATCCGGAGCATCTCGAACTGTTGGTCTTCCCGGGCGCCTCGAACCAGTTTACGTTGTTTGAAGATGATAATGTCGGTGTCGCACACCGCGACGGGGAAAACGTCGAGACGTCATTCGAACTCGACTGGGCGGCCCGGACGTTGACGATTGCCACACCGTTCGGCAAACGCGAGCTGTTGCCTGAGAAACGCGAAGTGACGTTAATTCTCCGTGGAGTCAACGAAGGACACGTCTCCCGGGACGGCGAAGTGTTGCCGAGCCGGTATGACCATAAAACCCAATCATTGTCGGTTGATCTCGGCGAAATCGGGGAGACACAGGTGCTGTCACTCCAGGTCGACATGTCGACGAACGATAACCGGATGGAACGGTTGTATACGTTCCTCGACCAGGCAGAAATCGGGTACGACTTGAAAGACCGCTTGTACCGGTTGCTGTCGCAACGACTCGATCCGGTCAATATGATGCATCAGTTACAGGCGCTTAATCTTGAGAAAGATCTCGTCGACTGTCTGCTTGAGATCATGTTGTTCTAATACAAAGCAAGGTAGTGCAAGCTCTCACTCTCTTTTCATCCGCTTTTCCCTGCAGGAGTCGGATGACGAGTAGTGAGATTCACGAAAATCAAAAAGAAGCGGTGGACACGTTCCTCGCTTCTTTTTGATGCAGACAATCCATCGGGACGGGTAGACCATACCCTGATGGATGACGAGTGAGCTGAAAAAACAGTCGACCAAAAAGGTGTTCTTCCGCAACCTGCGGAAAGAACACCTTTAGTACAATCATTTACGTTTTAATTTCTTCGCCTTCAGCTTCATATCCGGATACGTGATCATCGGACTGTCGTCGACGGTCAGACGAAGGTGGTTCGGTTCCCCTTTTGAGGTGATGCCGGAACAGAACAGGATACCGGCATACTGGTCAAACAGCTTTTCATAAGCCGGCAAATGGTGCATCAGACGGCCGGGCGATCCCCAGCCGCACAAGACGACACCGTTTGTTTCCTTGACCCGGCGTAACGTCTCTTCGATGAACTCATAATTGATTTCGTCGAAACTGGCTTGCGCGAACGGCAGATCTTCACTGACGAGCAGGTCCGGCATCAGGCTGATGATATCGTATTGTTTGATCGGACCTTCGACATGTTTTTTCATCAAGTTGTAGGCACGCTGCGTCGTCGTACCGGATAAAAAAGCATCCGTCGTCCGCGGCGTGTAAATCAGGGCGGCGATGTGTGCGCCGTCCGTGACGTCGTCAAAGATGTAACTCCGTAAATAGCGTTTTGTTTTTGCTTCGTCAAACGTCGTCTGGACGCGGATTGACGATTCCTCAATCGTCAAGGACGAACGATCGGGCTGTGTCATGGTGGTGCCTCCTTTTAGTTGGTCAAACGTAAGCTGATGCGAAGGAGTTGGGCAAGTGTCTGTTTTTTGAGATCGAGATCGTTCGCATCAATCGGCTCGATTTTTTGTTGATAGGCATCGTATTGGTTGAGGACGTCAATGACATACTGTTCACTGCGATTGTATTCAAACAGGGCAGTTTCAAGCGTTCCTCGGTCCGAATTTTTCGTGACGTCGTGCTGATTGAGGTACTTCGCGGCCGTGTGTGCGCTGTCCGTCAAATCCGTCGGATCGGCTTTGCCGTCTCCGTTTGCATCGACACCCAGTCCACCGTATTGTTTGATGGCTTCCGGATCAGTTAAATCAATTCCGTCATGCTCGATGTCGCCAAGTGACGTTCCGCCTTCATATCCCCATCCGACCCATGTCTTCGGCATGAACTGGAAAGGGCCGATTGCACCGACGGAAGACTGCATGGCGGACGATTTCGAGAAGATGGTCTCGACGCGGTGAATCGCGGCAAGTAACTTCCAATCGACCTCGTAGCGGTCACCGGCTTGTTCGTAGATGTCGATATTCTCGGCTGGGACACCGTACTGTCCATAATAGGTGCGATACAGCTCATTTTGGACACGTTCCCGGTTTTGCCAGTAGATGATGCTACTACCGATGAGGACGATCAGTACGAACAAGATGCTTAATCGAAAAACTTTTCGCATATTGTTCTCTCCTCTTTCTGTGATTCCACTGAATGGTATCATATTTCGCTAGCGGCTAATAGTTTTTTTGTAAAGTCCGTTCCAAGGCAACGGTGAGAGCGGTCACATGTGTGAAGAACGAGCCGGACAGCCGGTCGAAATCCTTCGTCCAGTACGGGTGTTTGCGATTAAATTGGCTCGGAACTGGGAAAGAGGTTGTTAATTACTGACATCGTCAAAGCAAGCGAAATTTGATAGACTGAATGTCAGATGAAGTCATCGTTCATTTTTAAGATTTTGACGGTTGCAGGAATCGTCGATTGGCTTGTAAAATGAAGAGGTAAACGCTTACACATCAAAGGAGATGGACGAAACCATGCGAACGATCACTTCCACTGGCGAACGAAAGAAAACAAGTTGGACTCTGGATATCGGGAGTCAACCGAAGTTGATGATGGATGGACTGACGGAGAAAGAAACAGATCAAGAACAACGGATCATCTTCGATCACTTTTACATTCCGACAACGGCTACACTGATTTTTCGGTTCAAGGAACGTTTCCCGAACCATCTCTGCGAGAACGGGTATGATGTGTATGGAGCAGCAGCATTTGATGAACAGGTCGTCGAACTGATCTCGAACTGGTTCATCGAACTGGTCACTGTCTTGACGGCCATTCAACGCACGAAAGGCGTCCAGCACTTTTTGATTGAAGGTGGAGTCGCCAAACGGACGGATTTCCTTCCGACCGTGCGCCGGACCTGCCGGGCATTAGAATCAACAGTTAATATCGCATAATTCGTTAGACCGCCGGCCGACGCCGGCGGTCTTTTTTTCTGTGGACGACAAAACGGTCCCTCACCGCAGAAGCCGATGAAGGGACCGTCATTGAAAATGATCTTAAAAACAAACGAGGAAAAGACTTCCTCATAGTCGAAAGCATTACATAGGGTTTGAAAAGTTTTTTTCAGCCGCCCGGCATGCCCGGAGCAGGGCATCTTTGAAGAACCGGTCTTCCTGCGAGGCAAGCATCCGTGTCGCTTCCTCGTCACCACGAAGTGATTTCCCGAGCATCTGGATGACTTTGACCCAGCGCCGGACGTGATCGAGCTGCGGACGTCCCATTGCGACGTAGACCGTGAACCAGTCGTTTTGATCACGGCGGATCATCCGTTGGAAGAGAGATTTTGCGAGATCCACTTCTTCCGTCGATGGTAAAGCCATCGTCTCGAAGTACTCGCGGAGTGAAGCAATCGCCGTGACGTACGCTTCTTTAACGTCAGCGGACGGCTGATGTTTCCCGTAATCGGACGTCGACAGGTGAATCAAGGCCGGTTTCTTTTCGATTCCGGTAATCCAGGCGGACATCGTTTTGCTGCTTTTCACGGCTTGACGGTTGGCGACCGGCAGTTTAGCCGTCACTTGACCGACTTTCCCGATGACGTTGACTTTTCCGTTGCGTTCCTGGACTTCCGTCACCGTCATTTCCACCGTATCGCCCATCTCGAACGGGATGGCTTTTGGCTGCAGTTTTTCACCGGCCGTCAACGGCGCCCGTTTGCGGATCATCCGTAAAGCTTCCTGTTCCATCCGGTCGTCGAGCGACCAGAGGTGTTCCGGAGGGACGTTGCGGAAACGGCGGCGACGCACTTTGATGTATTGATCGAGCGCGTCGGCAGCCTGCTCCCGTGACATCTCGCCGGCAGCGACCGGTCCGATGATGTCTCGCAATGTGATCGATTCGAGTCGTTCCATGATTCCTTCGAATGGAATCAGCTCCATCACATAGAGGCTGCTGACGACGAGTTCACATTCGCGGGGCGTAAGAGGGCGTTTGGCCATAAATTGACTTCCTTTCCAGTTGCTTGATGATTCTAGTATACCAAAAAAAAGTCACCATCACCTTTATTGGTGATGATGACGATGAGTTTTTCTCCGCTTAAATGATGTAGGCAGATTCCGAACTATTTTGCAGCTCGGCCTGGCTCAACTTGACGAGCCCATCATGAAACGGATCGTGGTCGACCATCAGTTGCCCGAGTGCCTTGATTTCGGCGACCGACGTATCGGGTTTCGCTCCCGCGAGACGCAAGCGGTACGGCTTTTTGAGTAACGTATCGAATGTCAAAACAATCGTGTGTTCCATCTAATTCCTCCTTTTAGTTGAGTCAAACGGATTAAGCGTTAAGTAAAGCGAAATCACGGCTGATTTCCGTGTGCGTGTACGAACCGGCAAGCATTTTGCCGATGGCTTGACCAATCGATGCGACGACTTGCGGTTCGAGATCCGACCGCAAACCGTTAAAGCGGCGACGGGCGAGGACCGCGTCCCCGTTTGGTGTCACCTTGTCGTTTCGTTCGAAGACGACAACTAAACTGGTTTTGATTTCTTCAGCTTGTGTCATGTGTATCACCTCCTTCGCCCTTATTGACAGGACGAAAACAGGAAATGTTCGGAAAGGGTGAAAAAAGTATGGTCTGGTTACGGTTTTTACGGCGGATGTCGTTTTTGAAGATGCGGACGCTCGCTTATGCATCGTTTTTATTTGTGTTCGGTGTCGCCCTGATCATGTATCTGGCAGAACCGGAGACGTTCGGAACGTACTTCCGCGCCGTCTACTGGACGATGACGACGGTCGTGACGGTCGGGTACGGGGACTTTTTCCCGAATACGGATTTCGGACGGTTCATGACGATTTTCGTCTTCATCTTCGGAATCGGGATTGTCGGCGGGTTGATTTCAAAACTCGTCGACGGAGTCCAGTTGATCCGCAATCAAAAGGAAAGAGGGTTATTACAGGTGAAAGAGACGGGACATACGTTAGTCTTCGGCTACAGCCGGCGGTCGAAACACGTCATCGACGAATTGCTGGAAACGACAGATGTCATCTTGATTGATGATCTTGAACGGGAACCGTTCAGTCATCCGCGGTTCCATTATGTCAGCGGTGATCCGGCGCTCGACGCGACATTACAGCGGGCGAATATTAAAAAGGCGACCCGGGCGATCATTCTCGCCGATCATTCGATTCCACCGGCCCTTGCCGATGGTCGGACCCTGTTGATCGCGGCAAGCATCGAACGGGCGAACCCGAATATTTATACGATCGTCGAGATGATGCTTGAGGAACACCTCGACAGCTTCGAACAGGTCAAAGTCGATGAAGTGTTGCTCGGCGACGAGACCGTCGCCCGGATGGCGATTCTCGCCGCTCATCATCCCGGTGTCTCGAAAGTCGTGACGAACCTGCTGACGAAGGACGGGGACGGGATGTTCTCGATTTCCGCAAAACCGGAGTGGCAGACGTTTCGGGATGCCTTTCACGTCCTGCTCGAAGACGGAGTGACGATTTTATCGGACGGGAAGCGCCTCGATTTGAACCGGCGGCTGAATGAACCGATTCCTCCGAATACGACGCTGATCGTGTTATGCAGTGAAGAGACGGCGCAGCGGATCGGCGCATTATAGGAAAAGGATTACATTAATTCTTTTTCGGGTATAGTAAATACATTTACTATGCAGAGGAGAAAAGTGTATGACAAACCCACAACCAGAATGGATTCAAGAATTATTCGAGACGGTCGATCAAGGTGAATTAAAAGATGTCCCAAAATTACTCTATATGGCACTGACGCTCGAACCAAGTTATTTCACAAAAGCAGTCAGCCGGTTAAATCAACGGCTCGAAGTCGAGCAGCTTCAGGAAGTATCGGAACTGTTGACGGTCTATCGCCAGTTCTTCATTTCCGCCAACCCATCGGAAGAGTACTGGTCGATTGCCTGGAACGAATTGATCCAGACGATGCATCATTTCATCGACCGCAATGAAGCGCAACAATTGTTTAAAGAACATATTGATTTGATTGATTGGTGGTCAAGTGAATCGTTATTATCGTTGCCGAGTTGGTTGACGGTGCTTGATCTGGCGGAACGAATTGATGCCCTCGATCAGTTTTCCAGTTACTTACCAGACATTTTTGAAAGTTATGCGCTCGAGACAGCGAAGGATGAACCGTTTGCCCGCCTCGCGTGGTACGCGCTCGCGAGCGGTCAGCAGGATTTACTGACACCGTTCCGGTCGCGGATTGAGCAGTCGGACGCACCGGTCATCCGTTCGCTCGGCGATGCCGATTTACTCGATCAAATTGATACGACACGGGTTCGTATGTTAAAGTCTAAGGATAACGAACCGATAGAATTGATGTTTGATCGAAAATGGACATTATAAATTAATCAATAGAAAGTGACATCTAGATACTGCATGAATTTAATTCAAGGGGTGTAGGGATGATACACGTCAATTTGCCGCAAGGTGATTATGTCGTTTTGGTGGAAATCAACCGGGAAGTTTTATTGTGCCACTCACTTGAAGCGGCCGATCAGGCGGAACGGGATCGGTATGAACTGGTGGGACGGATGAGCGAACGGTTGCCGTCCGAAGTCATTGGTCCGTCGATTGCTGATTTTGTACGGTTTTCCACCGGTTTTATCGGAGAAGCCGTGACGTGGAACGAGGCGGAAGAAGCATTCTTCTGCCAACAGTTCGAGACGTTTGACGGATCACCGCTCGGAGAAGATTTGACCGGGATTGATGCCAAACGTTGGCGTGCCGTTCTCGTCCGCTATTACTCCTATGTCACGATCGGAAAAATCATTCCATTTGAAGTCAGCGAAGAATCCGATGGGACGATGCCATTTTTTTAGTCTGTTTGGATCAGCACATCAATAGAATCGGCGTGTAAAAAGAGAAGGGCAGGGTCCACATTGAAAAAGAAACTTGCACTACTCACATTTGCTGTCGTTGTAGGGTTACCTACTTCTGCGTTCGCTAATTCTCAATATGTGCAGTATGATCCGACGTTTAATGAACAACAGAAACAAACATGGCTTGCAGAACAGGGTCTGCAGGAAGTCCGGGAGTTGAAACAGGACGGGTTCTCACTCGTCGAACCGTTGCCGCATGTCGACAAAAAAGATGTCGACGCCGACCTGATTCCGGTCAGTGTCGTCGAAAAGGCGACGGATTCCGCTCAATTGCAACAGACATATCTCGATCAATCGCGTATTCCTACTTACTGGAAATACAGTCGCGGTAAATCCGACGTTCGTGTGGCGATTATTGATGATGCAATCGATGTCAATCACTCCGAGTTCAAAAACGTCATCTATAAGACGACGACGATTTCCGGCATCCGGAAACCGGACGATCACGGGACACATGTCGCGGGAATCGTTGCGGCAGCGGAAGACGGAAAAGGCATCGTCGGTGTCGCGTCCGGCGTCAAGCTGATCGGCGCCGACGTCTTTGACGGTGACTTCGCCAGTTCAATCGATATCGGGGACGGTGTGCTGTATGCCATTTCCCAAGGGGCTGACGTGATCAATCTGTCACTCGGTCAATATGAATACGATCCGTACATGGAAGCTGCCATCAAAAAGGCGGAAGCGAAAAACATCATCGTCGTCAGTGCAGCCGGAAACGACGGCCGCAATAAACTGTTATTCCCGGCCTCGATGAACTCCGTCATTGCCGTCGGTTCGGTCGGGACGCTCGGACGCGCTTCGACGTTCTCGAACTACGGCAGAGGATTAAACATCATGGCCCCCGGTGAAGGGGTGTATTCGACGATGGTCGGCAACAAGTACGGCTATCTTGACGGGACATCGATGGCAACACCAATCGTCAGCGGCGTCATTGCGCTTGCAAAATCAAAGAATCCGTTCATTACGAACAGTACGCTCCGCAGCAAACTGTATGCGGCAGCGGCGAAAAAGACGGGGGATACGTCCCTTCATTACGGGACGGGCCGTCTGAATGCCGGCATGCTCGCAACGATTCCGTCACCGGTCTCGAAAGTGTCCGTGCCGTCCGTCCTGAAGCCGAACCAGCCGTTCGCGCTTTACTTTGACGAGTATTCGAACGCGAAAACGCTGACCCGTCTGTACAAGGACGGTAAAATCGTCAAGACGTTTACGAATGACTATCTGCGGAACGGTACCCATAAGTATACGTACGCCTTAAAAGAAGCAGGGACGTATAAACTTGTCTTTGCGACATCGAGCGGGCGTCATACACGTGTGACGGAGCGGGTCATCACCGTCAAATAACAACAAAAAAAAGCCGTCTCACCTCAGGGGAGACAGCTCGTTAAGGACTCAAAGTGTTTACTTTGGGTCTTTTCCTTTTTTATAGATGGGCGTCGGAACGTCTAGCGCTTCGCCGGTCCACTGAATCGTTGCTTCCATTTTGTAGCCGGTATCGTCTTCATGGATGAACGACAGGCGTCCTGAATCGATCAGCTGATACAAGCCGTATTCGACCTGATTCGCCCACGACCGTAACGTCATCGCTTCGTCGTACAGCGGAATCTGTTGCGGGAACCGTTCATTCATCAGTAAGATGTCATGCTGGTCAAAATGGTAACTCCGTTTCGAAAATGCATCAGGTTGTTTTACATTAAATGGCTCGAACGCATGGATGAGTTCACCCTTGCGGTAAAAGGCAAAAATGCCGTTCCGGAGATGAAGGGCCTTGATTTCATCAATCTCGATCAAGAACGTCAACTTCCGTACGGTACGCTGGTTCGTACCAGAGCGTCTTTTTTTCATGGTATATGCCCCTTTCTGAACCATTGTACTATACCGTAAAATCAGGAAGAATTGCAACTTTTCCGCCCGTCAAACGAGAAATACCTCTTGCTAGAAACGCTCGCGTGCGCTACACTGTTAAGCAGTGACTATGTTGGTTCGGACAATTGCGGGGCACTCCGGTGCTTTGAGGAAAGTCCATGCTCGCACAACCTGCGATGGTTGTAGTGATCGTGCTACACGAAAAGATAAGTGTAGGCAGCGTCGTGCTGACGGCAGAAGGAACGCCTAAGTCTTCGGATATGGCCGAAACTTCTTGAAAGTGCCACAGTGACGGAGCCTTACTGGAAACAGTAAGGGTGGAACGAGGTAAACCCCACGAGCGAGAAACCCAAATTTGGTAGGGGAATTTCCGGAGCGGAACTGAACGCAAAGGAGAGCGTATGAAAATACGGAGATAGATGATTGTCGCCCGCGTGTGAGGGTCAAACCGTTTGCAACACTAGGGAACAGAACATGGCTTACAGGACCACATAGGCTGTTATTTTTTACTTTGAACGAGAGTCCAGGTCCAACTGGGCTCTTTTTTTATTGAAATGATTTTGGAAATTCTAGAAACAGGTAGGAGCGTGAACAATCATGGCAAAACGTTTAGTCATCGCGACAGCGGCAATGGGGATCGAATCTCTCGTCGCGAAGGAAGTCCGCGATTTAGGATACGAGTGTACGGTCGAGGACGGAAAAGTCTACATCGACTGTGAGCTCGAGGACATTCCCCGTCTCAACCTCTGGTTACGGACGGCGGACCGTGTCAAACTCGTCGTCGCGGAATTTAAGGCGACATCATTCGAAAAATTATTTGATCAGGTCAAAGACCTCCCGTGGAGTGAGCTGTTGCCGTGGGAAGCGAACTACGTCGTCAACGGCCGTTCGGTCAAATCAAAACTTTTCTCGATCCGGGACTGTCAGAAAATCACGGAAAAAGCGATCGTCTCGCACATGCAGGAAGCCTACAACATGGGCGACGAGTGGTTACCGAAAACCGGTGCCAGCTTCCCGATCGAAGTTGCGCTTCTAAAAGACATCGCAACGCTGACGATCGATACGTCAGGCGACGCACTCCATAAACGCGGTTACCGCGAGTTCCACTCCGCGGCACCACTGAAAGAGACGATGGCCGCGGCGATGCTGATGCTGACGAACTGGAAGCCGGATATGCCGCTCTACGACGTCTTTACGGGATCCGGGACACTGGCGATTGAAGCGGCAATGATCGGCCGGAATATCGCACCCGGGATCAACCGTGAGTTCGCGTCGCAGGAATGGGCATGTATTCCGAAAAAAGCCTGGTTCGATGCGATCAAGGAAGCAAACGAAAAAGCCGAGTGGGACAAGCCTCTCAAAATCTATGCCAACGATACGGATCCCGAGATGGTCAAGCTCGCGAAACAAAACGCCGAGCTCGCAGATGTCCGGGATGCAATCAACGTCATGCAACGTGATGCAGCGGACTTCAAGCCGAAGGAAGACTTCGGTGTCATCATCGGGAACCCGCCGTACGGGGAACGTCTCGAGGACGCACGTGAAGTCCATCAACTGTACCGAAAAATCGGGAATGCCTTCAAAGAATTCCCGTATTACAGTGTCTACATGATCACGTCATACGTCGAGTTCGAAAAAGCATTCGGCCGCCCGGCGACAAAACGTCGTAAGCTCTATAACGGGAATATTGAAGTTCAGTTTTACCAGTATTATGGTCTCCGTCGGAAAAGACCGCAGTCTTAAGTCATTTCTAGCACCTACCGAAATCCCGTTGCACACTCATTGCACACTTGGTGTGAAAATCAGGATTTTTCTTACGAACCGCTCTGTTGAGCGGTTTTTTTGCGTTTTAAAAGCTGTTCGAATTGCGTCGCCGTGTCCGATTGTAAAGTGTGCAATGTGTGAGCGTGCGTTTCCATAGTCAAGGTGGCATCGGCGAATGAGTTGTTCATGGATGGTAAGATCTCCATCAGGAGCGAAGCATACGTATGCAGGGGGATTTTCAGGAGTCCGGCGGCTTTGATTGTCTTGAGGTGCCGCCGCTGGAGACCCGATTGCCTCGAGGTAGGCAACGGAGACGCCGAGATATATCAGATTCTCGTCCGCCAACCCCTCCGCCGACTGTCATAGCGCTGTTCGACGTGTATCCGCGGCGACGTGTTTCGAGAACGAGTAGCCGTCTCTTCTTTCAATAAAAGGTTTTCGGTAAAAATAAAAACACTAAAAATTGATAGTAGATTAATACAAACAAATTTTTAATGTTTTTTATGTTATTGAATTTAGTGGAATCATATTACGAGTTTTAATAAATGGTTTCTATCTATAATTATTGTTTTTTGGCGAATAAAATCGAATATACTATGGGTGAATTCATTTTTAAAATCGTATATATATTTTATATTCATTTCAGACTCGTATGTTGCGAAACCTATAGTACATTCAGACGAGTCAGCTGCAGAATAGTCTAATATATCTTGCATATACAAAATTTTATTATAATCTCTTCTAGAGTTTCTATTATTATTTTCAAGATGATTTTTCACAGAGTACATAAATGTATTGATTGAAGACTTACATTCTATTGCTTCAATCTCTACTATTGTGTCATGCGAATCAACATTAAGAAATAAAACATCAACATCATTATCTTTTTCTTTTAACTTAATTAAGGCGTTTCCGACTTGAATAACTGGACTCATATATCTATAGTATTCTTTTTGATTTCTAGGTAGTGAGGGACCGACCTTATGAATAAAATCTTCTAAAAATATCCCTCTGAAATTATTCACTATTGTAAGTGGGAGTGAAAGAACATTTATAACCGCATTATAAAATTCACTATGTTTATAAATTACATCAGATTCGGTTAAACTTGTCTCTTCATTAAAATCCATCATTAAAAGATCAGGAATTTTTTCAATTATTACAGGAAGATTTTTTTCGGCATATTCTCTTTGTTTTGCAGGAATAACTATATCTTCCATAATGGAGAAAAAAGTTTTATAGTATACACTATTTTTTACAAATACTTTATTTAAATCATTGTAAAAACTACTGAAAGTCGCTATATTTTCTAGTCTCTTTTTGGCTTCACGTCTACACAATGGTCTGTAGTTCTTGTTTAAGGTAGCCATGATATCATTGTGACTCCTGATGATCGGTATTTGCATTTCGATTTAGTTTATCTGGTAAAGCTACGTCTTCATACCTTGTCGATGCTAAAACTAGGTTAGCTAAATCTTTTGTTTGACTCCAAACTTTTTCAATGACAAAATCACCAAATGCTCTATGATATTCATCGTTTGCGTTAGCATTTTTATCATATAACTTATTTTCATCTAACTCATTTACATCAAATTTAATTTCTATTTGATGCTCTATTGAAACTATTATATATGTATTGTTTTCATTTTCTAAATCAGAAAATTCAACTTGAAACGTTGCTATCTGTTCACAAGTTTCTTTGTCTAATCTTTTAGGTCTTGTTAAAGCAATATTGATTTTACCTTTCACATTAAATTCTTGTTTAAAAAAATAATTATCTTCAGACTGAATAGCTAAATCTATTATATTAAAATGCCTTAAAAAGTGATTAATATTGATTATTGTAGACTCTTTCATTATATATATCCTCCTAAGTGATGTATAAATAAAATAAAGATGAGTACTATTTCAGTAGCCCATCTTTATTTATAAAATTATTTAACTGTTAATTAAATGATATGATTCATGCTTCAAATAAGAAGATATTCGATCTTTTGAAAAGAACTCTTCATTCTCACTCTTTAAATCTGAAAAAGCACGTGTAATATCATTTGCAAACATAATTGCTTCAAACTCATTTTTTAAATCTTTTTTTAGCATTTTGCTTAGATAATGATTTTGAGAATCTAACCATTTCTTCATATGCTTTGGTTTAGAATATGAAGCAGGTGCATGTAAACAATCTAGTACAAACGAAACAGTAATCTGAGTATTCTCAATTTTGTTTTTGTGAACAGTATTTAAGTCAGGATTTTGAAAATTCGGGCTTGTAATAAATTGTAGTAAGCGTTCGTTGCTTCTTCTCGCTAAGACGGTAAAGACGTAAAATTCGCTAATTACATCAGCAGCGTTAGCAGAAGGAGAAGCATTATAGTTAATGGTAATACTACTAGGGATAAATCCATCAGCATCTTTAGTAAATGACATTTAAAATCCCTCCTTAATTAAATGTCCTGTACAATTTTGTTTTCAACGTTTGTAATAATAACATAATGTGAGATGAAAAAAGGTAAATGATATAAAAATCCTGCAATTTATAGTTCTTATGAACTATTTTCAACTTCGTATAATCACTTTGTATCTTGAATATTCCCTAAAACAATATTATGTATACGTGTAAATACCAAAAAAATTGAACTGAATATGCTCCGATTTTAACACTTGATAATTTCTCAAGGACTTCTCTTAATCATTGGTTATACATAATGATTTCGTCATGAACATGACTTTTCCTTCATTTTTAATATGGCAAAGTAGTCTGTTTAAGATTCGTTTATGAATATATTTGGGACGTGATTAAATTTAATTTCGCTAACACGCAAAAGCGTCGTTATACCAATCCATCTTATCTTGATAAGCAGGATGAGTACTCGGAACCCCTTCTGGATAAACGGTTCTGAAATCCGTACAGTTCGCAAAATCTGTCTCGAAAGCCTCTGCAGCAGCGGTTCTTCATCTTGTGCACTATGTTCTTCCTTCGCTTTCTTTTCTGCTTCTTTTTGTACAGCTAGTTCCGCTTTACGTTCACGTTCTTTTTCATCAGCTGCTTTTTTAGCCTTGTCGTTATTGGCTGTATCGTTATCTTTAGTATCGTCGGACTGATCTTCAGCCTTTAATGTATTAATTTATTCCGTTTGTACAGGCTGTTCTTTATTTTCTTAGTCATCACCAACAAAAATAGTCAGGGTAACGTTTATTTATGACGATAGGTGCGATTATTTTTACGATTGCTTTTAAATAGCTCATCATGAATCTCGTTCCAAGGGTGATGGACCAATAGCTTGACGGATTGTCGATAGCTGACGTAAAAGTAAAGGGCTTCTTTTTTAGTTGCGACAACATAGAAAGATGCACAATGTGACAAATTTATACAATTACCTGTATTAATCATTTTCTGATGTTTTGAAAAATTTATTTCCTATAGCTAGTAAACGATATAATGTCACCACATATTACGAGTTGAAAAGTCATATCTTATTTGTACGGGCGATGAATTCTTCTGGAGACAAGCAGTTCAGTATGGCAAATAAGATATTTTGCTCCTTTAATGCAAAACGTGCTTAACCCGTGTTTAGTTTGCTTCAGGACCCGCTGATTCAAAGAATTGTTCAAACCCTGGTAACTTGGTTTGAGCAGAAACTTTGATTCGTTCAAGGTGACCTTTTGCTTGCTTCAGTGTACCTTCTGGATCTTGTTGGAATTCTTCTGAATAACTATCGAGGAACACTGCTAACTGATCGAGTTCTTTGATGATGATACGATGCGAGTCCATTGCTTGTGTAAATCCATCGACAGTATAGCTCGGTGCTTTAAAATGGATACTCGACGTAATTTCATTTGATATGGTTGCATCAAATTTGTACAAATCATTTAAATCGTTCACTGAGATGTATTCAAAGTGACCAAATCCGTCTTTCTTCTCGTAGGGGGTAAAGCGTTGTTGTAATTCATCAGCCGTTACATAAATAGTATTCATGGCTTCTGAAATTTTAAAGACGCTAGTGATTGCTTCCGGATATCGTTCAGCGTCAGTTTGCTCTTTCTCCTCTGACTCATCACTAATATCTCCTTCTTCCGTAACTGGTTCTGCAATAATCGGATTACTGACTATAGAGGAAGAATTAAAGATGGCTTCGTTTAACGGAATGGCGAGTAACGATTTTTCCTGTCGATTCGGTAAATAATCAGCCGCTTCATCCCATGTTTCAAAACTTCTAGCGACTGTATAGGTTTCCAGACTGTATGCCATATCTAGAAGATTTTGCGAGAGAGGTTCTAGTTTCTCTTCACTCACGTTTTCAGTATTCGTAAAAGGCATGTTTTTATACTTTGCCATGTGCGCACCAGAAGCCATGGTGTGAGCAACTTGAGCGGCTTCATTTAGTATCTCCACTTGCGAATCGACACGATCACGGACATCTTGAGTGATTGTTTGTTGAAACTCTTTGATGTCCAGTTGTTTTGACTCTTTCATTTCTTTTTGTTCTTTGACGATGTTTTCGATTAATTTACTCGTAGAGGAAATAGCACTCTCAATAACAGGCTTTCCAGTATCTAAAGCATTTTGTACATCTTCAGGAGGAAAATCATTGTTAGGTTGTACAATGTTGGTTCCGTGGCCAAAAGAGGCAAGGTCCCGTGGGTCTCTAGTTTCTGTTTTATTTGGCTTTGTTTGTTTTGCTTTTGATTGAACGCCCACATTTTCTTTTTTAGATGAAGAAGGATTAGTGTACATATCTCCAATAAAGATGCCGCCGACAATTAATATGCCAATGATTCCGATAATCCAACGAAGACATCTTGTCTTGCGATGATATCGTTCATGTCTTGAACCACGTTCGCTTTCCTCATCCATTTTGTGCTCCTCCTTAGATATATTTGTGTGAAGTTCTTAAATTACATTTTTGTAATTATAAGGAATATTTAATTAAATTTCAAATTGATGTGGTAAATTATTTATATCAGCTGACGATAGAAAAAAATATTAAAAAAACAGGAGGACAACCAAATGGACTTTTTTCTGAAGGCAATGTTTTTCACAGTCATGCTTTTGATTCACTTTGCGTTATCGAGTCAAAAGAAGGTGTACCTCGGTGCCGTGATACCGGTGATTTTCGTAGCGGCTATGGCGTGGCGGTACTTGACTGTGGATACCGTGAGCGTAAAGGCTCAATTACTGGTTATGGGCATCGGGTTGTTTTGTCTGATGGCAGAGTGGATGGAGGGGCGAGAGGTGTTCAAAAGAAATCAGGAAAAAGAACTGGAACGCCTGCGAATCGAGGATTTCAAGTAAGTCCTTGTTCCTTAAAAAACCGCTCGGTCT
>NZ_JAOTIT010000006.1:0-183072 GCF_033721435.1 Exiguobacterium sp. K1 | reverse complement strand
AAATTACGATAGAATTGCAGGATATTTTAGTTCTTCTATTTTAGAACTTGCTGGAGAATTAATAGAGGTTAATAAATATAAATTATTCAAAGACAAATTCCCTCAAAAAATTGAAGAATTTAATCACAATCCGCAAGTTCTTTTACATATATATCCTAAAATGACTGATGAAAGTCCTTTTTATTGGTGTACTACTGAAGAATATCAATTTTATATTAAAAATCAATTTGAGAACTATTTTGATATTCAATTTTTATATAATAATCTTTATCATTCTTTATTTCCCATTTTTTACTCATTTGATAATTTCGATCAAGTATTGAGAGATTATGAAGAGGATGATCAAGAAATCAAATCTTCGAACTTTGAGAACATTAATGAATTTTATGGAAACCTTGTTTACATAGATTCCAAATTATACGGGACCTATTCTTTCGATGAAGAAATCTTATCTAACCTTACTCCCTATTTTACTAATATAAGTCTTTTGAATTTAACAAGTAGCGAAATTCAAGCTTACGATTTAACATTCGAAATTCAAGAAAATCAAAATAGTTTTCTTATATTTATGAATAAATTAATTAATTCTACTCAAAAACAACTAGTAAATATTGTTCATTCAAATGACAACGAAATTTTTATTAATGAATACTTACAACGTCTATCTACTCTAGTATATTTAAATTCCAATATAAAAATTTTTTTCACAAAAAAATCTTTATATTTAACAAATATAGATGAGTCAAAGTATTTAAAAATTCTTGATGAATATTGGGGATTTAGCTCATTCAGAAGTTTAAAAATGTATAAAGATCCTGATAATTCTAAAGAATTGATTGATGTTAAACAGTCACAAATTATTCATGACATTGTAGAAGAAATCGAAAATGCGCAACAAGAAAAACCATTTAGAGATATTTTTATCACCTCTTCGACGGGTGCTGGTAAATCTGTAATGTTTCAACTTCCTTCGTTTTTAATGCACAAAAATCATCAACTACTAACTATCGTTATTTCTCCATTAATAGGTCTAATGAATGATCAAGTAAAAAACTTACAGGCTCGCGGTATTAATAATGTAGCGACAATCAACTCAAATATTACACCAATGGAAAAAGAAGAGATTCAAGAGAGAATTCATAAAAAAGAAATAGCTATCTTATATATTTCACCAGAAACACTATTAAATAGAGCAGATATAAAGTTATTGATTGGTGAAGAAACTAAAGTTGGTTTATTTATTGTAGACGAAGCCCACATTGTGACCACATGGGGAAAAGCGTTCAGAGCTGATTATTGGTACTTAGGACCCTATCTGCAAAAACTTCGCAAAGAAATGAAATTTCCTATCGCTACTTTTACCGCAACTGCAATTTACGGTGGAGAAGAAGATATGTATAAAGAGACACGTGATAGTTTGGGGTTACTTAATCCCAAATTTTATTTAGGTCAAATAAAACGTAATGATATAGAGATGAAAATTGATAGTCATCCTAAAGAACTAAGTACAAATGAATATAGAATGGCAAAATTTGATTTTGCATCTTTGCGGCTAAAAAGTTTTATAAAAGATGAAAAGAAAATACTTGTTTATTTTCCTACAATCCCTTTAATACATCAGCTACAAACTTATATTGAAGAACAACACCCAAGATTATCAAAACAAATTGTAACTTATTATGGTAGTCTTCCTAAGGCACATAAAGAAGAACATCATTACAAATTTTCTCATGGTGATTCTAAAATTATGTTTGCTACAAAAGCATATGGAATGGGTATAGATTTACCTGATATTGACATAGTATACCATTATGCACCGACCGGAAATGTATGTGACTATGTACAAGAAATTGGACGTGCCGCACGTGATGAACGAATTAATGGACAGGCATATTTTGATTTTTTGAAAAATGATTTTTCGCATATTAAACGTTTACACGGAATGTCCACTATAAGAAAAAATCAATTACAACAAGTGTCCGAAAAAATTTATAAAATTTACAAAGAGAAAAAAAAATCTAGAAATCTTCTAGTCAGCGTAGAAGACTTCTCACATATTTTTACATCAAATAATGGAAATGAAGATACTGATGTTGAAGGAAAATTAAAAACAGCTCTATTACTAATTGAAAAAGATTTTATTAATAGAATTGGATTTGCACCATTTGTTGCTAGACCTAGAGGCTTATTTTCCAGAGAATATTTTAAAGTAACAGAAAAAGGTGAGAAATTATTACACCAAGTTCAGAATAAAGAATATGCAAGATTTATCAAAACGATCGACCATGATCACTACAATAAAATTTATGAAATTGATCTTAAGAAAATTTGGGAGAAGAGATATCGTAACCTTTCTTTCCCTAATTTCAAGCGTAAATTTCATGATCGAGATCATACGATAAATTTAAACTTTTTAGATGAAATTGATTCTACATTTATTGTTAATTTTCAGTCAAAAAACTCTTTAGAACACTCTTTGACTATTTTTTCTCAAAGATTACAGTCAGTAAGTGGATTTTTTAATAACTATGCATTAACTCGATCATTCTTTAAAAACGAAGATTTAGCAGTCTATCTTGAAAAAGAATTAAAGTTAGATAAATATAACGCTTTAAATCTTTCACAAATCATTTTGCAATCAATGATTCGATATACTTCTCTTAGATTAAATACTAATTCTAAGTCCGTGATTCATGTAAATGAAAACAAAAGTTATAGAATCACTCCATCCTATGAAGATTTTTTTAAATTTGTACTTCAACAAGCAAATATTTATTTTGATTCTAAATGGACGGATCAACAATCTGATTCTAGTTATAATGTTTATCTTTCTAAAAGTGTAAGAGATGCCATTAACCGCTCTACTATAACATTCGGATTACTCGAAGGGTTGGGTCTAGTCAATTATCAAATCCAAGGGGGAAATACTCCAGAAATTTATATACGAATTAACTCTACTCTACAACTAGAAAGCCTAATTAAGAATCCTAGCAAGTATCAAAATAAAATCTTAAATGATGTACATTATCGTCATAAACTTTCAAATGAAATGTTGAAATATATTTTTGAAAACAAGATGAATACTGAAGTTTTTTGGAATGTAATTGAGGACTATTTCTTAGGAAAAATTCCTGAACAGGTTATCTCAGCAGCTAGAACTAAGTGATTTTAGGGAGAGATCATTAATGAGTTTTTATATTGTCATGGATACTTCTCAAAATCAAAATGATTTAAATATTCTTGAATGTCCTACCAAAGATAATTTGGGCAATGTTCCTCATTATTATTCTAGAATGATAGATCTAAAAGAAAATGATTTTGTATTTCATTACAATCAGGGGTTAATTTATGGAGTAAGTAAAATTACACATTCAACGATTATAAATGAAAATCACAATTTTTTAGCTGAAATTGATTTCACGAGGTTACAAAATCCACTTCATATCAGAAGTAAATGGCCTGTCGTCAAAGAATTGTTACCTCATGAGTATTCTCCATTTCAAGCAAATAGTGTTGAGAATACTGGATTCCTATATCCTTGTAGTGATGACTTAAGCATGTACTTATTTTCTGAAATTGCTAAATATAATACTGAAGTAATTAATGAGGATGAAATGAACCAAACTGAAGTTCAATTAGAACTTTTAATGAGAAGAGGACAACATGTATATAAAAAAAGATTAATAGCTTTATGGAAAGGACAATGCTCTATTTGTCATATTAACTTACCTGAATTACTTAGAGCATCTCATGCTAAACCATGGAAAGATTCTAATCCAAATGAGCGACTTGATCCTTATAACGGACTATTATTATGTGCGCATCATGATGCACTTTTTGATAAAGGACTAATTAGCTTTGATCAAAAAGGTCATATTTTAATATCTGAAGTATTATTAGCTTCAAATCCTCAAATCTATCAGGTTTCTCTAGATACAAAACTAACGCTTTTTGAAGAAAACAAGAAATATTTATTGTGGCATCAATGTTATGTTTTCAAAAATAAGATTCTTTGAAGAACATCGGTTAGAATAAAAAGTACTAGCATTATCGGTATCTTGAGTACGTCATTTATTACACTCAATTTGATCTATCAAAAACTATTTTTTTAAAAGATTGAAAGAAATTTATACTAGCAGCTTATATTTAATTCTTTTTTAATTAATCTCAACACTTCTTCGGAAAAGACTTCGTATGAAGTTTTCTAATTGCTGAGATGTTGCCGCTTAAAAAAATACCAAAGAATGTCCTGATACATTCCCTCCCCTGTCTTCATCAAGATACAACAGTGTTCATAATTTACTGTGATCGAGTGTCCTCTTGTACCCTGACTTACGATGAAGTCGAAAGTCTTCGCATCTCACGTGTTTTTTGACACTTTCATTTTTATCGCAAGCCGTCTGTTCTAGTAAGACCTTGGTGTACGAAGGTCTATGTTGTGGAAAAGTCTTCTTACCAGCTATTTAAGACACTATACTTTTCGTATTTTTTCAAAGAAACGCAATTTTTTTAATAAATTACTTACGCCACAGTTTTTCTTTTGGACATCTTCGTATATTTCCCCGTAAAAAAGTATCCAATAAAGTTGGATTTTTATTTCCAACTTTATTGGATACTTCAAGCGGTTACCAAGGCTACATTCTGTTCTCCTTTAAGTATTGAACTCAACGTCTAAATTCTTCAAATTTAAAATTTCAAAAATTGATTTCACAAAAAAATAATTTTTACCAACCTTTTTTAAAATATTTTTTCATTTCTTTGCGGTCTAAGACTTTTGTACAGCTTTCCCAATCTATTTTTTTAACTGAGTTATTATATCTATTTTCGAATGGATGCTTTTGAGGAACTTCATTTATACGCTGCTTTGCTTTTTCGATATCATTTTGAGCTATATCCATCCATACATCCTCTAGCACATCTGGAATTTGCCCAAATACACTATGAATATTTTTAAATCTATCCGATAGTAATTTATGAACTCTATCTTCTACCGAGTCTTTATATCTTAAATTATAAATATGCACAACATCATTTACTTGTCCAATACGTTGAATACGCCCTTTTCTTTGTTCTAGACGAGTTGGATTCCATGGCAAGTCAAGATTTATTAATGTACCCAATGTTTGTAAATTTAATCCTTCGCTAGCAGAATCTGTTCCTACCAATATTTTTAATTCACGTCTCTTGACTAAAATCTTTAATTCTTCTTTTTCTTTTTTCAAAAAGTCTCCATTTAGAAAAACTCCAGACTTTTCTCCTCCTGCATACAAACCGATACTTTCTTTTGGAAATTTTTCAGATAAAGATTGAGCCACCCATCTAGAAGTATCGAAATATTGTGAAAATATGATACACCCTTTTTCAAACCATTTCCAATCAGATAATAATTCAAGTACTTTCTCAAACTTAGGATCAGATTCTTTATTCATTTCTAAAGCTTTTACAAATTTCTCAAGAAGCTTTTTTTCATCAATTGTAAGATTTTTAATATTAGATCCTAATGCTGGCTCGTCCTCCTCCTCAATCCAATCAAATAATGACGTATTCCACCCAGATAGCATCTTTCTACCTGTGCTTAGTCCTGCTACTACTGAACTTCCAATTCTTTTTAACAACAAAGTCTTTAAAAAACCACTACTCTTATTACGTTTCCCTAACAAATCACAAAATTCTTCCGCATATATATAACCTTGTTTTAGATAACCTGATAGTACTAACGCACTATCATCAGACTCTCCGTGTAATTCTACATCAATTTTTTGCAGATAGGGTTCTCCAGTTTCTGGATTTGTTGTATTTTGTAAATACGCTCTTTCTCTTCTTACAACATGACGGATATAGGGATTATATTTTTCATAAAAATCATTATTTAAAATTCGGTTAATTTTTGTCTGATCCGGTTTAGAAAGATCTAATAGATTAGTATTTATAACAAATTCATCGTCATCTAAACCTAGTTTTCTTCTTATCATACCGAAAGTGATCTCATCTTCTTTCGCAGGAGGAAAAGGGTTCCTTATCCACTCCCAATTTTCAGAATTCAAAAAATCAATTTTCTCTTTTCCTGTAATTAGATCCAAACTTTTGAGGATGTATTCTTTTTTTCGCCATAATGAAAATCTATTTCCTAAAACACTTTGATTTTTTTGAGATAATATATTCATCAAATCCCATAGCTCAATAGGATATAACTGTATTGGTGTCGCAGTAGCTAATAACATACTCTTTGTACTTTTAGAAATCTCTATTAAAAATTTGTATAAATTATTAGGTTCTGGATTCTGACTTTCTTTCTTATCACCCAAATTTTTTCTTCTTGCTCTATGAGATTCATCTACGATCACACATTCATATTCTTTAGTCAATAAATAATTAATAACCGGAGACTGAGATACTATAAGTCCTTGTGATACTATTCCAATTTTTCTAGGACATGCTTTTATATCTTCTACTCCTTTGTTTGGATAGTTAAATTTATTTTCATCTACCCACTCTTTACCATTCCAAACAGCTGAAGGTATATTCAGTAGAGTATTCAATTCATCTTGCCATTGCCACAAAAGTGTTTTAGGCACAATTACAAGAATAGGCTTGTCTCCATATAAAGCCATCAACTGTGCAGACATTGCAAGCTGAATCGTTTTTCCAAGGCCAACTTGATCCGCCAGTATATACCTTGCTCCATGACTTTTTTGATGATCACTAAAAGCTAAATCAATAAAATATTTCTGGTGCTCCCAGAGACCAAATTCTCCTCTTATCACAGGAGATTCTACTGCAGTAGAAGCTGGATCAGGATTATGTTTCCACTTATCTACGGTTTCAATTACTTCTCTATCAGATATCCTTTTTATATCTTCAATAACAAAATCTGAGAGAGGAACAGCACTTGGGTCGTACCAAAGAGCTTCGAATTCTTCTTGTACCCATTCAATTGCTTCTTGAGAATCATCTTCCCATACTAATTCGTAATTCAATTTCCAACCATTATAAGTTTCATTGGCACTACCTAAAAATGTTGTCTTTTTTCCATTAGCTAAAGTTATAACGCCTGCTTTACCATGAATAAGACCAAATTTTTCATCTGGAATCACTCTGACTTCAAGTTTTCCAGTAGATAAAAGATTATAAAGCTTTTTAAATCTATTCGCTGAATCCGGTAACTCTTCAGGCTTAAAATCACACCACTCTTTTCTAATAGCTGCTTGAGCAAGTCTTGCTGTTTCAACATCCTTAATATTTAGTCCAGAATTACAAACTATTCTCACAGTTCCTTCTATCTGTTCAATTGATTCTCCAGCAAGTTCTAAAATAGAAGAACTAAAATATCCTGCAATTCTATCGTAATTTTTTGCATTAAGTAACTTAGTATTTAAAAGAGAAGCATTAATTGCTTCTCTTCTTGTTGAATATCTTTTTATCAAGTATATTCGCCACCTTAAACTCCATCATTACGAATGGACTCTTTTAACAAACGTGCATAGTATGAATCTTTATGCCAATGCTGCATATGTGAAATCTTTTCAAATCTGGATACGAAACCAAGAATTTCGATGATCGCAGATCTCTTATTCCAATATTCGTTACCTTGATCATACTTTGCTTTTAAATAGTTTTTACCTTCTAATGTTGATTCCGATTGAACACATAGATGTAAAGATACTAGTATATTTCTCATTAAAGAATTTCCAAAAATATCTTTATCAATCCCTTTAGTACGATATTCTGAAGCTGTTTTTAATCGAACTTTATTTGCTCTAAAGTTTTCAAACATGTCTCTGTAGTTACTGATGCTAAAGCCTCTTGCTAGTTCTTGATATGCACTAATTTGATATACATTTCCCATCTCTAATTCAAGACTACGAATGAAGAATCGCTCTTCTGCCGATAATTCTCTCCAAACTAAATTGTCAAAGCTCTCTGGTATTAAATAATCAAAAGCTATTTTTACAGCTTTATTAATAATAGATTCAATTGGTCCTTCTTCCGAAGAATTTCTTGTTCTAGACAGTTCATATTTAACATCAATTCCTTCAATATCTCTATACGAAGTAAGAATTTTTAATGAGGAGGCGTATGATGCAAGTAAGTAATCTGCATCTGTGAAATTTGGATCTTCTTTATCATCTAGATCTCTCATGCTATCAATTTGAAACTGAACTTCTTTTTTTATTTTTTGATATAATTCATCTTGGAACGCCACGTCATCTGAAGTCTGCTTTTTCAAAACTAATAATACTGTTCCTTTAACGTAATTACCTTGTTTTAATCCAGATGCATCAGTTTCAGTAGCAATATTCCATGCTGAGACTACTCTTAGGCCTGATGACCACAAAATCATTGCTAGTTCAGCCCATACTTTTACATCTTGATGAGTAAACATTACCACTTGTGTTCCATTATCGGGCATATGCTGTGAAAGATTACGATAGACATCAATCATACTTTCATTGAATTCTTTTCCTTTGCCTTTAACAGCAAGAACTCTTTTACTATCTGTATACCAGTCTTTAAATTCTTTTTTTATCAATAACTTATCCCATGATAGGAAAAATTCTGTTAGCTCATGATAATTTACGGCATCAGCATATGGAGGATCTGTGATCCAAATGTCACAATTAGTATTTACTTCTCTTGCATCAGAAAGTTGCACTTCAGAATTTCCCAACTCAAAAGAAGCATTGAGAGTAATATTCCAAAGGTTCTTTAGATCAATTAGAGGTCTGGTTCCATAGTTATAGAAAGTATTTAAAGCTTGATTAGTAAAAACATGAACTACTTTTTCAACACCTGGACTATTAACCCACATACTTAACTTAGAATTAAAGTTAGCAAATTTATTTATCCCTAAAAGACCCGTAGCTTTTTGTAATTGAGTATATTTACCTTCCGATATCTCTTCTACAAATAATCCTATAATTATAAGTTGTCTTGGGTTAAATAGCTGATGCCAGTACTGCCAACCTCTTTCTCTCACAGGTTGATTAGTGTTGTATCCTTCTTCGATAATATCTGTCGGGATATACCCTTTTACTTTCCAATCATCTATTCTTTCTGATAACTTATTTATTACATTCTGCTCTCTCTTTAAATCTTCAATTGAAGGTTTAGTATAATATCGTTCTATTTTTTTATTTCCTTTTTTATCAACATTTTCTTTTACATATCGAATACAAAATAAGCGTTCCTGAAATACATCGCTTTTTTCTGGTAAAAAATCGTTTTTCTCCCATTTTCTTAACCCACTAATGGTATTTCCATCAGCATCTCTACGGTCTTTCCTTAAAACAGCTATAGGAGTTTCTTTCTTACAATGAGGACACTTTAATTTCCCTTGTTGAACAGTCGACATACTTTTAGATTTTAATATTTCTTCATCAGAAGCATTTTGAATTATTTCAATTTCAAATCCATCTACATTATTATCTCTTAATAATGCAACGGTTTTAGTACCTTGCCCTATTACCCACGAAGGAGCAAGTGGAACTTTATATCCACACTCCGGACAATTTGATTCAATACAATACAAATATGAGTCTGCTCTTTCACCATATTCATTATGTTCTAAACCCCATTCAACAATCTTCTTGTCAACAACATCGTAAACATGTGTTTGAAATTTTTTTAATGTTTCAATCTCATTTGCTGATGCTCCAGCTATATTAAGTGCAGACCATGTCAAAAGTGCAGCTACTGGGTTTAAATCTGAAGCATAAACATCTGCTCCAATACGAGCAGATTCAAATGGGATACTTCCTCCACCAGCAAAAGCATCTCCTATCCTTGGTTTATGTCCAAATCTTTTATTTCCAAGTTCTTCTACCAGTTCTTGAATGTTTGATACAGATGTATCTAAATGATCATTTACTTCATTCCAAACGTTTTCAGGAATTTCTTCAACATGCTCTGGTCTATCACAATAAGTCAATTTTTCGTCATATGAAAGTCTAGCGAATGCAATCTTCTGTATTTTTTTCTTTTCAGCTGTAGTAACACCTTTCTTTAAAACAGGTTTTTCTTCTGTTGAAGTGGAAGAAAAATACGTCGTTTTTTCAGAGAAATTTAAAAGAGAAAATATTTTTTTTAACGGCAAATTTTTTGATTTTCTTAGTAGAAGACCTTCTTCATCCATTGTCAGCAACTTCAAGAAAATTTCTCTATCTTTTTTAGGATTGTCTGAAACAGGTAATAAAACACCAAGCATTGTCGCCCGTACTAAAATAAGCGGTTTACGCCCCCACCACTTTCCAAGTCCAGTTAACGTTTGTCCTAAATTTGCTTTTCTTTCTTTATAACTTTCTTTTGAAATCTTTGAAACAGGAAACTGTGTCTCAATAAATGACTTACTGTAATCTAACAAAACTTTAACCCCCGCTTACGTGTTCTTATAGAGCATTTCTAGGATGCTTCCTTGTTGCTTGTCCTCACCATCAATTGGATTCTCAGTTAAAGCATATCTAATCGCTTTCCTCCATCCTCTTTTATCGTCTGCATGTCCTGTAACAGCATTTGCCATTGTAAACAGCCACCAACGTTCTTCTCTGCTTAAGCCCATCCAATTCTTTAATGCCATAGGAATAAGCTGTGGATCAGAATCTTCAATTGCCCACATGAGTAAAACCATTTCCTTACCAAGCAATCGTTCAACTGGAACATGACCATTTTTGTATTTTCCAATTATCACATCTTTTTCTTTTAGTCTACTATTAAATGCTGTTGTCAATGGTTCTTTAATAATATTCCATTTATGTCTATCCAGTGTGACCTTTAAATTTTCTTCCAGTATATCAGTTCGTTGTTCTTCTGCATCATCCCATACGAAACGTTCATATACTGCAACATCCTCCTTTGGGCTTTTTGGTGTCACAAGTAAAAAGTGATGTTTTGATTCTTCAGGTATATATCCAAATCCTAAAGCTTTTTTTTTCGGCATAAAGTCCTCCTTATTGACTTATATAATTTTTATATAAGTCAATACTTTGCTTGTTTTCTGCAATCCAATCTTCAAAGTACTGACCTTTTTCAAAATTACATTTTTCAATACTCATTGAAATTTCAACACTTTTTTCTTTGAAGAAAGAATTCCTCAACTCATCTAATTGATTAATGAATATAGCAGGTTCGTAGAAAGTATGGTTGTCAAACGATAGTTCGATCCAACTTTGTTGTGTTAAGTTGCTCTTCTCAAATAATTGAAAACTAACCCCAGCTATTTTCACTTTATGATTATTAAATGATTCCAGGTTTTTATATACATCGGCAGTAATAGAAGATTTAATTGTATGTGTTAATAGCAATGAAATATCTTTATCTATTTCAAATTTTGTTTCTGTTACAGGAATTGAAATCGTTTCAGAGAAAATACTCAATTCTTCATGTACAGCAATTGCTTGTACAAATTTTGTTCCGCTTGGAACTTCAAAAGCCTCTTCATAAAAACCACCGCTACTTTTAGGATTAGAGCCATCTGTAGTGTACTTAATTTTTACCTTTGGTGAAGATGCCTTGAGCTCAATATAATTTTTCCCACTCTTATCGAATGCATTATACTGTAATTGAACATCATTTTTCCATTCAGTAACTGGCCCAGTTTCATGAATACCTAAGGTATCAACACATAAAAACGTCAGTAATAACTCGGTTGTTTTGAAAGCATTCAAGTCTTTAACTTCCAACGATCCTGTAGTAGCTTCATCATTTATCTCGTAGTAGACTGTTTCACCATTTTGGGGTGTGATTTTCAAGGTCACTTCACCATTTCGTTCATCTCTGAACACTTCTCTAACGTTAACAGAAGTTTCTGGTGCAGGTGGTTCTTTGTCAAGATAACCCCCTTCTTCAAGCCAAATACCTTTTTTTAAACAATCATTTTTCAAATCTTCTAATGCTTTGGCGTGATGCCAGGTCCAGGACGTATTTGTAGCAACTCGTTCTTTCAGATCAATCCATCTTGCTTGACGAGTCGTAAAAATTCGAGCTTCAAACTTTCTTCTAAATGTATCGTTTGCTGTATCTTTTTCAAATTTCATTACTTCCATTAGAAGATTACGAATTTGTTCCTCAGCATCAAAACGATTATTTTTAAATTCCATTTTAAAATCACTAGATTCAAAACCATCAGTAGTCGGATAATACAATGTAATAAACGTCTCTCTTGATGTTTGTAGCATATTTAATTCTACTTTATGTAGAATATCCTGTGCCTGCTGAAATTGTGTATCACTCTCAGCTATCTTATCTTCATATTTCATACGACTAATAATTGATTGAATTGCTTTCGACTGTTTTGAAACTTCTAATAGATTTTCCATCGAGTTTCTTTGCCCCGTCAAAAACATAACTCTATTTTTATATTTTACGTTTTCATAGAAATCTGCTAAATCTCGCTGCAATCCAACTCCATTAGGGTTCGGTTCAAATAGAATCAATGTAATCTTGTCTTGACGTATTTCAATTTCATCAATTGCAGGAAATACCTCTACTTCTTGATAACAATCTTTAAGTTCCGGCAAAAATTTAGCACCTAAAATGCGCTTAATTTCCTGTTTAGCAATCTCATCTGAGTACGTATCTACTAACGAAAGTAACTCAGCATTGACATTTTTAACGTCCTTAAAATACAAACGGTTATCTCTGTCGGCATAAAGATACCAAGCTTTTACTTTAAACTCTTCTAATGCTCCTTTAATTTCTGTAATACTTCTACCAGGACTAGCTATTATTCCAATTGCTTCTTGAATAGAAAGTCCATTTAGAACACCTGTTACATCTCCTAAAGAAGAAACTAATAAAAGCTTACTAAGGTCTTGCATGTCTTGACTTTGAGTCACCGAATCAATTTCTTCTGATATGGATCGTCCTTTTTGAGCAATATCGTGTGAGATAGCATTTGATAACTTTGGCTTTATACTTCGTATCATAGAAAATGTTTCTGCATCATTTAAATTCAAATCAAAAGCATTTATTAAAAAGTTGGACTTTGCTTTGGGTACATCTCCAGAATATAAATTTTTAACCATTATTCTTGTAAGTCTAATAAAGCCTCTAGTCTGTTGAAAACCAGGGTTTTCTTTAAATCTAGCAAATAAATCTTTAATGGAGGGATGAAAAGGATAGGCATCCATGATACCTGTGTATAGCTGTTCTGGAGATAAGTTAGTATAATTCATTTGCTTTGCTTCTTGTATATTCTCTTTATAACTTATTGCTATTTCATGCTTTTCGTCTTTGGTCGCTGTTGTCTCAAAAAGTCTCTTCCTTAAGATATGATAAAGATCATCCGAAGTTGTCCCTACTGGTTCAATATTAATAGAACTACGCGCAATCTCATTTTCAAGATTTTTAAATGATTTTTGAATCAAACTTGAACCAGTTTCATATGTTGCCTGCAGGTCAGAAATGACAAGACATACATTATGTAATTCCGATTTACTAAGAGCATTGAACAAATTAGCTAAAGCATTAGTTGTTATATCAGCTAAAGTACCAGTTCCCGCTGTAATTGTACGTGCATATTCTAAATACGGTGGTAATTCATCTAAAAGAATTAAAGTAGGCTGACCTTTAAGAAGATTAATCCAAGCTGATTGACCTGGTGATTTCAATGGAGCATAGTAATCTTTAAATACTTCCTCTTTTCCTAGTTGACGAGCAATTTCTCCCCAAATACCATAAGGAATATCACTTTCACGTCCGGTGTAAGCTATAACTTGTATAGGTTCATCAAATGATGTTAAGTGAGAAATTTTTTCTTTTCTAAGATCCTCATTTTGAGCCAACAAACCTAATGCCACCATGTTATGTGTTTTCCCGCCACCCATACTTTGAGTGAGTTTTATGATACCGTTTGGTGCTTTACCTTCGAATCGCTTAAAAGCTGTTTCAAATACTAGTTCCATTCCTTCAGTAATATAGGTTTCATTAAAAAATTCTCTTGGTTCAATTGAGTTGTCAATTAAATTTGCTAAATCTAAAGTATCATCACGTTTCGACTCATCGAAAACACTATCTCTTGGTCTACATATTTCGTAAAGGTTCTTCATCTTAATCCTCCATAATATTGTTTTGTATTCATATAAAAAATTATTGATTTTTTGTCTAATTTAGAGAAATTATTTGCATCATAGTCAATAAACTAATTTAAAAGATTTATTCTTTCTATAAATGTTATAAAAAATGATATAAATTTATTTCTTAGTGATATTTTAACATTTATATTTACAAATTAATTAATATAAATTTCTAAACGATACAACACGATGTCTTTTATTAATTCGTATAGTTTTCTGCTCTGAAATATGTTTATTGATATATATAAAACATCACATTCAAAAATAAACGGATACCCTATTTTCGGAAATGGCTGTTGCTTCAGCAATGCCACTATTTTGGATTCATTGTATCCATTCTCAAAAACCTTCCCTTGCGCATCCTTTACTTCCCGGTACTTCTCCGCATGCAAATACTCATAAAAGAACGGCGCCACTTCCTCTGCGGTAATCGACTCCATCCAACGTTCTTCGCCCCGCTCAAGCATCGCTAGCAACACAACCATCTTATAGCTCCGGTTCATGACCGTCTTTTCGACCTGTTCAATCAGTTCACGGTTAGCATCGTAAGTCTCGATTTCTTCATCCGTCAATTCACCTTGTTCCTTCAGGAAACGAACGTACGAGCCCCACTCTTGTTTATAGCCAGTCGGCACGGCTGTCAGTTGACCAATCTCAACGTAGGTTGGACGACGCCCGAGATCGAGCTTCAATTGTTCATAGCTCTCAATCAAGCGGAGTTTCCGCTGATTCGGTTGACGCATGCGATGAATGATATTCAGTGCTTGTGTATCGAACTCGATGATGCATCCCTTTGGTGGGGTAATCGGCTCCTTATCTCCACGCTTAATCTTGTTTTTTACTGTTCCAAGCAACATCAGCTTCGTCTCGACATTTTTGTAGTTGCCGATCAAATCGATGATGACACAATGTGATTTCTCATTCGCTAAACGTAAGCCCCGTCCAATTTGCTGGGTGTAGATTGCGATTGATTCCGTCGGTCGGCAAAACAGTAACGTATCGACTTTTGGAATGTCGACTCCTTCATTAAACAAATCGACCGTAAAGACGATATCTAACGTTCCCTGTTCAAACTCCTGAATCCGTTCCCGTCGATTGACGGTCTGTCCGGTCAAGGCAATCGCTTGGTGTCCCATTTCCCGGAATGTCTGCGCTAAGTATTCGGCTTGGCGGATCGACGAACAAAAGCCGATCGTCTTCGTCTGCCGGTGCTTCGACCAAGCGGCATAGATGTTTTCTGAGACTGCCCGATCAATCTGCGCCTGTTCCAGTTCCATCGCATCATATTTCCGTCCCATCCGCCGCAGTTGCGAATAATCGATGACGTCATGAATCCCGTAATAATGGAACGGAGTCAGAAATCCTTCGTTGATCGCTGACGTGAAGTGCATTTGAAAGGCAACGTGATTGTCGCACAGTGCATAGACGTCCGCTCCGTCCATCCGGTCCGGCGTCGCTGTCAGTCCCAGTAAAAATTGGGGTTCGAAATGCGCCAGGATCTTTTGATAACTTTTAGCTGCTGCGTGATGAAACTCATCGATGATGATCAAATCAAAATAATCTTGTGCGAACCGTTCAAGATGACGGTTTTGGGATAACGTCTGGACCGATCCAAACAGCACGTCCGTCTGGTCATCGTTCGTGCGGTCTGATCCGATATAGAAAGCCGTCTGCCAATTGGGTTCGACCTTTTCAAACGAACGTTCCGCTTGTTCCAGCAACTCGCGTTGATGTGCGAGGAACAGTATCCGCTTAAAACCACGTGCAAAGAACGCACTGAGATACGTTTTCCCAAGACCGGTCGCAAGCACAGTCAAAGCACGCGTGCGTCCTTCTTCCATCGTTTCCCGGAGTGCCCGTAATGCTTCCTCCTGCACCCGGTGCGGCAAAATCTCATCGAACGTGACGAGCTGTTGCTCCGCATAGTCAACTTCCGGTTCCGCAACATATTGCCGTGCGTCATGTTCTTGCCGGTACGCTTCGAGGACAATCGGATTCAGATCTTGAGCTGCTTCACTTAAATAAAGATCCATGAATGCCTCGATCGCATCATCTAAAATATGCGGTGCGACGGCTTGCGGCAAATGGAGATTCCACTCGACACCGGTTCGGAATGCACTTTTAGAGATATTCGATGAGCCGACAATCGACAGACCGGTCTCTGCATTGCGGAACAGATAGGCTTTCGGATGAAACGCTCGTCCGCCGGAGCGATAAAACCGGAGCGACAGACCGTCCAGTTTCAATAATTCTGCCAACGCCTCTGGGTCCGTAATATGTAAGTAGTCGCCAATCAAAAAATGCACATCAGCGCCCCGTTCGACGGCACGCCGTAACGCCGGTAACAACAGTTCGACACCAGAACGTTGCGCAAAGGCGGCGACGATATAGACTTCATCAGCTTGGTCAATGGCAGTGACCAACGATGCATACAGGTCGTGCGTCGTCAGTTTTGCAGCCGAAATCAATCTTCGACCTCAATCAGATACAGCTTGTCATCAAAGCCGCCCCGCTTATCGTGTTTCTTAAGCCGGATTGCTTCCAGTTGTTCCGGTGTCGTCCCGTGCGTCCGCGCCAGCGCGTGAACCAGCTCCAATAAGTCGGCCAATTCTTCAACTGCTTCTTCGGTCGTCGTTGCTTCTTCGTATTCCGCTACTTCTTCATGCAACTTCCGTTTCGCTTCGATGAGGAATTCTTCCTCGTTAAGTGTCCGGAACGTTGCTTTTTTTCCGTTCCGAGCAATGATAGTTGGAATCTGATCCCGGACTAATTTATGATAAAGAGGCATTGGATTCACTCCTTGTAAGTATGGTGATGGTGTTGTAAAAATTATCCTATAGTTCAAGGCAGATAGCACGTTCTACATACGATTTATTTTATGTTAGAGGAGGAGTTTTCATGAGTTCATTCCAGAAAATCGAAACAACCAACGCACCGGCTGCCATCGGTCCCTATTCGCAAGGTTTCATTGCCAACGGTACATTATACGCATCCGGTCAAATCCCGATCAATCCGGCAACGGGTGAAATAGTCGTCGGTGGCATTACGGAGCAGACAGAGCAGGTCATGAAAAACGTCGATGCCATCTTAAAAGAAGCCGGTCTGACACCGGATCGTGTCGTCAAGACGACGTGTTACTTAACGAACATGGATCATTTCGCTGCGTTTAATGATATCTACTCCGATTACTTTGCTCCGCATAACCACTTCCCGGCACGATCTTGTATCGCCGTCAAAGAGTTACCGAAAGATGCTTTGGTTGAAGTTGAGATTTTAGGGTTAGTCTAATTTTTTGGAGCACGTCACGTTTAGTGGCGTGTTTTTTTTACCTCCGTAATCCCCAACGTCCTGTCCCTATTCCGGTCTCACTGTAGAACAAATCCTGCGTTCCTTCATATAATTCACATTCACTCGCATGAAGATAAATCAATTTTCGAATGCGTGCGTCTAATCCCGCTTCCGTCGAAAAACGAGAAAGATCCAAATCACTCCGCTCTCGTAAACGCTGATAAAGCTCTGTCAAATCCAGTTGTCCTGCATCTAAAATCTCGATGATTGCTTCTAAAAGTGCTTCACTGCTTTCATTCATCGGGCTACCTCCCTTCACTCTGTCATTTGTTCCTTAACCCGCTTTTTCGCTTCCAGTGACATCGCCACCACTATCGCAATCCACTGTGGAATGAGCATCAAGAGACTGACGAGCAAAATCAGTTGTTCCGCCGTCAACGGTTTGAAATAACCGTCCCATCCGAAAGTGTCCATCTGACCTGCAAAGTATATCGATATAAAATAGGACACGATATTACCAGCAACCACAAACAGCAGATGACCCCATCGCTGACCGGTGAAAGCAAGAACCGTGAATCCGACAAGTAACAGTAGATAACCAAGTAATGTCCCTGTCTTGAAGTCTTCGAGCAACGCCAGGTAGACGAATGGAATACAATAGCCGGCTAAGACAGCTAACCCGATCCACCACTTCTTCATCCAAATTCCCCCTCACCCTTTTCAAACTGACGGTACAGCCAATCCCGAAGCAGTTCCCAGCGTTCCGGATAGGCGTTACTGCCCTGAGACGCTCCGTTTCCCTCTGATCCGGTCCAACTGATTTCCCAATATGTCCGTCGAGAATCAGCCATTCCGTCGTGTATTCCGGTTGCCAGTCGATGACCCCGGCCTTCTCTAAATGTCGTGTCAGCTCCTGCTGTTGCTGTCGGGACAAGAGAACGATCGTTTCTTCTCCCGTTCCCTCTTCCAGCCGCAATTCCCGGGTCGCGGCCGTCCACGTAAATAGTTGTTCTTCTCCCATGCCGGACTCCCGGTAATGGAATTGTTGGATTGGATGGTCGCTCATTTTTATCCGTCCTTCCTCGTTCACTCCTGTTATTTCCAGTATAATTAAATTTCCATTTTCTACCTATCTCAAAAAATGACGAGGTGTTGCTTATGGATTGATTTCCAATCGACAGTTGATTTTTCATCAACTTTGATTAATCTAATGAATTTAGAAACCTGATCATAATTATTTTATCTTACAATAATGTAATTACAAAAAAATACTTAAAATGGATATGATGATAGACGAATAAGGAAATAATCTGCCAAGGGGGAATTTGTTTGTTTACTTCAAAAAAAATATTGTGTGCAACATTAGCTTTCGGTGTATTTTTATCAACTGTTACACCTTTATCGAATGTATTCGCTTCAGAAAAAAATAAAAATCAAATTCAGCAAGTATCAAAGAAAAATAACAAGAATATGAGGTTATCAGAAGATGGTAACGTGTCAGCTCAAGGTTGGAAAAAAGAAGTGTTTATTTATGCACTGAAGTATGGAGGTAAAGGTCTAGAAGAACTGTTAGAATATTTAGGCAAAAATTCATACAAAAAAGCAGTAAAAGAAAATAGACTATCTATCGCAAAATATCTTGAAAGAACTGAAAATGTTGCTAAACGAGGTCTTAAAAATTTCCTGATAAATGAATGTGACATTTCACCTTCCACTTCAGATGTTATTGCTGAAGCTATTCTTTTCTTTGTACTTTAATCGATAGTTATTAATGTGAAATCGTAATATAACCAAAGGAGTGTTAAAGATGCAGAAAGAATTAGAACTACTTAAATATCAAATCACTTTATTAAAACAGATGGTAAATATTGATGAAATGCCTTTTAACGATTTTTTAATTGATCATGACATCTCAAAAGAACAACATAAATGGATCATTGATGTCATGAAAATTCTCAACTACCGTTTTAGTTATGTAAAAGATGCTACTGATGACTATTATAATTCTGTTACAGATCAGTTTTCAAAGGATTATCAATTTACAGAAATGAATTTTAATCAGTTTTTTGAAATCAAACTTCCTACTTTTAAAGAATTCGATGCTGTCATCTCAAAAAACTTACCTGCTGATACGGAAAATCTCTATATGTTAAAAGCTATGAAGAATCAACAAATGTTTCAAGAACTATGCACTCATCTAATAGAAGATGCCAAAATTGAAAAATGACTAATCGATTAAAAATAAGACATGAGTTTTCAATTCATGTCTTATTTTTTTTGAAGATAACCGGAGGTAGTTTTTGAATGAAGAAATCAGCAACTCTTATTCTTATTACATCGATCACCATGTCAACATTTTCCGCCTCTAATATTGCAGTAGAAGCTATGACAACATCATCTCATTCAAATAAAGATTATTTGATTTCATTTAAAAAAAATATCGATAGCAACATCATAAAAAAATATAAAGGGACTATTTTGGAACAGTATAAAAACTTTTCATTTGTTAAAGCAAGTTTCGGCTACAATCCTACTAAGGAATTACTGAAAGATAGAAATATACTTTCTGTGGAAGAAGACATACTTTTAAAAAATCAAAACTTGACCACCGCAAATCTTTTTAGTACTAATAACTATTTAATTTCTACAAAAAATAGCACCTTAGCTTTGACCGGAAAAGGATCTTCAGTAGCAATTTTAGATACTGGAGTTTCTACAAAACATAAAGACTTAAAAATAAAAGGCGGCATATCCTTTATAGAAGGTAATAAAAAATATGAAGATGATAATGGTCATGGTACACATCTAGCAGGCATAATAGGAGCACAAAAAAATAAAATAGGGATTACAGGGATTGCTCCCAACGCTGATATTTATGCAGTAAAAGTCTTGGATAATAAAGCAAGCGGGAAATATAGTACCGTTGTAAAAGGGATAGATTGGGCAATCGAAAAGAACATAGACGTGATTCTTATGAGTTTAGGTGGATTAACCGAGTCTACTTTTTTCAAAAAAGCGATAGATAAAGCTTATAAAAAAGGTTCTTTATTAGTTTCATCCGCAGGAAACTACGGTTACAAGGAAGGCAACACTATTACTTATCCTGCAAAATATAATTCGACGATTGCTGTAGGTGCTTTAGATTCAAACAATGAGCGAGGGTATCTTTCAAGTAAAGGATCTCAATTAGAGCTTATGGCACCAGGTGTCGATATACAAAGTACTTGGATAAAAAATTCTTATAAAAGAGAAAGTGGAACTTCTATGGCTGCAGCTTATGTCGCAGGAGAAGCCGCTCTTTTATTCGGCAAATATCCAAAATTAAAAAATAAAGAAATTAGACACTATTTAAAATCCTCAGCATCACCTTTAGGTAAACATGATGAATATGGTAACGGAAAAATCAATTTGAATCAGGCTATACAACTCATTGAATCCAATCAAAAATAGTTTTCTTGAATTTTATAGTAAACAGCTTTTTGTATACTTGAATATAACCTTTCCAGAACAGACTATTGCTTTTTAAGGAATTGAAATAGTAATTGATTTCTCACTTACTATTTTATAATCTGCATTTTTAGCAAGGAGGCAGCAGGCATGGTCAATCAACAACTCTTTTTATTCGGAGGCGGTCCGCCGTTCACTCCAATGCTTTGCGAACAATTCGTCTCTTGTCTCGACCAATCGGGACCGGTTGCCTTACTTTATGTCCCGCGTCCCGGCTCAAACTGGGACGATTATGCCCCGATCTATACGGATGCGTTAACGGCAAATGGTGCGACAGATTTCTTCCACTTTCCGTTATCTGCGCGTCCGACACCTGAACAACTCGAACAATTAGCAGGAAGTGCCGGGATCATCATCTCGGGCGGAGAAACGGAACGGTATCAACAGTTCATCGTCGGTACACCAATTGGTGCTGTCATTCACGAACGGTTTCAGCACGGCGTTCCCGTCGCCGGATTTTCAGCCGGTGCCTTACTGACGCCGGACGAGTGTCGGATTCCCGCAATCGATCAACGGAACGGTCAAGCCTTAGTCCTGCAGGGTCTCGGACTGTTAGCGGACGCCGTAGTTTCCGTCCATTACGATACATGGCAGGAAGAGACGAACTTGTTCGAGGCATTCTCAAAGACGGAAAGTACCTTCGGTTACGGCTTACCGGAACGAGCTGGGATTCATCTGAAGAACAATCAACTGGTCCAACAGGAAGGACCTTCACCCGTTCTCCTGCAAAGAAAGGAAGAGATGTCATGTCGACCATCGTAACTGCCGTCAAAGGAATCGTTCAATACGGCACTCACAGTTTAATCGTTCAACGTGCCGCTGCCGACTCCGGTGGCGGCACGTGGGAATGCCCGGGCGGAAAAATCGATTTCGGTGAGCTGCCGGAAGACAGCCTGATTCGGGAAATCCAGGAAGAGACAGGGTTAACGGTCACCGTCGATCGGATTGCGTATGCTTCGAGTCTCATGACGCACCCGGACCGCCAAGTCATTTTGCTGGTCTACTTCTGCACCGCTACGACACAGACCGTCGAATTGTCCGACGAGCACGACGACTACATCTGGGCAGATGAATCGACACTCCGCCAACAGATTGCACCCAATATCCTCGCTGATTTTGAGCGGTATCAGATTTTCCCGCAATTGATTTCCTCTTAAAAACAGTTATTCCTATAAAACTGCGCGATTTTAATTCAAGTCACCGGCTCGGACACGTCACTTGTGAGTGGCGTGTTTTTTTATTGTGAAACGGCCGTCTCTTGAAACACTACTTTTGATAAATCACCTGCCAATATATCTCTCATTTAGTTAGATATTTAAAATCCGCTTGTATTCAGGATAAAAGATTCCTAAAATGAACAAGTATGTCATGCCATTTAAGGAGTCTACTTATGAAACTATCCTTTACTTACTTTGCGTTACCACTGGCTGCCCTTCTCTTAACGGGATGTGCCGGTAAAGAAACAGCTTCGCAAGAACCAAAGACCGACCAATCAAACATTCAGAAGGATTCACCGAAGCAGGCAGAAACAGAAACCAAATCGGTCGAAGCAGACCAAACGTCTGAGAAACCCGTCACGAAAAAACCGGCGAACACCGAAACGGCCACTGCTGAGGCGACAGCCAAGTCTTCGAAGAACTCCGTTTTTTCGGGCTATACAAAACTGAACGTCGACGGGGGCGATATGTCGGGTGATCGGGAACCGAATGCTGTCGTCAATATCGGATTCGGCAATCGGAAATATTGGGCGTTTACAAATGAACATGCCCAACTCGTCAAAGTGATCGCGAAAAAAATCACCTTACAAAATGATTCCGAGGAAACGACGTCATCCGGTCGCTATTATTCAGACGAAGCAAAAGTCCCGGGCGTCGAGAGTCCGCAACTCGACGAAGGCCACGTTATCGCCGATTCACTCGGCGGGGTCTCAAACGCCTATAACATCACGCCGCAGGACAGTACGCTCAACCGGCACGGTGATCAGGCCTATATGGAAAACACTATCCGCAAGGCCGGTGAGGTGACAGACTTCGAAGCGACGATTACGTATCCGGATACGAACACACAAATCCCGTCGCATTATCACTATACGTATACGCTACGAGGAAATAAAATCGTCGATGACTTCGATAACGTCAACCCGGATGAAGTCAATGCCGAACTCGGTCTGACCGAAGACAAAGAAGAATCGGTACAAGCTTCTGCCGATCCAGAACCGACTTCCGACGCGACAAATGACGTCTCAACCGTCGACGCGAACGGCAACGGACAAGTCACGATCCAAGAAGCCAAAGACGCCGGTTTCACGATGCCGATTACAGATGACCATTGGCTCTATCCATACATGCGGGACAACGACCATGACGGGATGGTCGGCGAATAACCGATAGGTAAAACAAACAGGCGGACTCCGGAGAGCCCGCCTGTTTATATTGGATTATTCTTCGCTGTAGCCGACGACCTTGTTCCGTCCCGTCTGTTTCGCATGATACAATGCCTGATCGGCTTTTTGAACGACTTCAAACGATGTCTCGCCTTGGTCCGATGAGGCCGCCCCGATTGATAACGTGACATGGAATGCCGGATACGTGCCGAAGACAAAATGCTGATCGGCACAAGCAGAACGGATCGTTTCGCCGAGCCGTCCGGCTTCTTTAAGCGGTGTGTCCGGTAACAGGACGACAAACTCTTCTCCGCCGTAACGTCCGACGAGCGCCTGATCCGGACAACAGTGTTCGAGCAGGTGGCTTAATTGTCGCAAAACGACATCACCCCCGTCATGTCCATACGTATCGTTGACCGATTTAAAAAAGTCGATGTCGACAATCAGAACGGAAAACGCATAGCCGTGTTGATCATAGTGAGCCAGCGTCTCATCCAGTTTCCGCCGGTTGGCGAGATTCGTCAGCCCGTCCGTCAATGCCAGCTCCTGCTGGGTCTGAACGAACTGGAAATGTTTGCGCAGTTCCTGCAGGAAACGGTACGTGACATAACCGCCCAGTAAAATGAAAATGATATAGACCAAGGCGATTTCAAGAAATCGGTTAAATGTCTCCGTTAATAGATAAAGGGCAGGTAAACTGTAACCAATCCCGATACCGATTAAGACTAAATAACCTTTGAGTGTATGCGACGCAAATCGACGATAAATGCTTGCCGTGATGAGTAAAGCGATACAAATTAAACCGGTCAGGATCAACCCTTCGTAAGCCCCCGGCGGCGTAACGGCAAACCGGGCGCCAAGAATCGCGAGCGTCGTAATGCCGGCACTGACCCAGCCGCCGTAATAAAACGCCGTGACAAGCGCGACGAGCCGTAAATCAATTTTTGCGCCATCATAGGTGACGCTGTTCAGAACAAGCAAGACACTGATAAACCCGGCAATCAATCCGACCAGAATACGAAGCTTGACCGGTGACGCCGGTGAAATGCGTTTGACGTGTCGAAGTGGTAAAAAGGCAAATAACAGTGACGTAATCAATAACGAAAAATTCAACAGAAACTGATTAAACTGACTCAACATGCTGCACGCCCCTTATATAAAACTAATTCCCTACACGTTATAGTTCTTTATCGGACTAATTCTTACCTGTTTCAAGCACTCTGACAGGTTTCCATTTTTTTCATCAGGGAATCAGTTCAAAGAGACTGTTTCTACTTCATAAGGGGGTAATCGCATCATGGATATGAAAGAGGAAAAAAAGAAAAGCAAGATGCCGTTCTTCGTCATTCTCGTCATCATCATTTTTGTCGCCGTCGCCGCTGCCCTGATTATTTATGTCACGTCAGAACCAAAAGAAGAAACTCTTCAGTTCATGCAAATGACGACGAGTTTCGTCTCGGCTTATCTGCCTGTCGCAAGCTAATTTCTTTTGAACTACCTCCACCTACGCTACGCTAAGAGGTGGAGGATTCCTGAGTTATCCGACCTATCGGTCGAAAAATGATCAGGCTAACCCCGTCGTCCCGACGGTTGAAGAAGCTAAGATACGTTCCGCTTCTCGTTTGAGATTCAGTCCTGCGTTCACGTCCCGGTCGTGGTGGATCCCGCAACTCGGGCATGTCCATTCTCGCAAGCCGAGATGTTTCACGTCTTTGTGTTGATGGCCGCAACTCGAGCAGAGTTGGCTCGATGCGAAGGTCTTTCCGACCTTCACGACGGTTTTGCCATACCAGTCCGCCTTGTATTCCAGCATACGGAAGAACTCTGACCAGCTGACGTCAGAGATGGCCTTGCTCAACTTGCGGTTCTTCTGCATGTTTTTCACCTGCAAAGTCTCGATGCCGATGACGTCGTGGTTTTTGACGATCTCGGTCGATACCTTGTGCAGGAAGTCAGTGCGCTTGTTGACGATCTTCTCGTGGATACGGGCAACCTTACGCTTCTGCTTCTGATAGTTCCTCGCCTCGGAAAGCTTCACTTTCTTGGTCAGGGCGATGCGTTGACGGCGGGAGAGCTTACGTTGTTCGCGCGCCAACTTCTTCTCAAGCGAACGGAAGTAACGGTCGTTTTGGTACACCGTGCCGTCCGACAGGATGGCGAAGTTCTTGAGTCCGACGTCGACGCCGACGGATGAACCGGTCTTCGGCAGTTCGTGAATCTCCTGCTCGACGAGCAGGGAGACGAAGTATTTCCCTGAAGCGTTACGTCGGATCGTGGCGTTCAAGATACGACCTGTGATCTGTTTTGAATGGGCGAAACGTACCCATTTCAGCTTTGGAAGTTTGAGCTTGTTTCCGACGATTGACACTTCAGGAAGCTGATTTTCGCCTTGGATGTTGGTCTTGAACGACTGGACGGGATTACGCTTCGACTTGAATCGAGGACGTTCGTTCTGCTTCTTGAAGAAGCGGTCAAACGCATCGGCAACATGTTTGACGCTGATCTGAACAGATGTGCTATCGACTTCCTTCAACCAGTCAAACTCCTGCTTCAACAAAGGAAGCTCTTTGGAACAAGAACCGTAGGACAGTCCTTTCCCAGTGGTCTTGTATAATTTCTCCCACTTCGCCAGGAAGTGGTTGAAGACGAAGCGCGAGCACCCGATCGTCTTCGCGATCAGGATTTCCTGCTCTTTCGTGGGATAGATTCTGAATTTGTAGGCTTTGTGCTTCAACACCATTTTTCACCTCCCTTAAAAGAAATATACCCGAAAGGGAGGTTGGCGATTCATCTCCCACTTTCACTTCGTTTAGAAGTGGGCGTATTCTCGCCTAATTTTTGATAAAGTAGAAGGCAGACTCGATTGATTCGGGTCCGCCTTTTTTGATATTTGTTTCGGATTCAGATGACATACTGCGCTTCCTTTTTGTCGATAATATTGCGGATCCGATTTTCCGTCACCTGATACGTCAGTGCCAAGCGTCGGATTGACTGTCCTGTTTGGTAACGGTAGCGGATTGCCCGAATCTGTCGGGGCGATAATTCGATGTGTTGACTGAGCAATGATTCGAATTCATCAAGTAATGACGCATATGCCTGGTTCGTCGACGGTTTAACGGTCAAATTGTCGATGTTGTCGTTCAAGCAGTTTCCATCTGCCCGGATCACCCGCTCTTGTACCGCTTCGCCATCAATAAATGTTTTCGCGACAAGTTCTCCGACATAATATCGTTCGCCCCGTCCTTGTTTGTATAACGTCACTTTCCGGTAGCCTTCCTGATTGATCCGCGGCCGTAAGACGACGCCTTTCCGTCGTTGTTTAACTCCCCGGTTCGTCTCGATTGTCCGGTCAAGCGAGCGGACGTTGCCCGCTGTTGACACTTGATACATCCCTTCATATCCTTTAATCATCTTCCAGTGTTCCATATGATCAATGACCTCCATTCGGTCGAAAAAAACAGCAGCATTTCTTACTGTCATTATATCATTTCACGAACAAACGTTCTAATGTGAACACTCTGTTTTTCTATGCTAGTATTAACAAAAAAAGGAAGAGGTGTCAGGGATGAAGTTTGTCATGTTACTTGGTCCGCAAGCCGTCGGCAAAATGACGATTGGTCAGGAACTCGAGCAAAAAACAGGAATGAAATTATTCCATAACCACCAGACGATTGACCTGCTGCATCCGTACTTTGACTTTACGAAACCGGCGCACCATAAGCTGAAGGACTTGATCCGGCGGGAGATGTTCAAAGAGATGGCCGTCAGTGATCTCGAGGGGGTCGTCTTTACGTTTTTATGCCTGTTCGGTGTCGAAGGTGGAGGTCTCGAATTTATCGAGGAGACCGTTCAGCTGTTCGAAGAAGCCGGTGCCGAGGTCTTCATCATTGAACTCGAAGCTGCCCTGTCGACCCGTCTTGCCCGGAATCAGACGGAAAACCGCTTACTACATAAGTTTACGAAACGGGACATTGCCGCGTCGGAAGCCAACCTGCTTGAAACCGCCGAACACTACCGGACGCATTCACTTCCGGGTGAGTTGCCGTATCCGAACTACTTACGGCTCGATACCGAGGGACGTTCGGCCGGCGAAAGTGCCGAAACGATTTGCCGACACTTTAATTGGTCGACGAATCTGGTCGAACGATGAATCAATCCAAGCAGACATATTTGCCGGTTTTCCTGACGCTTGGTTTGCTTCTGTTCAATATGCTGACTTCCTACTTGCTGAGCGGACAATTTTTTCCGAACCTGAGCCTGTGGGTGCCGATCGGTCTCAACGTGTTGGTCGGACTCGGCTATATCGTTTCGCTGGTAATGGGTCTCCGGTCGACAAATAACTACGTCAAATGGTTCAGTATGTTGGCGAACACCGCCTTTTTGCTGTCACTATCGGTCATCACCTTTATGTTATTACTCGCAAACGGCATTTCAGAACCATGATCCGGATGCAAAAAATCGTCTCATCAGAAGCAGCTTTTCTGATGAGACGATTCTTTTTTTCATTCAATGTGTCAAGTCACGACGAAAGACCGGACCGTCCTTATAAAATTCATTCTCAAGCCAAATCTCTGCTTCTCCACCCTCTCCTGTCACGAATGGCAACAGCAACGTCCGCGCGAGATACGCAAGGATGACGGTCAAGGCTTCTCCGATGTAGGCGTCACGGTCGGACGGATCAATTGCGTCATAGCTGAGGTGCTGATCGGTTAACTCAATCGTTGCAAGCTGTTGTTGCGTGTCCCGTTTCTGCAGTGTCCAAATACAGCCGTCCGCCGTATCGGTTGCCTCGACAGATAAGCGGGATGTCGTAAAGTCAGGATGGCGACCGTTCATTTTATTTCCTCCTCTGTCACGTCGAATGGAGCCGTTACGTAAGCTTCTCCGTTGATTAAAATCGTTAATTGATGTGTTCCCGGATAATGGACCCGTGTCGTCAAATTCCGGAACGACTGCCGTTTCGTAAAGCTTTCCTTGTCACGGACCTGTCGTTCGCTGATCCGAAAGACCTTTTGACTCGTCCCACGTTGTTTGACGTAGTCAATCGCATATTCGATTCTGAGGATTTGCGGTTCTGTTGTCATCACGTGAAACGAAAAAGCCAGTTCACCGCCAATCGGCAAGGTCGGCGTCACCGTCAGTTCGTCGACGGTCACTGTTCCCCGCGTGACAAGACCAAATGCCGTCAAGACGTCCCGATGTCCTTGTTTCAAGAGGGTCCGTGACGCATGCCGTAAAATCCAATCCGTATGCGGATGCGTTCCGAGTCGCTCCAGCCGTTCAATGACGAGTTCCGGATTGGTCTTTGCGATATCATTCAAGTGATTGGCAACACTTTTCTGGACATATAACGCATCGTCTTCGAGCAGTGCATCGAGAATTGGCAAGACCGGTCTCGGATCGGCAATCAACGATGGAATCATCTGTCCCCATGGCAAGCGGGGACGGGTTCCTTCTGACGCCAACCGTCGGACATGTTCGTCACTCGACTGACTCCATCGCGTCGCCACCTCTAAAAACCGGTCCTGATCGTCGAGTAAAAACCGACGGACGGCAAATTCCGATGTCGAATGCGGTGTTAATCGTTCGAGCGCCAACATAGCCCGGTCCCAGTCGCCTTCTTCCGCCCGGATTTCAATGTAATCTGGAAAAACGATTCCGGGTAATCCCGGAAAGTCCGGAGCAATCGTCTCGAGCCGGGTCGCCGCCTGTTCAAATTGAGCCGGTAGATGATGCTCCAGTCGGGTCGCAATCCGACGGACCCGTTGTTTAAACGCCAGTTCCTCCCAGTCCTCCTGTTGTACCGTTTTTCTGAAATCGGTAGCGTTTAACGCCTTGCCCAACCGGTCGAGCCACTCGTTCGTAAAGACATCTTTAATCAAACTCATCTATGATTCAATCCCCTTTTCGTCCGTTCTAGTTTGAGTAACGCAGCTTTTCGCGCCAAGCCGCCGGCGTAACCGCCAAGATCTCCGGTCAGCCGGATCACCCGGTGACAGGGAATCAGAATCGCCAGTTGATTGGCACCGTTCGCCCGGGCGACGGCGCGGACGGCTGCCGGATTTCCGACACGGACGGCCAGTTCCTGATACGAAATTGTCTCGCCCGCCGGAATTAAACACAATTGCTCCCAGACCTGCCGTTGAAACGGCGTCCCGTAGAGAACGAGCGGAAGATCAAATCGGTCGCGCGTTCCGGCAAAGTATTCTTCCAGTTGAACCGTCACCTGTTCAAACACCGGGGCGTCGCCGGGAATGATCACAGCCCGGGCTGTCAGCCGCAACCGTTCCACTTCCCGTTCCAGTCCGCGTCGATCGACGAACTCGAGTAAGTGCAGTCCTCCTTCATCGGCAATCGCCAGCATCGGTCCGAGCGGCGTATCGAGCCACTTCGCCTGCAGATAGGCTCCACTCCAACGTTTCGGTGTCTCGCCCAAAATGCGGGCAAAGGCATCGCGGAAACCGCTGCTCGATTCATAACCGCTTGCCAGTTGGGCTTCGATGACCGGTTGCCCCTTCCGGATTTCCTTCATCGCCAGTCCCATCCGGCGTGACCGGGCATATTCGACGAACGTCATCCCGAATCGTTTTTTGAACTGCCGTCGTGCGGTCGAGGCATCGAGTCCCAGTTCACGAAAGTCGGCGTCTTTGAAGCGTTTTTCGGGATTTGCTTCGACCGCTGCAATCAAGCGGGTGATGACCTCACTGTCCCCCGGGTAAGCGAGCGGTTTACAGCGTAAACACGGCCGGTACGAAGCCAGTAACGCCTCTTTCGCCGTCTCAAAAAACTCACAATTCTCCTGCTTCGGTTTCCGTGCCGGACAGGTCGGCCGGCAAAAAATCCCCGTCGTCTTGACCCCGACAAAAAATGTCCCCTCGTACGAACCATCACGACGGACGAGCGCTTCATAATAATCCGTTTCCGGTAAGGTATTCATCACGTGTTCCTCCCCTTCTTTTCCTCAGTATACCGAGTTTGCCGTTAGTCATGTCGCCGAAAATCAGGCACGGATGTTTTCTTCAGAAAAACTATCTTTTAATTTTTAAAATGATCGCTCTGTCACTTCTCCGGACGCAACAAAGCCACCATTCCCGGATTCCGAAGGTGACTGTGCTAGAGCGTATATAACAATCCGATATAGAGGAGGCTGACACCAAGCAGACTGAACAGACTGCCGAGCAGAAACGGCAGGCGTTTTTGATAGGTCAACAGCAACAGTCCGATACTGCCACCACCTGTTAAGAGGAGAACGATGTTCGACCAAAGAATCGGCTTGACTGCTCCAAGAGTTTGCAAATCCGGCGGTTCCAGATTACTGAGTGCTGCTGTCGCAAGAAACACACAACAGAGGATCAGACTCTCAAAGCGTAGACCGTGCCGCGGATCAAAGACCGGTTCCTTCTGTAACCGCCGTTTGACGAGTGTCCCGTTGATAAATGCATAACCGAGCAAAGGAATCAGTAATAAATGTTTCCATAATAAAGCCTGTCCGTACGGGACATTCCAGGCATTACGGTACTCGCTTAACGGAACACTTTGACGCATCACGAAGAAGCCGGTCACGATGACCCCTAAAAACGTCAATTGGGCGAACGGACTGAACCAGCGTAAAAACGACAACCAGTGGTTAGAGTCCCGGGCACACCAACCGATGACGAATACGACGCCAACCCACAACGCCATTAGGCTAAAATGACTGGTCTGTAACACAAGCCCCGGCAGGCCATGCTTCGCTGCGGCGTGACTGGTTCCGGAAATTCCCAGAAACAGCGGGGTTGTCACACCAAGCAGCAACCACCGTTTGATGAGCCGGATTCGTTTCATGAACACGATGATGAGTGCCACGAGTGCTGAAAAATACACCATCAAAAAATACGTACCGATCCGGACATCAAATAAGCTTGCCCGTAACGCTTCACGGAAGGAGAAGTCCATTTCCTGCTGAAAATAAGAATATACACGCCACAACGGAAGGACGGATCCAATTACAATGCTGATGAGAGCGGCACACGCAAGACCGTCTAATGAACCGATTGTCGGTTTTTTATCTTCTGCCACAAACAGAAGCAGGAGCCGACCTGCCCAAAGTGCCCCGCCGATATAGATCAGCAGTTCACTGATGATGCCACTCATGATCGTTTTTGACGACGGAGCAGGAAGAACGTGATGATGATTGCCAAAACCAAAACAGCCACGAGCCAAGGTAAGAACGTCGGGAACAGTCCCGGTTCGACGGTTTCTGTTGATTCAGTTGGAACGATGCTTGATTGGATTGTTGCGGTTCTGGTTTTTTTGCTTCCACTTGTTCGTCCGTCGCATCGCTTGACGCAACAGCTGCTTTTACGTCAAAACGAATTGTGCCTTCGACCGGATGTCCATCTTCCGAAATCAATTTCCAGCGTATGAGATATGTTCCGCTTTCGAGTTTTTGTTGAACGGCTGCACTCCATTCATTACCGATGATCAGGGGTTTCTCAAGTGAAATCACGTCACCTTGAGCTGTTTTCAGTTCGACCGTACTGATTTTTTCAATCGCCGTATCGAAATTCAAACGGACTTTTGTTAAGTCTCCTTTGATGACTTCCCCTTCTGCAGGATTTGAATTCTTTAGACTCGTGTGAGCCGAGACCGAGAACGGCTGAACGACGAATAAGACCAGAATAAACAGCACAAACCATTTGATTTTCATCGTAAACTCCTCCTTTGACCGAAAATGTGTAGAAAAAGACCCGCTGTTTCCAGCGGGTTCGGTTGTCCGATTATTGTTGTGAGCGACGTCCGCGGAGTCCAAAGAATCCGAGGATTGAAGCAGCTGCGATTCCAAGTAATGACCAGAGGATACCGTTTGAAGATTGCGATTCCGCTGTTCCACCAAGACCGGTGTTCGGCATACCAGCCGGTGCGCCTTTGAATTTATCCGGGAACTGACCAACGATGGCTGTCGCCGTTCCTTCACCGACTCCGTACATGTGACCGTATGCTTCACGGATAGCCGGGTACGTTTTGTCATAATCTTTTTCGTTGTAGCTGTTGAAAGCGAGTAACAATTGATCGACGTGGACCTTTAATCCTTCTTCGAGATCTTTTGATTTCAGACGACCTTCTGTAGCAGCATCTAGGAAGGCGGCCTGCTCCACACGGTATTCATCGAGTTCTTTGACGGCCATGTCACGTGCCTGATCGTCTTTCGCACCTGTTGCTTTCACGTAATCCACAAAGTAGCCGATGTGACTCGACCAGATTTTCTTGAATTGTTGCGCGGCTTCACTGCCGTAGACAGAGCCGATCGAGGCCGATAAATCTTCTGTATTGGCATTCAAGGCACCTGCTGCGGCATCAAAGTCCTTCGCCCCATCGATTCCTTTTTGCATCGCGAGTACTGCCAGTGCCGCATGTTCCGAGAAGTTCCGGTTTAATCCGGCACGGAGGTCGGCAGCCGGTGTATCGACTTTCGTATTTTTAAATTTATCCGGATACTGTGTGACAATCGCGCCCGATAATCCTTCTCCGACCATATACATATGCTCGATCGCTTTTCGCATGTTGCTGTAGGCAGCGTCATAATCACCGGCGACGTAGCTGTCGAATGAAGTCAACAATTGCGTGATATGGACTTTTAATCCACCTTCTAGATCTGCTGCTTTCAAGCGGCCTTCCGTCGCTTTATCGAGGAAAGCGGCCTGTTCGACGCGGTATTCATCGAGTTCCTTCAACGCTTTTTGTTTCGCGTCTTCATCTTTAGCGCCTGTTGCTTTCACGTAATCCACGAAGTAACCGATATGACTCGACCAAATCTTTTTGAACGCTTCGCCGGCTTCATCTCCGTAGACGGATCCGACAGCGGCCGATAAGTCATCCGTATTTTGGTTTAGCGCAGTGGCCGCCTGATCAAAATCTTTTTTGCCGTCAATGCCTTTTTGCATGGCGACGACTGCTAAATACGCATGTTCAGATAAAAGCTGATCGAGCGTCGCTCGTAAATCCGATGCAGGAGACGAGACATCTAAGGATACTTTGCCCGAACTGTGTGACATTTTGCTGTGATCTTCATGACCATGGGCACTGACACCTGCTGCCGGAATCAATAATGCGGCACTGAGTGGGACGGCGAGATACGACTTTTTCATCTTCATCTTATGAACACCCCTTTGGTTTTTTGAAGTACACATAGATAACGTAAGGAGTTCACAAATAGTTTTATATTTTTAATTTTTTTATTAAAAATATTTTTGGTACATAAATTTAAAGTGGGTTTGAAAGGTAATGTCCTTAATTATTTGATTTTCACTTACTCGTTTTTCGAAATACAGCCCTTAGATTAGAAAAATTTGATTAAACTCTTGTTAACATCGCTTTTAAACTATCTTTTAAAATGAACAGGAGTGAATTTATGAAACGTATTATCATCGGAGCATTACTGGCCTCCGTCTGTCTCTCTCAGTCGGTCTCATCTGTCGACGCCAAGACAAAACCAAAGAAAAAGGCAGTGACTCAAGTCGATCGGGATCAAAATAAGATTCCGGATTCTTGGCAGAGTAAGTATCATTTAGGATATGGAAAAACCGTAGCGACGGCCGATCGTGACCGTGACCGTCTGACCAATCTCCAGGAGTATCAATTGCAGTTGAATCCGACCAAAAAAGACACAGACGATGACCGGCTGGCTGATGGACAAGAAGATGCAGACCGTGATCGCGTGACGAATCAACAGGAATATCTTGCCAAGCTTAATCCCTTGAAAAAAGATTCGGATCAAGACGGGATTTCCGATGCGGCAGAAGATCAAGATGTGGACAACCTGACGACGGAAGAAGAATTCATTGTCGGCACACAACCGATCCAAGCTGATTCTGATCGAGACGGTCTAAAAGACGGGGAAGAAGATCGAGACAAAGATCAATTGAATAACGAGGACGAATTCGAACTGGGATCAGACCCGACTCATGCCGATAGCGATCATGACGGTGTTCGCGATGATCAGGAAGATGCAGATCAGGACGGCGTCCAAAACAGTCAAGAAATCAAACGAATGACAATCAAGTTGACTAATATGAACAAACAAAAATTCGAATGGCGTTACAGCAGTGAACACCACCGGAACGTATTACGAATCAAGGATGAGATCGGCATCAAGGATGTTGCTACGTTACGTGAACGGTTAACGCTGACTGCCTCGATGACGAAAGAAGAACTCTTAGCACAGGTCACTCAAGCCTTACAACTTCCGACGCCAATCAAAAGCTTACAAGTCGAAGTCAAGTTCATGAATGGCCATGAGATGGAATCAGAAGATGAATCATCGGATGATGATGGACAATCCGATGATTCCGGAGATGACGACGAGTCGGATGATGATTCAGACGATCAAGGGGATGACCATGGATCTCACGGAGAAGACGATTAATCTAATCTCTTGCCCACAAAAAAACAGAACGTCGGATTTTTGATCCGTCGTCCTGTTTTTTTGTCTTATTTTTTAATGATGATGCCCGCTGCTTCCACCGGCAGGTTTGGCACCGCCCTGTAAGATTTTTAAATCGTTGGCGGACAGTTGACCGACAATGAATTGCCGTGTCGGCATAATCATCGCTCCGTTACTGCTGGCATGGACCTTGATGTAATACAGACCTTCCTTCGGCAATTTCTTCTCAATCGAGTAAACTCCCGGTTTCGTTTCATCTGCCGGTTCCATACTGTACCGAAGTGTTCCATCTGCTTTCCAGATTTCAAAATGGACATATTCCGCTTCTTTAACTGCTTTTTGATCCTGCCACAGTGTTGCTCCGAATCGGTACTGTTTTTCCTGATCTGCTTTCAGTACTTTCGGAATTTCAAACTTTACAGACAGCGGTGCTGAGACTGCGTAATGTTCTGCCGCGTCAGACGTAACACTACATCCTGCAAGACCGGTACTGGTGACAATCAGTCCACTTACTAAAAGACATTGGATGGACTTACGCATTCAAAAACCTCCTTAGAACCGGAATCCGCCGGATGATGATGAAATCCACCAGCCAGACCACAATTAACGACAGACCAACCAGCGGGAACAGGACACCGAGGATAATCAGCACGAGAATAAACCACTTGATGGATTTCGCCGGCGGTCCTTTCGGTGCCCCCATCCCTTTGCCCGGTTTCCGTTTCAACCATAGATAGAATCCACTGACCGCAACGAGGATGATTCCAAGACAAATCGCTAAACTGATCAATTGATTGATCCAACCGAATTCCGTTCCTTTGTGCAGCGTGATACCGAGTGCAACGATTTTACCGACAAGCCCGTAATTGTCAAAACGGTAATCCGCTAAAACAGCACCGGAATATTGATCGAGATGAATCGTCGCTTCATTTTCCGCTTTCGCCGGATACGCCGACAGTGTGTAGACGCCTGCCGGATCACTCGGAATGCTGATCGTAAAGCTTGGGTCCATCCCCTGTTGTTTGGCGATTGATACAATGTCATCGATTGATGCCGGAACAAGTCCTTCGACGTTTGATTTTGGAACGTCAAGCGTCTCGGCCGCCCACGGGACTTCTGCGACATCTTTCGTTTGAACGGCTGATACCGGAGCCTCCCCTCCCCAAATCGATGGTGGATAACCAAGTCCTTGATTGGTGGCAACTGATTGGAAATTGGCGCCCCAAAAACCGGACCACGGCAATCCCGTCAAAATCAGGAATAACATCCCGGCCGTAATCCAAAATGCCGGCACCGCGTGCAAATCACGGCGAAAGATTTTTTTCCCTTGGCGCAGACGCGGAATCAAGATACCAGCCCACCCTGTTGATTTTTTACGCGGGAACCATAAAAATAATCCTGTTACGATTAAGACGATTGCCCAGCAGGCAACGAGCTCAACAATCCGATCTCCGATTGTCCCGGCCATCAGTTCGCCGTGGATTTCTTCGACTTTATTCATGATCCGGTCATCATCCGCCAGTTCGCCGATAATTTTTCCGGTGTACGGATTGATGAAGACCGTCGACGAGGCCTCTGCCGTCGCAATCTTCACTTCACTCGACCGTGCATCGGTTTCTCCGGGGCGGTACTTCGTAATACTTGCGTCCGGATAGTTTGCTTTGACAGCATTGATTTGTGCCGTCGCTGAAATCCGGTCTTCTTGCGGACTCACTTCATAATATTTTTGATACAAGACGTTCTCGATTTGCGGTTTGAATAAGTAGATTGATCCCGTCACGGCCAACATGACGAGAAATGGTGCAAAGATAATTCCGGCATAGAAGTGCCACCGCCAGATCGTACGGTAAAAAGATGCTGCGGAGCGGTTCTCCGCCTTCTGTTCTGTTCCCCTGGTTTCGAGTTGATTCATGTTCAATCCCCGCTTCTTCATTAAGTAAATGTCCTCATGACCATATGTAAGATGAATGATAATGGCACATGTTTTGTCATAAGTCCGCTGTCTTATTCTACGTCTTCTGCTTACTCCTCACCCCTTCAGTGATTTCAGTTTTCCGTACATCCGCGAAAAATATGTCCAGCTTGTGAACGCTCATTAAGTATAAGCGGTTACACAATTCGCGGACCGCTGACACTATGGCGATTTTTTGCCAATCCGGTGATATCTCTGCGTGTTAATTAAGTAGTTGATTCGTTAAATTCCACATAATGATTTCGTACATATAATAGGAAAACACTCAGTTTCTTTGCAAGTGAGTTAAATGATTTTGAATTTTTTTCATATTTTTTAATTTTTTTCAAATCCAATTCCAATCCGGGCGCGTATGCTGTTCAGAACGATGCAGACAACAACTACCAAATATACAAAAACAACACCCAAATTTGAGAGGATGAGACAAGATGAAAAACACGAAAAAATTCGCAGCAACAGCCATGGCAGCAGCACTCGTATTACCAGGAACGGCAGCATTCGCTTCCGGTGGCGGAGACGACATGAAACATGAGGAGAGCGCGAAGAACGTCACGGTCAAAACAAAAGCCGCTGACCTCCGTGCAACACTCGATCAGTTACTCTCGGAGCACTTTGTGCTTGCCGTCATGGACATGAAAAAACAATATGACGGATCAAAAGATGCGAAGTATTATGAAGCCGCACTGAAACAGAATGCACTCGACATGACACCGGCAATCGCTTCTGTCTACGGCGACGAAGGTGCAAAACAATTCGAAAAAATCTTCGTAGCCCACAACAAATACACAACGGATCTCGTTAAAGCTGTAAAAGCGGATGACCAGGACGGCATCAACGCGTCGAAAGCAGAAACAGAAGAGTTCGTACAGGACCTCTCGAGCTTCCTCGACACTGCAACGGAAGGTAAACTGCCGAAGGCAGCAGCGGAAGAAGTTCTCCGTGCCCATGAAGCAGACGTCTATAAAACATTCCAACAATATGCAGCCGGTGACTACGAAGGATCGTACAACACGTTCCGGGAAGGCTACAGCCGCATGTATGATATCTCAAAAGCACTCTCCGTCGCGATCACAACACAAATGCCTGAGAAGTTCGACAACACGAAAGCCGATACAAAAGCAGCTGACCTCCGGTCAACACTCAACAGCCTCGCAGCTGAACACGTGGCACTGGCGAACATCAGCATGACAGCGGGCGTCGATCAAGCGAAAGACTACGATGCAGCGAACTGGGCAGAAGACATGCACACAGCTGACTTCAAAGCGGCTATGAAATCAGTCTACGGTCAAGCGGGCGCGGATCAATTCGAGCAAGTTTGGACGAAAAACCACATCGAAGCGCAAGCAAACCTCGTCACAGCAGCGATCAACGACGACAAGAAATTGATGGGTGATGCGCAAGACATGCTTAAAATGTTCTCGAATGACTTCGGTGCGTTCCTTGGCGCAGCAACAGAAGAGAACCTTCCGACAAAAGCAGCACAAGAAGCAATCTCTGGTCATGAGACATACGTCCAAGATACGTTCATGCAGTATGTCGAAGGCGACTACAAAGGATCAGTCGACACATTCCGTGAGTCGTATGCTTACATGTACGGTGTCGGTGAAAACCTCGGTGAAGCGATTGTCAAACAATCACCTGAGAAATTCATGGATGGTACACCAGGTTCTATGCCGAACACAGGTAACGGCGGCATGAGCGACAACAATACAGCAGGTACGACTGGTGCGATCGCACTCTTCGGTCTCGCACTCGGTGCAGCCGGAATCGTCCTCGCACGTAAACGTCAAAACGCATAAGAATGTACACCTAAACAATAAACATCCCCTTCAGAACTCATTTCTGAAGGGGATGTTGTTTTGTACAGAACAATCCTGTCGAATCCTGGATGTAAACAGTATTCAACAGCATTATTCCGTGACAAATTCTTCTTCTTTTTTTAAACGATTGCGCCGTTTCGCGTGCACGACACCGGAAATAATAATCGTCAATAACACCGCAATAATCAGCAGTACCATACTTGGATGTTCACTTAACCACATTCCCAGTTCCGACCAGGTGACAGCTTCACCGATTCGAACAATCAAGAATGTCCATAATCCGGTGTACAGCCCTGCCGCCACGAATGTCATCGCCAAATAACGGGGTAACGGATAACCGAGTAATCCGGCAACATAATGGATCGGATGGCGGACTCCAGGTAAGAAAAAGGACAAACCGATCGCCCATAATCCACGGCGTTCTAAAATCGATTCAGCCTGCTCCAGGAATTTTGATTTCATCAACCGTTTGACGAGCGGAATTTCACGGAAAAAGCGTGCCAACAAGTAAAACCAAGCAAAGGCAATGAAAAAGACAGGCCATGCAACTAACCAAATTAAAATCGGATGCATGCCTTCGCGGATCCGTAATGCGGCGTATCCCATCATCAATACATCGTCGGATAACGGGGTAAACATGATACCTCCTGCTAGCCGGACCAATGCCATAACATCCACCATTCTCTCACGTCCTTTTTTTCTCTCTATAAGTAAAGTATGCCCGTTTTTTCTTGAGTTGAGGCCTCTTCTTTTCTTTAGTTTTTCTTTTCTCGCAAAATGCATGTCGAATTGGAGGAACAGGCAGGGATATTCCATCTGATACGAGAAGGTAGTCAAGGAACGTAACTGCTTAAAAGATAGAGGAGGAATTTCCATGTTACATCGCCGGAAGACCTATACGATTCGCCCGGAACGACTGCAGGAATTTACCGAGTTCTTTCACACGTATCTCTACCCTTTACAAATCAGTCACGGTGCCCGCCTTGTCGGTCGCTGGGTGAATGAAGCAGAAGATGAAGTCATCGCCATTTGGGAATACCGCGATCGCGAACATTACGAACAAGTCGACCGGGATGTCCGTGGCAGCACGTTACGCCGCGAAGCCATGAAAAAACGCGCCCGTCTCGGGAAAAACCTTTATATTAAATCAACGGAAGACTTTTTGACGGCAACCGGCGTCTATGCTCCGCCACGTGCCATCGTCAGCGTCACCGCTTATATCACGAACGAAGCCGGCGAAGTCCTGCTCGTCCGCAATCTCCATCGTGGTGACACGTATGAAATGCCGGGCGGCCAGGTCGAGAACCACGAATCGATTCTCGATGCTGTTAAACGGGAAGTCAAAGAAGAAACGGGAGCTGATGTCGCAATCGAAGGCATCACCGGTATCTATCAAAACGTCTCGAGCCACGTCCTGTGCGTCGCCTTCCGCGGTACGTATACCGGCGGAGAGCTCCGGCCGCAAGAAGGCGAAACGGCAGAAGTCGGTTTCTTCGACTTGAGCCGGGACAACATCGACAAGTATATCAAACGGGAACACTTCCAATTGCGGACGCTTGACGCGATGGATCCGCATTACTTCCCGCATGCCCTTTATAAAGTCCGTCCTTACGAACTGATCAGCCGTTATGACGGCAATGCCCCATCAGCTTTATCCGGTCAAAATTAAAAGACGTCAAAAAAAGCGATTTCGATGACGAAATCGCTTTTTTCTATGGAATCATCAGGTTTGAGCCATTAAACGAGCGGTAATACCGGCATCATCTGTCACGTAAATCGCGTCTGCTTGCCGCGTCACTTCATACGGTGATTGCTCCAGTGCTGCGACTGCTGTTTCGCGCGAAGCCGCATCCGGATAAATCAGTGTCCAGTAGGTCAGGCCAACAGCATCAGATGGTGTTTTCGGTGCATCGACACCCGCCCAGACATTTGTTCCAATATGGTGGTGGTAGCCGCCGGCAGCAAGGAACAATGCCCGCATCCGGGAAGCATCCGCTGCGACATCAAATCCGAGTGTTTCCACATAAAACTTCCGCGCTGCTTCAAGTGACTTCACATGGAAATGGACATGTCCCATAACGGTATCTGCCGGCATGCCGTACCAGTCTTCCTCTCCCGCCTCGACGAGCATACTTTGCCAGTCGACCGGATCCGTCGTCATTTTGACATCCCCATTTGCTTCATACGTCCACGTATCACGCGGACGATCGGCATAAATCTCAATCCCGTTTCCGTCCGGATCAGATAAATAAAACGCTTCGCTGACGAGATGATCGCCTTGTCCGAGTTCGATCCCTTGAGCAATTAAGTTGCGGATGACAAACCCGAGTTCTTTCCGGTTCGGTAATAAAATCGCGAAATGATACAGGCCTGCTACCGAATTTTTTGGAAGTTGTTTTGCCGTACTGTGTTGCTCCAGAATGACGAGCGGTGTCGTCTTCGCTCCGAGTGTTGCCGTTTGTTCGTCTTGTGTTAAAACCGTTAAGCCCAGTGCATCGCGGTAAAATGCAATCGATTGTTCCAGATTGGTAATCCGTAAGCTGACCGGTCCTAATGTAATGTTTGGATTGATGTTCATCTTGCTTCCTCCTCATAAGTTCGCTTCGTATCTTCATTATCAGTCAGAAGTGACAGGAACGGAAGTAGGCACAAAGAAGTGGTATAGTATCCTAAACGATACCATGAAGGAGGAACCGCCATGGAAAAGACACCAAGCTGCCGTGTCGAGACGGCACTCGAGATTTTGACCGGGAAATGGAAACCCTCGATTTTACTCGAATTGATTACACACGACACGCTCCGGTTCAGTGAATTAAAACGGAATCTCCCGAACATCACGCAAAAAATGTTAACCGCTCAGCTCCGGGAACTCGAGGTGAACGATATCGTCCACCGGGAAATCTATCAGGTCGTCCCGCCCCGCGTCGAGTATTCGCTGACGGACTACGGTAAAACACTGATTCCTGTTTTAAATGCCATCAATGCCTGGGGTGAAAAGCATGTCGAGCATTTGGCTCAGAAAGACATGCTTCAAGATGTCACTATTTCTAGTACCAGCGATTCATTTTAAATGAATCGCTCTTTTTTATGGGATATTCTGCCTTATTTCACGTATACTGACGGAATAGACTAACATAAGGGAGCGAAACCCATGCATCAACTTCATGCGATTGAACAGTTAGTAGCACGCTTAAAGCAAGATCCGGCTGTCGAAGCGATTTTTCTGAAAGGTTCATTTGGACGCGGTGAAGAAGATGTCTATTCGGATATCGACCTTTACTGTTTAGTATCCGAAGAGCGGATGGCGAAATTTCTAACCCGTAGGTTGACGCATCTGTCCGTCTATCGTCCGATCATCTGGAAAGACGACATCTTCATTGTCGCGCCGCAACTGATTGTCGTGTACGACGATCTCCTGCATGTCGATCTGTTTACCGTCACCCGCGAATCGTTGAACCATTCCGATACGATTCGTGTCCTGTATGATCCGAAAAGACAACTCGATGCGTACGTCGAGACCTCTTCTTTGGCACTCGGGACACAAGAAGCCGCTGATGAAGCGATTGATGCTGTCTGGTTCCTGTTCCAGTATCAAAAAGCAGCCGGTCGCGGGAATGCCTTATGGGCGGTCGAGATGTTACGCAGCGCTCTGCTTAAATTCGCGAAAGTCTTATTGCACCGGTATGTTCCCGAGCGGGCGCAACTCGGCTTAAAAACAGTGGCTGACTATTTACCGGACACGCCGCGCCTGCGTCTTGAAGCGATTTATAACGTCCTCGTTCCAGCAACGCATCACGAAGCGGCTCGTCTTTACCGGGAATCGTTACAGGCTGAATTGCCACACTTGCAACAGATGCTGATTGAGCATCCGGACACATTACAGTTACTCGACCGCTTGCTCGAATCCGAACAAGTCTGTTAAATGACACACAAAAAGCCGGTTCCTTCAAAAAGGAAACCGGCTTTTCATCTGGCTCACTTCACTTTAATGACAATTTTCCCTTTCGCATGACCTTCTTCACCGTAATCGTGTGCTTCTTTGATTTGATCCAAATCAAAAATCCGATCGACAACCGGTTTTAATTCCCCGCGTTCAACGGCTTGTGCGATATGTTGCAGCCGCTCGCCTGTCGGTTGCATGAAGACATACGCGACACGCGCGTCCGCCTGTTTTGCCTGTTCTTCATCCGGCGGTGTCGAGATGGAGACAAGCATGCCGTTCGGTTTCAGCATTTGATACAATTTTGCTTGTCCGTCGCCGCCCATCGTATCAAACACAAAGTCCAGATCACGGACAGTTTCTGCCGGATCTTGTTGTTTGTAATCAATGACTTCATCCGCTCCGAGCGCTTTGACCCAGTCGACGTTTTTGGTGCTGGTTGATGTAATGACGTGCAGACCGTGTGCTTTTGCGAGCTGGATGGCGACTGTCCCGACACCACCTGAACCGGCCCCGATAAAGATTTTATCTCCTGCTTTTGCATCCATCACTTCAAACATGACCTGCCAAGCTGTATGCGCGACGAGTGGCAACGACGCGGCTTCTTCAAATGTCAGGGCTTCCGGTTTCTTGACGACCAGATGGGCGTCGACTGCCACATACTCGGCATACGTTCCTTGACGGGCAATATCCGGACGACTGAAGACTTCATCGCCGACTTTGAAATCCGTCACGTTCGCCCCGACTTCTTCGATCACACCAGAGACATCCCAACCGATAATCAGCGGCATATCATAACTGAGCATTTCCTTTAAGTATCCTTCACGCAGTTTCCAATCAACAGGATTGACGCTTGCCGCATGAACCGCAATCAATACATCATCTGCGCCGACGACCGGACGCTCGAGTTCCCCCACTTTAAATTGTTCCGATCCGCCATACTGTTCAATATAAGCTGCTTTCATGTCATTTCCTCCTCTGATTGTTTTACCTTTTAACTGTTCCCCTTCAAGACTTGTGACAAACGAAAAAAGTGTACCGACTCGTCAGAATCGGTACACATGTGTCAGGCATGAGCGGTCTGTTGAAGCGTCAAGGCCGTTGCATTTAATGTATGAATGGCCTGTTGCAGGTCATTAATCTGTTCGACTTGTGAACGCGTCAAACCGGAGAGTTGATCACTGCTCGTCAATAATAGATCCATGAAGGCATCGAGTTGTTCCGTTGCCTGCGCAATATTCGAAAGACTATTGGTAATCGTCACGAATTGTTGCTGTGCTCCGCTGATTGCTTGCACGGAATCGTTCGAATCCGTCGCAATCGTCTGCAGAGCATCTTGGCTGCGTTGCATCCGGGCTTCCTGCTCCCGCAACAAGCTCGTACTGGCATCAATCGAATTGCCGGTCTGCATGACATCACGATCGACCCGTTCGATGATTTGATTGATTTCCGTTGAAGCGGCTGCTGTCTGTGCCGATAAATTACGGATTTCCTGCGCGACGACGGTGAATCCTTTCCCGAACTCACCGGCACGTGCCGCTTCAATCGAGGCGTTTAAACTGAGTAGATTGGTTTGCGTCGCGATCGCATTGATGCTTGAAGTGATGGTGACGATCTCTTTGAAACGTCCCGCCAGCTGACCAAACGCCGTAACGGATTCGTCCATGCTTTCTGTCAGTTGCTGCAACGACTCACCGGCTTCACTGATCGTCTCGCGGCTTTTTTCCGCTGTAGTCTTCGATGAAGAACTGAGCGCCAGTGCCCGGTCGACTGCTGTCGTCACATCCGTCATCAACGTGACATTATCCGTATTCATCTGTTTAATCTGTCGGACGGATTGAGCATTTTTCGACGAGTTAGCGGCTAACATCTGCATCGCCTGATCAATTTTTTCAAATGACCCTTTGGCCGTATCGACGGTTTCGCTCATTTCTTCCGTAAACGTCGTCACATCAGTCGCGGTCGCAGCTGATTGCTCGAGCGTCAATTGCGAGCTTGTAGCGTAATGCTCCGCTTTCTCTTGTTGCCGTTTGACTTCCCGCATGACATTTCGACCGAAAACAGCAACAAACGCAGCTGCCGAAAAGACCATCAGGTAGATGACAAATGCGACAATCATATCAAACAGATTCGGAAACTGAATCGTTCCAAAAACCGTAAAGAGAATCAGTTCCAGTAATCCGAGCAATCCCGCCCATACAACTAAATGGGGAATAAGATAGACGACTGAAATCGTCAAATACAGATAAGCAATCGTCCAGATACTTTGAGACGGTAAGGTCACAAGGACAAGTGCCAGCACCAGGTAGGTCAAGACGATTTGAATATATTTTCCGCTGAGCTGATCGCCAAAAAAACGGTTTCCGGCCAACAAGGCGATGGTTAGTAAGAGACCTCCGGCTAAAAATTGATAAAACACACTCATGGGGACATAGTCCAATTGAACAAAAATGAAAATTAAGGGATGTGCGATTGTAATTAATGAGGCAATAAGACGAGAGAGGATTTTCGTACTCAATCGTTCAAGCGGTGAGACCATCTGCAAAACTCCTTCTGTTGGATTCGTACCCTTTCTTATCGTCTGTTTCGGAGCAGACGTGAAGCGTTCCGTCTAACTTTCATAACTTGACGCTTGTTTTCAGAAAAGCGTATGGTAAATACAAAACTGACAGAAAGGCGGCTTCAGATGTTATATGTCTTAGTCGGACTGGCCGGGATCCTTGGCGCCTCTGCCCGGTACGGTCTCAGTCTTCTTATCACTCATTTTGCTGCTGGAACATTCCCATGGGCGACGGTAAGCATCAATCTGCTCGGCTGTTTCGTCTTGGGGTATGCGACGCACTTTTTGTTTAAGACGACGTTGCTTCATCAATACGCCATGACGGCACTCGGGACCGGATTCGTCGGTTCCTTTACGACCTTTTCGACGTTCAGTGTCGAATCGGTTGAACTGTTACGGGCCGGCTTTTACGGTTACGCCTTGATATATATCCTCATCAGTTTGTTCGGCGGATTATTGATGTCTTACTTCGGCTACGCTCTCGGGACGAGACGGTTACGTCTGTTCCAAAAGGAGGAGGCTTCATGAATCTTCTTGCGCTTGCGACTGGTGCTTTTTTTGGTGCCATCAGCCGATTTGCTCTCAGCCAATGGATGAAAACATTTTGGAAAAAGGATTTTCCGCTCGCGACATTCGGCATTAATATTCTCGGTTCCTTTTTACTTGGTCTCGTCATCGGTTCGCATCTCGATTCGACATGGACGTTACTGCTCGGAACGGGTTTTCTCGGCTCCTTTACGACGTTTTCGACGTTTAAGCTCGAGACGTTGCAGCTCGTTCAGAATCAAAACAGAAAAACACTGGTCCTTTACCTCGGACTCAGCTATCTTCTTGGCATCAGTGCCGCCTTTTCAGGTATCATTGTTTCATCGAATAGCTAAAAAAAAGAACCAGGACTTGCCCCGGCACACGGGAACAATTCCTGATTCTTGTTCGTTCTTATTTTTAGTCGTTCAGCCAGAACAAGCCGACCGTTTCTGCACCGGCATGTGTGCCGATGGCCGGACCAAACGTTCCATCGAGGACCGTCAGTTCCGGGAATTTTGTTGCGACTTGTGTCCGTAAATCAGCTGCCATCTCAGGTGCCATCGTCGTCGCCACATAAATCCGGTTTTTGTAAAACGTATGCTGACGCATCGCTTCTTCGACCTGTTTAATGATTTCGATGTAGGCTTTTTTCAGAGAGCGCGCTTTTTTAAACGGAACGACTTTCCCCGCTTCATCCGTCGTAATGATTGGTTTGATGCTGAGCAGGTTCGCAAGGAACAAATCACCGGACGAAACGCGTCCACCGCGGCGCATCGTCTCCATGTTTCCGACGATCATATAAAAGTGGGTTTTCTTCGCCAGTTCATGTAAAGCCGTTGTGATTTCCTCGACTGACTTGCCTTCTGCTTCAAGCGCCATTCCGATCCGGATGAATTCCTGCTGGTTCTCAAACGCCGTATGGGAATCGATGATATGGACCGGGAAGCTTGCTGCTTCCGCTGCTGAAGCGGAACTTTGGACTGTACTCGACAGACCGTTCGTACAGTGAACCGCAATCGCACAGTCGTATCCTTCTTCTTTCAGGCGTTCATACGTTCCGACGAATTCCCCGAAAATCGGTTGTGAGGTTTTGGCGACTAACTTCTTGTCTGCCTCAAGCGCCCGAAATAACCGTTCGACGGTAATCGTGTCTTCATTGTAGGCTGTCTCACCAAGTAAAATTTGAATTGGTACGACATTGACACCGATGGCTTCCGCTTCTTCCTTTTTGAAATAGGCCATACTATCGGTCACCCATGCTATTTTAGTCATTTTCCTATGCCTCCGTTAGATTCTTCTCGCTTTATCCTACCACATTCGCTTCGGATGTTCGCAAAAAAACGTTACTGCACGCGACTAAATTGGAAGGTTGTCCGCTTTTTATAGACTTCGCCGGCCCGCAAGACAACAGACGGAAAATCCGGTTGATTGATGGCATCGGGCAACCCTTGCGTCTCAAGACAAATCCCGAGATACGGCGTCGCCCGGCGTCCGGCAATCGTAAAATCACCGCCCAAATGATTTCCGGTATAGACGACGACACCCGGTTGATCGGTCTTAACACGTAACACCCGGCCGCTGACCGGCTCTTCTAAGACAATCTCGCCGCCTTCTTTCAGTAAAAAAGGATGGTCGACACCGCTGCCGGCCTGACGCAACGCTTCGTCACTTGCATGTGTCACTTCATACAACGGTCGGGCTGTCCGGAAGTCAAAGACGGTCTCATTGACGGATAAAATCTCGCCGGTCGGAACGGACTCTGCATTCAATGGAACATAAAACGGAGCATCCATCCGGAGACGGTGCTGCTCAATCGTCGTTTTCGCATTTCCCGTCAAATTAAAATACGTGTGGTTCGTCGGACTGAACGGTGTCGAGGCCGTCGTCGTCGCGTGGTACGTGATGATCAACGCGTCGTCATCCGTCCACTCAATCGTCAATCGGACATCGAGTTGGCCCGGATAACCGTTTTCCCCCTCCGGACTCGTCAAAAGCAGATGCAACCGTTCGCCGTCGATTTCATAATCGAAAAAGCGGTTCGACCAGTTGATGCTTCCTCCGTGAAGGTGATGTTCGCCTTCATTTTGTTCCAGAATGTAGTTCATCCCTTCTAATGCAAACGCACCGTTGGCAATCCGGCCGCCAACCCGGCCGATGGTTGCCCCTAAGTGATGGGGATCCTCTAAATATTCTTCCATATCATCAAAGGCCAAGACGACGTTCTCAATTGTCCCGTGTTGATCCGGAACACGGATTGCCGTGATTTTCCCGCCCAGATTGAGTAATTCCACGCTGTGTCCGTTACGATTCATCAATGTAAAAGCGATGATCGGCTGTTCGCCGGAAAAACCGACTTCTTTTGTTGTAATCACGCGCTTATCCTCCTGTATCGATCTACTCTTGCTTTCATTTTTACCCAGGATTGGCTAAAAAAAAACAATCGTTCAATTCCGGTAATCCGAATCAAACGATTGTTACACCTGGTCAGTCGTAAGAGGCAGCACTAGTTTCAGCCGTGTTCCACCGGGACGGGAATGAATCATACAACTCGCCTGTTCACCGTATCGCCGGTGAAGGGCACGTCGTAATAAAAATAAATTACTTGTATCCATTTTTTTATCCTGCTCCCAGCGCTTCAGGAATTCAGCCGGTACGCCGACTCCGTTGTCCGATACTTCAAGCACCCAGTGTGTGTCTTCCTGAAATGCCCGGACATCAATCCGGTGATACGGACCGTTTTGTGGAAAAGCATGACGTAATGCATTATCGACCAGCTGTGTCACGAGCAACGGAAAAACAAAATGTTCTTCAACGGTCGTCTCGATGTCTAAATCAATCGTGACCGCTGCCGGTGTCAATGGATGGTGGCGGCGGATTCCTTCTAACGACAAGTACGATTTTAAGGTCAGTAATTCTTCACGCAAAGGATACAAATCGGTTCGCCGTGCCGTCGTGAGCAGCTGCCGCAAAGCACCGAGCTGATGTTTGACCGGGCTATCCGGATCCGCTGTCTGATGGATTTCATCGACGATACCGAGCAGGTAGTTCGGACTCAGAATCGGTTTAATGCTCGTGTTCGGAAATTGATTCAGTTGCTCCTCTTGATGAACAACGAGTTCGCGTGCCAAGAGCTCCACCAGCTGTTCCATCGTCCGTTCCATCGTATCGTCGAACAGATGGGCCGGAAACCAGCAGACGATACCAGCCTTTTTGCCCTCGATCAGTAAAGGATGAAACGAGACGATTTGACGCGTCAACTCGTCTTCCGACCGGTAGACGACCCCCGACTCCACCCAGTCCAAAATCGTCTGATGCCGGAACAAATCGGCTGTATCGTGTCCCGTCCGGACATCAGCCAAAATCCCATCCGGTCCAAGCAAAACGACCCGATTGATTTTCGTTTCTTCCAGGATGGTCGATCCGATTTGCCGGGCGACATCAACCGTCATGCCATTTTTACGTAGCGGACGAATCGCATCCAGTAAACGATAGGAACGTGCGGATTCGCGAACGAACAATTCGTTCTCGAGCTTCAATTGCGTCCGTAGGATGGCGATGAAGACACTGATTCCGACTGCATTCGTAAACAACATCGGGAAAACAGCTTGACGCGTCAACTCCAGGACACGTGCCTGGTCTGGTGCCAAAATCAATGCCACTCCGATATCCAGAATGACGGCACTTAAGACGATGCCAATCGGTTGGAGCAAGGAATAGCCGTCTTTCCTGCGCCACTGGCGGCTGTACAATCCACTCAACAATCCGGTTCCGACCGCAATGATCCAGGCCGATTCCGCACCGGATGCACCGAGATAGTAGCGGTGAAATCCGACGAGTACTCCGGTCAGACCGCCGATGAGCGGACCACCGAGCAGACCGCTGGTGACGATGATCGTCAATCGGGTGTCGACAATCCATTGCTCCGGTGAAACGGCTAACCCGAGTAACGGATCAATCGTTTCGTCCGTCGAAAGACCGATTCCGGCATAGTTCATCAAAATACCCGATACTACAAACACACTCAGTAAAATAAAACGATGACTGCGGCGCGATGACGTTTGAAACAAATGGCGTGATATGCGCCATTGTGACAATAAAAAAGCCAATAGGGCTAACATGCCTAAGCGGCTGAGTAAAAACGGGATTTGCTCGAGCACTGGACGTCTCCCTTCTCAGAAAAAATAATTTTTCCTCTCCTTACTCTTTCCCGCTCCCGCCCCCGTTTCCCTACTACGATTTGCCTTCTTTACACAATCAGTCGGTTTTTAAGTTTTCACCTGATGATTTGTCCAGAAAAAAAGCACCTTTCGTAGAGGACGAAAGGTGCTGTCATTCATTCCGCTCGTTCGAGCGGGTGTAACCACAATTTGATCTGGTTGATTTGATAGTTCTCCATCTCCATCACTTCGACCGAGAAGGATTCCGTATCAATGTGTTCTCCCGGTTGCAGATCGATGTTGTGCATCTGGATCCAGCCGCCGATCGTATCGACGTCTTCATCGTTCGTAAACGTCAAACCGAATCGGGCTTCGAGATCTTCAAGCAACACGGTACCGGCAACGAGGTATTCATTGTTCGGCAACTCCTGGATTTCTTCGACTTCATCCGTATCAAACTCGTCCCGGATTTCACCGACGATTTCTTCGAGTAAGTCTTCCATCGCGACGATTCCGGCCGTTCCGCCGTATTCGTCAACGACAAGCACAATGTGCGAACGCGTCTTCTTCATCTTCCGCAACGTATCTTGCAGCGACGTCACTTCCGAGACGACCGGTAAATCCTTCACATAATGCGTGACCGGATGATTGTTTCCATTGGCGAAGTCCGTCAACATCTCTTTAACGTTGATGTAACCGAGAATCCGGTCTTTATCATTTTCTTCCGTCACCGGATAACGGGTGAAGGGATTGTCCATGAAAATTTCCATCAGTTCGTCTTTAGACAACCTTTCAGAAATCGTTGCCATCCGCATCCGCGGTACCATCAAGTCTTTGACGACGTGCTCGTCAAACGCAAATACGTTCTGCATGAGCGCAAGTTCCGTCTGATTGATTTCACCGCTTTGAAAACTTTGTGCCATGATGATCTTCAATTCATCTTCTGAGTGGGCTTGTTCGTGACCCGCCGGTTTGACACCGAATAATCCAAGGAACAATCGGGCTGAACCATTGAGTAACCAAATGAACGGATACATGATTTTCCCGAAGATATACAACGGACGGGCAAACAGCAACGTCATTTTTTCCGCATATTGAATCGCCAGCGTCTTCGGAGCAAGTTCTCCGATGACGACGTGCAGGAATGTCACGGAAATAAAGGCAATCCCGAATGACAACAAGGTCGAGACGGCAGCCGAAACACCGAATTCATCAAACACCGGATGCAGGATTTTTTCAACGGTCGGTTCACCGAGTGCCCCAAGACCAAGTGCCGTCACTGTAATTCCCAGCTGACAGGCCGACAAGTAATAATCGAGGTCCCCGGCAATCTTCTTCGCCAGGATGGCACTCTTGTTCCCTTCCTGAATCATCTGATCCAACCGGGACATCCGTACCTTAACGACTGCAAACTCTGATCCGACGAAAAACGCTGTCAACACAATCAATAACACCACTAAAAATAAATTGATAAATAATATAGTATCCAAAATCCCCTAAACAGGGGTCACCTCCATTTTATTGTTACAGCTGCGCAATCAGGGAAGCAATCAATGTCAGACGTTGAGACAGTTCGAGACGAATCTCCTGTTTCTCGTAGTCGGTCGATTGCAATAAACGCTGTTCGAGTCCGTTGACGCTCTCTTGAAGCTGCTGCACTTCTTGATAAATGGCATCACCCGTTTTGACTTCACGCTCCGTGAAGAAAGCAAGAATCTCTTGCAGGGACAGCCGTTGTGTCTTCAAATATTCAATCTTTTGAATATGCTGGATGACATCTTCTGTATAGAGCCGGTAACCGGCTGCCGTCCGCTCTGTTGTTAGTAAACCGAGCGATGTATAGTAGTCGATGGTCCGTTTTGATAAGCCGGTGGCCTGCGCGACCTGACCGATTTTAAGCAACGCCTTCCCAAAGATCCTCACCTCCCATTCCGTTAGATAGTAATTTCATCATATCACGGTTAAACCGTACACAACAACGTTATGCTTATTCGAAGACAGTAAAAAACGTATCCTCCGATGAGAGAATACGCTTTGGATTTTCCTTTCAATTTCACAGATATCAGTTCGTGACGGCCTCTTTGACCGGTGTTCCGACGATCGACCGTTCGAGCAACTCGACGACATCGTACGTCGCGACCTGTTCATCGACTTCTTTCGCCTTCGTTCCGTCGCTGAGCATCGTCAGGCAGTACGGACAAGCCGATCCGATGACGGACGGCTGGACCGTCAACAACTGTTCGGTCCGGGCGACGTTGACCCGGGCGCCGACTTTTTCTTCCTGCCACATCATCCCGCCGCCGGCTCCGCAACACATGCCTTTTTCGCGGTTACGTTCCGTTTCGACAAGCGTGATGCCCGGAATCTTCTCTAAAATATAGCGTGGTGCATCGTAAATATCATTGTAACGGCCGAGGTAACACGAATCATGGTAGACGACCCGTTCGCTGACCTCATGGATCGGTGTGATCCGTTTGTCGTCAATCAACCGGGCGAGCAGTTCCGTATGGTGATAGACTTCGACGTCCGGACTGAGACCAAAGTCCGGATACTCGTTTTTGAACGTATTATACGCATGCGGATCGATCGTGACGATCTTTTTAACATCATATTTCTCAAACGATTTGATGTTCGCCTCTGCCAGTTCCTGGAACAGCACTTCGTTTCCAATCCGCCGTGGTGTATCGCCTGAGTTTTTCTCATCGTTTCCGAGAATCGCAAACGAGATGTTCGCTTCGTTCAGGATCCGCGCAAACGCCATCGCAATTTTTTGGCTCCGGCTGTCGTACGACCCCATTGCTCCGACCCAAAAGAGGTATTCGAACTCTTCGCCGGCTTTTTTCTTCTCTTTTGCCGTCGGCACGACCAGCTCTTCGCGCGTCTTGCGCCAGTTTTCACGTTCTTTCCGGTTCATTCCCCACGGATTTCCTTGACGTTCGATGTTGGCCATCGTCCGTTGCATTTCCGGGTCCATCTTTCCTTCCATCATCACGAGGTGACGTCGGAGGTCGATGATTTTATCGACGTGCTCGTTCATGACCGGACATTGATCTTCACAGTTCCGGCATGTCGTGCAAGCCCAAATTTCTTCTTCCGTGATGACGTTGCCGATTAATGAATCCGGTACGATATCCATCTGCCCGGCTGCGGCAAGTGACGCGATTTGATTGCCTTGTGATCCTTCGAAGGCGAACGCCGGTGCCCACGGTGATTTTTGGGTGATGGCGGCTGTTTTCATATTGAGATGATCGCGCAGTTTAACAATCAGGTCCATCGGTGACAGCATTTTTCCGGTTCCGCTCGCTGGACACATATTCGTACAGCGGCCGCATTCAACACAGGCATATAAATCAACGAGTTGCTTTTGGTTGAAATCTTCAATCCGGTTCACCCCGAAGCTGAATTCCGCTTCGTCGTCTTCCGCTTCTTCCATCACCGACAGATCGATCGGTGCGAGACGCCCGACTTTTGATGTCCGGCCGAGCCAGACGTTGGCAGTTCCGGCAATCAAGTGGGCGTGTTTACCTTGCGGGATGTAGACCATGAAGCTGAGTAAGAACAAGAGATGCGCCCACCAGAAGAAGACAAACAATCCGAAAGCGACTTGCTCCGGTACCCAACTGAACAGGAAGGCAATTGCTGACGCGACCGGTTCACCGAACGTCGAATGATTTTCATAGACCAGGAAAAATCCGTTTCCGAACAGCACGGCGACCATCAGACCACCGATGAAAATCAAGGCCAGACCGGCCATGAAGTTCCGTTTCAGACGGACTAGTTTCTCGACATAGCGGCGGTAGAATCCCCAAACGACCGCAACCAAAATGACGAGCATGACGATTTCCTGGAAAAACGTAAAGATCGGATACAGCGGACCGAGCGGAATATGCGGGAACCGTTGTCCGACGGCAAGTCCCTTCCAGATGAAATCAACCGCCCCGAATTGGACGAGTAAAAATCCGTAAAACATCATGACGTGAATTGTACCGCTTTTCTTATCCTTCAACAGTTTCTTTTGTCCGAAGACGTTGACGAGAACCGCGTTCAGACGTTCTTTGTTCGTCAGCGTCCATTCCGCTTTTTTCCCCCGGCGAATCGCTTCGTACCGACTCTTGACGAGCGTGACGAATAAATAGCCCGCGTACCCTGCGACGAGCAGGAAGGCGATCCAGTTAATCAGTAAAAATGTCCCCATGAAACAAGCCCCTTTCCCCCTAAAGCCATTATTTGATATGAGTATAGCATATAATGAATGGCTATTCATTCATTATTTTACTGTTTTTTCTGACAGACTTTTAGAATGGGAGCTTCCGTACAAAAAAATGTGTTTCCTCCCTCGCTTTCCTCAGGCGAGGCGTAAGCCGCGCCTCCTTTGTCCAAAGGACTTGGAGTCGGGTCTTACCTGCCTCTGACAGCGCGGATAAACGCGCTGTTTCCTGTAGGAGTCGAGTGAGTACACACATTTTTCAAGCAAGATTGTTCTGACCTTGATCCGGTATCAACACGATTTTTCCGAGCTTTCCTGATTTTTTAAAGTAGCTTTGTGCTGCTGCCGCTTCTTCAAGCGGAAACGTCCGATCAATGACCGGTTCGAGCTTCCCGTCCGCAATTGCTTTAAGCATCCGTCCGAATTCAGCCCGTGTACCAAGCACTGAACCGTAAAACGTCAAATGCTTCAGATACAGCGTCCGGAAATCGAGTTTCGTCTGTTGTCCACCGGCCGAGCCGGAAATACAGAACTTGCCGCCGTTTTTCAGGACCGCCAGAGTCGTCTTGAATAACGCATCCCCGACGACATCGAGTACGGCGTCAACTGGTCCGCTGTTAGCAAGGATGTCTTCTGTCAATTGATCGGAACGGTAAGACACGACGTGTTTCGCCCCAAGACGCTTCAATTCCTGTTCCATCTTCATGTCGCCGACAACCGCAATGACGTCCGCCCCGAAAACCCGCGAAGCGATTTGAACGTTCAACGAGCCGACACCGCCGCTTGCTCCCGTTACGAGAACAGTTTGTCCCGGTTGCAGCTGGAGTTGCTCGTTCATATGCCATGCCGTCAAGCCACTGACGGAGAAAACAGCACTTTTGACGTAATCGTCAAGCGGCATCTCGTAACAGAGCGCTGCCGGCCAGACGACATACTCGGCGTATCCTCCGTCATATTCCGATCCGATGAACGCCATATCTTCACTGATATGTTCCGTCCCGTCTGCGCCGCCCGAGGTAAAGGGAAATAGGACAACGTCTTGACCGATTCGTGATTTATCAACACCGTTCCCGACTTCAATGATCCGTCCGCTAATATCAGAACCCGGGACACGCGGAAATTGAACGCCTTCCGGTTTCCAGCCCGACTCACGGTCCGTTCCGTATGCCCCTTCGCGCATCCAGATTTCCGTATTGTTGATCCCGCAGGCCTTAACCTCGACCAGTACTTCCCCGGCATCCGGTTTCGGCATCGGACGTTCCACAACTTCGAGTTGCTCGACACCGCCGTATCCGTTGACTTGAACAGTTTTCATCTTATCGCCTCCGTCTCTTACTTTCTCTACTCTCTTACCCCGTTACCAAACCATTTGTTCATACAGATAATAAGATTTCGATGTTCCGCTCAAATAATCTTTTAACGGTTCCAGTACGTCACGGTTCAGGATATACTCTCCGAGCTGCTCAATCGGTACCCACTGATTAGCGACGACTTCCCGGTCAGGATCATCTGGTAACAACTCGCCTCTGACTGTGCACTCAAAATAGGTGACGAGACTGTGAGCGTTAAACTGTTCGATGAAATTTTCCGTGACGTAAGCCAGTTCGAACGTTTCAACAGACAGGCCGGTCTCTTCTTTCATCTCCCGTTCCAAGGCTTCTTTCAGCGTCTCACCGTCTTCAATCACACCACCCGGTAGACTCCAGACGGCTTCCGCTCCTTCCGCCTGGTTTTGAACGAGTAAAAGCTGGTTCTGCTGTCTGACAATCCCGACTACAATCCGGTATAACGTTCTCATGAGAAACCTCCTTTTATTAAAAAAAGCAGTTCCCTTCAAAATTTCTTTGAATGGAACTGCCGTGGCACATACTTATTCTAATCCAAGCGATTGCGGTAATTTTACAGCACGCGCATACGCCGTTTTGTAATCTTTTTTTGCGACAGCCTGTTCGACTTCGCGGATGGCCGGATGATTTTCTTCCGAAAACGCTCCTAAAATCGTCAAGTACCGTTCGTAGACCGAATCATCTTCTTTACGGGCATGAAGCAATGCCGTATAGAGCATGACCGTATCTTCTCCGTACAGGACCGGTAAGTCTTCGTTGATCAACAGCAACGAATCAATCGCGTCGGAATCGACCTTCGAATTGTATTCTGTCATGACCTGTTCTGCCAATGCTTCGAGCTGATCGCGCCATTCATTGTATTTCGGCTCGTCATTTTCGAGCCACTCGAACCAATCTTCTTCGAGCATCTGTTCCATTTCTTTTACGGTTTGTTCAAACGCCATGTGTTTCACTCCGTTCCCAAGTTAATTCAATCGTATACAGGCCGACCGGCTGATGGTTCATCATCAGATCGTACTGGAATTGCATCCGTTGTTCTGTCATTTCGATGGTAGCTGTTTCCGTCTCCATCACCATTTGGCCAAACTGGCTCTCGTAACCGCTTTTGGTTTTTTGACCCAAAATGAAGACGTGGTGCATCGAGACCGGACCTTTCCGGTTCAGGGCAACCTGATCGTGCGACCACTTGATGGTCGTATCAATCGGTTGTTCCTCTTCTTGCATGAATTTCAGAGCAAACCCGTCTTTTGTTTCAAACAAGGTCCCTTCTGCTTCTAATTCAACGGACTCCCGCATCGCGTCATCTTGAATCGATGTCACTTGGCGCAGGCGGACCGGGTAACGTACTGGTTTCACTTCTATCACCTCATCGTCTAGCGTACACGATTTTCTTCTGTCCTGCATCTTCTTGATTTCTTTTCGCGACAGCAAAAGCTGGATTTGGCGTCTGCCAAATCCAGCTTTGTTTTAACGTACGCGGTACAGACGGGCTTCAAACGGTTGAAGCGTCAATTCTGTTCCTTCGTGGTATGTCGTCTCATAGTTTGCCAGTACGATATTATCCGAATGAAGAATGATGTCGGTATCGACTTCCGCCACTTCGTCTTTCAGGTTCGTGACGATCAGGAACTGTTCATTTCCGAGCGTCCGTGTGTACCCGTAGACTTTTGTATCTTCCGGAAGAATGAGATCGTATTCTCCGTAAATCAATGTTTCTTCCATCTTCCGGATTTGAATCATCCGTTTATAGAAGTTCAGAATCGAATCTTCATCGGCTTGTTGCGATGCGACGTTAATGTCGGCAAAGTTCGGATTGACGCCGAACCATGGCGATTGCTCCGAGAATCCGCCGTTTTGTTCATTCGTCCACTGCATCGGTGTCCGTGAATTATCACGTGACGAGTTCCAGATGACTTCCATGATTTCTTCATGGGTTTTCCCTGACGCGAGCTGCATGTCATACATGTTTTTCGTCGCGACATCATCGTAGTCGGAGATATCCGGGAACTGAACGTTCGTCATCCCGATTTCCTGCCCTTGATAGATGAACGGTGTGCCCTGCATGAAGAAGTACATCATCGCAAGCGACTTCGCACTCTGCTTCCAGTACTGCCCTTCATCTCCCCAAAGTGAAACGGAACGGACTTTATCGTGGTTTTCAAGATAAAGCGCATTCCAGCCCGTTTCTTCGAGCCCTTTTTGCCATTTTGTTAAGACATTTTTCAGCTTGACGACGTCGACACCTTTTTCAGCATCCGCCCGCCAAAGATCCATGTGCTCGAACTGGAAGACCATGTTCATCTTACCGTTTTCTTCGCCGACCCAAAGATCCGCTTCTTCCGGTGTCACACCGTTCGCTTCACCGACCGTCATGATGTCGTATTTCGAAAACGTCTCGTTTTTCAATTCTTCAAGGTATTCGTGGATACCTTCGACGTTCATGTGCATCTCAAACGACGGTACATGCGGCATCCCGAGTGGGTTCGGGAGATCCGCGTACGATTGATCTTTGTTGATATGGCTGATGGCATCAATCCGGAAACCGTCGACGCCTTTGTCGAGCCACCAGTTGATCATCGTATAAACAGCTTGACGCATGTCTTTATTCCGCCAGTTCAAGTCCGGCTGACGGCGTGAGAAGACGTGGAGGAAGTACTGCTCGGTCTTTTCATCGTATTCCCAAGCGGAACCGCCGAAGATACTTTCCCAATTGTTTGGTTCGCCGCCGTTGACGGCATCTTTCCAGATGTACCAATCGCGTTTGTCGTTGTCTTTTGATGAACGCGATTCAAGGAACCACGGGTGTTCATCCGACGTATGGTTGACGACCAAATCAAGCAGGACTTTGATGTCACGTTTATGCGCTTCTTTCATTAATAAATCAAAATCGGCCATTGTTCCGAATTCGTCCATGATGTCTTCGTAATCACTGATGTCATATCCGTTGTCATCATTCGGTGATTTAAACATCGGGCAAATCCATAATACATCGACTCCGAGATCTTTCAGATAATCCAATTTTGCGATGATACCCGGGATATCGCCGATTCCATCATTGTTTGCATCATAAAAGCTGCGTGGATAGATTTGGTAAGCAACGGCTTCTTTCCACCAAGCTCGTGTAAGTGTTTTTTGTGCCGTTTCCGGGCGCGGTATCATTTGTGTCATTGTGGATAAATCCTCTCGTATTTCAGTCTTTGTTGTCCGTTTTTTTATAGTAATCCTCGATGTTTTATGTCGTTTCTCGGTAGATTTCACTTAAGCGCAACCGATTGCGCAAATACCCTATATTCATCTTATCAAACCTAGTTGGAATGTCAATGATTCGAGACATTCTCCATCACTTCACATTTCATTTCTTTACGAATTATTATTTAGAAAATACATTACATTTACTGAATTATCCTACACTGTTTATCGGTCAATTTCTAGCCTTTTGCACAACCTTTTTCGGAAAAGCGAATCTTTTTTTCAATCTTCGGGTATATCCTTAACAATGCGAATTAAAAAGGGGGATTCTGTAAGATGAATGGGAAGTTTTTAATCAACGGACAATGGCTCGATCAGGGACGTGAACGGACGGATGTCAAAAATCCGGCGACAGGTGAAATCGTCGGCAGTGTACCAAACGGGACAAAATCCGATGTCAACGATGCCGTTGAAGCGGCTCATAACGCTTTTCCCGACTGGTCGAAGCGAACCGTTTATGAACGGGCCGCTCTTCTCGAAAAATTGTATGCGAAGATGCTTGAGAAAAAAGATGAATTGGCCCGCTTGATGACACTCGAGATGGGAAAACCGCTTGCGGAATCGGAAGGTGAAGTCGAATACGCGGCAAACTTCGTCAAATGGTTTGCGGAAGAAGGAAAACGGGCCTACGGGCGCATCATCCCGTCACACGATGCAACGAAACGCCTCCATGTCATCAAACAACCGGTCGGAGTCGTCGCCGCGATTACCCCATGGAACTTCCCGGCTGCAATGATTACCCGAAAATTAGCACCGGCGCTTGTCGCAGGCTGTACATTTGTCCTGAAACCACCAACGGCTACTCCGTTGACGGCACTCCGGTTGCTTGAGCTCTGCCAGGAGGTCGGGATTCCGGACGGCGTCGTCAATGCCGTGACCGGAAGCGGGAAAGACTTGGGCGAATCGCTAGCGACACATCCGCATGTCGCCAAAATCACGTTCACGGGGTCGACGGAAGTCGGTCGGACGTTGATGGCTCAAGGTGCGGAGACCATCAAAGCGATGTCTCTCGAACTCGGTGGACATGCTCCGATTCTTGTCTTTGACGATTGCGATCTCGATCTTGCCGTCAGAGAAACGATTAAATCGAAGTTCCGTAACGGCGGCCAGACGTGTGTCTGCGGTAACCGGATTTATGTCTCGGACTCGATTTATGATGAATTCGTCGAAAAGCTCGGTCAGGAAACAGCAAAACTGAAAACCGGCAACGGACTCGACCAAGACACAAAAATCGGTCCGATGATCAATAAGGCCGGATACGATAAGGTCAAAAAACATGTCGATGACGCCACTTCGGCCGGCGCCCGTATCGTGACCGGCGGATCCGGACAAACCGACGACGACAATGATGTCTACTACTATGAAGCAACAGTGCTCGCTGACGTCACGCCGCACATGCTGATCATGAACGAAGAAACGTTTGGTCCGGTTGCACCTGTCCAGCGAGTCAGTTCAGACGAAGAAGCCGTCCATTACGCCAATCAAACGCCGTTCGGTCTCGCTTCTTATGTCTTTACGAACAACTATGTCCGCGCTTTTAAAGCTATCGAGCATCTCGATTACGGGATCGTCGGATGGAATGACGGTGTGCCTTCAGCTGCCCAGGCTCCTTTCGGCGGCATGAAACAGTCCGGCGTCGGTCGCGAAGGCGGATCGGAAGGTCTCGAAGCCTATCTCGAGACAAAATATGTATCGATTGGCGGACTCGACCAATGAACGCGGCCGAACGGTTTGTCCAGTGTCTGGAAGCCGAAGGCGTCACCCATATCTTCGGTGTACCTGGTGAAGAGAACATCACGCTGCTCGAAGCCATCAGTAAATCGGATATCACGTTCATCACGACACGCCATGAGACAAACGCCGCCTTCATGGCGTCGATGTTCGGTCGGTTAAGCGGACGTCCCGGTGTCTGTCTGTCGACGCTCGGTCCCGGCGCAACCAATATGATGACGGGAATCGCCAGTGCGACGATGGATCACTCGCCTGTCGTCGCCATCACCGGACAAGGTGCGACGTGGCGCCAGCATAAAGCATCCCATCAGATGTTTGATTTGGTCGAGATGTACCGGCCGATTACCAAATCCAGTACATCGATTGTTTCCGGTGAAGTCATTTCTGAAGTCGTTCGCCAGGCTTTCGCAAAGGCTGTTTCCGAAAAGCCCGGTGCGACGCATCTGTCGTTCCCGGAAGATATCGCAAAAGCCGATGTTGATGCCAAGACACCGATTTTACGCGACAGTCCTCCAACCTTCCTGCATCCGACATCGGTTGCGGACAGTGATGTCCTGTTACGAATCGAACAGGCAGAACGTCCGGTCGTGATTGCCGGATTCGGAATCAGCCGCAGCGGGGCGACAGAGGCTTTCCGCGCTTTCGCCGAACGATTGGGGGCTCCCGTCGTCGAGACGATGATGGGAAAAGGCGCCTTGTCTTCATTACACGAGCTGGCCGCCCATACGATCGGCTTGCCGAACGCCGATTACAATCAACGGATTCTTGATCAAAGCGATTTAATTATCGCGGTCGGCTACGATATCACGGAACTGCCGCCTTCGAAATGGAATCCGGAACGGACACCTGTTTTGCACATTGATACCAATCCGCATGAAATTGATCAATTTTATCCGGTTGTTGCAAATTTGATCGGCTCGATCCCGGATATTCTGCACCTGCTTTCGGAAAGCATTCCGAATCGTGCCTGGACCGGCTGGCAACAGGACCGCGAGCGCTTGCGGCAAGAAATCCAGGCGACGTATTCCCTCGCCCTCCCGCTCCATCCTCAAAGCATCGTACGTGAACTCGAGCAGGCAACCGGCGAGGACGGCATGATTTTTTCCGATGTCGGAGCGCATAAAATATGGCTCGGACGACATTTTCAGACGACCCGTCCCAATCAATTGTTCATCTCTAACGGGTTTTCTTCGATGGGCTACGGCTTGTCGAGTGCGATTGCCGCTAAACTGTTGCACCCGGAACAACGTGTCCTCTGCGCTTCAGGAGACGGTGCCTTTTTAATGAACGGCCAGGATCTCGAGACGGCTGTCCGGCTCAAGTTGCCGATCGTCGTCATCATTTGGCGCGACGGTACCTACGGGTTGATTGAATGGAAACAACAGCAAGCTTACGGTCGTGCACCTTATATCGAATTCGACAATCCGGATCTCGTTCAACTGGCTACCGCCTTTGGTGCACTGGGTCTGCGTGTCGGGGAACACGGTACTCTATCCAGTTGTCTCGAACAGGCTTTTCTGAGTGACGGACCCGTTTTAATTGACTGTCCGGTCGATTACAGGGAAAATCTGAAGTTAAGTGACCGTCTACGGACTTATGGAGGCTGATAAAAATGACTCAACTCAGAAAACTACAATCGATTTCCGACTTCGACCAATTCGTTTCCGAACACCCAACATTTGTGATTTGTAAACACAGTACGACGTGCCCGATCAGTTCGGCCGGTTTTTCCGCCTATACGAAATATGCGGATGAGACAGCAGTTCCGACTGCCTATTTATTGATTCAGGAAGCACGGACGTTATCGAATCACATCGCAGAACATTACAACGTCCGGCACGAATCACCGCAGGTCTTGTACATTCAAGACGGACGAGCAGTCTGGACGACTTCTCACTATGACATCACATCAGACGCTTTACACACACATGTCGGGTAATCCGACCCCGTTTCGCCAAACGTGCGCTCTCTCCTGTTGCAGTTTACACAGGAGAAAGCGCACGTTTTTTAATGAACCAACGTTCGATTCACGCCCGTCTCCTTCACAAAAAATAAAATTACCTTTCTTAGCTATTAATATTTGTAATTCAAGCTAAATCAGATTAAGATAGACAACAGATATAACGACCGTATAGAATTGTGTACTGTTAGTTCATTAAGGAGGAAAACCATGTCACATGAAAAATCTGCTACCGCTCGCCCCCCTTACGGCATCCTTGCCGTATTGATGATCGGTGCCTTTATTGCATTCTTAAATAACACCTTACTCAACATCGCCTTACCTTCGATCATGAAGGATCTGGAGATTGAAACGTCAACGGTCCAGTGGTTATCGACCGGTTTCATGCTCGTCAACGGGATTTTGATTCCGACTTCTGCTTTCTTGATTCAAAAATTCTCGGTCCGCCGTCTGTTCCTGCTCGCGATGACATTGTTCTCTGCGGGTACGATTCTTGCCGGATTTGCGGACGCTTTCCCGGTCCTGCTTGCCGGACGGATGATCCAGGCTTCCGGATCTGCAATCATGATGCCGCTTCTGATGAACGTCATGCTCGTCAGCTTCCCGATTGAAAAACGCGGAACGGCGATGGGCTTCTTCGGTCTCATCATGATGGGGGCTCCTGCAATCGGACCAACCCTATCCGGTTGGATCATCGAACATTACGATTGGCGGATGTTGTTCCACTTCATTACACCAATTGCTTTGATTGTTCTCGTTGCCGGCTTCGTCCTGCTTCGTGACGTCAAAGAACGTTCTGACGCAAAACTCGACTTTATGTCCGTCGTCTTATCTTCATTCGGATTCGGCGGTCTTCTGTACGGTTTCAGCTCTGCCGGTTCAAAAGGTTGGGATAGTCTCCAAGTCATTTTAGCGTTAGTCATCGGGGTCGTTGCACTCGTGACGTTCATCATGCGTCAATTGAGAATGGAACGCCCAATGCTCAACTTCAAGATTTACCGTTATCCGATGTTTGCTTTATCGTCCGCCATCTCGATCGTCGTGACGATCGCCATGTTCTCCGGGATGTTATTGTTACCGATTTATGTTCAGACGATTCGCGGTATTTCTCCGCTTGATGCCGGTCTGATGTTACTGCCTGGTGCGATCCTAATGGCGGTCATGTCACCAATCAACGGAAAACTGTTCGATAAAATTGGCGGTCGTCCACTCGCCATCACCGGCCTGTTCATTACGGTTGTCACAACCTATCTTTTCAGCCAACTTAAAATGGATACGACGTATACGCATCTCATCGTCCTTTATTCCCTCCGGATGTTCGGGATGTCAATGGTTATGATGCCGGTCTCAACAAACGGTTTGAACCAATTACCGACCCGTTACTATCCGCACGGGACAGCGATGAATAATACGTTGCAACAAGTCTCGGGTGCCATCGGAACAGCGTTGCTCGTTACGATTATGTCGACGCATGCAAAAACGCGTGGTACGGAACTCGCACAAGAAGCAGCGAAAAACATGACGAGCCAACCAACAGCGGAAGCTGCTGCCGCGATGAAACAACAAATCGTGATGCAGGCAACGCTTGATGGAATCAACTATGCGTTCTTCATCTCAACGTTCATCGCCGGTCTTGCGTTTGTCCTCTCGTTCTTCATCAAACGGTCGACACAAGCGGAAGATATCATCAGCAATCGTTCATTGAACGAACAAATCATTAAACCGCAAGTTTCCAATCAATAACATGATTCGTTGTTGAGCCAACAGCGTACCAGAGCAAGGGACTGACTTTTGAGTCAGTCCTTTTTCATTTGGTTTTTTCAAGCTTTAACCTTTATACTGGTACCCCCTATACCTATATGATATACTCGGTGTATCAACTAATTCAGAAAAGAGGTGTCCTCATGACACACGATCATCCCCTTGTTCCCCGTTCACCCGAGGAACAAGATGCTTTGATGAAACGATTAAAACGAATTGAAGGTCAGGTCCGCGGTATTGCCAACATGGTCGCAGAAGACCGGTATTGTATCGATATCCTGACCCAGACCGCATCGATTCAAGCGGCGCTCCGCCAAGTCGAGTTGCAGGTCATCGAACGCCACGTCAAAATGTGTATGCACGATGCCGCAACCGGCAAACAGGATACGGATGTCTACGTTGATGAATTGATGGCCGTCATTGCTCGTCTTAAGAAGTAAGGAGGGATTGTCATGTCGAAAAAGATGGAACTGAATATCGAAGGCATGACGTGTGCTGCCTGCTCCGCCCGGATTGAAAAGGTATTGAACCGGATGGACGGAGTCGAAGCCACCGTCAACCTGCCGCTCGAAACCGCCCGGATTGCCGTTCCGGAAGAGATGGATGAACAACTGATTTTAGATAAAATCAAAAAAATCGGTTACGGTGCCACCATTAAGACGGCACCACACGAACAGGTGCAGAACCGGCGGATGCTTTACCGCCTTTGGATTGCCGCTTTCTTGTCCCTGCCGTTACTGCTCAGCATGGTGTCGCACATTCCGAACAGCCCGGTCCATCTGCCTTGGCTGATGAATCCCTGGTTCCAGTTCGCCCTAGCGACCCCGGTCCAGTTCATCATCGGTGCACCGTTCTATGTCGGCGCTTATAAAAGTCTTCGCAGTGGAAGTGCCAACATGGATGTCCTGGTCGTACTCGGAACGTCCGCAGCCTATTTCTATTCCGTTGCGGAAATGATGATTCACCCATTGATGCCGAATCTCTACTTCGAGACGAGTGCCGTCCTGATTACGCTCGTGCTGCTCGGGAAAGTACTGGAGGATCGTGCCAAACAACAGACGACCGGTGCCATCAAAAGCCTCCTTTCCTTACAAGCGACGGATGCCGTCGTGTTGGAACAAGGTGTCGAACGGACGGTTTCGCTCGATCAGGTCCAACCCGGTATGCAGTTGATCGTCAAACCCGGTCAAAAAATCCCGGTCGACGGCATCATCACAACGGGTGATGCCTATCTCGATGAATCCATGTTGACCGGCGAACCGCTTCCGGCTCATAAAGGAACCGGTGACGTCGTGATTGGCGGCACCTTGAACACGAACGGATACCTGACGATTGAAGCGACGAAAGTCGGTCAGGAGACGATGCTCGCCGGCATCATCCGTGTCGTCGAACAAGCGCAGACGGAAAAAGCTCCTATCCAGCGTCAGGCGGACCGGATTTCCGGAATCTTCGTCCCAATCGTCGTCGCCATCGCCCTTGTGACACTTGCTGTCTGGTGGTGGACGACCGGCTCGTTCGCCGAAGCAATTCGTCCAGCCATCGCCGTTCTTGTCATCGCCTGTCCTTGTGCTCTTGGGCTCGCCACTCCGACATCGATCATGGTCGGAACCGGCAAAGGTGCGGAACACGGTGTTCTGTTCAAGGGCGGTGCCCAACTCGAATCGTTGCAGCACGTCGATGCGGTTGTCTTTGACAAAACAGGAACATTGACGATCGGACGTCCGGTCGTCATCGAGACGTTCGGACAGGAACAGGCACTGGATTTTGCAGCGGCTCTTGAAAAAAAATCGGAACATCCACTCGCTCATGCGATCACGGAAGAGCGCGACGTCGTCTTTGATATCGAACATTTCACCGTCGATCCCGGACGCGGTGTCCGCGGGTCGATTATGGGACACGATGTCATGGTCGGATCGGTACGGATGATGCAGGAGCACGGTCTTTCCCTTCCTGACTGGACATCAAGCGGTGCAACGGTCGTCTATGTCACCGTCAACGGTATAATCGAAGCCGGATATGCCATCCGCGATGAATTGAAACCGACTACCAAACAGGTCATTCAGGAGATTCAGCAGACAAAAGCGGTCTACCTGCTGACCGGAGACCGTCGCGAAGTCGCCTTACAACTCGCAACAGAACTTCAGATTCCACAGACCCATGTCTTTTCCGATGTCCTGCCGATTGAAAAAGCCGATCACATCAAAACGCTTCAAGCAAACGGACAGCGTGTCGCGATGGTCGGAGACGGCATCAATGATGCACCGGCTCTTGCAACGGCCGATGTCGGAATTGCCCTCGGCAGCGGGACCGATGTCGCTCTTGAAGCGGCAGACGTCACGTTACTTGGACATGATTTGCAGCAAGTCATTACAGCCATCCGTCTCAGCGAACAAACGATGAAGAACATCCGGCAGAACCTGTTTTTCGCCCTCGGTTATAATGCAGTCGGGATTCCGGTTGCCTGCCTCGGACTGCTTGCCCCTTGGGTCGCAGGTGCCGCGATGGCATTCAGCTCTGTCTCTGTCGTCACAAATGCGTTACGCTTAAAACGTATTCCACTATCCAAAGGAGGAAAACAATCATGAAAGAAACAACTTTAACTGTCGTCGGAATGACGTGTAATCACTGTAAAGCAAGCGTCGAATCGGCGTTAAACGAACTCGACGGTGTCACAAATGCAACCGTCTCACTGGCAGACAACAATGTCACCGTCACACACGAAGACGTCGCGACAGAACGTCTTGTCGAAGCGATTGAAGAAATCGGCTATGACGTTCCGACCGCATAATTTTTTAGCCAAACTGCGTGAAACATGCAGTTTGGCTTTTTTATTTTGAAAAAAACGGGAATGGTTCTACAAGGAGGGGTTCGTATGGTACCGAAAATCGAATTCGTAGAACACTTCGATGACAACAAAGGAAAACGATTTAAAATCGAACTTTGGAATCTCGGAACCTTCACATTCAGTGCTGAATCAGCCAAAGGACCTGTCACCCGGTTTACGTCCATCGATATTCAATTCGTCCAGACTTGTGTAAGTCGGATGCGATCAATTGTCGATGCCCAAAAAGCGTTTCAGGAAGATCAACCTGTTTAATTCATCGCGTGACACATATAGCATGTACCCTTCATTTCAGAAGCGGTCATTCCACTCATGATCCCCGATCATGAGTTTTTTGTTTTTAAGTCAATGATTTTGTCTGTCGCTGTACTTTTTGAAGAAAAAGATTATCGGATTTCTGAAAACAACCGATAACAAATAAGACACTAAAAATCTTAATTCCAAGAAAATCGGGGGCATATCGTGCGCAATCCATTTAAAGCTAAATCATCGATGTCGGCCTATCAGGCGACAATCGGATTTCCAGACAAACGACTCATTACAAAAACAAGTGATCCGAGTTTAACGGGACGCTTAGAATACATGGGCTACACGGAAGAACATCTGCAAACACTAAAAGCAATGGCGCCTGTCGTCAACAGCATCCTCGATGAAGTACTCGAACAAGTCCTTGATCATTTACTGCTTCACCCTGAAATGGTACAGATTGCTCAAACTTCTTCGACACGTGAACGTCTGAAAAAAGTCTTCGCGGACTACTTCGGCAGTTTACTGACGGGAAACATGGATGATAAATTTCTTGCGATGCGGACACGGATGGGCAAAACCCATAACCGTAACTTTGTCCCGGTGACCTGGTTCATCGCTTCCTATGCGGCGTTCAATACGTTATTGATTCCGAAAATCGTCGAACATTTTCAACATGAGCCGGCACAATTGACGAATGCGATTCTTGCACTGAACCACGCGATGAATCTTGATGCTCAAATCGTGACGAGCCAGTATGTCGATGCCCGCTTACACGAAGTCAGTGCAGCAAATGAATCCCGGAGCCGGCTCTTGCAGGATGTCGTACGCGTCAGTCAGGAAGTCGCAAGCACTGTCGAACAGACGGAAGGTGCAATTTCTGAAACAAGTCGTCGGGCGACACAAATCTTATCTGAAACCGATCAAACGGAAAAAACAAGCCGTAATCTGGTCGGACTGACCTCGGAAAACGAGACTCAGATGGAAAAGATGGAACATCAATTTGCTCAAGCCACGTCACAAGTCAGCACGTCATTAACAAGTATCCAGCAACTGAAAACGACGTCAGATGAGATCGTCAAAATGACACAAGGCATCGAAGACATCGCTAACCAGACGAACTTACTCGCCTTGAATGCTTCGATCGAAGCCGCTCGTGCCGGAGAGCATGGGAAAGGTTTCTCCGTCGTTGCGATTGAAGTCCGGAACCTGGCGGAAAACGCAAAACTGCTCAGCAGCAGCATCAACAGCCTGATCCAAAAAAATAATGGCAACATCAATGAACTCGTTTCGCAAATGGAAGACATCACACGATCAAACTCCGCTTCGCGTAACGAACTGCAACAAGTCAAGAGCGGCATCCATACCGTCAAACAGGAAATGGAGAACTACTTGGAGATGTTCGGCCGTAATAAAAATGATTTAAGCCAAATCGTACAAACGATTCAAGGTATCAGCCAGACGACGCAAGGGTTATCTGCCTTAACGACGGATTTGGTCGCCGCTTCTGAAGTGAATGCTTAAAACCAATAGCACATACAAAAGGGACCTGTCCGTCAGCGGAGAGGTCCCTTCGTTTATTTTTCCTGTTCAGCCGTCACAACCAATCGCTGATCGTATCCTTTTGATTGGGTAAACGTTCCGACACACGTAATTAACGTCAAACGTTGCGCCAGTGTCGCTCCGAAAATAGAACCGACCGGTGCCTGATCAACGGGATAAGACATTACGTTCGTCACCACGTATGAAACCTGCTCTCCCGTTTTAGCGCTTACTTCAATCCGTTGTCCCCGTTTCACTTTTGCCAAGTCATAAAAGACAGCCGGACCGTTCGTATCATCTAAATGTCCTGCCAAAATGACATTGCCGGTCTGATTAGCTTTGGCGCCATATCGGTACCAACCGACTTGATCCGTCTGCTTCGGAACATCCATCCGTCCTTTAGCATCTTTTCCAACGACTTCAATTTTTGCATTCACATCGATCGCCGGGATCTTCAAACGATTCGGGATGAATGTTTCGACTGCTTCTGTCTTTGCGTCAGACTTTGGTGCCGGTGAATCGACGATAGGTGTTGCCGGTTCCACAGAGCGTGGAGGCGAAGTTTCCTCCGCTCCGCCGCATCCTGCAAGCAACACGGTGAGTAACAATAAGAGATTACGCGTTTTGTTTACGACGGACGACATAAGCTGTCCCAACCAGCGCTGCTCCAGCAAGTGCTACGAGTGCCCAAGTTGTTGCCATGGATGATGTTTCCGTTGTTCCGCCAAGACCAGTGTCCGGCATCGCTGCCATTTCACCGCCGTCCGGAATCAAGAGAACGTCAAATGCCGGTTCTCCTTCAAGTAAACCGATTGCGAGTGCTGTATAGTTTTTACCGCTGTCGAGCTTGATGCCGTCGAGTGCTTTCACGACATCCGTCGCACCGGCTGGTCGTACTTCAAGGTCATACGTTCCGGCATCGAGTGTGCCGTAGTCTGAGACTTTCGAGAATTCAAGGTCGCTGAAGAGCGGATCTCCGCCTTTTGGTGCGACGTCAACAGCTGGTGCATCCGGTGCAAAGTGAGCGACACGGACCATTGATTTGCCGTCTTCCCCTTTGCCGTTATCTTCCATGACGGCGAGTTTGATATCTGCCAATTTACCGATTGCAGCTACAGAATAGAATTTTCCAGCTTCGATATTGAGTGTTTGAGAAAGTACAGGATCCTTTGTTGTACCGGCTGCGAAGACTTCTACTTTATGTTCTCCGGCTGGGAGTGTGAGATAGTCAGTGACTGCTTTGAATTCTGCTCCGGATACCGCTTTTTTGCCATCGACGGCGATATCCACTGCTGGAGCATCAGGTGAAGCATGAATTACACGAACCATTGCATCGTCCGCCGCGCCTACCGGGAGCACAAAAAGTGCGAATAGCAAAGCAGCTGTGACGAAAGATAAGAGTTTCTTCATCTTTTTTCCACCTTTCATGTCATGATGTATTCCGCTCTCAAACCAACAAATCCGTTTACTGCAGAACTATTACTTCTGCCCAAAAAATATTTTTATCGTGGTGACATCTTAAATTTAAAATAATATTTTTGGGCTGTAAATATCTGAGTGTGCTGATGTTGAGGACAACAGCACATTGCGTTTTCGCTTGAACTGGATGGAATAATCGCTGCCCGGAAAAAAAAGGTCAGATTCCGCAAAAACGGATCTGACCTTTTTGTTATCGTTTATTTAATGAACCCGATCATCATCTCACGCAAAACTTTCGCAGCTGCGATTGCCGTCATATCCGATTGATCGTACGCCGGACAAACCTCGACGAGATCGGCTCCGATAACGTCGACATCGGCACGGGCGATCATATGGACGACTTCAAGTAATTCCTTTGTCGTCACGCCGCCGATTTCTTGCGTGCCTGTTCCCGGAGCCGCTGACGGATCAAGGACATCGATATCGATCGTCACGTAGACTTTTTTACCGGCAAGCTTCGGTAAAACCGCTTTTAACGGCTCGACGATTTCGTATTTAAACAGGTTGTAACCGGACGTTTTTGCCCATTCGAACTCTTCTTTCATTCCTGAACGAATCCCGAACGAATAACAGTTTTTCGGTCCGATCAAATTCGCAATCTTTTTAAGTGGTGTTGAATGTGATAATGGTTCGCCTTCATACGAATCACGTAAATCCGTGTGTGCATCAAAATGCAGCACGACGAAATCTTCGTAATGTTTATCAAAGGCTTTGACGACTGGCCACGTGACGAGGTGTTCGCCGCCCATACCAAGCGGGAACTTGCCTGCCGTCAACAACGAGTCGACGTACTCTTCAATCATATCAAGTGATTTTTGCGCATTACCGAACGGCAACGGGATGTCACCGGCGTCAAATAATTTTGCATCGGCGATATCACCGTCAAGATATGGACTGTATTCTTCGAGTCCGAGTGACACTTCACGGATCCGGGCCGGACCAAACCGTGAACCGGGACGGAAACTGACCGTCCAGTCCATCGGCATACCGTACAACACACCTTTTGCATCTTCGTGAGTCGGTTGACTCGCGATAAATACCTTACCTGAGTAAGCTTCATCAAACCGCATGATTATTCCTCCATTCATAGAAAGGAGTGCCCCTGAAAACGGAACACTCCTGATGTGTAATTAAATCGTTAAATCTTTGACGAACTTCGGTAGCGCGAATGCAGCTGTATGAAGTTCCGGTGTATAATATTTCGTTTCGATCTCGTGGAAACGCTCTGGTGCGACTGCGAGCGGATCATGTTTTTTCGATCCGATCGTAAATGTCCACAGACCGCTCGGATACGTCGGAACGTTAGCGATGTAGAGTTTTGTAATCGGGAAGATTTCTTTCACGTCACGTTGTACATCACGGATTAACTCCGGTGTGAACCACGGGTTATCCGATTGAGCGACGAAAATACCGTCTTCTTTTAATGCTTTCGAGATTCCAGAATAGAATCCTTTTGTGAACAGGTTGACGGCCGGACCGACCGGTTCTGTTGAATCGACCATGATGACATCATATTCGTTGACTGCTTCTGCAATATGCATGAATCCGTCTCCGACGATGACTTCAACACGGGCGTCATCAAGACCACCTGCAATGTTTGGTAAATATTTTTTCGAGTATTCGATGACTTTTCCGTCGATTTCGACAAGAACCGCCTTCTCAACAGATGGATGCTTCAAGACTTCACGGATGACTCCGCCGTCTCCGCCACCAACAACCAAAACGGATTTTGGATTCGGGTGTGTGAAGAGTGGGACGTGTGCGACCATTTCGTGATAGACAAACTCATCACGATCTGTCGTCATGACCATTCCGTCAAGTAACAACATTGTACCGAACTCGTCCGTCTCAACCATTTCCAGGCGTTGAAACTCCGTTTGTTCGCTCTCATAAACGTGGTTGACACGGAATGTGATACCGTAATCTTCCGTTTGGTGTTCCGTGAACCATAACTTTAATTTTTGTTCCATTTGCGATAGAACCCCTTTCTTTCATCAAGACAAAAGTTGTTCGTATGCGAGTGGCGTTTACGGCGCTTCTTAATCATACAAATGCGAGTATACCGGACTTTGAAAGAAACTTCTATATAATTCGAAAAAATCCGCCTGTTTTTTTAGTCGACGAACGTGACGATTTCATCGAGGCACCGGCGCTGTTTCGCCCGTTTCGGTTCATCCGCCCGGTAGCCGAATGCGACCATGACCGGGACGGTGAAAGCAGACCGGTCAAGCACACCGTGCCGTTCGAGAATTTGTTCGACGGCCTGTTGGTCGAATCCTTCGATCGGACATGAGTCAATCCCAATCTGCGCTGCTGTCGACATCATGTTTCCGAGCGCAATATAAGCTTGTTTCGCTGACCAATCAGCCATCGCTTTTTCATTGTTCCCAATTTTGAAATCTTCTTCGAGGAACAAACCGTACCGTTTCGTCCGACCGGCTTTCGCTTCATCCGACAGACCGAGTAGATCCATCATATGCGTGACATGCGCCCCGTCCGGTTGCATCTGTTCCCCTGTCCGGGCCAGGAAAATCACATAGTGGCTCGCTGTCGGCAATTGTCCTTGCGCTCCCCAGGAGACCTCACGAATTTCATTTCGAACGGATTCATTTTGAATGACAAGCAGATTCCATGGTTCGTATCCGAAAGAGCTTGGGGAAAGTCGTGCTGTCTCCAAAATAAATGAAAAATCGTCTTCAGTTATTTTTTTCGTCGGATCAAATGATTTCGTCGCATGGCGGAACTGGAAAGCTTCAATAATCTGTTGTTTTGTCTGGTCGTGATTCATGAGTGATTCCTCCTACATAATATGATGACTACCTGATACGATATCAAACCCGTTTCACTCCGTCTGTTTTTTTGCTTCATCGATGTATCTTAAGTGCATGTTACAAAACAGCAGAACCGGGAAATAATAAATAATTCAATTGATTTCATTTCTTCTATTGCACCCATTCAGACCCGTCATTCCAGGATTTTCCCAGGTCACATCGCTTTTATCATTACATCTTCTTTTCCCATCATTACCCATTTTCGTTTGCCAGTCCTGTTCATCTTTGTTACGGTTGAAACTTGCGTGATAAGGTTTTGTTTTCAAATGACACGGGTATTACTAATGTCGTTGTCTAAACGGATTACAAAATTACATGTAAAATTCGAAAGAAGGTGTTGAACACGATGGAAAATACTCGAAAAAGTAAGATTACAAATGTCTTTATTGTCTCCGTCATTTTCTGTGTGCTCTTTACCATATGGGGAATCTTGCCTGAATCACTCATTGGTGCCGCAAATCTTGGAAATGTCACGGGCATTGCCCAAAACTTTGTCTCAAACGGTTTTGGGTGGTTATATCTCCTTGGAATGAGTGCCTTTTTGTTAATTGCCATCTTCCTCATATTTTCCCGCTTTGGTTCAATCCGACTCGGTAAAGATTCGGACCGTCCGGAATACGGTTTAATTTCTTGGTTCGCCATGCTGTTTAGTGCCGGTATGGGAATTGGTCTTGTCTTCTGGGGTGTCTCGGAACCGTTGACGCACTTCCATACGCCGCCGGTCGCAACCGATGATCCGACGGAAGCTGCGCGTCTTGCCATGCGTTACTCCTTCTTCCATTGGGGGCTTCATCCATGGGCGCTTTATGCCATCGTTGGTCTTGCAATCGCCTATTCGACATTCCGTAAAGGACGTCCGGCGACGATTGGAGATACCGTTGCTTCATTGATGAAACCGAAATATGAAGCCGCCGGTAAAGGAACGGTTGAAGTTCTTGCGATTGTCGCGACCGCGTTTGGTGTTGCCACGTCACTCGGACTTGGTGCCCAACAAATTTCCGGTGGTCTTCACTTTCTCGCCGACGGTATTCCAAACTCTTTCTTCACTCAGTTAATCATCATTTTGGTCGTATCCGTTCTCTACATGATGAGTGCCGCTTCCGGTCTTGATAAAGGAATTGTGCGGTTAAGTAACGCCAACATCGTTCTTGCTACATTGTTGATGATTGGTGTCCTGTTCCTCGGACCGTTTAGCTTCATCATGGACCTGTTCGTCCAAACAACAGGCGCATACTTGCAAAACCTTCCGGTCATGAGTTTCCGGGCATCCGCCTTTAATCCCGATGAACGGGGATGGATCAATGACTGGACGATTTTCTATTGGGCCTGGTGGATTTCCTGGTCTCCATTCGTCGGAACATTCATCGCCCGTGTCTCGAAAGGACGGACGATCCGCGAATTCGTACTTGGAATCATGTTAGTCCCGACGATTTTTGGTCTACTCTGGTTCTCCGTTTTCGGTGGATCAGCGATTTGGAACGAATTGTTTAATAACGTCGATCTCATCTCGACGGTCAACGATAAAGGGGTCGAAACCGGGATGTTTGCTCTGTTTGAAACATTCGGTGGTCTCGGGACCTTCCTCAGCATCATTGCCGTCTTCTTGATTACGACCTTCTTCATCACATCTGCCGATTCAGCGACGTACGTCCTCGGAATGTTGTCTTCCGGCGGCAGTCTGTTGCCGAGTCTCCGGATTAAAATGACGTGGGGGATCATTCAGTCGTCCATCGCGGCCGTTCTGCTGTACGCCGGTGGACTCAGTGCCTTGCAGGCTGCAGCCGTCCTTGCCGCCTTCCCGTTCGTCTTCGTCGTCGGGATGATGGTAATCGCCCTGTTCACGGATCTTTCCGATGAACCGGATGCTGCCAAAGTAGCTGATGATGTAAAAAAAGAAGCCTGAATGCAGTTAGACCCTGTCTTCCCTCGAGCGGAAGACAGGGTCTTTTTGGTATGCTGAGTAAAAGAAAAGGGGTGAGGATATGCGCGTTAAGAAAAAATGGTTCATTCCCATCGGTATTCTCGCTCTCAGCAGCTGGTTTTTGTACCGGGAAAACAATCAAATCGACACGACCGCAGTCACGATTCAATCGGAGAAACTACCGGCTGCGTTTAATGACTATAAAATTGTCCAAATTGCTGATCTGCACGGAAAATCATTTGGCTCGAAACAACAGCGTCTCCTGAAAAAAGTCCGTAAACTGCAACCTGATGTCATCCTGATGACGGGAGACTTAATTGACTCGCGACGAAACGGAGAAGAAGAAGCACTCCTGCTGATGAAGCAGCTGACACCCGATTATCCGGTCTATTTCGTGACGGGAAATCATGAAGTCCGTCTGAACTTAACGATTTTACCGAAACTGGAACAGCTTGGGGTAACCGTTCTTCGAAATACATCCGTTTCACTCGAGCAAAACGGGCAGTTCATTGAGTTGCTTGGAATCGATGATCCGACGACGACCCGTTGGAGTGAAGGACTACAGGAGCCGGATGGTATCCGTCAAAGTCTCGATCAAGCCCAGTCGACTGCCGAGACCCGTGCCTTCCAGCTGTTGATGGCGCATCGTCCGGAATATTTGCCGTTATATGCGGAACGCAAGGTGGATCTCGTATTGTCCGGCCATGCCCACGGCGGACAGATCCGCCTGCCGTTCACGGACGGGATGTATGCCCCCGGTCAAGGGTTTTCCCCTGATCTGACCGCAGGACAACATACGATGGAGAATACACGGCTGATCATCAGCCGCGGCCTCGGTAACAGTTTATTTCCGTTCCGGATCTTTAATCACCCCGAGTTGATCGTCGTGACGTTACGTACATGATTCATAAAAAAAGTGCCAACTCTTTTACAGAGTCGGCACTTTTTTTAAGCGAGTGCTTCATGTAATTCTGGCTCGGCGTTTTCCCACATCTCCGGTTTGTGTGTCTGCAGGAAATCACGCAACAAGTGTTTCGATGTCTCGTCCATATGATCGACGACAATCCGTCCTTTTAACGATTTATCCATCTTATTGACATGATCTGCTAAAATCTTAAAGCCGCGTCGTGCTTCGACATCAACTAACAGGTCACATGCTGCGACGCCACCGTAATAAAATCCTTCCGGTTTCCGGCCAACCGTCACCCAAACGATCCAGTACAGCTTTCCGTTTGGTGAATCCGCCTTGTCTGTCGTGAATTTAATCCGTTTCTCGATGGCTGCCTTCGCATGCATCGCACCCATATCAATATAGGCTTCACCGTCTTCCGGCGAGATGATGACCGGTGACATGCTGTTCAGACTAAGTGTTCCGACACCAAATCCACCATGCCCGTCCGTTGAGTTATCTGAAATGATATTGAAGTTAATTTTCTTTTCCATCGTTTACTTGTCCCCTTTTACTACTGTTGCTTCTATCATACCGCATCCAACAGTCGGTGCAAGCCTTCGTTTACCGTTTGAGTATCTCGAGCTGCTCCCGGGTGACACGACGGATCGTTGGTAACCGCAGACATTCGAGGGACGTGAGTTCTTCGTGAGCGGGTGGATTCAGCTCTTCCAGTTGCACCAATGCCCGGTCATACAATGTTTGCGAGGCACGACCGAACAGAACAATCCGCTCCAGTGATGAACATTTCGAACGAATCGCCCGTAATTGCTTGGCCAGTTCCCGAATCCGCTCTGCCAACTCGTCTTCGATGTCAGGTGTCGGTTTACGATTTTGAAAAATCGGTTTGAAGCGGTCCTCATCCCGAAGCAACGTCAACATCCCGTAGCGTTTTGCTTCTTCATTTCCGACAAGCGCTGCCAATTCCTTATCCGTTACGAGCCGTCCAAACGGAATATTTTGATCAAACAAAACATCTGCGACTTCGAGACCTTTTGCGCCTGATAACGGGTATGTGTTGTCTTCTGGTAAAGCGCGGTCAAAAATCAGTAGCGTATGGATTTTTTTACGAATCACCGGTTCCATTTCCATGCTCTCACCTCATCCTCATCATTTCTTAAGTACCTACTTCTTGCTTCCGACAGACTACTCCTGTTCTATACCCATCTTTTCCAATTTCCATGTGCGGTTTGACGGAACCCGGGTGACGTACGGTATACTGATGGCGTATTGTACTTATGCCAGAAGGAGGAATTTTACATGCCTTACGTTACCGTAAAAATGTTAGCCGGACGCACGGTGGAACAAAAACGCGCGTTGATCGAGAAAGTCACAGCGGCCGTTTCTGAATCCGTCGATGCACCAAAAGAAAATATCACCGTTTTCATCGAAGAGATGGAAAAAACCGATTACGGTCAAGCCGGCGTCATGTTTTCTGACAAATAAACACTCTTCAGGAGGAATGATCTAATCCATCGTTCCTCCTGTTCCATATACGTATCACAGAAAGGATGAAGCATCATGGCAACAGTAAGCATACTTGGCGCAACAGGACGTACAGGACGCCCTTTACTGGATTTATTACTAGAGAAAGGTCATGACGTCCGGGCCCTCGTTCGATCGGAACAGCATGGACTGCCGGACCATCCCCAATTGACAATCCTTCAAGGGGATGCAACGGATGCAGACGATCTCGGACAGGTTATCGAAGGAACGACTGCCGTCTTCAGTTGTTTAGGAACGGATCAAAAACAGATTCTTTCGGTCGCTGTACCGCATCTCGTCACGAAGATGAAAGAACAGCAGATCGAACGAATTGTCTTCGTCGGGACAGCCGGCATCCTTGATGCTTCGGAAGAGCCGGGAAAATACCGGTTCCAGGCGAGTGAATCCCGTCGCCGCTCGACGATTGCGGCAGAAGATCATCTGAAAGCCTACTTGACGTTAAAGGATGCGGATGTCGACTATACGATCATTTGCCCGACACAACTCGTTGAAGAAGATGCAATCGAGGACGTCTTGATTGAATCCAATCGATTCACGCATGAAACCGGTCCAATCCCCCGCGTCAATGTCGCCCGCTTCGCCTACGACGTTTACGAGGAAGGCTTGTTCCATCGCGAACGGGTCGGCATCGCTTCACGCGGCTAAACATAGCAGAAACACAAAGCAGGACCCGATTAAAAATCAGGTCCTGCTTTTTTAGAAATGACGTGTCCATCATTCGTATGCGATTTAGAGTAAGATACTGACGACGATTGCCGTCAAGACGCTGACGAGTGTTGCGCCGTAAAGCAGTTTCAAGCCGAAGCTCGCTGCAACACTTCCTTGACGATCGTCGAGTCCTTTGACAGCACCCGCGATGATCCCGATCGACGAGAAGTTCGCGAATGAAATCAGGAAGACCGAAACGATTCCAAGTGTCCGTGCTGAGAATTCTTTTGCATATTCAGGCAGGCTGAGCATCGCGACGAATTCGTTTGTAATCAATTTCGTTGCCATGACACTACCGGCACTGACCGCTTCTGCCCATGGAATCCCCATGATGAAAGCAAACGGTGCGAAGATATAACCGAGAATATCCTGGAATGAGATGCCGAGCACCATCAGGAAGATATCGTTGACCATTCCGATCAAGGCATTGTACCCGATCAACATCGCTCCGACGATGATGGCGACTTTGAATCCATCCATGATGTATTCGCCGAGCATTTCGAAGAACGTTTGTTTTTCTTCGACGATTTCCAAAATGTCTTCCTTTGGATCGACTGTATACGGGTTGATGATTGAAACGATCATGAATCCACCAAACAGGTTCAAGACGATTGCTGTAACGACATATTTCGGTTCGACCATCGTCATGTATGCTCCAACGATTGACATCGATACCGTCGACATCGCCGACGCACACAATGTGTATAGACGTTGCGGCGGTAATTTACCGATTTGTTTTTTTACAGTGATGAAGACTTCCGATTGACCGATGGCTGCTGATGCTACGGCATTATATGACTCGAGTTGTCCCATTCCGTTGATTTTCGAAAGAACAAACCCGATTCCGCGCATCAAGAGCGGTAAGATTTTCGTGAACTGTAAAATCCCGATCAGAGCCGAGATGAAAACGATTGGTAACAGGACGTTGATGAAGAATGGCTGTGCACCTTCGTTCGCTAATCCGCCGAAGACGAAGTTGATTCCGATTGCGGCATAACTAAGCAATTTCTCAAAGACTTGAGCGACACCTTTAATGACGATATATCCGAACGACGTATTCAAGAGGATGTATCCAAGTACAAGCTGAAGTACTAGCATGACCGCAAGCGGTTTCAATTTGATGCCTTTACGGTTGCTGCTGACAAGGTATGCCAAACCGAACACGATGACAAGTCCTAGTAGTGCGATTAAATATTTCACGAACTATCCCTCAATCCATAGTTTATTTTATCAGTTGTACATAAGTACGAGGTCTGACGTTCAATCTCTTTCCCAAGTACTAGAATAATCAACATTCGGAAGAACTGCAAGGGGTAAAGTTCATTTAGTAACCGCTTTCGTCATTTTCATAAACTTTCAATACAATGTTTTCCATCCGTTCCCGAACATTGCCCTGACTGATGTTCGTCTTCCCATATGCTTTCCAACCGGTATAAACATCGACGGTGTCCGGTTCAAAATCAAAAACAGCGGTTAAATCCCATTTTCGATCGTACGAAAATCCACTGCAGGCAATATATTCTGCTAAAAATTGATCGGCTGCTTCGATCGATTCAAGCAATGCCAGATTCAATCGGCAATGGGCGACGTCGACTTCAATGGGTCCGATACAGGCGTTAATCCAGTCGACTACGTTATACTTTTCAGCTGATTCGTATAACACATTGACCGGATGGAAATCACGGTGAATGAACCGGATTTGCTGACTCGCGGACGGTGGTTCTGCCGTGGCCCGTCGCCAGACGTCTTTTCGGACTCCCCACGAAGGAACCGTTCGTTTCGTCGCGTACGGTGCATACCGATACCGGTCTTCCGGGACCGGCAATCGGTGAATCGCAGCTAACGTTTTTGCCAGTTGTTTGAGATAGGTTCGATTTAAGGGCTCAAGCCGGACCTCTCCCGGTACACGCGTCATTTGAATCCAGGGCGGTATCTCCCCTTCCCGCGTCATTTGATAATGTTCGACATCCGGACCGAGACTTCCGTTCGCCTGTAACGCAAAGACCTCGTGCGCGACGAGGTCCGGTTCCTGTTTAAGCCAGGTAGCATTGGTATGAATTCGAAAAACGCTATCGCCCGCTCGGAATACGTACGAGGAAGTCGCTCCCTTTAAGGGAATAACCGGTTCCCCTTCCAAGCCGACTCGCCGCAAAATCGTTGCGATGATCTCATTCATACGTCTTCTCCGAGTAACAATTGATCGATTTGCATCTTCTCATTCGCAAATTCCCGTAAATCATGCAGAATTTCTTGCGGATAAAACAACTTTTCATCCGTTTGCCGTGAATTGGCAATCGCTTGAACAAGCGGTGAAACTTGCGAAATCTCTTTCATCTGACCATTTTTCATTTGCAGCATGATCGGTTGTTTACTGATTTCCCCGTTATCACCGTATAAGTCGTACGGCAGACGGCTGAGCTTGTCTTCGAGCAGATAATAAGTGGGATCGAGCCCGATTTTTTCAAATAACGTACAGAGTTTCTCGTGGACACGGGCACGTTTTTCTGCCGGATAATCGACGTATTTGAATAATTTCCGGTCAACGAACCGTCGTGCCAGATCACTTAACACCGCATCCTCTTCTTCCGCCCACTGTTGGAAGTAGAAATAGACGATGGTTTCGTCGAGAGCCAGATAATTTTTTAAAGACATCCGCTTCGTAAAGAGCGGACTTAAATGAACCGGATCAATCGTAAACGCGTACCCGCTCGTATACAGTTCTTTTGCCCGTTCAAGAATCGCTTTTAATAAATAGTCGCTCGACCGTGTGACCGGATGGAGATAGACCTGCCAGTACATCTGATAACGACGCATGATGTAGTCTTCGATTGAATGCATCCCGGATTGCTTGACGACCATCTGATTCGGTGCCGGACGCAGGACACGCAGCATCCGTTCGAGGTCAAACTTTCCGTAGCTGACACCGGCAAAATGGGCATCCCGCAATAAGTAATCCATCCGGTCGACATCAAGTTGGGAACTAATCATCGTCACGAGCAATTGATTCGGATGCGTTTTATTGATGATCGAGGCGACTTCTTCCGCAAACCCTTCCCCGACTTGATCGAGGACCTGTTTGATTTCCGTATCCCCGAGAATGATCCGTTCCGTCCATTCTTCATGATCGACACCAAAGACGTTTTCGAAAGCATGGGAGAACGGTCCGTGCCCGACGTCGTGTAACAGGGCCGCGACCAATGTCAGCTCCCGGTACTGGTCGTCCCAGTCCGCCCGGCCGTTAAAGACGTCAATCAGTTGCCGGGTAATCTCATATACACCAAGCGAATGATGGAACCGTGTATGCTCCGCTCCATGAAATGTCAAAAATGACGTTCCCAGTTGTTTGATCCGGCGCAAACGCTGAAATTCCTTCGTTCCAATCAATTGCCAGATCAATTGATCGCTGACATAGATGTAGCGATGAACGGGATCTTTGAATACTTTCGTTTCCTTTAGTTGTCCCAGTGACTGATACATACACTCTCTCCTTTAATGGCTCGTTCTCTGTCGTTATAGTTCATAGTTCGGTTTGAAACGGTCCGTTCCTGTTGCTTCACTGGCTTCTTATTAAAAAGTTTGCACTGCCGTATGCTATAATAATGTCGCAAATCTAGAAAAAAAGGAACGAGCCTATGGGAATCGAACTCTTAAAACAAGAACATTATCGTATTTTTGATCAAACGTCACTCGGAAACACCTTTCATGCGACACAGTCTTTTGCAATGGACGATACTTTATGCGCCTCCGTCGCTACAGAGGGTGCCGCCATCCGCTCTTGGGTCCATCATGAAACGGTGGTTCTCGGAATTCAGGATGCACGCCTCCCTCACCTTGATGAAGGAATCGACGTCTTACACGCCCATGGTTTCCAGCCGGTCATCCGCAATTCCGGCGGGCTTGCCGTTGTCCTTGATGGCGGTGTTCTGAACATCTCGCTTGTCCTTCCGGAACGCGGCGGAATCGATATCGACAGCGGTTATGAAGCGATGCTCGCACTTGTCCGTCGGATGTTCGCCGAAGAGACCGATGCTATCAATGCCGGCGAAGTCGTCGGATCTTATTGTCCGGGATCGTATGATTTATCGATTGCCGGCAAAAAGTTTGCCGGGATTTCACAGCGGCGGGTCCGTGGCGGCGTCGCCGTTCAAATTTATCTCTGTGTGACCGGAAGCGGCAGCCGCCGGGCACAGCTGGTCCGTGATTTTTATACAGCGGCCTTACAAGGAGAAACGACCAAGTTCGTGTATCCGACAGTCGTTCCGGAAACAATGGCTTCTTTGGAAGAGTTGTTGCAACGTCCTTTGACGGTCGAAGACTGCTTGGTGCGTGTCTACCGCTCCTTGATGGAACTTGGCGCGACACTCACGCCATCCGTCTTGAGCGAGCTTGAGAACGAACGCTTCGGTGTAAACCTGGGTCGGATGTTGGATCGAAATGAAAAAGTCCTAGGTTGATAAAGGAGAGAACGAACATGGTACGTTTTATTACAGACAGCGGTGCCGATGCACCAAAAGAATTACTCGACGCGTACGGCTTCACGGTGATGCCGTTCGGCGTGTTGATTGACGAAGAAACATTTTTCGACGGCGAATCGATTTCACCGGTCGAATTATATGAAAAAATGCGGAACGGGGCGGCCCCAAAGACGTTCCAGGTCGAAGTGTCACGGATGGTCGAAGTCTTTACAGAACATTTCAAACAAGGGGAACCGTTCCTCTATCTGGCTTTCTCAAGCGAACTGTCCGGTACGTATCAAACCGCAACGATGCTTGCAGCGGAGCTCGCGGATACGTATCCGGATGTCCCGTATGCGATCATCAATACGAAAACCGCCTCGACCGGTCAAGGGCTGTTTGTGCTCGACGTCGCTGAGTTTTCAAAGACACATACCTTCGAAGAAACAAAAGCGTATGCCGAACAAAAAATCAATACCGTCCGTCATTTGTTTACGGTCGAATCGCTCGAATACCTGATGCGGGGCGGCCGTGTTTCACGAGCCAGCGCCTTCATCGGTGGTTTACTGTCGATTCTGCCGCTCTTGACGGTCGAAGACGGGAAACTGATTCCAAAAGAAAAAATCCGCGGTCAGAAAAAAGTCATGAACCGGATTGTCGAATGGATGGAAGAAGCACGTCCGTCGATTGATGGACACCGGATCATCATTGGTCACGGGGATTCAATCGAACGGGCGGAACAACTGAAACAGTTGATCGAAGCCCAATTCTCACCGAGTGAAGTCTTGATTACGATTGCCGGAGCGGCGATCGGTTCTCACACTGGTCCCGGATTAATCGTCATCGGCTATGATTTACCGGCCTGACAGCCACTTGATTTTATTTACACTAAAAAAATCCGAATGATCCCCCCTCTTCTTGATCAGGAAAGGTTGGATCATCCGGATTTTTTTACTTTTAAAACCTGTCATTTCACTGTTTTATCGTCTCGATGCATACGGTGTCCGCTCTGTTCCCGATTTAAAAAGCCCGAGTATCAAAAAGCGGAACAACACATAGACAAACAAGAGCAACGTCACCAGTTCAAAGAACAAATAGCCGACGTCTTGCAAGGACAGTCCTGTCCGGGCTCCGTTCCACAAGTAGGGAAGATCTATTGTCAACAGACCGATCAGACCGGCAGCCAGCGCTTCCGCCCGCGTCAGCGGATGGCGAAGTGAATAGGAAACCCGCTTGACGTTAAAGGTGTTCTGGATTCCGTCCTCTGATGTATAACCTTTATACAGCCCGAACGCCGAAGCGATTGCTACGAGGAAAAGCGTCGACAGCGGGGCAACGAGATTTACGATGACCAGCAGGAACAGCACCGGCAAGACAACGTTCGGTTTCATTCAGACTTCGTTCCCGAAGCGACCGGCTCTCCTTGATTCAAGTTGACCGTCAATGGTTTCGCCGTTCCTTTACCCGAGAAGTTTTCAATCAAGTCTTTCACATCGATGCCGGATGACGCTTTAAGCGTCTCCTGTAACGAGGCCATCAAGTCGGTGGCGTATCCGGTCACCCGGTTTGCACCGCCGCCCTCGCCGCTTCCCGTATCGACGACCGTAATCTTGTCAATGTTGCCTAGTGGTGCTGCGACTTGTTTCGCATATTCCGGCATCATCCGGACGACCATATCGAGAATCGCCGCTTGTCCAAACTGTTCGAACGCTTGCGCGATTTTTTCTTTTGCTTCGGCCTCTGCAAGACCTTTCAGACGGATGATATCGGCTTCTGTTTCCCCTTGTGCCCGCTCCGCTTCCGCTTTGGCCAGACCATCAAGACGAATTCGTTCAGCGTCGGCTTTTGCGGACGCTTCAATCCGGTATTTCGTTGCATCGGCTTCCGCATATTGCTTCGCACGGTCGGCCTGGGCCGCCTGCTCGATGGAGTAACGGTCGGCGTCGGCCCGTTTTTTAACTTCCGCATCGTATTGTTTCTCACGGCGGAGAATTTCGCGTTCTTCGAGTTCAATTTGTTTCTGACGTTCGATGATTTTGATCTGCATTTGTTGTTCTGTGACTTCCTGCTGAGCGCGGGCATTCTCAAGATCATACGCTTGGTCGGCTTTTGCTTTTGCGATATCCTGCTCACGGCGGTAATCTGCCATCTTCAGCTGGTTTTCCTTTTCCGCTTCCGCAATTTCCGTCGCCCGTTCCAGTTCAGCTTTTTTTGCATCTTTTGAGGCTTCTGCCCGTTTAATCCGTGTTTCTTTTTCTGCATCGGCTGTTGCGATATCAGCATCGCGGCGGACTTGGGCAATCCGCGGTTTCCCGAGTGATTCCAAATAACCGTTTTTATCGCGGACGTCTTTGATGGTGAACGAGACGATGATCAGTCCCATTTTCGCTAAATCCTGTGATGCGACCCGTTGCACTTCCTGTGAGAATTTATCACGGTTTTTGTAAATTTCTTCGACTGTCATCGAACCAAGAATCGAACGCAGGTGCCCTTCAAGGACTTCCCGTGCTTCTCCTTCTCGGTCTTCTTTGGATTTACCAAGGAATTGTTCGGCTGCTGTCGCAATTTCGGAAATCGAACTGCCGATTTTGATGATTGCTGTCCCGTCTGCCATGACCGGAACCCCCTGCTCCGTATAAACTTCCGGCGTCGTTACTTCGAGCTTGCTTGACAGCAGGCTGAGCGGGGATGCTTGTTGAAAGACAGGTAAGATGAACGCTCCTCCGCCGCGAATGATTTTGACCCGGTTGCCGGATTCATCCGTGTTGACGGTCGGACTGTTCCCGAGATAACTCCCAGAAACGATTAATGCTTCTTCCGGTCCGACTGTGCGGTACTTCGTTACGAATAAGGCGATCAGCGCTAAGATCAGTGCGCCGGCTATGATTGCTACGATAATAATCGGATTCATGAAAACATCTCCTCTTTCCACTGTGTAGGGTAGGTCATGACATGGGCCACGCCTTGTTTGATTTCAATGATGATCACTTTTGTTCCTTGTTCCAACGCCGGACCTTCAAAAAGAACGGCGGATTTGGCAATCCGTCCCGACACATCGTCGACGAGAATTTCCCCGTAACCGGCTTCCGGAATCGGGAGGATGACAATGGCACTGCGTCCTTCAAGCGTCTGTTCCGAAAAACTGATGGACTGCTCCGCTTTCGCAAGCGGAACAAAAATAAATAAGTGCAACAAAGACGTCAAGATGAGACTGATACCGGCACTGATCAGCAAAATCACAAGCGAACCGAGTGACGTCAGGTGTTCCAGTCCGAATCCGAAAGCGGATGTCAAAATGACAAAGGACAGGATTAACGTCGGATGAAAGATTTGATCGATGCCCGGAATCAAATCGGAAAAGACGACAGACAATAAAACGCCGCAGGCAGCAGCGGCAAGTGCATACAGATAAAGCGTACTAACGTCCATCTTCGGTCACCTCGATAAACGGATTCGATCCATACAGTTGCCGATAGGCTTGAAGATACGCATGTCGATTTTCTTCATATAACAATTCGGCTAATTCTTTCTCCCGTGGACTGTCTGTTTCCTGATACCGGCGGGCATACTTTTTTTGTGCCGCGTAATGCCGCGCGAGCAAACTTTCGAGTGTCCGGGGATTATTTGATTCAGATACCGGCCGTGTATCTGAAAAAGATCGTTTTTTCATCCGACTGCTCCTCTCTTCTGTGCTGAGCTCTTCTTTATTTACGGTTTATTTTTGGAAATAGTTTCAAAATGACTGATTTTTTTACATTTTTTCTTCTGCGTCCATATCCTTTATCAAAAAAATGACTGACTCTAAAGTCAGCCTTATCTCATAAAAAATCACTCGTTTCACGCCACTCCTACAGGAAAAAGCGCAAGCTGGCTTGCGCTGTCAGAGACAAACAAGACCCGGTTCCCTGCCTGAGTGAGGCAGGAAAACTGGCTTGTGTCTCGCCTGAGGAAAGGGCGTGAAAGAACGAGTGATTTTTTTGAAACAACCTTTTGTTGAACTGCTTTCTTTATTCCTGTTTTCTGCGCACAATCAGTAATGTATAGATGAGCAGTGACAAGCAGTCGAGCGTCATGATGATCAAGCCCATCGGTAACGCCGACTCTTCCCCCATCACGCCGACAAGCGGTGAGACAAGTGAGCCGACAAGCATCGGTAACAAACCGAGCAACGCGGACGCACTTCCTGCTGTCGAACCATAATTCTGCATTGCCAAGGTAAAACCGAGCGTCGAAATCATCCCGACACTCGAGACGACGAAGAACAGCGGAATCATGACGAGAATCAAGGAATCAGATAACGTCAGGGCAAGAAACAGACAGATTCCGGCCATAGCGACGACCGTCAAGGCAATCCGCATCATCTTTTCACTGTCGACGCGTCCGGCCAATCGTCCGGCAGTTTGCGCTGCCAAAATAATTCCGATGCCGTTCAGACCAAACAGGAAACTGAATTGTTGCGGACTCGCGCCGTAAATGTTTTGTAAGACGAATGGGGAACCGGAAATATAAGCGAACATCGCGCCCATCGCAAAGGCTTGGGCAAAGGCATACCCGATGAAGGTCCGGTCCGATAACAGCCGTCCGAACGTTTGAAATGTTGTCTTCAAATTCCCTTCGACCCGGTGATGGACGGGCAGGGTTTCCGGCAAGCGGAATGCAACGGCAATCAGCATTAACGTACTTAAGACGGCCAGCAGATAAAAGACGATACGCCAATCGCCGAACCGTAAAATCTGTCCGCCGATGATCGGTGCCAGAATCGGTGCCGTTCCGTTGACCAGTGATAATGCCGCAAAAAACTTCGTCAGTTCGGGTCCTTCGAATAAATCGCGGACAATCGCCCGTGAAATGACGATCCCCGATGCACCGGCTGCGCCTTGGACAAACCGCAGTGCAATCAGCACTTCAATCGTTGGCGCAAAGGCACAGGCAAGTGATGCCAGTAAATACGCAGATAACGCCAGGAGCAACGGACGTTTCCGTCCCCGGACATCACTGAGCGGACCGACGATGATCTGCCCGAGTGCCATCCCGAGCATACAGGCCGTCAAGCTGAGTTGAATCGAGGAAGCACTGGCGCCAAATGAACGCGACATATCGGGAAATGCCGGTAAATACATGTCAATCGACAGTGGACCGAGTGCGGCGAGTGATCCTAAAATCAGGATTAGAGTCAATCGTTTCGTTTGAATCGGTGAAGTGTTCGTCATGATTTTCCTCCTTTATTTAAGATGTCACATAATCCAAATCGTGCAAGACATACGCCAGGAAAAAGACGACGGATGGATTTTCATAGACCGTTTGGACTTTCTTCAACTGCGCCCGGTAACCGGTCTCATATTCCACACCATTCAATTTCCGTTCCATATTCATCTTGATCAACGCATCGAGCTTATCGACGACATCAACCATCTGTCCTTCGTACGTCTCGTCTTTCGCTTCGACGACGAACCGATGAAATTCTTTTCGCATTGAAGACGGCAACAGATTAATCAACGCTTCGCCTTCCGTTCGCTCATAGGCTTCAAAAGCCGCTGCCGTGACCGGCGTCGCATGCTTGACGGGACCGAGGACATCGCCTGTTGTCCCTTCAACCAGGTCATGACACAACAGACGCGATACGACTTCTGCCGTATTGATGTTGACTCCGTACTTTTTGGACTCAATCAAGCCGTTGAACAATCCGAGTGACGCCGCACGAAACGCATGGGTTGCATCATTGTCGTCAATCGTATTGAAGCGCCCTTTCCAGCGGCGGATCGTATCCATCATCAAGACGTTATCGATGAAACGCGACATATCATCTTTTGCCCAAACTGATGCGGTTAACGTCCGGATGGCAGGCGACGGATGGATTTCGAGTGCCGCTTTGAGCTCATTCGTCTTCGCAAGGAAAAATGCGGATCCCGTTACTTCCGCTTCCCTCTTCGCAAACAACATCGCATCAAATGTATCAATCGCTTCGACAAGCTGTCCTTCCGGCGAGTCGTCTTCTGCGAACACCAGATAATTCGTAAAATCCGGTTGAAGGGACTTCGACAGCAACGCTACGAGTTTTTCACTCGCCTGCCGCTCCATCGCCTGGATGTGCGCATGCAAGGTCGGTTCTTTTTTTGTCCGGTGTTTAATCGGTCCTGTGATGACCTCATTCATATCGTGGAACAGGGCTTTCCCGAGTAACGTCAACCGATCGTATTTGATGTCTGTCGCCTCTTCTTCAAGATAACTCGCCATCAAACTGAATAACGCGACGCGGAAGCTGTGACTTGCCGCATTATCTGGAAAACGTGGTGCGTATTCATCCCAGCGCGGGACATTTTGCATCCGTGTCAGCATACGAATAAAATTACCGTTTTGCATTGTCATCTCTCCTCATAAAAAACGGACAGAGGAATGATGACCCTGTCCGTTTCGAATTATTATTTGTCTGTTTTCGGACCGCTTCTGAACCAACCGAGTACTAAAATCAAGGCGAGGACGACCCAGAAAATCGTCTGCCAAAGCGTACTTTCCGGAAATTCATGCGGTAAGACGTGAATCGACGGATGCGCAAGCGTCATAACGACCAACTTGACGCCGACCCAGGCAACAAGCCAAAAGGCCGCTTCTTCGATACCTGGTCGTTTTTGTAACAAGACAACAAACCAGCTGGCAAAGTAACGCATGATGACAAGTCCGATGATTCCGCTGAAGAAGACAACCCAGAATTGTCCTGTGTTCAAACCGCCAATTGTTCCGCCAATCATCGGTAACGTCGTTGCCATCGCAACGGCTGCAAGCGTTGAATCGACCGCAAACGCCAAGTCGGAGAATTCGACTTTGACGACTGTCCACCAGAAATTCGGTGATGCTTTTTTAGCAGAAGCGGACTCCGGAATCTGATGTTTGTTCGAACGGGCTTCGACAATCCCCTTGAACGCCACATAGAACAGATAAATTGCGCCGAGCGCCTGCAACTCCCAAATCGTCGCTAAGTACGACGCAAAGAAAATCGCGACGAAACGCAGGACAAGTGCTCCGATCAATCCATAAAACAGTGCTTTTTTACGTTGATCGTCCGGTAACGGACGCACGAGAACAGCCATGACCATGGCGTTATCGGCTGACAGTAGACCTTGTAAGATGATTAAAACAAGTCCAACCGTCGCATACTGTGTAATTAATCCAATATCCATAAAAACGAATCCCCTTTTTGTTCAGTAAGTTTATTATAAGGCCGCTTATCTAAAAGCAAAAGACTGAACACTTGAATCTGACTGTTCTTTTTACCCGAACTTCCGGATGATTAGACAAAAAAAGACTCCCCCGGAAGGAGAGCCTGATGAAGATTACAGATTTTTTTCGACTTTCTTTTCAGCATCGGGATTTGATTTCGTCTTTGGAGAAGAGAACCAGCCCCAAAGTGCGAGACCCACCATGACGATCCAGAAGAAGATCTGCCACGGTGTGCTGTGTGCGAATCCTTCTGGAAGTTTCAATGCTTCGAAAATCGTGCCTTCGATTGATGCATGGTATTTCGGGTGTTCGAGTGCGAGAACCGCAAGTTTTACACCGACCCAGGCAACGATGGCGAATGCTGCTGTTTCAAGACCCGGACGTTCCGCCAGTAACTTAACGAAGACGCGGGCTGCAAAACGCATCAGGACGACACCCATCAGTCCACCTGTCAAAATGACGACGAAGTGACCGGTGTTCAAGCCACCAATTTCACCTGTTCCCCAGTTTGGGAGCGCAACGGCAAGTGCGACGGCTGCCAAAATCGAGTCGACGGCAAACGCGAGGTCAGCGAATTCAATCTTCGCGACTGTTTTCCAAAATTCGGCTCTGGAAACCGGCTCATCTGATTTCGGTTCTGCGTCGAGTTCATTTTCCGCACCATGATTCTCACCGATTCGCCGGGCTTTGATTGTCTTATAAATATGCCGGAGTCCCATAATTAACAGGTAGGCGGCACCAAGTGCTTGGATCTGCCAGATATCGACGAGGAATGAGATTGCGAACAATGCTGCAAATCGAAGAACGAATGCTCCTGCTAATCCATAAAATAAAGCCTTTTTCTGCTGCTCGCCCGGTAAATGTTTTACCATGACGGCCAAGACGAGTGCGTTATCTGCCGAAAGGAGTCCTTCTAACGCGATTAAGACGAGGACAACCCAGGCATATTGAAGTACTAACTGCCAATCCATCTACTTCATTCCTTCCTGTTTACGATTTTTCATTGAAAATCAATTTTCATTAGATACGTCATTTACACGTTCACATGAACACATACTATATGATAATATACCCGATTGCAAGCAAGTTATACCTGTAAATACGTAAACTGTTTCTTCCGAGTCTTGTAAGTTTTGTTTTTAGGAAGGTTCGTGATAAAATTCATAGCAACGATACGTCGCGACAACACATTCACGGAATCACCAGACTTGCTCGTCTCTAGCATTCCTGTCATGTTATTACTACTTGCACTACTACAAAAGGACAAAGGGGCCGATACGAATGTCTACCTACCCGGTTACACTGCCAACCAAAGAAGAGCGCCACAAGCTGTTTGGCTCTGTTCCTCCTATTAAAGGAACGAAGCCGACTGAAAAAGATAAAATGATCGACTTGCAGAACACACCGAAGAACTTCCTCTTCGCACTCGATGCTGTAGGAATCTCAAACGTCAAACACCCGGTCGTCATTCAAGACGGCGAAACAACACAAGCAACGATTGCGACATTTGAACTTTCGACTTCACTTGTCCAGGACCGTAAAGGGATCAATATGAGCCGTTTGACGGAACAACTGGATCAGTACCACAACGAAGGTTGGGTCGTCACAAACGAATCACTCATCCAGTTCGCCCGCGAACTGGCGGAGCGCATGGAACAATCCGAAGGACAACTGACAATCCGTTACCCATGGTTCTTCACACGCAAAGCGCCGGCAACAGGACTCAGCGGATTGATGAACGCGGAAGTCTGGCAGACGGTCAGCGTCAACACAGAAACAAACGAAGCAACTTTATCAGTCGGTCTGACAATCAACGTCACGACACTCTGCCCATGTTCAAAAGAAATCAGCGAATACAGTGCACATAACCAACGCGGTTACGTGACAATGGAAGCTTCATTACGCGATGAAGCCGATGATTTCAACTGGAAACAGGAACTTCTTGATGCAGCGGAATCCAATGCATCAGCACCTCTGCACCCGGTCCTGAAACGTCCGGATGAGAAGCGTGTTACAGAGATGGCTTATGAAAACCCGCGTTTCGTAGAAGATATGGTGCGCTTAATCGCTGCCGACCTTTACGAAATGGACCCGATTGCATCGTTCTTCGTCGAATGCCGTAACGAAGAAACGATTCACCAGCATGATGCGATCGCTCGAATTACATTCGATAAAGATGCTCAATAATAACTAACGAAACTCCAGACGATCTTCGGATCGGTTGGAGTTTTTTTCGTTGTCCTCCTTTTCGGTAACGTTTACACTTAGGACGAATGGAGGGATGTCATGTTTGAACTCATACCCTTTTTACTGGAACGGCTCGGCATCATGATCATTTTAGCGTTCATCCTCGCCCAGTGGGGACCGACGCGGCGTTTACTGAAACAGCCGGAAGCCGGCTGGCAGTTTGGGTTGCTGATTCTAATTTTCGCCACCTATGGGATTTTGAGTAATTACACGGGAGTCAAGGTCGATTTAGCCAAGTTCTTACCGCACACTTGGCTCGAACAGGTTGACGGTACATCAGCAATCGCCAACACACGGACGATGATTGTCGTCATCAGCGGATTGCTCGCCGGTCCGATCGGTGGAACGATCACCGGTCTCCTCGTTGGGATTCACCGCTATACACTTGGCGGGTTTACCGCTTTCGCCTGCGCCCTCTCGACCGTCGTCGCAGGCGGTGTCAGTGGATTACTCCGTCCCTACTGGCGCGACCGTCTCGGCAGTCAGGCATTACTGCCGATTTGCCTGACGGGTTTTTTAATGGTTTTCGAAATGTCATTGATTCTTCTGTTTTCCGACCCGTTCCCGGCCGCCCTCGAACTGATCCAGTTCATCTTTCTTCCGATGACCGTCGTCAACGTCCTCGGCGTCTGGCTGTTCTTATCGATCATCCGTCTCGCCGCGCGGGAAGAGGAACACGTTCGGGCCCGTGAAGCGGAACGGTCCCTGCATATCGCGGATTTGACCTTACCTCATTTGACACGCGGCTTAACTATCCAAACCGCGGAAGCCGTGGCAGATATTTTATTACAACAGACACGCGCCGATGCGGTCTCCTTGACGGATCAATCAGTCATTTTGGCACATATCGGTGTCGGCAGTGACCATCACCAATCCGGCGGGCACTGGACGACCCGTCCGACGGAGCATGTTTTGACAGACGGACAACTGAGGCTTGTCACCGATCGGGATGAGATCGGTTGTCCAAAAGCAGATTGCCCGTTACAGGCGGGCATCATTGCTCCGTTAACAATCGGCGAAACGACAATCGGGACACTCAAAGTGTATTATCCTCATCCTGAATTGCTCGACGCCGTCGAAGTCGAATTGATCGAAGGACTGGCCAAGCTCTTCTCGACCCAACTCGCCCTCGGGAAAGCCGAGCGGCAAGCCGGTCTGTTAAAGGATGCTGAAATCCGGGCCCTCGAAGCACAGATCCATCCGCATTTTTTATTTAATGCCATCAATACGATTTACGCGTTATGTCGGACAGATGTCGAACAGGCACGGACCTTATTGCTCGAACTGTCGACGTTTTTCCGCAGCAACCTGCAGGGTGCCCGCTCGACGAAAATTCCGCTCCAAAAAGAACTGGAACATATCGAAGCCTACATCTCACTGGAAGCGGCCCGTTTTCCTAGCCGCCCGTTCGTTGATATTGATTTAGAGGACGGGACGGAACAATTACTTGTTCCGCCTTTCGTACTCCAACCGTTGATCGAAAATGCCTTCCAGCATGCGTTTAGTCCTGGTCAAACCGGATATGTCGGCGTCACGGCCTGGTTAACCGCGGATCAACTCGTTTTGGAAGTCGTCGATAACGGACGCGGGATCGACGCGGAACGGCTGACCCGCCTCGGTCGGGAAGTCGTCGAATCAAACGGTACCGGCACTGCTCTTTTCAATACAGCCGAACGGATTAAAAGTCTGTATGCTGAAAACGGGTCGTTCCGGTTGACCAGTCAACCGGGAGAAGGTACGACCATCACCATCCATCTGCCCATTGAAACAGGAAAGGAGGTTTCCCATGCGCACGATCCTAATTGAAGATGAGCCGCTTGCCCGGGACGAGTTGCGGTACCATGTCGTCCGGGCCGGACTCGACGTCATCGCAGAAACGGGACACGTCGGTGAAGCCGAGCAACTCGTTCGGACGTTGCAGCCGGATCTCGTATTTTTGGATATCGAACTGATTGACGGGAGCGGACTCGATGTCGCGAAACGCCTGCAATCGATGCCGCACCCACCTGCGATTTTATTCGTCACCGCCTATGATACCCACGCCCTCGAAGCCTTCGAACTGAACGCTTACGATTACATTCTCAAACCTTACGATCCGTCACGGATCAGCCGGGCCATTGAAAAAATCATGCGCAAACCGGCGCCGAAAACACCGCGGATTGAACGATTGGCCGTTGAATCTGGGGATCAGTTAAAATTACTTTCCCCGCAGGATGTCGACTACATCGTCGCGGAAAACGGAAAAACGAAGCTTGTGACGCGTTCCGACGCCTATCCGTCGAACGATACGTTGCAGGAACTCGAAAAAAAATTATCGGGTCACCGCTTTCTTCGTGTCCATCGTTCCTACCTCGTCAATTTGGCAGCCATCGAAGCGATCGAACCGTGGTTCAACGGGGCCTATACAATCAAGATCCAGCAGATTGATGTGCCGGTCAGCCGGACGTATGTCAAAGTCTTAAAGGAAGCTCTCGGGATTTGAGAGCTTTCTTTTTTCCGTTCACCGCTCTTTTTCGACATGTCATCGGTCAAAACGAACGGTTCATCCGACAAACAAAAGAAAGCGCTTCCAAATCAAGTACACTTTTCTCATACCAGTTTATGAGGAGGTCCACGCATGAGCGCTACACCTATTGTTATTGCCGTCATTTGTATTTTATTAATCGTTTATCGTCTCTATGGCACATTCATGGCTGTCAAAGTCTTAAAAATTAAAGAGGACCGGGAAACACCGGCCCATAAGTTTGCGGACGGAAAAGATTACGTCCCGACCAACAAATGGGTTTCGTTCGGTCACCACTTTGCAGCAATCGCCGCTGCCGGTCCGCTCGTCGGTCCTGTCCTTGCCGCTCAGTTCGGTTATTTACCGGGCCTCTTATGGCTTTTGATCGGTGCTGTCATCGGTGGTGCCGTCCATGATATGGTCGTTTTGTTTGCTTCCATGCGTCAGGATGGGCAGTCGTTATCGGAAGTCGCTAAAAAAGAGCTCGGGCCGGTTGCCGGTTTTTGTGCCGGTCTCGCTATGCTCTTCATCATCACGATTACGATGGCCGGACTTTCAATGGTCGTCCTCCATGCTTTGGAACATAATCCATGGGGCACGTTCGCTGTCTTCTCGACCATTCCGATTGCCATGGGTGTCGGTATCTATTTACGAAAAGGCGGCAATCTCGCCTTGGCTTCCGTCGTCGGTTTCCTATTGATTCTTGCTGCAATCGGTTTCGGTCCCCAGTTGACTGACACGTTCATCGGAACATGGTTCGACCTGTCGTCACGTCAACTCGCGATTGCGTTACCGATTTATGCCTTCTTCGCTGCAGCACTGCCGGTCTGGTTGTTGCTTGCACCGCGTGATTACTTATCAAGTTTCATGAAAATCGGTGTTTTCTTTGCCTTGATCGTCGGTGTCTTCATCATCAATCCGGATATCCGTTTCCCGGCGTTCACGAAATTCGTCAACGGTGGCGGTCCGATCATTGCCGGTCCGGTCTGGCCATTCATCTCGATCACGATTGCCTGTGGCGCGATTTCCGGTTTCCACGCTTTCGTCGGCTCCGGAACGACACCGAAGATGATCAATCGTTGGAGTGATATCAAACCGGTCGCCTTCGGTGCGATGCTTGTTGAGTGTCTCGTCGCTGTCATGGCTTTGATTGCCGCAACGTCTCTTGAAGTCGGAGATTACTTCGCCATCAATTCGACACCGGAAGTCTTTGCGACACTCGGTATGAGCACCGTTTACCTTGATGAATTATCACGGGAAATCGGACTCGATCTCGCCGGACGGACCGGTGGAGCCGTTTCACTGGCCGTCGGTATGACGTTCATCTTCCGGGCCATCCCCTGGTTCCGTGAAATTGCCGGCTTCTTCTTCCAATTCGTCATTCTGTTTGAAGCGGTCTTTATCCTGACGGCGATTGATGCCGGAACACGCGTTGCCCGCTACTTGATTCAAGATTTCTTCGGAGAATTCTACAAACCGTTAAAACGGGTCGACTGGATCCCGGGTGCTATTTTCGCCAGTGCGCTTGGTACGTTCTTCTGGGGATACCTGCTCTTCTCCGGCGACATCGGTTCGATTTGGGCCTTGTTCGGTGTTTCGAATCAATTGATGGCTTCGATCGGCTTAATTATCGGAACGACGATCATCCTGAAGATCGCCGACAAGAAAGTCTATGCCTTGACGACATTCATTCCGCTTGTCTACCTGCTTGTAACAGTGACGTTCGCTGATATCTGGATGGTCGCCAATGTCTACGCGAACCCGGCTTCTGCCGGCTTCAGCATCCTGAATACGATTCTGTCGGTCACAATGGGGATCTTAGCCATCGTCATCACGATTTCAGCGGTTCGGAAATGGATTGAATTGCTCAACTCACCGCGTTGGGAAAAAATTAAAAAATCGGCATAACCAAAACCGCTTGGATCCTACACGGATTTCGTGTACAGATCCAAGCGGTTTTTTTATTTTCGAACACTCAAATCCGTTGCCCGAACCGTACCCCATGGCGAGACATCGGCTTTGACTTCTAATTTTTTTGCATCTTCGTATCCTTTTCCTGTTCCCTGCTCGACATAATACTGATTCAATTGAGGAATCGTGACGTATTTGTCGTAGTAGTCTCCGGCAACGGAACCGAAAAAGCGGTCATTTGAGATCCGGTCAATCTTGGCATAGCCATCAGAACCTGTCGTAAACGTGACGTAGACCAATCCTTTTTTCACAGAGTCGGCCGGTTTCAAATCAGGATATTGCAACATGACATATTCACCATAGACCGGACTGAACGGATCATATGGTTCCGCCCGAAAGCGGTAACTGTCACCGAACCAGGAAATGGAGTAAAAACTGAGGATCACCCCGAGAACGACGATGATTTGAAAAACTGGAAACAGATACCGTTTCATGACGGAACCCCTCCTTCACGGCGTTTTCGAATCCACCACAGGACACCGGCAATCAGGAAGACGAGCAATGCACCAACGAGGAAGAACAACGACATATCGAGGCGGTCCCACGCATAGATAAAGTAAATCGTCAGTTGAACCGCGATGAAGTAGACAAATGGAATCGTCAGACGGCGACCTTGGCGCTCCTGCTCAATCAAATAGACGAAGGCAATGATTTCGACAAGCGCAGCAATCAAGATGGCCTGTTCGTCCAACCAAAGGAATCCGAACAAACCGAGCGGTAAAATCCAAAGTAACGGACGGAATTTTTGGTAAATCAAGTAGCCGATTGCGAGACCGAAAACAGCAAGTGCGACGGCTTCTCCTAAAGGAATGACGGAGTCCGTCGTTTCGGCACGGACCGTTAAATAAACCAGTGAATTGATGGCAGCGACAATCAGATACAGATGGTATAGAAAATGACGATCGCTGTCTTGTTTAACGACGAGTAACAGCGGGACAAGCACGAATAAGGTCCAGATCGGCCAAAGGACACCGTCGTAAGAGACAAGGGCAAACAACTCAAGTCCCGACAGATAAAGAAATAACCAACTGAGAATCAGGGACGGGAAGGACTGGCTGAAATAGAACCAGGCAAGCGATACGATCACGACGAGGACAATCGATGTCCAGTCGAGAAACGTGGCATGCTCCGTTCCAAATCCGCCGACTCCGGTAAAGATATTCAAACCTGAGATGAAGGCAACAATCGCATAGGCCGGATGACGCCACGTAAAGAAATGGGCGAGCGCGGCGAGGAAGACGGCCCAACCGATAAACGAACCTTGCATGGACATATGAAAACTCTGGACGGTGACGATGAGCGCTCCGGCAAAGGCAACCAGTCCAAGAATCCGAAAAGCAACCGGATTCCAAATGGTCCGCCGTTCCGATACATCGGCCAACACATAACAACTGACCATGATGACCAACACTAAACCAATTTTAATGAGGGCAGGAATCGCTTGCCAATTGGCAGCCAAGAAACTGAGCAAAGCTAACCCGACAAAGGTCAATCCGACAATCAACAACAACGGCACACGTTTCTTTTTTTGACGGTGACCTTCATACGCTTTAATCCGGTCGACTGTCTCTGCATCAATCAAACCCGCCTGTTGCCACTCCATTAATTTCGTCTGTCGTGCCATCACCAACACCTCCCGATTACAAGCTGCCAGTCTACACTTGTATTTTCCCGTTTCTTATTTTATTCAAGCAACATTCATTAGAAATCTGGTTGAAGATCGCGTCTTTTTCCAAAAAAGACGACCATCCTCGAAAGAGGACGGTCGTTTTTAAAATCATATTTTGAATCGTGATACGAGGACTTGCAATTCTTCCGCCATATCAGACAAGGTTTTAGCCGATTGTGAAATATCTTCCATCGAGCCAAGCTGTTCTTCCGTCGTCGCCGCGACGCGCTCGGATGCTGCAGAATTTTCATCTGCGATATGAGCGATTTCCGTTGCGGATGCCGAGACTTCCTGGACGTTGGCAGCAATCTCTTCGACCGTTGCCGTGACATCTTCGATCCGCGGTGTCATTTCTTGGGTCCGCAACATGATTTGTTTGAAACGAACGGCTGAATCTTCCGTCGTTTCGAGTCCCGCTTTCGTATGATGCGAAACTTCTTTCATCAGGAAGACCGAACGTTCCGTTTCCTGTTTGATGTTTTGAATCAGATGGGAGATTTGTTTCGTCGATTCCTGCGACTGTTCCGCAAGCTTCCGCACCTCACTGGCAACGACGGCAAACCCTTTTCCGTTCTCACCCGCCCGTGCCGCTTCAATCGCCGCATTTAAGGCCAGTAAATTCGTCTGGGTCGCAATGCCGTTGATGACATCAACAATTTTACCGATTTCGTTCGAACGATGGGCCAGCGACTGGATGACCTCACCAAAGTTCTCGACCGATGAATCGATTGCTTTCATCTGTTCGACGTTTTTTGTGACCGCGGCTGTTCCGTCTTCTGCTTCTGAAGCGGTCGCGCGTGATAGTTCCGAGACATTCGTCGAGCTCTCGGCAATCCGCATGACACCCGATGTGATGGCTTGCAGCGAAACCGCATTCCCGTCGAGCTGGCGTTTCGATTGACCGGCTCCGGCCGCCATTTCCTGAATCGAGCCGGCAATTTGTTCCGAAGCTGCCGTCGTTCGTGCGGCATTCGCCATCAGTTCCTCGGAAGAAGCCGCGACCTGACCGATTGATTGATCGAGATTCGAGATGATCCCCCGTAACGACAGAATCATCGTATTAAAACTTTCAGCGACTTTTCCGATTTCGTCATCCGATTCGACGACAACTTCTTCCGTCAAGTCGCCTTCCTGGATTCGTTCCGCACTTTTTGTCAAGCGATTCAGCGGACTGATAATGGAACGTAAAATGAAGAACAGGGAAATCGCTGCCAACACGCATGTTGCGGCAATGACACCTAATGTCGTCCATAAAATACCGGATGTTTCATCCGTGATTTCCTTATCGTACAATGTACCGGCGACTTTCCAGCCGGTCAGACCGTTCGTCATGAAGTCCATCTGTTTATTTTCCTCTTCAAACAAGTAGGAGAAGCGTCCTTCTTTCCCCGCGTAAAGGGGTCCGACCCAGTTGCCGGACGCTGTTTCACCAGGTTTTAATGTTGGATGAGTGACGAATTTTTTCTTCGAATCCAAAATCGTGACATACCCTTCTTTTCCGATTTTGATTTTCTTGGCGATTTCGGCAATCCGGTCAACATCGACGTCAACTGCAATGACACCGCGTCCGTTTCCACCCGTTTGCGAGAGCGTCACCATCATCTTCCCTGATGCAGCATCGACGTACGGATCTGTGATAACGACTTTTCCACTGGCGCCTTCTGCCGCTTTATACCATGGACGGTCGCGTGGATCATAATCATCCGGCATCGATTGTTCCGGGTAAATCGTCATCTCACCTGACGTCGTTGCATAATAAATATTAGTGGCTTGCGGATGGGTATCTAAGTATTCGGTCATTTTTTCTTTTAAGTCGAGATTCTGTTTGCCTGATTGATACAACGTTCCGTCAATCCTGTCCGCAAAAAAGGCGACATCGCGCCGCATCGGATCGACGATATTCATGATTTCATCATTCATCCGGTCGACACCGGCATGGGCCGACTGCAAAATTTCATTCGTGATTTTTTGCTTGGCCTGATTGTAAGAAACAAAACCGATCAATAAAGAAGGAATCAATAATAAGAGCATCGATGTCAGGATCAACTTTTGTTTAATACTCAACGTGCGTTTTTTCTTCTGTTCCATATCCAACTCCCATTCTCGAGCTACATACTCGCCGTTCTAGTCTCTTTATCGGTTAAAATGTATACTTTTTCACAGAAAATCAAAAAAAAGAAGCGGATCCTTTTAGGAATCCGCTTCCAATTTTTCAGCAATCATGCTTCTTGATCGCCTTTCCAGTTCATCATCCCGCCTTCGACGTTGACGACGTCATAGCCGTACTGTTCGAGGAATCGTCCGACGTTTTCGCTCCGTCCGCCTGCTTTGCAAATCAGATAGTACGTTTCGCCTTCCTGCAATTCGGTATACCGTTCTCCGATCTCAGACATCGGCAAAAAGCGGACGTTCGGAATATGACCGGCATCATATTCGTCCTGTTCTCGGACATCTACGACGTGTAATGCTTCACCCGCTTCAAGCTTTTCTTGCAGTTCATCGACATGAATCGTTTTCATAATAATCCTCCTCTTATTTCATCTGTGTCCAGTGTAGCAAAACTGACGTCGAAACAGAACAAAAGAGACCAGCCGAAGCTGATCTCCTTGATTCATTCGCCTGACGCTTGATCGAGAGGTTGACGCTTTTGTTTATGCATTCCCCGTGCATAATACACAGCAATCAAAATCACGTACCAGAGCGGTCCGACAATCAGTGCAATCCGTGTTCCGGCATCAAATGCCATCAGGACGATGACACCCGCGAGTGCGGCTAACGCAAGATAGTTCGCAATCGGGAAGAATGGAACTCCGAATTCAGCCGTTCCGTGTACTTTCCGTGCCCGCATCTGAGCAATCAAAATCATCGCCCATGTCCAGACAGCTCCGAATGTCGCGATACTTGTGACAATTGCAAAGACATCATCCGGCAAGAAGTAGTTGAGTGCGACACCGACCAGCAAGGCAACGCCAGAAAGAATCGTTGCAAGTGCCGGTACACCGTTTTTAGAAATCTTTGCAAAACGTTTCGGTGCTTCCTGATTTTGTGACAAGTTCATCATCATCCGGGCTGTTGAGAAAATTCCCGAGTTACATGACGATAAAGCCGCCGTCAAGACAACGAAGTTAATGATTCCGGCAGCTGCCGGAATGCCTAGTGAATCAAATAATAAAACGAATGGACTGCTGTTATTCTGTCCGACTTGATCCCATGGATAAATCGAAAGAATGACGAACAGAGCACCGATGTAGAAGACTAAAATTCGTAAGAAAACATTGTTGACCGCTTTACGGATTGTTTTCTTCGGATTTTTTGCTTCACCTGCTGTGACCCCAATCACTTCAATCCCTAAGAAGGCAAACATGACCATTTGCATCGCAAGTAGAACACCGCCGAACCCGTTCGGCAGGAATCCGCCATGTGACCAAAGATTTGAAATCCCGACCGGCGTACCGCCGTTCCCGAACCCGATGACAATCGTCAGCGTTCCAAGAATGATCATTGCGACGATGGCAACGATTTTGATTAATGCAAACCAGAATTCGAATTCCCCGTAAAACTTAACGGCAATGAAGTTGATGCTCGTCATCAAAATCAGTGCACCAAGCGCCCACATCCAAGTGGGTGAATTCGGGAACCATTCCTGCATATAAATCCCGACGGCCGTAATTTCGGCCATACATGTGAAAATCCAGAGCAACCAATAATTCCACCCTGTCAGGAAACCGGCAAGCGGGCTGACATATTTTCGGGCATACTCGGCAAAGCTGCCTGATACCGGTTCACGGACTGCGAGTTCCCCAAGAGCCCGCATGATAATGAAGATAATGAGACCACCGATTAAGTACCCGATCAGTATTCCTGGTCCAGCTAATTGAATCGCTTTTGCGGATCCGAGGAACAGTCCGACACCGATCGCCGCCCCCAGCGACATCAGTGTAATGTGACGTTCTTCTAATCCCCGATTCAGTTCTGTCTGTTGTTTCATCTGTACGACGTCCTTCCCGTCTCTGTTTGTTTCTTAGCAGTTCCCCTAACCGCTACGTTGTCAGTATAAAGAAATTGTGTCCGTTTTGTAAACGTTTTCAAGAGATATTTTCTCCGAATCCCACATACTCGAAATATTCTGATTTATGTAACGGTACATAAAAGGAGCAACCACCTATACCGAATAGTATACATGACTGCTCCTTTAATAAGGGTTACAAATCTTATTCAACCTTTGCCAAAGGTGTTTTTCTCATCGCTGTCTTCTTTTCCGTCAAACGGAACAGCCCGTTCAACAGCAAGGCTGTTACTGATCCTGCGACAATCGGACTGTCTGTCAGGACACGGACCTGATCCGGAAGTGACGCGACAATCGCCGGATTCATGCTGATGCCGAGTCCGACACCAAGTGCAAGCGCGACCGTGATCACATTATCGTTTTTAGCAAAATCAACACGGGATAAAATCCGGATTCCGCTCGCTGCGACCGTTCCGAACATCACGAGCATCGCTCCGCCGAGAACCGGTTTCGGAATCAGTGTCGTGAAGGTGGCGACTTTCGGCAAGAAACCGAGCACGATCAAAAAGAATCCGGCAAAGACGATGACTTTCCGTGTTTTGACACCCGTCAACTGGACAAGACCGACGTTTTGACTGTACGTCGTATATGGGAAACTATTGAAGATTCCGCCGATGATCGTTGCGGCTCCTTCCGCCCGGTACCCACGGGCTAAATCTTTATCCGTCAGTTTTTTGTCGGTGATTTCTCCGAGCGTCAAGAAGACGCCTGTTGATTCGACCATCGAAACGAGTCCGACCAGCGTCATCGTCAGAATGGCTGTAGCATTAAAGGTCGGGACACCGAAATAAAATGGTGTCACCATTTGGAACCAGGATGCTTCAGCGACCGGGCTGAAATCAATCATTCCCATTCCGAATGCAACGAGCGTTCCGATCAGGACGGCAATCAGCACAGCTGCCGCTTTTGAAAAAACCGTTCCGTAACGGTTAAAGACTAAAATCAGGACAATCGTCAGTCCGGCAAGTGCCAAGTACCGCATATCACCAAAATCCTTCGCGCCTTGTCCGCCGCCGATATCATTAATCGCCGCCGGAATTAACGAAATGCCGATGATCGTCACGACAGAACCGAGCACGACCGGCGGAAACAAAATCGCAATCCGGCTGAACCAACCGGAAATCACGAAGATAATTAAACCGCTGGCAATCAACGCACCGTAAATGGCCGTGATGCCCTGCAAACTGCCGATCGCAATCATCGGACCGACAGCTGTAAATGTACAGCCGAGGACGACCGGTAAACCAACACCGGTATATTTCGTCACGAACACTTGCAACAATGTCGCTACTCCACACATAAATAAATCAATCGCAACGAGATACGCCAGTTCTTCACCGGATAACCCGATTGCACTGCCGACAATCAGCGGAACAATCGCGGCTCCCGTGTACATCGCGAGTACATGTTGCAGACCTAGACTCGCCGCTTTGACGTTCGATAACGTCTTCATACTGTCACCGGGTCGACGAATGTCGCCTCTCCTGCTTCGAGCTTTTTAATACGGGCAAGCGATTCAACACGGAATCCGGCATCCAGCAATTTCTGACGTCCCGGTTGGAATGATTTTTCAATGACGATACCGAAGCCTGCGACTTCTGCTCCGGCCTGTTCGACGAGTTTTGCTAATCCGAACGCCGCTTCCCCGTTTGCGAGGAAATCATCGATGATCAGGACGCGTTCTCCGGCCTGTAAATATTGTTCTGCGACCGTAATCGTACTCGTCTGCTGTTTCGTAAACGAATAGACTTCTGCTGAAATCGTTCCTTCGTTTAACGTTAACGACTTCGTTTTCCGGGCATAGACCATCGGGACACCAAGACGAAGCGCGGTCATCATCGCCGGTGCGATGCCACCTGCTTCAATCGTCAAGATCCGCGTAATACCGGCATCTTTGAACCGGTCCATGAATTCATAGGCAATTTCCCACATCAAGGTCGGATCGACCTGGTGGTTTAAAAAGGAATCGACTTTTAATACTTGATCCGATAAGACTAATCCTTCTTGTTTAATCATTTCTTCCAAACGTTTCATAACTGATTTCTCCTTTTTGAACGAAAAAAAACGTACAGTCGCTACCCGGGGGCAGCCACTGTACGCTAAAAAGAGAGCAGTAACTCACCACCCGTAGTCGGATCGTTACGGCGATCCGGTAGAGACTCGTGGGCCAATCCCCACTATTATACGAGCGTTGCTATACGTTTATTCGTTGATGCGTGATGTGTTCCATTTTACGGAGTTCACTGAAAAAGTAAAGTCTTTTTCGAAAATGGATTACGCTTGGCGTTCTTCGACAGCTTGTGCCGCTGTAATGATCGCCAGTTTGTAGACGTCTTCTTCGTTACATCCGCGCGACAAATCGTTGACCGGTTTGTTGAGTCCTTGCAGAATTGGTCCGATTGCTTCAAAACCGCCAAGACGCTGGGCAATCTTATAGCCGATGTTTCCAGACTCAAGGCTTGGGAAAATAAAGACGTTTGCTTGACCGGCAACATCTGATTCCGGCGCTTTTGATTTTGCGACACTCGGGACGAATGCTGCGTCAAATTGTAATTCACCGTCGATTGAGAGTTCAGGTGCACGTTCTTTTGCCAAACGTGTTGCTTCGACAACGCGCTCTGTTTCCGGTGATTTCGCTGAACCTTTTGTCGAGAAGCTGAGCAACGCAACTTTCGGATCGATTCCGAATGTTTTTGCCGTTTTCGCAGACGCGATTGCATTTTCAGCTAAATCGTTAGCGTCCGGTGCGATGTTGATTGCACAGTCGGCGAACACATACTGCTCGTCGTCACGAACCATGATGAAGACACCTGATGTCTTTTTATAGCCTTCTTGCATTTTGATGATTTGAAGTGCCGGACGAACCGTATCACCTGTTGCGTGCATCGCACCGGAAACTAGACCTTCTGCTTTTCCTGTGTGGACGAGCATCGTACCAAACGTGTTGACGTCTTTCAGGATGAGGGCGCGGGCTTGTTCTTCCGTTGCTTTTCCTTTACGACGCTCAACGAATGAAGCAACGAGTTCTTCGATTCCTTCATATGAAGCCGGATCAATCGTTTCAAGATCTGCAACATCAATGTTGTTTGCTGAAGCTGTCTCTTCGATTTGACCGCGTGGTCCGATGACGATCGGTGTAACTAAACCGTCTTTTTTCAAACGTACAGCTGCACCGAGAACACGTGCATCGATTCCTTCAGGGAAAACGATCGTCGGCTGGTGGGCTTTGACTTTTGTCTCAAGCATTTCGAATAATTGCATGATATTAGCTCCTTTTGTGGCGAATAAGTGTCGGTTTTTGTTGTTGTTCCATTCCATTGTTCATTATACACAGTTCTGTTTCGTTGTTAAAACAATTTGCAAAAAAGTGTGTTTTCTATTCTTATACCTGACTTTTTGAATACTATTACAGTATCTTTTTTAATATAGTACAGGGAAAAACAGAACCTCTTTATCACACCCTTTTACCTCATACCCCCCTTTCCGTTTTTGTATGTCGGGTCCGCTCCAAAAACGAACCCGTTTTCTTACGAGGAAACCAAAAAGATATGGTAAGATTGAACATGGATTAACACGTTCACCATTACAGATTCAGGAGGTTTTCATATGCAACATCAATCATCCGAACCAACCGTTACGCAACAAGCCGCCGAAACACTCGATGGCTGGTATACATTCCATGATTTCCGCCGGATTGACTGGGCCCGTCTGAAACAGGTCGATGCTTCCGTCCGGACGAAGATGGTACAGGAGTTCCAGGCATTTTTGGGAGAACTCGCACAAGTAGAAGATCAAAAAGAAGGCAGTCATGCCCTCTATACGATCATCGGTCAAAAAGCGGATCTCGTTTTGATGGTTCTGCGTCCGACAATGGAAGAGATTCAGGATGTTGAAGTGAAGATGCAGAAGCTGGATCTATACGACTATCTGATTCCGACGTACTCCTATGTGTCTGTCGTCGAACTCGGTACGTACCGCGGTTCAGGAGAAGGTAACCCGTATGAAAACCCGTACGTCCGCGACCGTCTCTATCCGATTCTTCCGAAATCGAAGCACATCTGCTTCTATCCGATGAGCAAGTCGCGCCGCGACGGCGACAACTGGTACACGCTTTCGATGGAAAAACGAAAAGAACTGATGTACCGTCACGGAATGATCGGTCGGAGCTACGCCGGCAAGATTCAGCAAATCATCGGTGGATCAACCGGATTCGATGACTGGGAATGGGGCGTCACGCTGTTCGCCAATGATATTCTGCAGTTCAAGAAAATCGTTTATGAAATGCGTTTTGACGAAGTCAGTGCCAAATACGGTGAGTTTGGTGAGTTCTTTATCGGGAACCGCCTCGAAACAACAGATCTCGAAGCACATTTCGCACTTTAATCTGCTAAATCACGTTTCATAGGAAAACCCTACGGGAATATACTCTTTGCGGCCACAAAAACTGTCAGATTTGTACCTGAAGGAGGAATTACCATGGGGAATGCTATGAACCGATCAACGCGATCGCGTGAATTGCAATTCGCTGTGCTTTCAAAAGAGCTAAAGCCAGTCGCGGAACGCGTACTGGACCGCTATGAGCAAGCATTATCGAAGTTAAATAAAACACAACCTGCCAAGCGCTGAAGCTATTGCTTTTGTCGCTCTATCGTACCGGTAAACAGATCAAAATCTGTTTACCGGTTTTTTTGCGAACAAAAAAATCTATCCGTTTCACGTTTCTCTGCTCGAGTCGCGTGAAGCGGATAGATTCTTATTGTCTTTACAGCCCTTTATAAGCCCCGATTGCAACAAAAATCCAGGCTGCGATGAACAGGACGCCACCGATCGGCGTCACAGCCCCAAGTTTCGTCACACCCGTCAGCGCCATCACGTACAGGCTGCCTGAGAAGAAAACGATTCCGGCAAGCATCAGCCAACCGGCCAATGAGAACTGAGAAATCGATACTTTCAATAACATCCCGCCGAGTGCGAGAATTCCGAGCGAGTGAACCATTTGATACAAGACACCCGTCTGCCAGTTCGCAAGCATCCGCTCTGATAACATATCTTTTAAGGCATGCGCACCGAAAGCTCCCAGTGCCACGGCGAGCATCATCGATAATGCTCCGATCATGATGAAAATTTTCATTCCTTATCTCCCCCTAAACGTCGTGCTGGTAAATTCCATTCATAATAATAGGATAGCATACGTAAAATTGTGATCAGACCGAGTAATGTGAACAAATGGAGTGGATTCGTCAATTCGAACCGGTCAATCACAAGTGCCGCCATGACGGCCCACATCGCATAGATTTCTTTATGCAGGACAAGCGGTTTACGTCCGGCGAGTAGATCGCGGATGACGCCACCACCGACTCCTGTTAAAACAGCTGCCGAGATCGTTGCCGATAACGGCAGGCCTTTAGCGGAAGCCATCAACGCACCTTGAATCGCAAAGGCGGATAAACCGAGTGCATCAGCGAGCACCCCCCACCGCGTCCAGTGCGGTAAAAATAATTGCGGTAAAATGAAGATCAGCAACGCGACCAAAATCGCGATTAAAAACAGTCCGCCTTGCGACCAAAGCGCAGAAACCGGGACACCAATCAACAGGTTGCGGATGGCACCACCGCCGAAGGCCGTGATTAAAGCAAGCAGCCAAACGCCAAACAAATCATACTTTTCTTCCATCGCGACAATCGCGCCACTCATCGCAAACGCCACCGTGCCAATGATATTCAACAAGTCCCAGGACATACGCACATTTCACCTTTCCCATTAGAAATTCCAATACTTACTATACGCTCTTTTTCGATTCCGGCAAGCTTATTTTTTCTGTCACCGATTCGACCGTTTGCAAGTGTCGTTTTTAGGTAAAGTAACCTATACTGAAACAAACTGTACAGGAAGCGTAGGTGGAGGTATGAAACGTTGGGCGCTTTATCGGATTTTCATCATCGTAACGATGTTCGCTCGTTACATCTGGACGATTTATCGATTCACCCGGAAGAACCGACCCGGTACGAATAATGAAGAATTTGAGCGCATCATGATTACGATTGCGCGTGACTATAAGAAAAAAGCCCTTCGTCTCGAAGGACTCCTCATTAAACTCGGTCAGTTCCTGTCGATTCGGGCCGACCTGTTTCCTCCATCCGTCTTAATGGAGCTGACGGAACTTGTCGATAAAGTCCCGTCAAGCAAACTCGGTGAATCCCGGAAAATCATCGAAGAGGACTGGGGAACAGCGATCGAAGATATCGTCGATGATATTTCCCCCCGACCGATTGCTTCTGCTTCGATCGGTGAAGTCTACAGCGCAACCCTGAAATCCAATGGACGCAAAGTAGCGATTAAAGTGCAACGGCCGAATATCGAACAAATTATCAAAACCGATTTCCGGGCGATGCGACTCGTCATTGCGATGCTCCGCCGGACGTCGCTCAATAAATCAACCGATTTACAGAGTCTGTACCGTCAAATGGTCTTCGTCATCGGAGATGAGCTGAACTATCGGACAGAATTAAAAAACGGTCTCTACTTCAAAAAAATGTACGAAACGAATCCGGTCATCTATATTCCAGATTACTTTGAAGAACATTGTACGAACCGCGTCCTTGTCATGGAATGGATTGAAGGGACACGCATCACGGATCTTGATTACTTAGCGGAACATAACATCGACCGCGATGAACTGGCCCGGAACCTGTTCCTGAATGCCGGGGAACAGTTATTGTTCGGCGGAAAATTCCATGCCGATCCCCATCCGGGTAATGTCCTTGTCCAAAGTGACGGCCGGATCGTCCTGCTCGACTTCGGGATGATCGGTGCGACGACGGCTGATGACATGCGCGCGATCCAGCGAATTCTGCAGTCGTTCGTGACGCTCGACTACGACGCCATCGTCGACGGTCTGGAAGATTTGCGCTTTTTACTGCCAAATGCCAACAAACAAAATATCCGGCAAGCGATTGAAAAAGCCGTTACCTTCTATCTTGAAAGTGACATGGAAAACATTGATACGAAGTTGATTGAAAAAGTATTATCCGATATTGAATTACTGGTTCGAAACGAACCGATCCAACTCCCGGCAGAGTTTGCCTTTTTCGGCCGGGCTGCCTCAACGATTCTCGGAATTCTGCAAATCTTATCACCTAAAATCAATTTGCTCGAACTTGCTAAACCGATGGTCCGAAGATGGCTCGATGAAGAAGGAAAAAATCAGAACCGCTACTTGCAAATCGCCGGTTCTTACGGGGCACGGCTGCTTGCCTTCCCCCGCCTCGTCAACGATGCCTTGAGCGAACCGACCCGGTGGCGACTGTTTGAACAACAGAAGTTTTCCCGCGTCGCTAACATGGAATCGCTGAAAATCCGTCAATGGACCAGCTCCCTCGTCGGAATCGTCAGCCTCCCGGTCAGTTACACCGGCTACTTCCTTGCTCATTATGATTTGATGGGCATTTCGCTCGCCATTGCCATCGTTGCTTTATGGAACGGTCGACGCATCGGACGGCAAATTGTCCGGATTGCCGACGAACCGTTTAAATAATTACTGAAACGTCCTTTTGAGAGGGCGTTTTTTATTTTGAAATAATGTTTTTTCGTTCTTCTATGTTTTTCAGATCTGTTCCCGGGGTACAACTTCAAGTAGATAGAAAGAAATGTAGAAGAGGTGAAACACTTGATTGATATCTTAATTGCGCTCGTACCTGCCTTGATGTGGGGGAGTCTTCCATTGGTCGTCTCCAAAATCGGTGGTTCGACGGAACAACAAATTATCGGAACGACACTTGGGGCTTTAGCATTCGCCATCATCACGTTCTTTTTTGTCAGCCCTGAACTTTCGACGACAGCCTGGGTCGCCGGATTCTTCTCCGGTGCTTTTTGGGCCCTTGGCCAAATGAATCAGTTCGCAGCTTTTAAACAGATGGGTGTCTCAAAAACGATGCCGATTTCAACCGGGATGCAACTCGTCGGGACGTCTCTGTTCGGTGTTCTCGCTTTTGGCGAGTGGTCGAACCGGACTGCTTTGATTCTCGGTATCAGTGCACTTGTCTTAATCGTGGCCGGTGCCGCTTTCACTTCTTATAAAGAAGATAAAAGCAAACAGGATGAAAATATCGGAAAAGGCTTACTGTTACTCCTCATTTCGACAGTCGGTTATGTCGGCTATGTCGTCATCGCCCGCTGGTTCAACATCAACGGCTGGGAAGCTGTCTTGCCACAAGCCATCGGTATGGTCATCAGTGCCGTTCTATTGTCTTTACGTAAAGGAAACCTGTTCACGAAAAAAACAGCCGGCAACACGATCGGCGGTCTCATGTGGGCAGTCGGTAACATCGCCTTATTGTTTGCAACAGCTAAAGTCGGTGTTGCGACCAGCTTCTCATTATCACAAACCGGTGTCGTCATCTCGACAATTGGTGGTGTCGTTCTGCTGAAAGAAGCAAAAACAAAAAAAGAAATGACCTTCGTCGTGATCGGCTGTATTCTAGTCGTCGTCGGTGGCATCATGATTGGATTTACGAAGCAATAATAAGGAGGAGTTCATATTATGTATAACAGTCTCAAAGGTAAAGTCGCAATCGTCACCGGTGGATCAATAGGGATCGGTGAAGCCATAATCCGCCGCTACGCGGAAGAAGGCATGCGTGTCGTCATCAATTACCGGAGCCACCCGGAAGAAGCGAACAAAATCGCAGAAGATATCAAGCAAGCAGGCGGTGAAGCCCTTACCGTCCAAGGGGATGTCTCGAAAGAAGAGGACATGATCAATCTCGTTAAACAGGCGGTCGACCACTTCGGTCAGCTTGATGTTTTCGTCAATAATGCCGGTGTCGAAATGCCGTCACCTTCTCATGAAATGTCACTTGAAGATTGGCAAAAGGTTATCGACGTCAACTTGACCGGTGCCTTCCTCGGTGCCCGGGAAGCTCTTAAATACTTCGTTGAGCATAATGTCAAAGGGAATATCATTAATATGTCGAGCGTACACGAAATCATTCCATGGCCAACGTTTGTGCACTATGCTGCGAGCAAAGGCGGCGTCAAACTGATGACCCAAACACTTGCAATGGAATACGCACCAAAAGGCATTCGTATCAATGCGATTGGACCGGGCGCGATCAATACACCAATCAATGCCGAGAAGTTCGAGGATCCGAAACAACGTGCCGATGTCGAAAGCATGATTCCGATGGGGAATATCGGAAAACCGGAAGAAATTTCTGCAGTCGCCGCATGGCTTGCTTCCGATGAAGCAAGTTACGTGACAGGGATTACCTTGTTTGCGGACGGCGGCATGACACTTTATCCATCATTCCAAGCTGGACGCGGGTAACCCCGCGTTTCTGCTTCTCTTAAAAGGGAGGAACCTTCATGTCGAACTTTTTTACTCTGCTCAGGCGTGGGAATAAATCGGCTCTCGCTGCTGCCATCGTCAATACGGTTATCGCTCTTATCAAATTCGTCGCTTACATCTTGACGGGAAATATCGCCATGTTTGCAGAAATGATGCATACAATCGGTGACGCAGCCAACCAGTTTTTTGTTTATGTCGGATCGGCATTAAGTAAAAAAGCACCGACCAAGCGGTTCCCGAATGGATTCGGTCGACTCGTCAACCTTGTTTTACTGGCCGCCATCCTTGTGGTTGCCATTCTTGCTTACGAAACCATCCGTGAAGGTGTCCTGCACATCCTGCATGCTCCGGGTGAAAAAACCAGCGGCCTTTGGATCATCCTGACTGCACTCGGAATCGGTGTTGTGCTCGAAGTCGGTGTGTTCTACAAAGCAATGATTGAAATTGCCCATGAGACGGGATTAAAATCCCGTGGTCTGACGCTGGTCGGTCAAAGCTTCGCCAACTTATCGCAGGCAAAACCGGCGACACGACTCGTCTTCATGGAAGATTTAGTCGCGACGCTCGGTGGTGTCATCGCCATCATTGCCGTCCTGATTTCGCATTATACGTCGTTTTATCAGGCAGAAGGAATTGCTTCGATTTTGATCGGCTTGATGATGTTCTATGTCGTCTATAATGTCTTTATTCAAAATGCTGCCGGTGCGCTTGGTGAGATTGATGAAGTACTGACTGCAAAAATCGGAGAAATCCTGATGCGTGATCCGGACGTTCGTGATATCGAAAAACTTGAAGTCATCAAAGAAGGGGATCATTTCCACGTCGAGATTGAGATCGAAGTTGATCCCGGACTGACAATTGCTCAAGCAGATGATATTAAAGATCGTCTTGAACTACAGATCCGGATTCTCAAAGGAATCACGGATGTGACGATTTCCTTTGATGAAGATGATAAGATTCAACATTATCAGCCGCCCACACAACCGTAATGCACAAAGAAGCTGACTCAAAATTCAATCTCTACAAAGATAAGGAGGGCAGAATAATAATCTGTCCTCCTTATCTTTTTGGCGTCATCCTCTTTTCAGTCAGTTTGCCGCCCGGACGAATCCGGCTTCTTTTGCTTCCCGTTCACTGCAAAACATCTCTTCCGGGTTCACTTCATCATAGGAACGTCCCCCTCGGATATGATAGATTTTCTTTCCTTGGCGGTTGATATTACCTTTGATGTCGGCGCAGTCTGTTGGCTCTGCCGGTGTTCCTTTCATGACCGAAGTATCGAATCCGCGATCCGTCGCATATCCGTTTGTCTGCCAGATTCCTAACTTTTCCTCTTTTGTTTCGTCTTCGATTTCCTGAAATGTCTCGACGTACCGGGTGTCCGGTTCATAAATGTAGGCGACCCGTGCCAATCCTTTTCGCAATAATTCCTGATTGATCATCTTCCCGTCCGCCCAAACATACGCCAGCAATCGACCATACCGGTCTGCTTTCGATTCATCGCGTTCGAGCAATACCTCACTGCCTGCCGGTAACGCTTCTTTTGTGAAGCGTGATGCTTCCGGACCATACGGTTGAACCGGCTTTTCCGGATTCACGGTTTCCGGTGTGTCGATCAATAAAAAGCGGACATCTTCCGTTTGACCATTCTTCAGCCGGACTTTCACCGTATCTCCGTCGATGACACGCTCGACGGTCGCTTCCGTCACTTTCGCTTCATCCGGTTGCGGGATGCCCGTCTGTGGATCATCCGGTTCTGAATCCAGTGCGCATCCGCTCAAAAATAGGATCGTCATTACTAAAAACAGTTGAGATAATATTCGTTTCATAAGTTGCCCCCTCTCATCGGATTCAAAAAGGCGCCGACATCAGGCGCGTCGACGCTTTCCAGTCTAAATCGTATCTCCTGTTACTTGTGTCGCTTCCCGATTACTTTGCTTCGAGGACCTTTTCGACATCCGTACGGTTCGTATACAACGTATAAAAGGCTTCAGCAACATTTTTCGGATCCAGTGCCGTTCCGCGTTTGACTTCACCGGCAATCGTCACGGTCCCAACGTAGACATTGTCGTCTTTCAACGTATCGTGCAACATATGCGTCAGTTGACGGACACCGGCTTTCCCGATCGACAGACCCGGCAAAGATTTAATCGCATGTAGTGCTGCTCCGCCGCCTGTGATTAAGATGGCTCCGTCTTTTCGTGCCACCATATCCGGTGCGACGATTTGTGCAGCATGCAATGCTCCGAGAACATCAATTTCAAATTCTTTCGTAATCTGCTCTGCTGATACCTCAAGCACAGAAGCTTGGTGCAGGATCGACGCGTTATAAACGAGGACATCCACTTGTCCGTACTGCTCTTTCGTCCATTCCACGAGCGATTCGAGATCAGCACGACGTGATGCATCACATTCGACGCCAACTGCTTCGATCCCTTGTTCTTTCAGCTCCGTGATGACGGCTGCCAGTGTTTCCTGTGTCCGAGCGGCACAGACGACTTGGAAACCTTCTTTACCGAACCGCTTACTGATTTCGGCTCCGTTTCCCGGACCGGCTCCGATGACGATGACTGTTTTCATATTCTGTTCCCCCTTATTTTTTCCTTTTACTCTATTCCCACATTTGATTTGATTTACTCAAAAATCAAGCAGCGAGGGCCCTTTTTCTTCTTTTTCCGGAGCGACTCCCATGAAGCGGGCCAACATCGGATCGACTTCGGGCGGTTTCGGTTGAGTGGTCGGCGTGATGACCGAAGGCTCCCTAACGCTTTGCGGTTGATCCAGCAATAATTCACAGTAGGCCTTCATCGCCGCGATTTGTTCGATTTGTCCCGTCCCGCTCGACTGCTCGATTTTTGACATCGTCTGCCGCATTTTTTCAATGACTTGTTGTTCTGTAATCATCTTGCTCACCTCATATGATAGATTGAATGTATTAACTGAAAAGGAAGTGTCCTCCATGATTCGTACTGCTCTAATTGGCTTTGGACTTGCCGGTGAACATCTGCACGCCCCGTATCTCACAGCACCTGATTATCAACTGGTTGCGGTTCAGTCCAGTCGTCCGGAGGCAGTCGCTACGCGTTATCCGGATGTGCCGGTGTATTCTTCGCTTGCAGCGTTATTAGCCGCTGAAACGATTGAACTGGTCGTCATCGCGACACCGAACGCCGAACATTATCCCCTCGCCAAGACGGCACTTTCAGCCGGCTGTCATGTCCTCGTCGAGAAACCATTTACGGTCACGTTACTGGAGGCCGAACAGTTGACGGATCTTGCCCGTCAACAAAATCGATTACTGACAGTTTACCATAACCGCCGGTACACAAAAGACTTCCGGACATTGCTCGAACTGGTTCAAGCTGATGAACTGGGTGTCGTCCAGACCTTCGAGGCGCACTATGACCGCTATCGTCCGACCGTTCGGGCACGCTGGCGGGAACAGGACGTCCCGGGCGCCGGTCTGCTTTACGATTTAGGCTCCCATTTAATTGACCAGGCGTTGATGTTGTTCGGTGAACGACCGGATCGCGTCTTTTGTGATCAGACGATCCAACGTCCGGACGGTCCGGTCGAAGACTACACGCATCTGATTCTCGCTTTCGGAACGCGCCGCGCCATTCTGCATATCGGATCACTCGTTCCGTCACCCGGTCCTTCGCTCGCCGTCCACGGTACAAAAGCAAGTTATTTCGTCGACAGCGTCGATACGAAACGGTCGACTTATACGTGGGGAAGACCTGAACAGCCTTTGGAAGAACGCCCCTTCGTCGATTCCGGTTTTGCCGACTACTATCATGATTTGGCACAAGCCTTACGTCATGAGTCCCCTCTTACCGTCACAACGGAACAAGCTCTGCTCGTCATGAAAATTATTGATTGTGCTCAAAAAAGTGTAAAAGAGGGTACATGGATAGAAGTAGATTAAAATAATCCATTTCAGACGAACAGGGGGAAATATGCATGTTTTCAAGTACGGAACGAACCGCATGGCTGGAAGAGATGGGACAGGAATTGCTTGATGTATTAGTCATTGGTGGTGGCATTACAGGTGCCGGGATTTTACTCGATGCTCAAAGCCGGGGTATGCGGACCGGGTTGATTGAGATGCAGGATTTCGCAGAAGGGACATCAAGCCGCTCGACGAAACTCGTGCACGGGGGCTTACGTTACCTGAAGCAATTTGAAATCAAGTTAGTCGCAGAAGTCGGGAAAGAACGGGCCATCGTCTATGAAAATGCGCCGCACGTCACGACACCTGAATGGATGATGTTACCGCTTGTCGAAGGCGGGACATTCGGCAGCTTTTCGACGTCGATCGGTTTGCGGGTCTACGACCAATTGGCAGGTGTCAGACGCCATGAACGACGGACGATGTTATCAAAAGAAGAAACACTCCGATATGAACCGCTGTTACGGTCGGAACATCTTGTCGGAGGCGGACGGTATGTTGAATATAAAACAGACGATGCCCGATTAACGGTCGAAGTATTAAAAGCTGCGGTCGGATACGGCGGACGTGCCGTGAACTATACGAAGGCTGAGTCTCTCGTCTACCATAACGGGAAAGTCGTCGGTGTCGAAGTACAGGACGTCTTAACCGGTAAGACCTATACGATCCGGGCGAAAAAAATCATTAATGCAACCGGTCCGTGGGTGGATGAATTACGCGAAAAAGACGGTTCAAAATCCGGCAAATCGCTTCATCTGACGAAAGGAATCCATCTCGTCATCGATCAAGCCCACTTCCCGCTTCAACAAGCGGTTTACTTTGATGTTCCAGACGGCCGGATGATTTTCGCGATTCCCCGCGAAGGAAAAACGTACGTCGGTACGACAGACACGAACTATCAGGGTGATATTCTCGAGCCGGGTGTAACGGAAGAGGACCGCGATTATATCCTCGATGCGACCAATAAGATGTTTAACGTTGATCTTCAGCCGGAACATGTCGAGTCCACTTGGTCTGGTCTGCGTCCGTTAATTCACGAGGACGGCAAAGATCCGAGTGAACTGTCACGAAAAGATGAAATCTTCGTTTCGAAATCCGGTCTGATGTCGATTGCCGGCGGAAAATTGACAGGCTACCGTAAGATGGCGGAACGAATCATTGATATGGTCGCGGATCAGTTCAAGGAAGAAGAAAACCGGATTTACCTGGCGTCCCGGACCCATGATATTCTGCTCGGCGGCGGTCATCCGGACGGCAGTAAAGGATTTGCCCGTTACTTGAAAGAACAGCAGCCGAAAGGTGAAGCGCTTGGACTCTCTCCAAAAGAAGCAACGTGGCTGATTCAACGTTACGGAACGGATGTTGAACGTGTCTTTGAATTGATCCGTTCGCGCGGCAGTGAAGCGGAACGTTATCAGCTTCCCCTTCACTGGTTCGGCGGACTGCTCTACGGACTCGAAGCGGAACTTGTCATGCAACCGGGTGATTTCCTGAACCGACGTGCCTCCGCTGTCTTCTTTGACTTCCCGAATGCTGAAAAATATGCCGACGGTGTTCTCGCTTTAATGCGAAGCGAACTCGGCTGGTCGGCGGAAGAAGAAGCGAAAGCCAATGCCAGCATCCAACGTGAGTTTGATGCGGTTCGGATCAAGACGTCTTTACCATCTTAATTTCCTCCTTGTCACAACAAAAAATGCGACCCCTCACGGGATCGCATTTTTTTATTTTTCGTCTGAAGCTGCAATTTCAGTAGCCGGCATGTTTCCTGGTTCCAGGTTCGAATTCTTTCGGGCAAAGGCGAAGTATAGAACAAGTCCGATCGCCAGCCAGATGAAGAAAGCAATCCATGTTTCGAGTTTCAAGTTGAACATTAAGAAGAGACACGAAGCGATTGCTGCGATCGGCACGTACGGCATTCCCGGACATTTGAATGCACGCGGAAGATCCGGTTGTGTTTTACGAAGGATCAAGACCGCAACAGAGATTAAGACGAATGCTGCAAGTGTCCCCATGTTAACGAGGTTTGCGATGACATCGAGTGGAACGAGTCCTGCGACTGTTGCACTGCCAAGACCAATCATCCATGTTGCTTTGAACGGTGTTTTGTATTTGGGATGTACTTCCGAGAATACTTTCGGGAACATGCCGTCACGTGAGATGGCGAACGCTAAACGTACCATTCCGTATGTCATGACGAGGATAACCGTTGTGATTCCGAGAATCGCACCTAAATCGATGAAACCGGCGACCCAGTTTTGTCCTGCCATCTGAATGGCGAGTGAGACCGGGTGATCGACGCCCGCAAATTTTTGGTACGGGACGATTCCTGTCATGATCGCTGCAACGATGACGTAAAGGACTGTACAGACAGCAAGGGAACCGATGATACCGCGTGGCAAGTTCTTTTGCGGCTCACGTACTTCTTCTGCTGCCGATGTAACAGCATCAAAACCGATGTAAGCAAAGAAGACGATGGCTGCTCCGGAGAAGACGCCGCCCCATCCGAACGGAGTAAATGGTGCCCAGTTCGTCGGTTCAACATAGCCGACACCAACGACGATGAATAAGACAACGACTGCTAGTTTAATGATAACCATGATGTTGTTGACGCGTTTTGTTTCTTTAATCCCCATCGATAACAGGGCTGTAATGGCAAGTAAAATCAGGAAGGCCGGTAAGTTGAAGAACGTTTTTGCGCCTTCTACCGCGCCGGGAGCTGCTGAGAGTGCTGTCGGGAGATGGATACCAAATCCGCCGAGTAACGACTGGAAGTAACCGGACCATCCTGCCGCAACGGCACTGGAGGCGAGTCCATATTCCAAAATCAAGTTCCAACCGATGATCCAGGCAAAGATTTCACCCATCGTGGCATACGTATACGTATAGACGGAACCACTGACCGGAATCGTCGAAGCGAATTCCGCATAAGCGAGTGCCGCTAACCCACAGGCAATGGCAGATAAAATGAATGAGACGATAAGACCAGGTCCTGCTGTCAATGCTCCTGTTCCGGTTAGGACGAAAATTCCCGTACCAATGATGGCGCCAATTCCTAAAAACGTTAAATCCATTGCGCCAAGATTTCGAGCAAGTCCGCTGTTGCGCTGACTCGCAGCAATCATAGCGGAAACATCTTTTTTCCGCGTCAAACTCATGATGATACTCCCCCTGTTGTGTGTTTAGTTCGAATTACAAAAAAGTTTTGCAATTACTTAATCCAAAATTTACGAAGTTTTCAGATAAATTGATATAGGTCATTAGACCCATTTGTAAATTGCGTTTCGCTTACATAATTATTTATCCATAAAAAAATCCCTTCGCAACCCAGGATGAACTGGTATTCAGAAGGAATCTTTGTCTGAAAAAAGGTCTTCGAAAATAGCGTTCAGCGACTAGCTAACCAACTTAAAAACACTTGGAAATCAAGCGTTGTCCGCGCTGCATAGGCACTTGACCACCGTTGGATTTGACGGGTGAATTCAGCGTCCGATACACCGATTGATTCGATGATGACGACGTCTGCATGATGGTTTAAGATATCCACATCAATTCCCGCATCCATATCGGCCCGTGCATGAATTTTCGCGGTGATTTGACCTTGAATCGAAAGAACGTTTTCGAGGTCATCCTGGCTTTTAATATGCTTCGCTTTTAACTTTTTCTTGTATGGGGAACGCTCCCGGACATAATATTCTTTGCCTAGCATCGTTACGTAACCGAGATATGGATCTTCGTGTGCCTGCATCGCTTTTTGCGAAGCCACGATACGTCGACCCTGGTGAACCGTCTCGACTTCCTGTAAAAAGACCGGTACAAACAGCGAGGCGACGGACGATTGGGCTTGTTTCATCTCAAGAATCAAGTCTTCATGTTCCCCCCCTGTTCCTTCAACCAAAATATAGTAACGTTCGAGACCAATCGAAGCTGTCCCGCTGTCGAGCTTACAGACGATATCCTTGATGGCGTAAAAACCATCCTCTCGTCGGTCCTCAGCATCAATGGAGGCGATGTACTCCGGCCAAACCGCTTCAATGGCTTCATAGGTGGAGGAATCAAGCCGCTTCATATCCGGTAAGTCAGCGAAACGGCGTTGTCCGTCGACGACCGTCGTCCGCTCTCCAAGCAATTCCGCTTTCTTTTTCTCCGCTTTTTTGATCAGTTTACGGATCGGTCCTTTCGTGTTATCGATTGTAAAGCAGACCTTGCTTGGATTTTTACCTTTCGCATATTGGCGTAAGTCATCTAAGTAATGTTGAACGTAGGCTGCAATGGCCGGCTCTGCGTCGTACCCCGCTTCTTCCGCAAACAACTGGACGGAGACCGCCATCCGGATCAAATCGTACAGATAGGAACCGAGGTACCCTTCATCAAAGTCATTGACGTCATAAATGATTTCTCCTTTGGCATTGCCGTGGACTCCAAAATTTTCGAAGTGGAGATCCCCTTGAATCCAGGTCGGTGTCTCAGGCGGCGTATCAAATCCGAGCGGAATCCGGGTCACGTCATAATAAAATAAATGGGAACTGCCGCGGAAAAAGAGAAACGGGCTGGCACTCATCTTTTGATACTTCGTTTGCCGTGCCGCTTCATCCAGTCCGCGGACTTCATGATCGTAGAAATCGAGTACTTTCGAGATTGTCAGTTGCCGAATTTCCTCATAGACTTGCGTGAACATGGAAAACCCTCCTTTGTCTAGAAAAAAAGACAACAAAACGAATCCGCTTTGCTGTCTTTTACCTTCATTCGAAGTGCTTTTTATATTCCCCGTATCCAGTCGAATCAAGCTCTTCTACCGGAATAAATCGGAGTGCTGCTGAATTGATGCAGTAGCGGAGACCTCCGAGTTCAGTCGGACCGTCATCAAAGATATGACCAAGATGACTGTCAGCATTCGCAGAACGAACTTCTGTCCGCGTCATGCCGTGTGTCGTATCGAGTTCGACTTCCATCTTATCCTCTGAGATCGGCTTCGCGAAGCTCGGCCATCCGCAGTTTGAATTAAACTTGTCTTTCGACGTAAAGAGCGGTGTCCCGTCGACGATATCAACGTAGAGACCCGGTCGCTCCTCATCCCAGTATTCATTGCGGAAAGCGGGCTCTGTCCCGTTCTCCTGCGTAACTTTATACTGGATCGGTGTCAGGCGTTGTTTCAACTCCTGCTCCTTGCCTTGATCTTTCCAGGCTTCTTTGACGAATTTGGCACGTCCCGATCCGACACTGTACATCTGATAACGGAACGGATTTTTTTTGTAATAATCCTGATGGTACTCCTCTGCCGGCCAAAACGGTTTGGCCGGACGGATGTCGACGGCTACCGGACGTGAAAAACGTCCAGAGGCATCAAGCGCCGCTTTCGAACGTTCTGCCGCCTGTTTTTGATCTTCATCGACATAAAAGATGGCCGGTTCGTAAGACTGACCGCGGTCGTTGAACTGTCCGCCGCCATCCGTCGGATCAATTTGCCGCCAAAAAATTTCAAGCAACTCATCATATGAGATGACCGACGGATCATACGTGACTTCGACCGCTTCTAAATGTCCTGTCGTTTCAGAACAGACCTCTTTATAAGTCGGGTTTTCTGTATGACCACCTGTATAACCGGAAATGACTTGTTCGACACCATCATATTTATGAAATGGCTTGACCATGCACCAGAAACAGCCACCTGCGAATATTGCTTTTGCCATCTAGCTTCCCCTCCTCTGTATGGGTCTATTTTAACGCGTTCCGTGCGGCTACCCTACTATCTTGCTCAGTCAATCTTCGGGATTCGCTTTTAAGCGGCGCATGACAAAATAAATCGCCGCAAATACTAAAATTAATCCACCGAACGAATACCACATGTTATTCATGCGGTACAGCATCTGATAGATTGCTAACGTCACAAGTAAAATCGCAATCGGGATGAATGCCCGTTTAAAGTGATACCAATAGTTCACTGAGGTCGCCTCCATTTTTCTTTTATCTTAATCGATTTCTCTCCGTTTGATACGTTTTCCAGATGATTTCTTTTTCAAAAGGCACAAAAAAAGCCGACCCCGTTGGAAACGGAATCGACTTTTCATTTACGGACGCGGATGCTCCGGGAATTCCATTTCTTCATAAGGAACGACCGATGTCCGGTTTTTAAATTTATGACCTAACCAAAAGGCAAGGAATAACGGGATGCCGACATAGGTTGCGGCAATTCCCACCCAGTCAATTTGATCCGCGAGGAACGCGGCGTAGTTTTGGCCGACGATGACGAGAAAACAAAGTCCGAACGCAAAGAGCGGTCCAAACGGGAAAGCAGGTGCCACGTACGGCAAATCACTGAGCGAATGACCTTGCGCAAGGAATCCTTTGCGGAAACGGTAGTGGCTGATCGCGATACCGAGCCATGCGATGAAACCGGTCATCCCTGATGCATTCAACAGCCACAGATATACTTGACCGCCGAACATCGATGTCAGGAAGCAAAGTGCTCCGATGGCACCGGTCGCAAGCAACGCATTGCGGGGAACACCATTTTTTGAGACTTGTGCGAACAATTTCGGTGCATCACCTTGGCGTGCCAACGTATACAGCATCCGTGTCGACGCATACATTCCGGAGTTTCCTGCCGATAAGACAGACGTCAGAATAACAGCGTTCATCAATGCTGCCGAGAACGCAAGACCGGCTTTTTCAAAGACAAGTGTAAACGGACTGACCGCTACATCGGTAATGTCATTCGAAACGAGGTTCGGGCTTGTGTACGGAATCAACATTCCGATGACGAAAATCGCAAACACATAAAACAGAAGAATCCGCCAAAAGACTTGTTTCACGGCTTTCGGAACGTTTTTCTTCGGATCTTCCGACTCACCGGCTGCGATTCCGACAAGTTCCGTTCCCTGGAAACTGAAACCGGCAACCAGGATGATACCGATGACGGCCGGGATGCCTCCGACGAACGGCGCATCACCTAACGCAAAGTTTTTAAAACCGACCGGTGCTTCTGATGTGAAGACACCGAAGATCATGGCGACACCGACAATCAGGAAGATGATGACAGTGACTACTTTGATCATTGCGAACCAATATTCCGCTTCCCCGAAACCTTTAACGGAGAAGTAATTTAAACCAATCATCAATAACAGGAAAATCGCACTGAAGTAAAATCCGGGAACATCCGGGAACCAGTAACTCATGACGATTTGCGCCGCTACGAGTTCTACGGCAATCGTGACCGCCCAGTTGTACCAGTAGTTCCAACCTAACGCAAAACCAAACGACGGGTCGACGAATTTTGCGCCGTAGGTCGAGAATGAACCGGCGACCGGCATGTACGCCGCCATCTCACCAAGACTCGTCATCAGGAAGTACACCATGAGTCCGACAATGGCATAGGATAACAACGCACCGCCCGGACCGGCCGCAGCAACGGATGCACCGGAGGCAATGAATAAACCGGTTCCGATCGCACCGCCAATCGCAATCATCGACATATGGCGGGCCTGCAGACCGCGTTTTAGTCCTTCTTCGGTTGAATCGAGTTTTCTTTGGGGTTGTAAAGTATTCATCTCATTCGCTTCTCTCTTTTTTAAATTTTTGAGAGGACACTTTTTGAAAAAAAACAAAAAGCGCCCTCATCTTCCAGAAGGAAGATGAGAACGCAACATAGTAAAAGGATGCGCCCCATTCTACCGTCGTGAAAGATAGCTCCCCACAAGTCATGCCTGACCTGTGACAGTATTAGACCTGTTCGATCTAATCCCAATCGATCATCTTCAAAGCGATGATTGATTTCGGCAATTCTTCCTTTTCAATCACCTCATCTGCCGCTTGACGACATCCGTGACTGTACTTATAAGAACTGCAACCTCCATCCCACTGGTTGAGTGAGAACTAATTAAGTTAGTTATAATTTCGTTATTACATCGTCATGTTACACAAAACGTCTTTAAATTGTCAATTCTTTTTTTGAAATGTCGGCTATTCATGGTAAAAATCCGTAATTTTTAGTACACTAAATTATAGAAGTTAACCGAGAGAAAGGATGTTGCTTGAATGCCACAAGAACGTGATCAACTGACCTATCGATTAGAGGAACAAATGCGGGTCATTCTCCGGACACTACGCCGCGAACTCAACCGACTGTTTGAAGGAACCGCGACGCGGAGTGAATTTTTCATTTTGCGTAGCCTGTCCGAAAATGGTCCCCAACGTCCGACTCTACTCGCAGAGCAGTTTGAGCTTGCGACAAGTCAGGTAACAGCTTTGACTGATCGTTTGTACAAAGCCGGATTCGTCACGCGGACGCGTTCGACGGATGACAGAAGATCGATTGTTTTAGCACTGACGGACGAAGGAGAAGCCGCTTTCCGCGAACTTGAAGTCGTCCGCCGGAAATATCTCCAAGAGCGTTTCGGCACCCTCACGGAAGAAGAGCTGAATGCGATGGTTCTCGTCTTCGATAAGATCCTCTTAACGATGGATGAAGAAGCGATTTCTTCCTAAAAATTACTTTCAAAAAAATATTTATTTTTTCTCCGACAAAGTTCACTTGACTGTGTACTTTGTCTTTTTTATTGACTTTAGCATCTTTCGCTAAACATTTTTCCATTTCTTGCCGTTAGTAAAATGGGTATACTGGAACTATCTTATTGGAAATGCGTTTACGAGGAGCTGGGAGGATTTGTTGTCCATCATGAATAATTTCATCATTAACTTTTGCTTACTGTTTACAACGATTACTCTTTTGTTTCTTCCTTTTCGAAATCACCCACGGATTACACCGAACACGAATCTGAACGTTCGACTCGTTTTAGGTGGTCTCGCCGGTCTGATTTCTGTCCTTCTAATGTTCAACAGCATTCAGATTGATGTCGCCCGGGTCGACTTACGGATTGTCCCTGTCGTCATCGCCATGATGTTCGGCGGGTTGCCGAGTGCCCTCGTCACCGGTGTAATGATCGTCGCGACACGTTTTATGCTGACTCCGGTCGAACAAATGGATGCTGCTGTCGTATCAACGATTGTCATCGGAGTGTTCATCCTGACGATTGCTGTCATCCGCCGCTATATCCGGATGACCTTCTGGAACTTCGAACTGATGATTGGCATCGGGATTCTCTATTCATTACCGGCCATCTATCTGTTGACGAACAGTTGGACGACTTTCATCGAAGTTTCGCTGGCTTACATATTCTTTAACTTGATTGCCGGTTTTGTGACCTATCATTTGTTGACGGAATTACGACGACATTTTGAAAATATCCAGTACCAGCAAAAGCTCGCCATGACGGATGCCTTAACAGGACTCGCCAACCGCCGCCGGCTGGATGATTCCCTGTCGCTCGTTGGTTCAGCGGAAGAAGGCTACTCTCTTATCTTGATTGACATTGATTTCTTTAAGCACGTCAACGATACATATGGTCATGACGCTGGTGACGATGTTTTACGGCAACTCGGGACGACGTTAGCCTCACTGGCACGACCGGATGATTTGGTCGGACGTTACGGCGGCGAGGAATTTTTAATCATTCTCCCGAACACCTCACTCGTCGATGCGAAGAGCGTTGCAGAACTGGCCCGGACGACGGTCGCCCGAAATCTTTTCCCAACGACAGCCGTCCCCGATCTGCAGATTACGATTTCCCTCGGTATTGCGCACTCGAGCAGCTCGCATACGTCTCTTGAAGCCTTACAGCAGGCAGATAAGGCGCTGTATCATTCAAAGGACAGCGGACGCAACCGGAGTACGACCTATACCAAACAACTGCAACTCGAACAGGCCTGATTCCCGCCCTTTCCCGTCATCCGGTGAAAGGGCGGTTTTTTGATATCACTTTAAGTCGATTGTTCCGGAAAACCGATGCTCTTGACTGTTCCGAAAACAATCATCCGGCTGAGTTGATCTGCCATGTAGGTCGCTGAATAAGGGCGACCGTTTCGTAACCAGGAAATCAGTAACCCAAGCTGTCCGCCGATCACGTAATTCAACAATAAATCACGATCAACCAGTTGGGTTTCCGTTACCGTGTGCGCCTCGAACACCCGCTGATAATTTTCCTTTAACATATCGAGAAAACGCGAGATGAACGTTTTGACCGGACCGTTCAGCAACATCGTCCGATAAAATTGTTCATGTTCTTCAATATGGATGAACAGTCGTTCGAAGTAACGGCTGACCCGATCGAGCGACGGAACAGCCGGTGCCCCGGTTCCCTGAATCCGGATTGCTTCCATCAGAAGCCGCATATGATCGTCTACGATCTGGTTCATCAAATCATATTTATCCGTAAAATGGGCGTAGAAGGTGGATCGATTGACCGCCGCCCCATCCGTCAACATCTTGACGGTAATCGTCGAAAAAGGATGACGGTCCAGCAAACGAAATAATTCTTTTGTAATACGGTCACGTGACCGCTTTGGTCGTGGATCTTGTCCTGAATTCATCTTCTACAACCACCTTTTTTGGATATTGTATCCGTTCTCATTGACTTTTCCAACACTTTGTCGGAAATTGTCGGTTGTATGTTGATTCCTTCTTCATATAATTAACTATATTAACTACTCCTCCCCCAGAGGAGTAGTTTTTATGTTACGACTGGGGAACTCAGAGTATACGGAAGAAAGGATGCATTTCATATCATGAACATGAAAAAAGTATTATTGATTAACATTTTGACACTGGTTGTTTTAATCGGTGGAGGCGCAATCGGCTACTACTATTACGATCAAGCGACAAGTTACGTGAAAACAGACAATGCCAAGATTGATGGAAAAATGATTACCATCGCAAGTCCCGGTGCCGGTAAACTGACGGACTGGACAGCCAAAACAGGTCAAACGCTCGACAGTGACGCGACACTCGGTCATGTCATGATGGCGCAAGCGGGGCAAAAACCGGTCAGTACAGCGGTCTCTATGCCAACAAAAGCAACAGTCGTTCAGTCGATGGCGACAGAAAACGGCGTTGTCGGAGCAGGAACACCGCTCGCTTACGGTTTTAACTTAAATGAGCTTTGGGTAACAGCGAACGTCGAAGAAACCGACATTGATGAAGTCAAAGTCGGACAGACTGTCGATGTTTACGTGGACAGCTATCCGGACACGACGTTATCCGGTGAAGTCGAACAAATCGGTATGACAACGGCTGGAACATTTTCGATGATGCCGTCTTCAAACGGAACTGCCAACTACACGAAAGTTGCGCAAGTCATTCCGGTCAAAGTCTCACTGTCACAAGAAAAATCACTCGACATTCGACCTGGTATGAATGTGACCGTCCGCATTCATAAGGATTAAGGAGGGACGTCTATGTCTACGACCTTCCTCTTCGGATACATCGCTTTTATGGTTGTCACGATCATCGGTGTCAACCTGATTGCACGGCGTTCACGTCCGGCCCGTCTGGCGGGTGCTGCTGATGCCCCTGCGCCTCTCGATGAGGTGCAACTCAACAATCCGGACAGCGCTCCGATGCCTGCACCGCAAGTAAAAACGCAGGAGCGGGCGCCGCTCGCGACTGCAGATATCAGTATTCCAAAAGTCTTGACGGTACTTTTGATCGGAATGTTCATCGCGATTTTGAATCAGACATTGATCAATGTCGCGTTGCCCGTCCTAATCAATGATTTTAACGTCTCGACCTCGACGGCACAATGGTTGACGACCGGGTTCATGCTCGTCAACGGCATCCTGATTCCCATCAGTGCCTTTTTGATGCGGAGTTATACGTTCCGCCAATTGTTCCTCGTTTCCATGACGCTGTTCTTCTTCGGATCAATCATTTGTTCGATGGCGATGAACTTCCCCGTCATGATGATCGGACGTGTCGTTCAGGCAGCCGGTGCCGGTATTTTAATGCCGCTCGGTTCAAATGTCTTCATGACTTTGTTCCCGCCTCATAAACGCGGCGCGGCGATGGGGATGCTCGGAATCGCGATGATTCTTGCTCCTGCAGTCGGTCCGACGATTACCGGCTATGTCATTCAGAATTATGATTGGCATGTCATGTTTTACGGAATGGCCTTTTTCGGTCTTTTGACACTCTTACTCGGTGTCGCCTGGTTTAAACTCGTTCAGCCTTTATCAAAACCGAAGTTTGACGCACTCGGTGTTGTTTTCAGTACGATCGGCTTCGGAAGCCTGTTGTACGGATTCAGTGAAGCCGGTAATGACGGTTGGGACAGCCCGCTCGTCATCAGCACGATTCTGATCGGTATTTTAGGGATCGCAGCGTTTGCGCTCCGCGAGCTTTCCATGGATGATCCGATGTTAAATATCCGGGTCTTGAAAGTACCGGAGTTTTCGTTCACTTTATTCATCAACATCATCGTCACGATGGCTTTGTTCGGCGGGATGCTCCTGCTTCCGATTTACTTGCAGAGTATTCGCGGTTTCTCACCGATTGATTCCGGTCTCTTGCTGTTACCCGGATCACTGATTATGGGAATCACGGGTCCGATCGCCGGTCGACTGTTTGACCGCTTCGGTATCCGGCCGCTCGCTATTTTCGGTTTGACGTTAATGACCTACGGTACGTGGGAACTGACACAACTCGATATGAATACCTCATATAATTCAATCATGGGTATCTATATGCTCCGGTCGTTCGGAATGGCTTTCATCATGATGCCGATCATGACAGCCGGGATGAATGCCTTGCCGATGAAAATGATTCCACACGGGAATGCAACACAAAATACGTTGCGTCAGGTCGCCGGTTCAATCGGAACAGCGATTCTCGTCACGGTCATGACACGTCAAACGACAGCTCACCTGGCAGATGACGCCAATCAGTTTACGACACTTGATCCGACTCTTTCCCAGCATTTAAATGAGCTGGGACAACAGCTCGGCAGTTCGCAAGCCGCTTCCGTCAGCTGGATAACGCAGTTGACGAAACAAGCGACGATCAGCGGAATCACAGATGCGTTTTGGGTTGCGACCGTCTTGTCTGCACTCGCCCTGATCTTGTCATTTTTCCTGCACGGAAAAAAAGAACCGAATCTCGATTAAGGCTTTTCCTAAACCCGTTGACGGCACATCGTCAACGGGTTTTTAGTTGTTTGCCTTTGCACTTCTTTCCTAAAATCGCTACACTAGGGTCATTGAGTTTCATATCTAAAAGGAGATGCTTTATGGTTGCCTTTCTGCAATTTTATGCGTTCATCTTTGCCTGCTGTTTCGCCTGGCAAGTCGGACGCCCTTCATCCTGGTCTCAAAAGGTCACACGTGCCTTTTTGATCAGTATCAACAGTCTATTCATCTTTTTCCGTGCGTCCGTCTCCATCTTCCTGTTGATTGGACCGTTACTGCTCGTTTCTTATGTCTTATTTCCACACTTAGTATACTTTGCAGGACCTTTGTCCATCATCATCAGCATATTGGTGATCGGTCTGCTGGATCGTCTCGTCAGCTTCGTGATTTTGCCGATTATCCGGTCGTTTTTCCTGAAGAAAAACCGGATGATGCCGCAATTACTGGAAGCTGCCCTTTATACTTTCTCGATGGGCGTGCTTCTTTTTGTGAACTTAACGGTCGTGCCCGGGGTCCAGATTAATATCATGATAGCTGTATTCTTTGGCTTCACGCTCTATTTCGCACATTACTTGTTCGCCTTATTCCGAATTCGGCAACTCAAGAAAAAAATCGCTGCTTCACCCGACAAACGCTGATTCGAACCAGCGTTTTTTTAATTAACCGTTGACAATGATAATCGTTATCAATTATATTCTAAGAGTACTTACGTCAGGAGATGATCACCATGAACACCCGACAACTGATTTTAGAACGACGATCCGTCCGTGCCTACACCGATCAGCCGGTTCCAAATGAAATGATTGAAGAAATTCTCGAAGCCGCCATCTATGCTCCGACTCATAAATTGCGTGAACCTTGGCGATTTGTCCTCGCTAACGAAGAAAGCCAAGAGCGGTATGTCGACCAATTGATGACGCTGCTTGCCAAGCGGGGACAGCTGGATCAAAAAACAGACGAACAACGCCAGATGATGCGTCAAAAATTTGCGGATGTTCCTGTTTATTTGACCGTTTTATATGAAGTAAAAGGAACAGAGGATCAGCAGATGGAAGATCTGCTCGCGACTGCCGCCATGATTCAAAACGTTCAGCTTCTCGCGACTGAACTGGGTCTCGGCTGTTGCTGGAAAAGCGGAAAACATTGGTTCACGGAGGAATATGCCGAAATGATCGGCGCTTCCGAAAATGAACGTGTCGCAGGAATCATCCAATTCGGATGGCCCGCCTTAATTCCTCCGCTGAAAAAACGAACGGCAGCACGTGACAAGTTAACGCACTTCTAAAACGGTGCGCATTCTGCGGACTACCCCTGTCCGCGCCAATCAAGCCCCATCATAATAGTTAAAGCGTCCTTCTTTTCATTCCCTCCCCAAACGGAATCGTAAAAGACGGACGCTTTTTTTTGATGTTTGATTCCGAACGACAAACAAAGGTGGCGGATTTAATATCCACCACCTTTGTTTCGTTTCATCCGCTTCGATTAAATTAAACGGTCTTCCGTTCTTCCGGACACACCGGTGCATCCGGGAGCGCTCCCGTCAATATATGATTGACGATCCGTTTTGTCGCCAGTCCGTCTTGATACGTAAAGAACCGTGCCGCGAAATCTTCAATCTGTTCCGGTTCGAACTGACCTGCCTTGATCCAGGAAATGACGTCATTGAATGACGAAACAATCGGTCCCGGTACAAAGGATTCGTACGGGAAGTAAAAATCACGTTCTTCCTTATACGCGTTCAAATCGTTCACGAGGAAGATGATTGGTTTTTTCAGTAAAGCAAATTCAAAAATAACGGAAGAATAATCGGTCACTAAAATATCCGCTACCTGCATCAAGTCATTGATATCCGGATAATCCGTCATATCAATGATCTGGTTTGAAAATTCTGCCGGTACGACCGGACGGTTCAAGACAAACGGATGCATCCGTAACAGCAGGATATGATCCGGTCCCAACTGTTCACGAAACTGGTGGAAATCCAGTTCCTGATCGTAATGAGCCGTCGTTTGTCCATTTCCCCGGAATGTCGGTGCCAGTAAAATCAGCTTTTTCGACCGCCACTCCGGATACCGGTCATAGAGTTTATGCTCAATCTGAACTTGCCGCTCCCGGTTCAACAACTGGTCGGTCCGCGGAACACCCAGCGGATGAATCCGGGTTGAATCCATCCCGAACGCTTCAGCAAACGGTCCAATGCAGGCTTCTCCGGAAACATACACCTTGGAATAGTTCCGGTGAATCGCCACCATCTTCAAGTAATCGTCATCCGGTGAATAGGACTTATCGAGGACACTGTAGCCGAACTTCTTGAAGGCGCCGCAGGCATGCCACAACTGAATGACTTCCGTCCCCTTGCGTAACGTCGAGACGTAGACCGGATAGTAATAGTCATCAATGATGAAATACCGGGCCGTCGCCAGTTCGTATGTCGCCCGCATCATATGAAAGACGTATTTGATTTGTCCGATCAGATTTTGCGGAAACCGTTTCAATAAAAAGACATATTGAAAACCGAGTTCACGACTTTCAAGTTCATCATAAACGGCGCGGAAGTTATCGACGAGCTTATCCGAACGATAGGTCGCAAAGACGACTTTTTGGGTCTGTACCGGAAAGAACTTCGAGATCCAATACGTCACGACAAGCAAATAGTGGACTGTTCGCCGCTGAATCAAACGTAATTTCTGTTTCATAACGTGATCCCTTCTCTTTCCACTTTCATTCTTACATGCACCATTCCATGACGGTCTTACCGAAACGATTCGTCAAATCACTTTCAAATGCTTGATGAATATCTTCGATTTGTCGAATCTGGAAGACACCGGACACGAGATTCGACAAATAGGCCGGAATATCCGGATACATTTGATACAATTCCATCGTCCGTGCAAAATCAGCCGGTGTACTCCGGCTTGATCCGTAAACGCGTAATCCTTTTTCAAGAATCATCCGTGTATTGACGGAAACCGGGTCTTCGGAAACGCCGAGCAGTGCCATCGTTCCTTCTGGAATGATGTAATCAATCATTTGATTGATTGCATACTGACTGCCGATTCCACCGACACATTCGAATCCGTGATTAAATGATACGCCGTCCGGAATTTGATCGATATGATACGTTTCATCAGCAAACGAGAAGTAATCGAGCTTCGATTGCGTTTTTCCGAAGACAAGCAATTTCGCTTCCGGATACAGTTTGCGTAACATCAATGCTGTAATGAATCCGAGGTTTCCGTCTCCCCAGACACCGAATGTTTCCCGGCGGCTGTGGGCAATCTGATCAAAACGTGTCATGGCATGAACGGATACACTGACCAGTTCCGTGAAGGCTGCGACTTCCGGGTCAAGATCAGCCGGTACTTCGACAAGACGATCGGGCTGAATGAAGACATAATCCTGCATATAGCCGTCATAACCGCTCGAGCGGAAACGGCTTGTCCGCAAGTAGTTTTCTCCGATGATGTCATCTGTTTCCGACGGTGTGTTCGGAACCATTGCGACCAACGTACCGATCTTAAACGTTCCAGACGGGTCATGTACCACTTTCCCGATGCCTTCATGAATCATCGCCATCGGTAACTTCTTTGCCAATACTTCCGCACTGCGGCTGCCCGTAAAGTAACGTTGATCCGCGTGACAAATCGATAAATACGTCGGACGAACGACGACCCGGTCTGAATTGAGTGACCGTTCATCGTACGTCACCTCGATTTGGCGTGGCGCCACGAGTTGATAGACTTGGTTAATCATTGGTGAATCCGCTCCTTCAAAATAGCATTGGCGATGCGGAGATCGTAAGGTGTCGTTACTTTAATATTAAACAACTCACCTGTGACGAGAGCGACCGCTTCCCCTTTAAGCAAGAGAATCTTACAGGCATCCGTCAAAATTGCCCGCTCATCGCTTGATAATGCTTCGTAATGATTTTTGAGTTTTGTGATTTGGAAACTTTGCGGCGTCTGTCCTTGATACATCTGATCGCGGACCGGAATATCGGAAATCGTTTTTCCGTCCGTCGAAGCGACGATCGTATCAATCGCCGAGATGACGGTATCACATGCTCCGTACTCGAGTGCCGTTGAAATGTTCTCTTTGATGATCCGGTGCGTCAAGAACGGACGGACTGCATCGTGTGTAACGATGACGTCTTCGTCTGTCAAACCGTTTTTATTTTCAATCCAGTTGATCGCCGCCATGATGGACTCGTTGCGGTCGCTTCCGCCTGCCGTGATGACGATCCGCTCATCGGTTCCGATATATTTCTCAAGAATATCACGTGTATAGTTAATCCAAGCCGTTGGGGTCACAATAATGATTTGATCAAAATCTTCGTGTAAAAGAAACTTTTCAACGGTATGCACGATAATCGGACGTTCTCCGATTGACAGGAATTGTTTAGGACGATCGACATTCCCCATTCTCGTTCCTTTTCCGCCTGCTAAGATTGCTGCATAAATCATCTTGTATCGCAAAGGACCCATCCATAGACAATGGCGCTGTCATGGGTCACTCTGCTTCCCTCCCTTAATAAAAAAAGTTTTTTGTTTCCACTTACCAGCGATGTGGGTATGTTTAAAAAATATGATCTTTTTCTAATGACTCTATCCACCAAAAGCAAAAAAAATAGACAAAGTTCTATTTTTTTTGCTTCGTCACGATATAATGATGGATGATTTCTAATATCACTATACTATGTTCGTGATGATTTTAAAAATCTGTCATTGTTGTGTAAATGCATTGTAATCATTTAAGCGAGGAGAGATTGTTTTGACAGAAGAAACACAGATGCCGACGTTACAGGCACACGTTAACTATCTAGAACTGGCGGGAACCAAATTCCGCTTCGAGGCACGTCTTTTCGGATTAACTGATTTCCTTCAGGCCGAACAGCTACTTTTTGAGAATCCTGCCGCTCCTGAAGACACAGAAGAAACACAACCGGACGATGGATACGTCCAGTCCGAGGCACCAGCGGAACCGATTCCTTTAGAACGGGCCGTCATTTTCCGCAACAAACGGAACAAGCGGACATTCATTCTTCGTTTCCCGTTCGAAGGTGACTGGACAGAAGAAACATTCAGCGGTGAGCTTGATCTCAATCACCTGACTCCGACCGGACGCCCGCTCCCAATGGGTTACTTCGATGCTTTCTTCGCAATCGTCCAAGGAAAGTCCATTTTACATGAAGCACCATTTGGAGACACACGTTCCTTGATTCCGGTCATTTATCGTGTTGATACAAAACATAGTAACGTCCTGCTCAAACTTGAATATGAACTGGTCGTCCAGTATTCAGAATACAGCAATACCCTAGGTTTCCATTCCCTTAAGCAGGGAGAGACGAAACGTTTTATCCGCTTGATTGAAAAATTCAATAAATCCAAGAAGAATTGGCGGAAGCGTGCGTTCAAATTCCGTCGTTTTACATTCAAGAGCATTTACAATGTCACGAAGTGGACGCAACCGATTCAAGACAATAAAGTTGTTTTTGCTTCCGACTCGCGAAGTGACGTCAGCGGAAACTTCGCCTATATCTTAAACGAAATCGAGCGCCGGGATTTAAACCTGGACGTGAAGACATTCTTCAAACCGAACTTACAGTCCCGCCGTGATTGGCGCGACAAATTTACATTGCCTTACCACCTCGCGACGGCGAAAACGATTTTGGTCGACGATTTTTATCCGATGATTTATCCGCTCAACATCCGAAAAGGAAGCGACCTGGTCCAGGTCTGGCATGCTGTCGGAGCTTTCAAGACATTCGGATACAGCCGTCTTGGCAAACCGGGTGGTCCAAGCGCCAACTCGCTCAGCCACCGGAATTACACGAAAGCCATCGTCAGCTCGCATAACGTCGCCCGTCATTACGCGGAAGGATTCGGCCTAAGGGAAGATCAAGTCATCGCAACCGGGATTCCCCGGACCGACATGTTCTTTGATCAAACGTATATCGCCGAAGCCAAAGAACGGATTTATGAAGAATATCCTGTCTTCAAAACCAAAAAAGTCATCATGTTCGCTCCGACTTTCCGTGGGAACGGCGCCAAAAGTGCCCATTATGACTTCAGTCAACTTGATTTGGACGCTTTATACGAAGCGTTCCATGAAGACTATGTCTTCGTCTTGAAGATGCATCCGTTCGTCCGCCGCCGGATGGAGATTCCGGAAGTATATGCGGACTTCTTCCTTGATTTGACGGACCACCGGGAAATCAACGAATTGCTGTTCGTCTCTGATATTTTGATTACCGATTATTCGTCGACTTGTTTTGAATTTTCACTGCTCGACCGTCCGATGTTATTCTTCGCTTACGATTTGGAAGATTACATCTCAAAACGCGACTTCTACTATGACTTTGAAGAATTCGTCCCGGGACCGATCGTCCGTACGTCGGAAGAGTTGATTGAACGGATCAAAAACGAAGATTTCGAGATGCAGAACGTCAAAGCCTTTGCGGAATATTTCTTCGAACACCAGGACGGAAAATCGAGCCAGCGTTTCGTCGATCAAATCATTCTTGGAGAAAACAAATGAATCCAACACCAAAACCAATGACCTTTTCTTATGATCATTGGCTCGGGAACTACAAAGTATTATTGATTTTTATGGTCGTCTTTGGCCATCTGATTGAAACGTTCCGTAATCTTGAGCAAAATGATCCGGTGCAGATGGTCTACAACATCATTTATTTGCTGCACATGCCGGCGTTCATCTTCATGAGCGGATACTTTTTTAAGGAAGTCAGACCAAAACGAATCATTTCGTTTGTCGTCCTCTACTTCATCTGGCAGTCGATTCATGAAGTCTATCTCGCTTACGTCAATGAAAAGACGGTCGACGGCTTGATTGACGGGTTGCTTCATCCGCTTGTTCCGAGCTGGACGCTCTGGTATCTGCTCGGGATCATCATTTGGCAAATCGTGACGCCTGGATTCCTGGCCTTACGTTATGCGTTGTTAATCAGTATTGCGTTTGCCCTGCTGATCAATGCTAACCCGGGTTCCATCACGAACTTCCTTTCCTTACAGAAGGTCGTCAGTTTTTATCCGTTCTTTTTGATGGGCTATCTCATCAAAGAGCGGGGATGGCTCGCGGACGGGCAGATTCGTGACCGGCTGACGTCACCGCTTGGCCGTTTGACCGGATTGATCATTTCCGTTGCCATCGCTGTCGCCATGGCCGTTTGGACCAAAAACGGATTCGATACGGTCTGGCTGTTCTACCGGGATACGTACGGTGAATTCGATGTACCGGTCCTCAAAGGTGCCTTGATCCAGCTCTTTTTATATGCGGTCAGTACCGTGATGATCTTCTCTGTGCTGATGATGGTCCCGCATCGTTCCTTCGGTGAACGGTTCGATCAAATCGGGATTCAGACGTTGGCGATTTATCTGTTGCATTCGTTTATCGTCCGGCTGTTCCGTGATTTTGTTCCGCCGTGGATTGCCGAATCACCGGTGCTATTAATCGGTTCATCCTTCTTGCTTGCGCTGTTCTTCGTGTGGATTTTATCCAGTCGTCCGATCGTTCGATTGTTCCGACCGTTGTTATCTCCAAACGTCAACTGGCTGTTCAAGAAAACACCGTAATCGTTCACTTAATTACAGTTGATACAAAGACCGACTCCAAAAAGAATCACTCGTCTTTTCACGCTCTTTCCTGTAGAAGTGGCGTGAAGCGAGTGATTCTTTTTTTGTAACGGGCGGTAAAATTGACAGGATCTTTCTCTTGAAACTAAGATAGTAAAGGTAGATTAAATAAACGCTTACACCAGCGTGCAGAAAGAAGGGATCCCCTTGCAAGCGGATCAACGAAAAAAATTAACGGTCCTGATGATTAACATGTTCATTGCCGTCGGGAGCTTCGGGATCATCATTCCGATTCTGCCTGCTTACTTAGCTTCAATCGGTCAAGGCGGTACGGCAGCCGGTCTGATGATCGCGATTTTTGCCGGTGCCCAGCTCGTCATGTCACCGGTCGCCGGGAAATGGGCCGATCAATACGGTCGACGCAAGATGATCATTTACGGATTGATTGGACTGACGTTATCGATGTTCGTCTTTTATTTCTCGAACTCTGTGACGATCCTCTACATCTCCAGGGCGATCGGCGGTGTCGGTGCCGCGCTGTTGATCCCTGCGATTTTTGCCTACGTCGCAGACATCACGACGATGGATCAGCGTGCAAAAGGTAACAGCTTCGTCTCTGCTGCCATGTCACTCGGTATCGTCATCGGTCCCGGAATCGGCGGTTTCCTTGCCGAGTTTGATTTAAAATTACCGTTGCTCGTCTCGGCACTTGTCTCACTCCTTGCCGTCTTATTCAGCGTTTTACTGTTGCAGGAGAGTGATGTCCATGATGCGACGGCGATGGCACCGGATGAAGGCTCGATGTGGAAAAAGCTTGGAGCATCGTTCCATAAGCCGTATTTCGTTCCGCTCGTCATCACTCTTGTCATGAGTTTCGGCTTGATGGCATACGAGTCTGTCCTCGGTCTGTTCGTCGACAACCAGTTTGGTGCTTCACCAAAAGATATTGCGATTATGGTAACGTCGACCGGTATCATCAGTGTCATTGCCCAGATTTTTGTCGTTGATAAGTTATCACGCAGTCTCGGCGAAGGAAAAGTCCTGAATATCTTCCTGTTGATCGCGACACTCGGATTCTTGTTGTCTCTTTTGACGGCGAGCTACGGCGGATTCTTCGCTGTCACGCTGGTCATTTTCCTCGCGACTTCAATCCTGCGTCCGGTCCTGAATACGATGATTTCAAAACTGGCCGGTAACGAGCAGGGATTCGCGATGGGGATGAACAATGCCTACATGAGCATCGGGAACGTCCTCGGTCCGACCCTGGCCGGTCTGTTATACGATGTCAATATTCTGTATCCGTTCATGCTCGGACTCGTTTTCCTTGCCGTGACATTGGTCGGATCCGTCATTTGGCAACGTCGTCAGTCCCGTTTAATTAAAAAGATTGAACAGACATCTTGATTCCGATGTCTAAACAAAAGCAGGAGGTCGACCGATTAAATAATCGGATGACCTCCTGCTTTCTTCATATGGTGGAGAAATATCAGCCGTGCAACGTCGTCCGGTCCCACCAGAGCACTTGCAGGAAGCGGAGAGTTTTGACAAGCGTTTCGACGACAAGCAACACAAGCAAAAATGCCGTGAATCGTAAATCGAGGGCGTGGTTCAGAACCAGCCCCAACAGAAGGGTTGTCACAAAGACACGTCGTGTCAGCTCAAACGAAGACACCTCGAACGTCGTGACGATGCTGAGTCCGATACTGTACACCAACAATCCCACCAGAATGCTGACAGGAACGGTTTCAACGGTATAATCCACCAGCAGAAACATACTTATAATCAATCCGATCAACGCCGCCCAGTACGTATAACGCATATATTCTCCTCCCTTTTAATCCCATCATAGCAAATTTTGAATCCTTCATTTCCAGTGCCAAGAAACAGGCAAATGGAAAACTAAAAATCCGTTCATCCGTACTGTTTTTGATGAGCTTTCTTTAACTTCAAGTACTCTTCATCCGCCCGGATCAAATCCCATTTTTCCTGAAAAATTTCTGCTGATTTCGCTTTTTCCGGATCAATTTTCCGCTCGTTTAATTCACCCGTCTCTTTGTTTTTATACTTACGTCCGCCTTTATAATTCGTATACCGACGTGCCCGTGTATGTCCCATCTGGATGAACTTCCGCGCCATGTCCATTCCGACGAAGTCTCCGGCCTCTTTATAGTCGAGATACATCTGATAGATTTTTTCGGAAGATTCTTTGGCAATTTCCGGTGTCTTGAACCGCCAGTGCGGCAAGATTTCCCCTTTGTACGGTTCTACGAGCAATACCCCCTGTTCGCCCCGTCCGACACGGTATTTTTCCGGTTCCTTCCGAAAATCCGTTGTCTTAAAATCAAGATCGTAATCAAATGCCATGTGCAGCGCTCCCTTCTTCTACAAGTTTCCCGGGAACGGCCTTCTTTAACCGTGTTCGTACAATCCGGTCGTATAAACAGCGGTTAAGGTTTTAGCGATTTCTTCGATCGATGCTGTCGTCTCTTCGCGGACGACTTCGAACAGGTACATTTCGTTGGCAAAAAACCAGCCCCGGGCAACGAGTACCGGATTTAAGTCCGGACGAGCCAATCCGGTTCTTTGCGCATAGCGGATATCGCAGCTGATCCGTTCAATGAACCGCTCGCGAATCTGTTTCCACTTCGTCCGGATGACGTAAGAGATGCCAATCGCCTGCTCGACGACCCGTAACATCTCCCGCTCCTGCTCAGCCAGCTGTAAAAAGGCCATTGCCTGTTGCTCGATTTGTTTTTTGGCTTCTTCAGCCGTTCCCGGCTCAAACGGCTGTTCCGCCACTTGGTGGAAACGATCCATTACGTCTTCCATCAACACAATCAGCAGTTCATCTTTCCCTTCAAAGTGAACGTATGCCGTTCCGTATCCGACACCCGCCCGTTTGATGATTTGCGAAATCGTCGTCGTCTGAAAGTCATTTTCAAGAAAGACTTGCCGGGCTGCGACCAATAATTTTTCCCGCGTCCGGACTGTCCGCAAATGCCGTTTGTCCACTTTAAATTCATCTGATTTCATCGTCATCGACCACCTCTCCTGATTCTCTATCCGATAATATTGACACAGTGTCAATTTGTTTGCTACGCTTTTCTCAAAATTGATTACTGATTCATTTAAGGAGGAACGGACATGACATTGACCGCACCACGCAAGCACGCCATCGAACAGGATCAACAGGATGCACTCGCTCCGTACCGGAACGAATTTTATCTGCAGGAAGGTTCGATTTATATGGACGGCAACTCACTTGGTCTGTTGTCGAAACGGGCGGAAGCGACGTTACTCGAATCGCTCGCCGATTGGCGGGAACTCGGAATTGACGGTTGGATGAAAGGCCGGCATCCGTGGTTCGATCTGTCGGAAAAACTGGCTGCCTTAAACGCCCCGCTCGTCGGCGGCCGTGCGGACGAAGTCATGGTGACCGGTTCGACGACGGTCAATCTGCATCAACTCGTCGCAACCTTTTTTGCACCAAGCGGAACACGGACGAAGATTTTAGCCGACAGTTTGACGTTCCCGTCCGATATTTATGCGCTCCAGAGTCAACTCCGGTTGCGCGGACTTGATCCGGCGGAACATCTCGTTCAGGTCGAAAGCCGCGACGGACGGTTTCTCGATGAAGCCGATATCATCGCTGCGATGACGGATGACATTGCCTTGATCGTCCTGCCGACCGTCCTGTACCGGAGCGGTCAGATTTTAGATATGGAACGGCTGACCCGGGAAGCGCACGCCCGCGATATCCTGATCGGCTTTGACGGGTGTCATTCCGTCGGCGCGATTCCCCATGCGTTTCACGACTGGGGCGTCGACTTTGCTTACTGGTGCAACTACAAACACTTAAACGGCGGTCCGGGAACGGTTGGCGGTCTGTTCGTCCACGAACGGCATTTCGGTACATTACCCGGTCTGACCGGTTGGTTCGGTTCCCGCAAAGACAAGCAGTTTGACATGAATCATACGATGACACCGGCTGAAAACGCTGCGGCCTTCCAAATCGGAACACCCCACGTCTTAAGCCTCGCGCCGCAAATCGGGGCACTCGAACTGTTTGCGGAAGTCGGCATCGATGCCGTCCGGGCGAAATCCCTCGCCTTGACCGACTACATGATGACTCTTGTCGATCAGGAACTGACAGCATACGGTTTCGTCATCGGCAATCCGCGTGACGCGAAACGACGCGGTGCCCACCTGAGTCTTGAACATCCGGAAGCGGCGCGGATCTGTAAAGCGCTGAAAGCCCATCACGTCATTCCTGATTTCCGGGCACCAAATATTGTCCGCCTGGCACCCGTTGCCTTGTATAATAGTTTTGAAGACGTCTATGAAGTCGTTTCGATTTTGAAAACGATCATGGATGAAAAACAGTACGAACAATTCAAGAACGAACGCGAAGTCGTCGCGTAAGGAGGCATTATGAAAGAACATCCTACTGAATTACGGCGTGATTTAAAAACACGCCAACTGACGATGATTGCGATGGGCTGTGCGATCGGAACGGGACTTTTCCTCGGAAGCGGTCTCGCCATCAGTCTGGCCGGACCAAGTGTTCTTGTCAGTTACGCCATCGGAGCATTTATCGTCCTGTTGTTGATGGGATGTCTCGCGGAAATGACCGTTGCCCATCCGACGTCCGGCTCATTCGGAACGATTGCGGAGAAGTACATCGGTCCTTATGCCGGCTTCCTCGTCCGTTATTCTTATTGGGTCGCGAATGTCCTCGCGATCGGCGTCGAAGTCAGCGCCATTGCCATCTACATGAAATACTGGTTCCCGGATGTGCCCGGGTACATCTGGATTTTCGTTTTCGCAGCAGCATTGATTTACATCAATGCCACGACCGTCAATACGTTTGCGACATTCGAATACTGGTTCTCCGTCATTAAAATCAGTGCCATCCTGATGTTCATGATTCTCGGCGCGTACTTAGTGTTCGGCAGCAGCTCACCGGAGATTGGTCCGCAAAACTTTACGAATGACGGCGGCTTCATGCCGTTCGGATTCTCCGGTCTCTGGATTGCCGTCTTCATCTCGCTGTTCAGTTTCCTCGGGACCGAATTGATTGCCGTGACAGCCGGTGAAGCAAAAGATCCGGATGTCGCCGTGCCGAAAGCACTCAAGGCCACCGTCTTCCGTCTGTCGACGTTTTATGTCATCACGATTGCCTTGATGCTGATGATCGTTCCGTGGCAACAGGCCGGTGGTGTCGATGAAAGTCCGTTCGTCAAAGTCATGGAGATGTTGTCGATTCCTGGTGCAGCCGGCATTATGAACTTCATCGTCCTCACAGCCGCCTTATCGGCGATGAACAGTCAGCTCTATGCTTCAACACGGATGATGTATTCGCTATCGAAAGCCACCTATGCCCCGCGGATGTTCAGCCGCCTTAATGCGAAAGGCGTACCGCTGTTTGCCCTGGCTGTTTCGACGCTTGGGATTTTCCTCGCTGCCGTCATCAGCAGCCAATCGAGTGTCTCTTATCCATTTATGATGGGGATTTCGATGTTCGGTGCCATCTTCACCTGGTTCATGATTTTCATCTCTCATCTCTACTTCCGGAAAGCCTGGGAACGGGACGGCGGACGAAAACTGCCGGTCCGGATGATGGGCTATCCGTATTTGACGGCACTTGGTGCGCTCTTGTTGTTTGCGCTTGTCATCACGACCTGGTTTACCGATTTCCAAATTGTCTTGAAGTTCGGGATCCCATGGTTGATTTTCCTGACAATCGCCTATGTTTTTTGGAAACGAAATCATCCGCCGCAAGCGGATCAGACAAACCGTTCACAATCACTTTGACGTAAAGGGGATCGATCGGCATGAAACAGACGGATGCGACGAACATTGAGGAGTCGATTCAAACCGACTTCAAAAAAGATATGTCCTACGGAGATTATTTGCAGCTGGACTCGCTTTTGACGAGCCAACAACGGTTATCGGATCACCATGACGAGATGTTGTTTATCGTCATTCATCAAACAAGTGAACTCTGGATGAAACTGATTTTGCATGAGATGACGGCTGCCATTCAGGCAATCGCCGATGATCAACTCGAACGGTCGTTTAAGATGCTCGCCCGTGTCTCAAAAATTCAACAACAGCTGATCCAGTCGTGGAGCGTCCTCTCGACACTGACACCGGCCGAATATCTCGAATTCCGGGACTCACTCGGACATTCCTCCGGGTTCCAGTCTTATCAGAACCGGCAAATCGAATTTTCGCTTGGCTTTAAAAATGCTCAGATGTTACGGGTCTATGAACATGAAACGGTGCTGTTTGCTCAATTGAACGATGACTTACAGACACCGAGCATCTATGATGAGACCGTCCGGGCGATGCACCGGCGCGGCTTACCGATTGACGAGGCGGTTCTCAACCGGGATGTCACGCAAGACTGGGAAGCCGACGCGAGTGTTGAAGCGGCCTGGGCCATCGTCTATCAGGATGTCGAACAGTACTGGGATTTATATGAACTCGGGGAAAAGCTGCTCGACATCGGCAGCCAGCAACAGATGTGGCGCTTTAACCATATGAGTACCGTCGAACGGATCATCGGTCAAAAACCGGGAACGGGTGGTTCGTCCGGCGTCAGTTATCTGCGCCGTGTGCTCGATCACCGGTTCTTCCCGGAACTGTGGTCGGTCCGGACAAAACTTTGAGGAGGAATCTTGCATGAACCGTTGGATGGATGTCTCACAGCCGTTAACCTCGTCGATTACGACCTGGCCCGGCGATACGAAATTTGACTATACGATCAACTGGAGTAAAGCCGATACCGGCTCCGTCAATGTCGGGCAGGTCACGATGAGCCTGCATACCGGTACCCATATTGATGCACCGTTCCACTTTGACGATGCCGGTCAAAAAGTCATCGATTTGGATCCGGATCTTTATATCGGTCATGCCCGTGTCATTTACTTGCCCGGCCGGACCGAACTCGTCGCACGTGATCTGGAGGCGTTTGATTTAACCGATGTCCGCCGGTTGATCATTAAAACGGACGGATGGGTCGACAAGTCCGTCTTTCCGGAAACCATCCCGGTACTGACACCAAGCCTTGCCGAACGGCTCGGCGAACTCGGTATTGAATTGATCGGACTTGATTTACCGTCCGTTGATGCAATCGACAGTAAAGAGATGGCGGCGCATCACGCGCTCGCCGCCCATGGCGTTCACATACTCGAAGGGTTGGTCCTCGATACGATCACGCCGGGTGATTATCATCTCAATGCCGTTCCACTTCCGCTTGTCGACGGTGACGGCAGTCCCGTTCGTGCATTGATGCGACCGTATTAAAAAAAACCGACAGAACGCTCTTCCGAGAATGTTCTGTCGGTTTTCAGTTTTCCTTGACCGTTACGGGGAACAATACGTCTTCAATGCGTTGCATGATCTGTCCGAGTACTTGCAGGGACGGCTTGACATCAAAATCGATATCGAGTGAATGATTGGCACCTTTGATTTGTTCCAGTACAAGGTTCGAGTTACCGCACCGTTCCAATGCTTCCGGACTGAACTGACGATCGTGGTCACCGATGACAAGTAATCCGTAATGCCGGCTGTTCGCAATCGCTTCGACGATGGCCGGATCTTTTAGTAATGGTGTCAACAGAACGACACGCGCTTCCGGAAACATCCCACGGTGCATCATTGAAACCAGCGGCACCGTCCCAAGCGATTTGGCAATGAAGTGAATCGTCTGATACGACCGCGCCCGTAACACGTCCCCGATGACCGCTTCGATCCGCCTACTCATCTCGGCGTCGCCCTGCTCATCTGGCATACTAAACAAATCATCCGAGACATATTGAATTTCAATCACGTTCACCCCGCGTTTTAATAACATCATCCGGCTGAAGTAAAAATACGGATGGTCATAGGCGTAACCGGCTCCGGACAACATAAAACAGATTTCGTCTGAATCGGAGTAGTAATGATTATAGGCAATCGTTAAATCATCCAGTCGTGTCTCGCAACGGCGAATTTCCATCATGGCTCACCTCTTATTTTTTCCTTACTTTACCATTCCTGCAATCAACCGTCCATTTTAATTCTGTTCAATCAAAACAGCCACATCCTTCGCCGATAGAGCGTTGAATGTGGCTGTTTTTAATTCAGCGGACCAGTTGATCCGGTGTAAAGACGGATTGTTCGACTTGTTTCAAGGCATAAAAGGCACCTTGCTTGATCATTAAGTCAGCATACGTTCCGACTTCAACGACCTGCCCTTGCTCCATGACGACAATCTGATCCATCAACTCAAGACCGGCCAACCGGTGGCTGACAAGCAACAGCGTTGCGTCCGATGCACGAGCAAACAGGTGGCGTAAAATCATCTGTTCCGTCAACGCATCGACCGATGAGGTCGGCTCATCGAGCAAATAGAGCGGCGTCTGACGTAAGAAAATCCGGGCAATCGCCAGCCGTTGCTTTTCACCGCCGGACAGGTTTTCCCCTTTTTCGAGCACCCGGTCGTCAAGAGCGAGCAACGAAAGACCGACGTGTTCCAGTGCTTCGATCATTTGTTCATCCGTTGCTTCGCTGCTGGCGAGCTTCAGATTGTCACGAATCGTCCCGTAAAAGAAATGATTTTGTTGCAGGACGACGTTCGACTGTTGCCATAACGCTTCCGGATTAATTTCTTGACCTGGAGTTCCTTCAATCCGGATTCCGTCTGCCGGATACATCCGCAACAACAGTTGCAACAGCGTCGATTTTCCGGAACCACTTGCTCCGACAATCGCCGTTTTACTGCCGGCAGGGAACGTCACGCTGACATCGCGTAAGACGGGACGGTCCTGTCCGGGAAACGTAAAGCTGACATGTTCCGCACGGATTTCCGGAGCCTGCGTCAATGCAAACGGACGATATTCCGGTTCCGCCGTCGCTTCGACGACATCATCCAGCCGGCGTGCCGCATGACGGCTGTCTTCGAAGAACCCGGGTAAAATCGCCATCGGAGCGACATTTTCAAACACCGTCAACGAGGTCATGACCAACAAGGCGAGGAAAACGCCGTCGAGTTGTCCGTCAGCGACGAGATATGCCCCGAGTCCGAGGACAATCCAGGAAATGACCAACGTCGCCAGTGTATTCAAGGCAAGGTTCGAGACCGCATGCAGTCCGTTCCGTTTTTCTTCCGCCACGTAGCGTGCGGCGACGGCATTCAGTTCCGCTTCCTTATTGCCGAGTTGTTGATAGATCTTTAAGTCGCGATAGCCTTGGAACAGTTCTGTCACTTCCGTCGACAGTTCCCCGCGTCGGGCCCGGACGGACCGGGCAAACCGTTGTTCCCGGTAGGCAAACCAGCCGGGAATGACGAATCCCGTTAAGATCAGACCAAACACAAGGACAAGCGCGACACTGAGTGAAAAGAAACTGACAAAAAAGATTGTACATAGGAAAACGAGCACCAGGATAATCGGCGGATAGACGACGCGTAAAAACGTATTTTGCAGACTTTCGACGTCCCCGACGATCCGGGCCAATAGGTCTCCGCTCCGATACTTGGCAAAGATACCCGGTGCGAGCGGTTCAAGCCGTTTATAAAACGTCGTCCGCAAGTCACTGAGGATCGTAAACGTCGCCCGGTGTGAGTAATACCGTTCGGCGTACCGGCTGACAGCCCGTGTCAGACTGGAGATTTTCTGTAGGGCAATCAGGACGGCAAGTGTCTGAATCGGCGGCAGCAAGGCCGCTTTTGAAATCAGGAAGCCGCTCGCGGCAAACAGTCCGACCGCCGTGATGCCGGCCAATACACCAAAGATAATCGAGAGCACGATGTCCCGTTTCTGGTGCAGCATCAAACGAAAAATTCCCATCAACTCTTTCATCGTGTCTCCTCCCCTCGTTGAACGGCGCGCATCATCGCATATTCCGATTCACGTCCGAGTAATTCTTCATGTGTTCCGCGGTCGACGATCCTTCCGGCTTCCAGCACGACGATTTGATTTGATTGTTCAATCGTATGCAGACGGTGGGCGACCGTGATGACGGTCGCTTCACGTCCGAGAACAGTCATTGCTTCCTGCAACACCCGTTCCGTCTTCACGTCAAGACCGGTCGTCGGTTCATCAAACAAGATGACGTTCGGCCGTTTCAGGAAGGCACGTGCCAGCGCCACGCGCTGCTTTTCCCCACCGGATAAGCCGCGTCCGCCTTCTCCGATGACCGTGTCGAGTCCGTTCGGCAACTGTGCGATCAATTCGGTCAGACCGGCGTCAGATGCCGCCTGTTCAATCGCAACGCGCGACGCTTCGCGCAATTCACCAATGGCAATATTATCCGCCAGCGTCCCGGCATAAAGATACGGATGTTGCGAGATGTAGCTGAGCTGGCTGAACCAACTTGTTTCCGTAACCGTCTGACGGTTTTGACCGTCAAGCAACAGCTGTCCGTCCTGCGGATCGGCAAGACCCGCCAGCAATTGGAGGACCGTCGATTTTCCGGCACCGCTGCGCCCGATCAAGGCCACCTTTTGATACGGTTCAATCGTCAAATTCAACTGTTCCATCGCAAAGCGGGCATCCCGGTACGAAAAAGCGACGTCTTTCAGCTCAATCCGCGGCGGACGGGCCGCCGGCAGATCCGTTCGTCCGAAAGCGACATTCCGGTCATCGTCCGTCAGTTCGGCCGCAATCTGTTTTGCGGCGGCGACACTGCCCCGACCGGTATGGAAAGCGGCTCCCATCTCTTTTAACGCCAGATAGTATTCCGGTGCCAGGACCAACATCAAGAAGGCCGGTACAAAGGTGATGCTTTGGAATAAAATCAACCGGAGACTGACTTCCAGGGCAATCATCCCCATACTGAGCATCGAAATAAACTCAAGCATCAACGACGACAGGAAGGCCAGTTTTAAAACGGTCAAGGTCGCGTCCCGAAAATCGAGACTGCTTCGTTCGATCACGTCCTGTTGCGCCTTCGCCCGACCGAATAACTTCAGCGTCGTCAGTCCCTGTAATGTGTCAAGGAATGTACCGGAAAAGGCATTCATCTTCTCAAGCTGCGTATCGGCCCGCTTTTGCGTCATGATTCCGATGACGATGTAAAACAGCGGAATGAACGGCGCCGTAATCATCATGACGAGTCCTGTCACCCAGTCGTAGCTGAAGGCGGCAATCAAGACCATCAACGGAACGATCGACGTCTGAATGACTTTCGGCAGGTACTGGCTGTAATAGCTGTCCATCTCATCAACGGAATCGAGCAGAATGCTGACCTTTTGACCCGATTGTCCTTCAAGCATCGATTCGACAGAGTTTCGTGTATATTTCGCGACAAGCGCCTGGCGCAAGTCCTGTTTAACCCGTGCCGCAAGACTCGTTCCGAGGCGGCCGTTCCAGTAGGTGACGCCGACGCGTAGCATCAGCATTAACAACAGAAAACCGAGCAACGGCATGACGGCCGCGAACGGATCACCCTGCAGGAAAATCCGGTCGACGATGATGACGATCAGATAAGATTGACCGATGACGGCGACGCCCATCAGGACGGCGGCCAACATCAGTTGTATAAAAATCGTACGTGGAATCGTGATGATTCCTTTGAGTGGATTCATAAGAAAACGTCCTTTCACTAAGTGTGAACGACTTTTAGTGAATATTTTCACATATCGTACATTCAGTATACCGAATCCATTCTGTTGATGCCACGGGTATGCAGTCGAAAAGGTGTGACGGTTTTGTGAGGAACCTTTTGTTGGACAATTCATTTATTCGGATGTATTGTAGATAATAGTTATCCACGATATACAGAAAGGAGAATGTTTCATGCAAATGAAGACAGGTGTCGAACAATCGGTGTACGCGATGCTCTTATTGACGTTTTTACCGGAGAAAGGTGTTCTACCGGGAGAATTCATCAGTCAGCAGCTCGGGGCTTCGCCGTCCTACTTCCAAAAGTTGCTCCGAAAACTTGTGAGTGCCGATCTGCTGATTTCTGTTCCCGGTGCCAAAGGCGGCTTCCGGCTCAAAGCGTCACCGGAAACGATTCGCGTGTTTGATATCTATGAAGCGATCGAAGGCAAACAGTCGTTATATGCCTCAAGCGGCGTCTTTGAAGACTTGATGGGCATTCAAAATCAGAATATCTGTCTGTTGTCCGATCTGATGACAGAGGCGGAACAATCCTGGCAGTCGACGCTTAAACGCGAGACGATTGACTCGATCCGCCGGGAAATTTATTTGAACTGTCCGCCCGACCACCTGACAAAACTGCAAAGCTTAATCGAAGAAAAAATGATTCGCAACTAAAAGGAGAATGAACCATGACTATATCTACACTTGACCGCTATTTTGATTTATTTGATGCTTCCCGGACTGATGAAAAAGCTTTTGATGACTTGATTTCCCTGTTCTCGGACGAGATTACGTTTGTCTTAAACGGACAGGAACAGCACGGAATCGAAGCCTGGAAACAGTTTGTCCGGATGGTCTTTACGGCTAACCAGGACATCAAACACATGTACGCCGGCTGGGTCCCGGCTGCAGCAGGCGATACGATGGAAACACGCTGGGCCGTTTGCGGCAAACGGGCAGACGGATCAGTCTTCACGCAGGACGGCACGGACATCGCCCGGCTTGATGCAGACGGAAAGATTGTTTATCTCGCCAACGTCCCCGATGATACAGCGATGTTTAACCAGTACAATGGATAATCTGATAATCTATAGAAAAAAGGCATCACTTCGGTCATGAAGTGGTGCCTTTTGACGTTTCTTATAAATTTTTCGCTTTGAATGTGTCGCCGCCTTCGATCGTTCCGTTATCGAATCCTTTTTGGAACCACCGTTCCCGTTGTGCCGAAGTACCGTGTGTAAAGCTTTCCGGTACGACATACCCTTGGCCTTTTTTCTGAAGTGTATCATCACCGACCGCATTGGCCGCACCGAGTGCCTCTTCGAGATCGCCTTCTTCGAGCAAATTTTGTCCTTGTGCGTGATTTGCCCAGACACCGGCATAATAATCCGCCTGTAATTCAAAACGGACCAGATACTTGTTGAACTTTTCTTCGCTCATCTTTTGGCGGAGCGGCATGATTTCGTCAGATGTCCCGAGCAACGTTTGAACATGGTGTCCGACTTCATGGGCAATGACGTATGCCATCGCGAAGTCTCCCGGTGCCCCGTATTTATTTTGTAACTCATCATAAAAACTAAGATCGATGTATAATTTCTGATCACCCGGACAATAAAACGGTCCAACCGACTTTCCGGCTTGTCCACACGCTGAACTGACTTGATCGGTATATAAAACAAGCGTCGGTTCTTTATACGTCATACCGTCCTGTTTAAATTCCTTCGTCCAGACTTTTTCCGTATCCGCCAACACGACAGATACAAAGTCCGCTGCTTCTTTTTCCTTGGCCGTTTCCTGATATTCGCCCTGGCTGTCGCCCTGCGAACCAGACAGCCCTCCAAGGATGTCTGCCGGATTCCCGCCCATCAACGTAACGACGATTAAAATGATGATCCCGAGTCCGCCTCCGATGCCGGCGACCCCTTTTCCACCCATTCCCCGCCGGTCTTCAACGTTCGAACTTCTTTCTCTACCCTTCCATTTCATACACAGTTCCTCCTAAGTCTCAATGCACTTCTATACCCCATATTGTGTCTGTTTAGCCATGATTTTCTATTTTAAAATTTAATTTTGTTTTAAGTATCTTGAAGCTAAACAATCTCATTTTGCCGACCGATAGTGGTATACGTTTAGCATGTTTATTCGTGATTTGTTTCAGTTTCTACTAAAAAACGGGGGAATTTAATTTTATGAAACGTCAAAATCAGCTTATGCTTTGGATTAGTTTTCTTGTAGTCTGTTTATCGTTAATTGTCTATGGTTTGCACCGATTTACCAACTTTGCAGACGATTATCAACTCATTCACGGAAACGTGGCCGCCGCTTCACCAGCGACACTTGCCTGGATTGCCTTGTTACCGTTTGTCTGTTGGATTGCTTCCTCGGGTCTTTACTGGATTCGCCCCAACAGCCCGTCTGTTGCCCTTCTTTTAACGTTGACGTTGACGTTTTCCAGTATGTCGATTGTTGCCGGAGGAAATGGACTGGTCGAGTATCATTTTTCCATCTTCATGGTCCTGGCTTTGATTGCTTATTTCCGCCGGATTGACTTGATTCTCGTCAGCACCGTCCTGTTTGCCGTCCAACATTTCGCCGGCTTCTTTTTTGCTCCGTCTCTGATTTGCGGAACGACCGGGTATCCATTCAGTATCCTGATGATTCATGCCGTCTTCTTGATTTTGACGAGTGTGGCTTTGATCATTCAGATTGCCGTTCAAAATCAGGAGCGCTTCACCTCTTTACAACGTGAAGCGGAAGCGACGACCTTGATGACGAACGTCAGTCAGCAAATCGAAGCGCTGGTCGGCAATTTAAAAACGAATACAAAACACCTGCAACAAGCAGCTGTCCAGTCCGTCGAAGCAACGAATCAGATCGCGACGGCAATTTCCCCGATCATCCAGTCCGCTGACGGTCAGCATCAATCGATGCAACAAGGAACGGATCAACTGCATCAGGTCAATGCATCCATCGCATCGATCCAATCGAAAATGGCACAGACCGTCACGACGACGGAACATATGACGAAACGCGCGTTGACCGGAAACGAGGAGATGAACCTGATGGATCGCCGCGTCGAAGAGATGGTCGAATCGACGAATGGTCTGCATACTTCGGTCACGGCCATGGCCAGCCGGTCCGATAAAATCCAAAAAATCCTCGCCAGTCTGGAAGCCATCGCCGGACAGACCAATCTGTTGGCGCTGAATGCGGCGATTGAAGCAGCGCGCGCCGGTGATGCCGGACGCGGATTTGCGGTCGTCGCAACGGAAGTCGGGCACCTCGCCGTCCAGTCCCGGAGTTACGCGAATGAAGTGACGGAAGTCTTACAGGCCCTGATTGCCGATACCGACCAAATCAAGACGACAGCTGCCGGTTACACGAAAACATTGGCTGAAAACCAGGAGATGACCAGCCGTGTCCGTCAGACTTTTTCCGATATCACCCATCTCGTTCAAGAGGTCGAACAGAGTATCGGCTCGATTCAAACAGCTCGGCACGGTGTCGGTGTTCAAATGCTCGACATCGAACAACGGATGGAAACGACCCGAACGGCTTCGCTCGAAGTCCGTCACGGCATTGAATCGACGGCCGTCTCACTTGAACAACAAACAACCGTTCAACACGAATTTGAGTCCATGACAGAATCTCTCAGTACGATGACGGCGTCGCTCGAATACCTCGTCGATGAATTAACACAACATATGACCCGTTGAAATAACGTTCCTCCCCATCAGGAGGAACTTTTTTTGATTCTTTCGAGGAGTTCTTTCTACCTGTCTCGAATAGACATACAAAAGAAATTCAGTAAAGGGGACGAGTCAAATGCGTAAATCTTTACTGTTTCTAACTTCCTCTGATGTTCAGAATCCGGATGCTGATTTTTCAGATTACCTCTTACATGAACTTTTTAAGCGGATGACGGATGAATACGACGTGACCTGTCTGACTCCGGCGTTTTTTGGCGGGCGTGACGTCGAGTCAATCGGCGGCGTGACGTATATTCGGCGTGGAACATCTGGCAGTTTTTTGTGGCATGTCTTCTGTCAGATCCGGTCTCGTCCTGAGGCATTTGTTTTTTTAGCCAATATTCCGTTTCTTGAATACCTGTTTCAATGGGGTCCCGTTCCACATGCGCGATTTCTGACCCGTTCTTCAACATATCCGATGGCATCCCCTTCTCAGACCAGCTTTGTATTCCACCCCTCCGTTCTGACGGCAGAGAGCGCACAAACAGACCAACCGTTCGTCCGTCTTCCGGAAGGACTGGATTTACTGTCCCCTGAGTCGGCTTGGCTCGAAAAAGAAAAACGGCCGACGTTTGTTTACGTCAGCCGTCCTTCTCAACCAAAAGAATTATTTGATGCCCGCCAAGCTTTCATTGCCGTTTACCAGGAGTTCCCGGAGGTTCAACTCTGGATCATCGGACATTGTCCGACCCGGTTCGACTCATTGATTCCTGAAACGATGCGGCCGCATCTCCATTATCTCGGTGATATGGAACCGGCCGCGCGCAACCGGTATATCAGCCGGGCAACCGCCCTGCTCGTTCCGTCCCGCGAAGATAACTGGGGAATGATCGTCTATGAAGCGGCTCGTGTCGGCACACCGGCAATCGTCTATGAGACACCGGGTCTCTGTGACGCCGTTCAGTACGGCATGACCGGTTATCTGGCTAAAATCAATCACCCCGGCGGTTTAGCTGCAGAAATGCGTTCTTGTCTGCTCGATCAGACAACGTATCAGATGTTACGTTATGCTGCTCATCAATTCTCGACAACGAAACATCATCACGATCTGGAACCACACTTCCGCGAATGGTTACGCACACAACTCTGACATCAGAGCAACTTAATCACTGCTGACGGATCCGTCCGTTTCGTATAATCGTCCGGGACGTCGGCAAATGAAATTTTTCCGGACGGCTGAATGATGAATGTCGCCGGTTTCGGCAATTGCCAGTCTTCATTCCCGTTGTGTCCGGCCACGTCGAGCCCCGATGCTTTGTACACATCGATTAAATAGTCGGGCATGTTGAACACGAGATCAAACTGGCGGGCAACGACGTTCTCAACGTCACTCAGCACTTGAAATGCCAGATCATTTTTTTCCTGCGTCGACAGCGAGTGGTCCGGTGTTTCCGGACTGATGGCGACAAGTGTCGCTCCGTTTGCCTCGATTTTTCCCAACTCCCGTTGGTAAGCCCGAAGTTCCAAATTACAGTACGGGCACCAGCCGCCCCGGTAAAATGTCACGATGACGGGACCGTTCTGCAACAGGTCTTCAAGAGACATAGATTGACCGGATGCGTTCGGTAATGTGAAACGCGGTGCCTCGTCTCCGACGGTTAATCCTTTTGCTCCGTCTGATGCGGCAAGCTCCGCTGTCGCTTGTGCCATCAACCGTTGTTTTTCTTCCGGTGCTTTTTGACGGAATTGTTTCTGATAGGCTTGAATTTCTTCTAACAATGTAGACATGATCTATCCCCCCTTATGTTTGTCTTACAGCATAACAGGGACTTCATAATCCGTCTGTCATTTTGCTCCGTCCGGCTTTTTACGGAATTTCTTAAGGAAGCCCATCAGACTTTCCGGTGTCAGTTCCAATTTGTTCTCATAAGCATATTTTGTCCCGTATCCGAGGGCGAGTGTCGCCGTCGAGGCGACCCCTGCCCCAATGACGGCGCCATATCCCGGAACCATCTTCGCCAGTTGGCGGAATGCCGTTTTCCCGGAGTTGCCGACAATCGTCACGACCAGCAACTCTTTTGCACTTTCTTTTGAGAGATTCCGCTCGTACAAGTTCGACAGCTTCAGCATTAGTCCGATTTGAATCGACGTCAACGGAATGATGTCAGCTCCCGGAAACGGTACAGCTCCGATTGCCCCGGCGGCCGTTCCGGCTCCGACAATCCAGTTGTTCGCAATTTTCCCCCGCAACGCCGGATCGATCTCGCGAACAAACAGATTATCCTTGTTGAACTTTTTTAAGATATCGAGCACCTCACGCCGCAGACGGTCAATGTTCGTTCCGTCCAGTGCTGAGACCGGTACGACTTTCGGACCCGGCAGCTGCGACTCGATATGGGACAGAATCGTCGCGAGGTCATTTGTCGCATCAATTTTCGTGACGACGATGACGATGTTTTTATTGTGGGCATAAATCTTCTTGAAATTTTTAGTCTCCGTTTCCGATAAGACGGTTCCGGCGGCGTTCAAGAAGTAAAGGATGACGTCCGCACTCTGGTAAAACTTCCACGTCGTATCCGAGTTCAGGCTGTTTGCATCATTTAATCCCGGCGTATCAACGAAGACGACCTTGTCTTCCGGATGTTGCCGGATTTGATCGATCCGTGTCGTTTCCCCCGGCTTTGCCCCGACGGTCGCGACTTCCCGACCAAGGATCGCATTCAGCGTCGAGGATTTGCCCGCATTGACGTCCCCGATCAGCGCAACGGTCACTTCCTGCTCGAGTGATTGATTAAAGTCGCGCCGTTCCGACTCAAACGACTGGTCGAATACTTCTTCAAGTTTTCGTTTTCGTTTCTGCTCATTGGTCTCAAGACCTTCTCCAAAAAAATCATCCATCTTTATCCCTCCTGAAAATACCTACTGCCGGTCTTTTCCCGTTCTCCATTGAAATCATCCAACAAAAACGATACGATTAATTATGGATAATGTTACCAAAAAATGAAAAGAGGTGCTTTTTATGAAAAAATGGTTCTACATACCACTTGCTGCCCTTGTCTTGACCGGCTGTAACCAAGAACAGGCGCAGGAACCGGCTACGAAAAAAGCAACATCGGCTGACTATACATCGAGTCTGACGATTTCTCCCGTCTCCATCACCGAAGGCGAAGAAAAATTTGCGGCTCTCGGTAATCAGCAAATCGGCAGCGTTAAATTAAAAGGCACGTTAAAGACTACGCACTGGCTTAAGGGAGTCGAATATCTGCCGAACAAAAAAGAACGGACCCTTTTTACACTCGAACTCGAACCTAAAAAATACGATACACAAGTCCGCTTCAGCCAATCGTTCTCGGACGATAAAATTCATCTTGGTTTGGACGTGGATGATACAACCGTGCAAGGAGACGATTCTTTCAAGCATCTGGATGACTACATGATCCAGGGAGCCGATTTCCGCTCGCGTGCTTCTGCCGCTACACCGTATAATCTGCTGATGGTTTATCATATGACAACAAAAAACGGAATCCGCGGCTTTAACTTAAACGAAGTGACACGTCCGGCTGATGTACCGCTCAAAAAAGGTGAACGGATTTTCGGCATCGTCCTGGCAAATCAGAAGTAAGGCTTTGGGCGTCTTGTCTCTCGACAAGACGTTTTTTGTTTGTTACCTTAACCCTTTAACTAAATTTAGCGAGAATTCTCCCACCTCTAAGCGTCTCAGGGCGAAGCCCAGCATAGGTGGGAGATGAATCGCCCTGTTTTTCAAGCCTGAGATTGTTTGATAAAATCAGTGTAACGAATCAAAAGGAAAGGTGTGATTGCGTTGCTGAAGGCGTACAAGTTTCGACTCTATCCGACGAAACCCCAACAAGAATATTTCGCGAAGACGTTCGGTTGTGTCCGTTTCGTCTACAATAAGATGCTCGAAGAGCAGATCCGATTGTATGAAGATTCGAAGCTCAATCCTGACGCGAAGCAGAAGCTCCCAACCCCAGCAAAGTATAAGCCCGAATTCCCTTTCCTCAAAGAAGTCGACAGCCTGTCTCTGTCGAACGCTCAGATGGATTTGAACAAAGCGTATAACAACTTTTTTCGAGATCCGTCTGTCGGGTTTCCGAAGTTCAAATCGAAGCACAACGTCCGTGCCTCTTACACAACAAATAATCTGAAGGGTAGCATACGAATCGAAGATCGTAAGGTGAAGCTTCCTAAAATCGGTTTTGTGAAGTTGAAGCAACATCGTTCGTTCGATGGTGTGATCAAGTCCGCTACGGTCTCGATGACGAAGACCTCAAAATTCTTCATCTCCATTCTTGTCGATCAATCCGAAGAGCCATGGGTTCCCGCTAAGAATAAAGTAGGAATTGACCTTGGTCTGGAACACTTCGCCATCATGACAAACGACGAGTGGACTTCTGAGAAAGTTGCCAATCCTCGTTTCCTTCGAAAGTCCGAAGAGAAGATTAAGAAAGCACAGCGTGCCTTGTCCCGCAAAAAAAAGAGAAGTAAGAATCGAGACAAGGCGAGGATGATCCTCGCCAAGAAGCATGAAAAGATTGTAAATCAACGTCAAGATTTTCTTCATAAGCTGTCGAAACGGATGGTTGACGATAACCAAGTCATCGTCGTCGAGACACTGAAGTCGAAGAACATGATGAAGAACCATAAGATCGCCAAATCGATCGGAGACGTCCGTTGGTATGAGTTCGTTCGGCAGTTGGCATATAAATGCACATTCTACGGACGAACACTGATCAAAGCGGACCAATGGTACGCCTCGACGCAAATCTGTTCTTCTTGTGGAACGAAAGGCGAGAAGAAAACGTTGGATGTGCGGGAGTGGACATGTACTTGCGGTGCGCATCATGATCGAGATATCAACGCAAGTATCAACTTGTTGCTGTTAGCAGACTGAAAACCCTTCAGGGTGGGAACCACCCAATGAGCTTGGTCAATAATCGTAGCTCGTAAAAGTACGGTCTTCCCAAGAAGCTCCCCCTTCAATTTGCGAAGCAAATAAGTGGTGAGTAGTTCACGAAAGGATGTTTTTTCCATGAGAAAATTTTGGATGATCTGCTTACTGACTGCTTTCTCCCTCAGCGGTTGCCTGGCACCTCAAAAAGAAACGGTGACGGTGACACCGCTCAAACTAAAAGCTGGTGAACAAGCTTTTGCTGCTATCAATGATCAGGAGATTGCGGCCTTTCACTTGAAAGGTAAACTCAAGAAACCATATCTTTTGAAAGGCATCGAGTACTTACCCAATCATAAAGAACGGACGCTCTTTTATATGGAAATTCCCGCGAAAACCTATGACTCGACGTTGCGGATCGTCCAATCTTCCTCAAGCAAATCCGTCCGCTTCGGTGCCAATTTGGACGGAGGCAGTTTCCGGGCGCATGAAGACTTAAAGATTAAACCGGATGCCGTCAACACACAAAATCCGTCAAGTGAGTTCACACTCACGGATTATAATGTCCTTTTTCTCCGCCAACTATCAGCAGACGGAAAACTCTCGTCGAATCCGTTTAATGACATTCAGGGGCCCGAAAACGTTACCGTAAAAAAAGGTGAACAGGTTTTTGCTTTCGTTCTGACAAAACAAAACTGATGAACGAAAAAGGAAGACGGATTTGACATCCGCCTTCCCTTTTTACAACTGCTGTTAGATCCGACTTCTGCGCTCCAGTAAAATCGTATCCCGCCAGACGCCGGCCAATTGTCCGATCCGTTCCCGCCGGCCGACTTCCCGGAAACCAAACCGTTGATGGAGTTTCAGACTAGCCGTGTTTTCCGGAAAGATTTGCGAATGCAGCGTCCAGATGCCGGCTGCTTCACTCGCTTCAATGACAGCTTGCATCAATGCAGTACCGACGCCTTTTCCGCGGACCTTTTCGTCAATGTATAAACTGACTTCCGCGACTCCTCGATAAGCGGGAATCGACGAAAACGGACTGATTGCGACCCATCCGAGCAACTTTCCGTCTTCTTCCGCTACCAGCCGACTGTGCTTGTGGTGATGGGCATCCCAGTAATCAAACGGCGGTACTTCCGTTCGAAACGTTGCATTTTGCGTCTCGATTCCCTGTTTATAAATCCGTCCGACTTCCGGATAATCGGTTGCGGTCATTGTCCGTACGTTCATACTCTCCCACTCCTTGTTCAATCGTCATCCGTTTGGAGTTCGACATCGGGTCCGGTTTTCCTGTTAGTCGACCGTAAACGGAATCGGGCGTAATTCAAGTGGTGTGTTGACGAGGGTATTGCTGTAACCCGTTTCGAGATAATATTCTTCCCGCGTGTGTTCGGATGGTTCCGGCAAGCGGAACGTCGACCGGAACGTCTGTTTATCCATATCGAGAGCGGTGACTTTTGCTTTGATTTCCCGACCGTCCGGTGGTTCTGTTCCCTTCAGCAAATACATGGAGTTACGAATATCAAGCTTCGTATCAAATTGGGACGAGCGGGAATTCGTTGAAAATTCAACGACGACTTGCTCGGATGTTGTCTCAATCGATGTGATGGCCATCTTGAGCGGATGCGTTTCCGACTGTTGACGGTATGGTAACGGCTTAGTTAGCGGAATTGGTTGTGTCTTTAAATCAATTCGCAAAGAAGGCTGCAACAGATAGCTCCCTTTTGGAATCACATAGTTCCCGAGAATTAACCGTGACTGTTCGACGGCTTCCGTTGCCGTTTTCGTCCGTTTGACGGACTGAGTCGAATTTGTCCAGTTGTGAATGATTTCCTTGCCTGATGAATCGAGCAATGTCATCTCGACACGGGCGCGTTCTTTTTTCGGTGAACGTGTTGTGTAGTCGAACGAGGTGCTGCCTTTGCCCTGAATCAACCGATCCAGCGTGATATCTGTCCGGTATATCGGATTTTTGACCGTTGTCCCGTAGACTTGTTCGACGGCCGGAAGCCGTTTGATCGGGACGTTAAACGCCCAGTTTCCTTTGACGCCGAATACGTCCGTCAACACGACCGGAATCCGGATTTTATCCTGCAGTTTAATTTCACCGAGCGTATATTCAATCCGCGCTTGCCAGACACCGTTGACCCGCTTGAACTGAACCACTTCTTTCGTCTCCGTCCCGGCAAATCGTTTATCCCCTTTAAACAGTTCATACAATCCTGACCGTGCTTCCGCTTTCACATCCGGAACGCCGGTTGCTGTCAGGTTCATCCCAATCGTTGCCCCGTCGTAATAGGCATCGATGACCTGAATCTCAATTCCCTGATCACTTGCGACTTGGTGGATGTTGGTCGCGAGTTTCTTCTGACTGATGGCGGTGCCGGTATTTTCCTGTTCGAGGAACGGCCGGTACATCTGACCGAGTAACGGTACTTTTGCCATCGCCGTCGCAAAGGACGGGATGACGAACGTTGATGTAATCAGGATTGAAGCCGCAAGTCCTGTCGAGACAATCAGTCGTCGCAGATACTTTGGCCGCTTTTGTTGTTGTTCCTGCTTTCCCTGCTCCAACCCTTGGCGAATCCGCCCCTGTAAGGCGGCCTGCGGCACAGGGATTTGTTCATATTCCTTTTGAAGATCGTGCTTCGACATAATCAAGTCCTCCCAACTGTTTTTTTAATTCTTCCCGGCCCCGTCTGAGATACGTCTTGACTGTATTCAAGGTAATACCGATAAAAGAGGCAATCTCCTTCATCGGGACATCGTGAAAATAAAAGAGCACCAAAACATCCCGGTATTCTTTTCGTAAGTGCGACAAGGCGTCAATCAAGTCCAGATGTTCTTCCCGCGAAGATTCCTTCACCGGAATCTGTTCAATCAGATCCGCTACCGCGGTCTGTTGGTTCAGGACACGGTAACAGTTCCGGATCAGGATTTTCGTCAACCAGGTCACGAAGTATTTTGGTTCCTTAACTTGTCTAATGGAAATAAATGCTTTATAAACCGTCTCCTGGACGACGTCGAGCGCATCCTGCTCGTTTTTGACATAGACGTAGGCCGTCCGGTAGAGCTGTTCACTATGTAGAAGAATCAATTGTTCAAATGCTGCCTCGTCCTGCTTGATGGCACGCCGGACAAGCTCCGTGTGCTCCGTTCGTAAGTCCAATTCCGTCCCCTCCTTTTACTGATTAGAGCACTCAGTCGTTTAAAAAGTTTCAAAAAATATCCAATCCAGCAAAAAAGACCTTAGCGAGGCTAAGATCTTTTGACTTAAAATGTATACCGGACCGCCAGTTCTTTGCCGAACCGGTCCCCGTGATCGATAAAGCCGAGTCGTGCATACAGCTGATGCGCCACGTAATTATCGGGATGGTAACCGACGACGATACACGTTGCTTCCGGAAGTTGTTGCATTTCTGCAAGCAATAACCGCACCGCTTCACGACCGATTCCTGCCCCTTGGTGGCGGTGGTCAACCATCAGTCGATAAATCCAGTAGCCGTCCAGTTCTTCCTGTTCCGAATTGTACATCAAAAATCCGACCAACTCATCCGTTGCATAAATCGCCCGCATGACGAGCGTCGGCTCAAAACCAGCCTGAGCAATCGAGTAGACGTTCGGTTCTAAAAATCCCTGCTGTTCCGTCGTTAATTCAAGCGCACAACAGGCTTCCCAGTTCTCGTGCGTGACCGGTCGCAATTCAATCTGCATATCCATTCCCCCGTTTTTTTAAGAAAAGCGGGTTACGCGCCGTATCCCGTTTCCTGTTCTGTTTGCGTCATGTTCACCATGATCGCCCCCTTTCGTGATCTTTTATCTATTATCGGATGGTATCCAAAATATCTTGAATCAGCTGCATCGTTTTAACGTTGTCCTGAAAATCGGAGCGGGATGCGTCTCCGCCTTCAACCGCAGCCTTAAAATGATTCATCTCACCGACAAATCCGCGCAGGTATAAGTCTTTCATCCCGCCGGACATCGTCGACATCGGCGAACGGTAATGCATCTGCCGTGCGTCGAGTTCCTGCCAGGACGTCGGCTCCTGTTTTTCCTCGATGATTAAACGTTGCATTTCCTCGACTTGGCATACGGCCTGTTCAAAGCGCAGGGTCAGTTCCTCGACCTCTCTTGTATAAAGCGGAGCATTGATCAAGGTGACCTGTCCGACAGCTCCATTCTTCATCCGGAGTGACAACTGAAGGTGCAGCTCCCCGTCCGTTTCAAGCGACATACCCGTAATTTCCTCGACCTCTCCCGCCAGGAAACGAATCAAATCGAGTTGATGAATCGCGGCCAGTGACAAGAAGTCGGCCCGATCGTGACAGAACCCGGACGCATCACACGCAAAACGTAATTCGAATGAACGAAGATTGCCATATGTGTTTTGGACCAGTACTTGCTTCAGTTTCGTATAAACCGGTGCATAACGTTTCATGAAACCGACGCTTGTCACCTGATCCGTCACGAGCCCCGCCAGTTCTTCCGCCTGCCTGACCGACAGACCAAGCGGCTTTTCGACATAGACGGCACAACCCGCTGCGAGACACGAGCGGACGACCTCGACTTGATCCGCCGGTTGGAGACAAATGATGACCGCCTCAACCTGTTCTTGTGTGAGCATCTCCGTATAATCGGTATAGGCGCGGCCTGCACTGCCAAAATCACGTAATGCCCGTTCCGCACTTTCGAGACTTCGTGTCGTCACCGCAACAATCTCAAAACCAGCTTCCTTCATCCCCGGAAACAGATTCGTCCGGGCATGGAATCCGGCACCAATCAGCGCTGCTCTCATCGGACTTCCTCCTTTGTTTCAAGAAGCGTCACAAGCTCATCAAGCTGCTCGATCGTATAGGTCGGCGTCAGTTCCGCCGGCGCCGTAGCACGCGTAGGATTAAACCAGCACGTCGCGATACCTGCCGTGATGCCTCCCTGGATATCAGCGGTCAAGGAGTCACCAATGATTAATGTACGGTCGCGTGTCACGTTTGGAATCCGGTCAAATACATAGTCAAAAAAGGCTGGCATCGGTTTTTGATAGCCGGTTTCTTCCGAGACAAAAATCCCGTCAAAATAAGGCTCCAGACCAGATCCCTTGAGTCGTGCATGTTGTGTCGCCGCGACACCGTTCGTCACGACATATAGCTGATACTTCCCTTTGAGCGCGTCGAGCAACTCCATCGCTCCTGCAATCAATTCCGTCCCTTGACTCAAGTACGCACGGTAACGCGTATCCATTCGACTGCCGTCGACCGTCCGGCCCTGCTCGGCAAAAAACGTCACGAAACGTGACGTAATCACTTCCTGCCGTGTTACCTCTCCCCGTTCAAGTGCCTGCCATAAGGAACGGTTGATTGTTCGGTAACGGGCTTCCCGTTCGGCCGTCCATTCGAGCTGTTCGTCTTCAAATAACTGTCGTAATGCAGCACGTTCCGTCGCATCAAAATCAAGCAAGGTATGATCGATATCAAATAATAGTGTCGTGTAATTCATAAATCAGGCTCCTTTTCGTAACATCCGTCGTTCAGTCAATTTGCCGCCGAGTTGGAACAATAAAACACCGCCGCCAATCAGGACAACGCCGACGGCTTTCGTCCACGTGAACGCCACTTGATCGAGGCCGAACCAGCCAAGCGTATCCCACAACAACGCAAACAGAATTTGTGAGACCATGACGATCGAGATTGCGTAACTCGGTCCGAGCTGTTGGACCCCTTGCGTCACACACAGGACGACACCGACGCCGATAATCCCACTGAACCAAAACCAAGGTTGCATCCCACTCATGGAGAAGAGATCGCCGCCTTCAACAATCAATCCGATGGTCAAGGACGCGAGGAATCCGAGTCCGAGGACAAGCGTCGTCGTCGCCCATGCTCCGACCCGCTCCTTGACCTTGGCATTAAACGTATTCTGAATACAGACCATCATCCCGCCGAATAAAGCCAGAACTATTCCAAGTGTCATCTTTTCTCCTCCTCACTCATAGATACTTTCGCCGACCCGTTCCGTCAAACCCTCCCGGTCGATAATCGTGATCGTCCGATTCGTCCGCTCAATCAAGCCGTCCTGACTGAACTGCCGCAGGACACGATTCAAGTGACGATAGCTCGTGCCGATCAGATCCGCCGCATCAACCAGATCACTGACCGGTAAGGTCGGTGTTTCCGGTGTCATCGATAAAAGATAACTGGCGAGCCGGACCTCAACCGGATACAGCAGATTAAAGCTCATCGAATGAGACTTCAGCTCAAACTTCATCGTAATCGTCTCGAGTAAAAAGCGGAGCAGTGCCGGATTATCAGCTCCGTTTTGTTCGAGTGCCGCATAAGAAATACTGACCGCTTTGACCGGTGTAACCGCTTCGACCGTATTCATCAATGGTGTCCGGCGGACGTATTCAATATCGCCGACCAAATCAAACGGATGTTTAAACGATAAGACGAGCCGTTTCCCCGTTGCCGACATATGGGTAATCTTCAGCTTCCCCTCGAGCAACAAGTACATCCGGTCCGCTGCGTCGCCTTGACGACACAACCAGTCTCCGGCTTGAAAAGCGACCGGTTGTAAATGCTCCCGCAACCCGCCGGCAAAGACGTCCGTCAACTGAAACCGCGCCAAGTACTCATCCAGTTGTGCTTGTTCCACGTTCTTTCCCCCTTACCATTTTAAGATCAGCACGCCGCCGATCATCATTAAAATGCCGATCACTTGCGGCAACTGCAACCGCCGTTTGATCATTCCGAACCATCCGTTCCAATCAATCACCAGTGCCAAGCCGAGCTGGGCAATCAGGAATAAAGAAATCGTCAACGTCACACCCATCAAATGAACAGCTGTCATATTACTGAACAGGACGGCAGCGGCCAGAGCCCCGCCAGATAGATACAATACTTTCACGTCCTTCATCTGCCGGAACGTCCGGTCGCGCAAGACCAATGTGATCAACAACGCGACGACAAAACCGGTCATCTGAGTCAAGGTCGCTGCTTGCCACGTCCCAATGCTGTTGCTGATTCTGGCATTGGCGACACTTTGGAGTGTCAGAAAAAAACCTCCGCTGATTGCAAAAAGAATTCCACGCATACTAGTTCCTCCCTTCCTGATTTTTCATACTTTCATTTAAACGAAGCCTCCCTGAATGATAAAGGACATTTGTCCTAAAATATCTAATCGGTAAACCCGAAAAATAAATATTACAAAATATAAAAAAAATGTATAATGATGTTAAAAGGAGTGTTTGTATGTTTCTTAAGAAATTAAAGTTATTTTCTGTTGGATTAATTCTTGGTTCAACTATTTTTTGTTTTTCACCATTTTCAAATGCAAGTAGTATCAGTGATCAAGAAAAGAAAGAAAAAATTCATTTTAACAAATTTAACAGTTTAAAAATGAATTCTACTATTGAAGATATTGCCAAAGTAATTTATGGAAAAGAGTATAAAAAAGAACTAAAGAAAGAAAATGGAATTACAGTATTCAAGAAAAAAGAGCTAGTGAAAGGCATAGGCAGCTCCTCAGTGTATTATTACAGTTTTTTCCCTAAAAAAGTTAAATGGGATAAATACAGTATTAATAAAATGATAATCAGCTTAAATACTAAAAAAAATGGAAAGACTTTATACTTAACTTATAAAATGTATGCATTACCTTCTGAAAACAAAAACGAAACCGGTATTCGAGAAAGTAAAAACTACTTACAAAACGGGAAAAAAATCAAAAAAAATATGAGCATAAATGACTTAGATAAATTATTGTCAGGAAAAGGTTTAGGCGATTGGTCTAGCCTTGATTATAGTGACCTTACTAAAACAGGTATTTACTCTGAAGAAAAAAATAAATTTATTTTCCCGAATCCTAGTAAAAGTCAACATTATCAATTTAAAACACTAGATAAAAAAACAACTTGGCAAGTGACTATGCTTTATGACGCTAAAAAAAGAGATTATTTTGTAAGTGACTGCTATATCATCGGAAACTGAAAAAAAGATTCATCCACTTTTCAAATAAAAGTGAATGAATCTTTTTTAATTTTTATTCATTTTCGAGCTTTTTAATCGCTTCATCGAGTTTTTCCTGATCTTCATCCGTCAGTTTCGGATACTGCGGATCGATTTCACGTAAGACGTCATTCATGACTTCCGTCACGATGTAACGGGTGAACCATTCGTCATCGGCCGGCAGGACATGCCACGGTGCATGTTCCGTTGATGTGTGCGAAACGAGTTCAGCAAAAATATCCTGGTATTCGTCCCAATGCTCCCGTTCCTCGACATCACTGAACGAAAACTCAAAGTTTTTCTTCGGATCTTTAATCCGTTCAAGCAATCGTTTTTTCTGCTCGTCTTTTGAAACATTAAACAGAAACTTCACGACGCGGAAACCGTTCTCGACGAGATACCGTTCAAAGTCATTGATTTGGCGGTACCGCATCTTCCAGACATCCTGGTCGTCCGGCACTTCCTCGTCTTCCAGCAAATCATGAATCCGTGGTGCAATGACTTCCTCATAATACGACCGGTTTAAAATACCGACTTCGCCTTTTTCCGGCAAGCCTTCGTGAATCCGCCACAGATAGTCATGCTTTTGCTCCGTATCGGACGGTTTTTTGACGGACAACGTCCGCAGACCTTGGGCATTGAGGTTCGAGAAAATATAGCTGATCGCTTCATCTTTTCCGCCGGCATCGATGGCCTGCAGGATGACAAGAACGCCGTTTTTTTCTTCCGCATGCAGACGCCAATGCAGTTCTTTTAGTTCTTCGACGCTTTTCGGAATGTGCTGATCCAGTAACTCGTCTTCGGCAATCCGGTTTTCATCTGACGTTGGATAATCCGATAACTGAATTGATTCACCCGGTGTGACACGGTATTTTTTTATGTCCATGGTAATCCCCCTCGTTTTAAGTACATAAGGGATATTTACCCAAAGCGCCTCAGAAAGAAACGTTCAGATGAACTTATTCTTGAACGAGTTTCCGTAAGCCATCCTTTAGGGAAACCGGTGACCGACCGAGAATCCGTTCGAAGTCCTGACTCTCAACGGCCAGTGTGCCGGCTGCAATGCCTTCCTGAATCGACTGTAACATCGGCAGTAAAAATTCCGGAACTCCCGCCTTCTGCATGATTGCCGTATAAGTCGCGCTGTCGACTTGCTTCACCTGTACCGGGCGCCCGAGAACCTGTCCGAGTGCTTCTGCGATATCTTGTTGTGTGTTCAGAGGTCCCGACAGTTCATAAATAGACTGTTCCGGTTTCGGATCGACCAGCATCGTCGCAATCGCTTCCGCATAGTCTTCCTGCAATGCCCAGCCGACTTTGCCGTTCCCGGCACTCGTCAACCAATCCTGGCCGGCACGGACGGCATCGATCGTCGACTGTTCATTCTCTAGGTACCAGTTGTTGCGGAAAAACAGGAATGGAATCCCCGTCTCGCGAATCAACTGTTCCGTCACCTGATGGGTGCGGGCCAAGAAGTTTTGACTGGCTTCCGCGTTGGCGATACTCGTGTAAGCAATCAAGCCGACTCCCGCTGCTTTAGCTGCCTCGACAGCTGCCGTATGTTGACGGATTCGTGTCGCTTCTTCGCCATCAGTCGAAATAATCAAAAGCCGGTCGACGCCTGCGAAAGCCTGTTGTAACGTCTCCGGCGCATCAAAATCTCCCTGACGGACTTCGATCCCGCGCGCAGCAAATGATGCTGCTTTTTTCGGATCACGGACGCTGATGATTACATTCTCTGCTTCGATTTTCGTTAAGAGATGCTCAACAATTTTGGTTCCTAATTTTCCGGTTGCACCGGTCACAAGTAATTTCATGGACGTAAGCTCCTTTTTTAATAAGTTTCTACCTGTATCCAATTGTATTACAGGTGGTACACTGTGAGGAGTAGGCACTTTTTCGATACCAGGTCATACAAACCGAACTATAGGAGGAATTCCCGATGAATCCAGCTTCGACAACCGACTCCCCTCTCTTACAACGGACGGCGTGTCCCGTTACACGAGCTCAGACCATCATGGCCGGCAAATGGAAAATCGTCCTGCTTTGGCATCTCAGTACCGGAACAAAACGGTTTCACGAACTGGAACACCTGTTGCCGGGGATTTCAAAAGGGATTTTAACACGGCAATTACGGGAGCTTGAGGCCGACTGCATGATCGACCGAAAAGTGTACCGGGAAGTCCCACAAAAAGTCGAATACTCGTTAACTGACACGGGACGCAGTTTTCTGCCGATCCTCGATCAGATGGCCGCTTGGAGCAGTCAGCACTTTCCGGCTGATCCCGGGTCCTGATTATTAAAAGAGCGACTTCCACTGACGGAAATCGCTCTTTTTCTTACTCATTGTTCGGTCAAAACCGCTTTGAAGTGCGCATCCATCGCAGATGCAACACGCAACCCGGAAATGACGGCACTTTCGACCCGTGTCCGCCCGGACGTATCTTGCGGATCGAGGAACGCATCTCCCGCCAGCCAGAGCGGATGCTGCTCAAGTTTCAGATAAGGCGTGCGGAAGACGGCACGTGCCTGCGCATATCGCCAACGCTTCAGTTGCTTGGAAACTAATTGGACCGGTCCGAGTTGTTCCTGCAACAGCCGTTCGATTTCCGCCAGTGTCTCGTCTTCTCCTTTGTCGTACCACACCTCGCTCCAGTCGCCGGTCATGTAGACACTCAGGAGCGGTGTCGCCGACACTTCTTTTTGCGCATTGTTAACGATTTTCAGCATTCCGGATGGCAAATCCTCATCGAGCAGACCGACTTCTCCGAGATCAGGCGATTTCTCCAGTTCAAATAATCCGACGAACGTCGGCTCAAACGTCACTTTCCCGAGACGGGCATGGTCGGACTCCACCAGCATTAACGGTGAAGCTGCGAGCAGGTCATAGGCTTGCGGAACCGGAGCCGTCAGCAGAATCGCATCATACGCCCGTGTTTCTGCCGCTGCCGTAGTCTGAAGAGCCGGTCCTTCTGCCAAAATCCGTTCGACCTGTTCATTTAAATGAACCGGAATCCCGCGGGCAATTGACTGGACGAGCTGATTCATCCCGTTGACCGCGACATACCGCGGAAAATCATCCCCGAACCATTTTCGGATCAGGCCTTGCTCGAGCCACTCGTCGACTTCCTGCGCCAACTCGTCCGTCCGGACCGTAAAGAAGACGGCTCCATGATCCGCTGTCCCCTCGTCAATCCGTCTCGTTGCCATCCGTCCCCCGACACTTTGGCTTTTTTCGATGATCTCGACCGCATAACCTTCCGTCATCAATTGCCGGGCTGCAAACACGCCCGCGAGTCCGCCGCCGATAATCCCAATCCGTTTTTGTTGTTCCATCCGAACTTCCCCCTCTACCTGCATCATTTCTACAAGTATAGCGGTTCCTACGTCAGACGACGTCTTTTAACGTTCTTCGAATATGCTCGTCCGTTCCAACTCGACCAGTACACGGGCATGGTTATTGTTAAAAAACTGTTGGTGATGCTCGAGTCCGCGCTGGACACACCAGCCGATTCCCGTCAGTGCTTCAAACAGACGATAGTACGGCAGATAGACTTCAATCGGCTCCGGTGTCCTTATTTGTCCGTACCCCTGTTGATAGGCATCCAGTAAACCGGATTCGCCCTGGAACACGTCCCGGTCAAGTTTCGTAAAATCAATTTCCGTCGCCCCGAAACGTGAGGTCTCAAAGTCAATCAATCCAGTGAGGTTTCCCCCGTCTGCGAGCAAGTTGCCGAGCCGGAAATCGAGATGGACAGCGACAGGTCGAGAGGGCTCTGGTAACTCACGTTCACGCCGCTTTAATTCTGCAAAGGCGGCTTGATAGAGGGCAGTCGACAACACCTGTTGAATTGCCGGCTCAAACGACGTCATTTTTGCATTCCGGAAGACACGCCAGTCCTGTGAGGTAAAGGCGGTAAAGCCGTTCTCCTCAAAATCGCCGTACGTCTCACCCGTACACGTATGGAGTGTTGCGTGAAGTCGGCCGATTTGCGAGACCAGTTCTGGTGTCACTTTCTCAATCGTCGAACCGGCAAGTGCTTCGAGCACAAACGCACCCGTCGTCTGTTTGGTTGGTCGCGCCGCCATGAGAATTTTCGGCACGGCGACACGACTGTCCAAATACGTTAACCAGCCGTGTTCCCGGTACCATTTGTCTGCCGTATAGGGACGCTTTAAAAAGACGGTCCGTCCGTCGCGCAGTACTAGCCGGTCGACGTCTGAACTGTAAGAGTCAGTGACGGGAAAAATCTCTGCGACATCGAGACCAAACGCTTGAATCCATTCTTCACGGGTCATGAGGGTTCCCCCAATCGTTTTTCGAGGATTTCACCGGGTAATCCGTCAATCGGTCCGAGATACGTCGAACGGAATCCAAGCTTCGTCAAAATCTTTTTCGACGCCGTATGATTCGGATCAATCGTTGCCGTGACGACTGTCAATTCATGTTCCTTCGCCAGTTCTAGCAGGCGGGAAGCGAGTGAGGACGCATACCCGTGCCCCCACTGTTCCGGCAATAGCATATAGCCGAGTTCTGCTTCAAACGGTTGCCGTGTATCGCGTGTGATATGACCGATCCCGATCCACGTCTCGTCCTGATAGACGAGATATGATCCAAGACGGTCATGCCGTTGCTGTTCCATGATTGACGCAAACCGCCGCTTCGCCTCTGCTTTCGTTAAAGGGTGTTCTGTAATGTAGCGCATGACCCGCTCATCCGTGACAAGCGTTTCGTAAGCCGGATAATCCGCTTCGTCCATCTTTCGTAGTTCAATCATGCAGTCACCCCTTTTATCAAAAATTAGGCGATTCATCTCCCACTTCTAAACGAAGTGAAAGTGGAAGATGAATCGCCAACCTCCCTTTCGGGTATATTTCCTTTAAGGGAGGTGAAACATGATGTTGAAGCACAAGGCCTACAAATTCAGAATCTATCCCACAAAAGAGCAGGAAATCCTGATCGCGAAAACGATCGGCTGTTCGCGCTTCGTCTTCAACCACTTCCTGGCGAAGTGGGAGGAATTGTACAAGACCACTGGGAAAGGACTGTCCTACGGTTCTTGTTCCAAAGAGCTTCCTTTGTTGAAGCAGGAGTTCGACTGGTTGAAGGAAGTCGATAGCACATCTGTTCAGATCAGCGTCAAACATCTTGCCGATGCGTTCGACCGTTTCTTCAACAAGCAGAACGAACACCCTCGATTCAAGTCGAAGCGTAATCCCGTCCAGTCGTACAAGACCAACATCCAAGGCAAAAACCAGCTTCCTGAAGTGTTAACCGTCGGAAACAAGCTCAAACTTCCGAAGCTGAAATGGGTACGTTTCGCCCATTCAAAACAGATCACAGGCCGTATCTTGAACGCCACGATCCGACGTAACGCTTCGGGGAAATACTTCGTCTCCCTGCTCGTCGAGCAGGAGATCCACGAACTGCCGAAGACCGGTTCATCCGTCGGCGTCGACGTCGGACTCAAGAACTTCGCCATCCTGTCGGACGGAACGGTGTACCAAAACGACCGCTATTTCCGTTCGCTCGAGAAAAAACTGGCGCGCGAACAGCGTAAGCTCTCCCGCCGTCAACGCATCGCCCTAAACAAGAAGGTCAAGCTGTCCGAGGCGAGGAACTATCAGAAGCAGAAGCGGAAGGTCGCGCGTATCCACGAGAAAATCGTCAACAAGCGCACTGACTTCCTGCACAAAGTATCGACCGAGATTGTCCAAAACCACGACGTCATCGGCATCGAGACCTTGCAGGTGAAGAACATGCTGAAGAATCGTAAGTGGAGCAAGGCCATCTCTGACGTCAGCTGGTCAGAGTTCTTCCGCATGCTGGAATACAAGGCGGGCTGGTACGGGAAAACCGTCGTCAAGGTCGGCAAGAGCTTTGCTTCGAGCCAACTGTGCTCGAGTTGCGGTCATCAACACAAAGACGTGAAACATCTTGGCTTGCGAGAATGGACATGCCCGAATTGCGGGATCCACCACGACCGCGATGTGAACGCAGGACTGAATCTCAAACGAGAAGCTGAACGCCTCTTAGCTTCTTCAACCGTCGGGACGACGGGGTTAGCCTGATCATTTTTCGACCGATAGGTCGGATAACTCAGGAATTCTCCACCTCTTAGCGTAGGTGGAGGTAGTTCAACTGTATTGGTGATGAATCGGTTCAAATAACTTTTCCGTCGAAGGACGGACCATCGCAAAGTGTTCGACATTGTAGTGTCCGTGCAAGACCTGATTATGATGGGCAATCATTTGTTCCGCCGATAAGACGTCGGAACCGTTCGTCGTATGTCCGTCAGCAACGAGCGTCACGTCAAACCCGTTGACGGTCGCACTGCGGACTGCCGTATCGATACAATGTTCCGTCTTACAACCGAGGATGACGACATGTTCGACTCGGTGCTGCTTTAAATAGTCCAGCAGCGGTGTTCCATGGAACGAGTTCGTGGCCGCTTTATCAAACGTGACCGCCTGCTCCGGAATCTGAATCGACGAATGTACCGCAAACCCTTCCCCTTGTCCGTTCGCGACATCGAGATCCCGGATGAAGATCATGACATGACCCTGATTGTCTGCTTCCTGTACGACCTGATTGATCACTTGAATGACGTCTTCCTTAGCATGGACGCCGGCCTCTTCCACTGTCCCTTCGACGAGATCGTGTTGAAAATCAATCACGAGCACTGCTTGTCGCATTTGCCTGTCCCTCCTTTTAAGTTCTTTACTTCCCTCTTTTCCCTTTCCGGTTGAAAAATCCTGTTTTTCATCAGCAATTTCAAGTCTTAATGAAACTTTTTGTCTGCCGGATGCGTTGAATAAGGCGACGGAAAGGATGTTATGTATGGAATTAGTCCCGCTCTTTTTTGTAACGTTCATCATCGTCTTGGCTGTAAATCTGTTTCTCGACAAGATGATCATGAACCGCGAAATGACACGACCTGTTTTTTTGAAAAATCTGCTGATTTGCTTCTTGATTTCGCTGGTTCTGTTAAACGTCTTTTACTTACAATCTTTGATGAGCTGAACAATAAGACCGTCCACTTGATTCAAGTGAACGGTCTTATTTCATTCAATAGACTTCATAATTTTGCCCGGTCTGTGCCCCTTCGACACTTTTTTCAAACGCTGTCGCGACACGCGATGCCGGAACGGCTTCGAAACCGCGGAAAAATGGTCCGTACTTGTCGAGCGACTCAATCAGGATATTCGGACTGACACTGTTGATCCGGATCCCCCGCGGCATTTCAATCGCTGCCGCATGGACAAATGCTTTGACGCCACCATTTGCAAGGGCCGCCGACGCGCCTTGCCGAATCGGATCGTCCATCATGATGCCGGTCGTCAATGTGAAACTGCCGCCGTCGCGGACGGCGTCCAGTCCAAGCAACACCAGATTAACCTGCCCTTTCAGTTTGCTGTCGATTCCGATCTGATTCAACGCTGGTGTCAAATTCGTCAATGGTCCGAAATGCGCCCCGCCGGTTGCACTGATGACGGCATCGACCGGACCGACCGTTTCATACATTGAACGGATACTGTCTTCCGACATGATGTCGACCTGGACATCCATCCCTGTCCGTCCGGCCCGGATGATCTCGTGCCGCTCGCTTAATTGCGCGACGACGGCTTGCCCGACTGTGCCGCTCGCTCCGACTACTAAAATTCTCATCTGTTTATCCCCCTTCTGATCTGAACTACGTGTTCAGCCTACCGTAACCCGGCCGTTTTTTTCAAGAATGAGCACGGGATGACCAATAATACTGGGCAATCCGGAAGCCGACATAATCGGAATTCCATAACACGGGATAATCTCTCCGTTGATGCAGGTCCCAATAGCTGATGATGCGTCGTTCAATCCGTTGCAGATAACGCTCATTTGCTGCGGCAAAAGTTCTCAGCTGTTCTTCGGTCCAGATCTGCAGCACCGGTTCGATCCGTTCAAGAATCTCACGGACGTATTCTCCGGTCAGTTCAATTAAATACAGCAGTACCCAATCTGTTTTTGCCTGTTCCTGTTCCAGCCGGCGGACATACTTTTCACGGATATATCCATCATGATGACGGGTATACATGCAGTACAGTATCCACCGTTGACGCTCCGTCAGGGTTTGAATTTTTTCTTCTTTCACTTCATTTAAATACAGCCGGGACGGAAGAATCAATGATTCTTCGAAAAACGTGACATCAATCGTTCCCCAGGTCACTGTTCCAAAGAGCCGGCGCGGTAAAAGGCGTGCCACGACTCGAACATCATCCGTACAAGATTGCGGAAACGCGGCTGCCCAGTTCCATTTTCTGTTCACGTATTGTTTCCTCCTCCATACATCGTTTCTGTCTTTTATCAACTTATCATTTTAACGACAGAATGAGTTACTATATATTTACAGGTTACATTCAAACTATTGATGAGAGGCGGCTTAGCATGGACAACGCTTTAGGAATCATAGCTGTAATTATCATTTTACTTCTCTTTAGTTATTTACTTTTCCGTAAATTCAGTCGTCATGATGCTGTAACGGATTCGGTGCTTCCACCGATTCCTGCAAAAACAGACGTTCCGGAACTTCATGCCGATGAACTACCCTGGGAAATTGAATCATATTCCTTAACTGATATGACATCGTATCGCCATTCCGAATCATTAACTGTCACACAACGTCTAAAAGATCAGGTCGGTAATATTATTAAACTTTCGCCACATGCTAAAAATCTCATCCAAAAAGAACAGAGAGTCATCATCAAATTCAGTGAAGAAGCTCTTGCCAAGCTGGCATCCGGTGAATTACGAATTATGAAGGCCAAGGGATCAGTGGATCAATTTAGAGCACTTGCCGTTGATCATCAACATAAAATCAGACATCACGCAAAGTTCGAAATTCAAGATATTAAAAAAATCAACCCCGCTCAACTGGCGAATTTAGCTCTTGGAGTCGCGACCATGGTCACTGCTCAAGAACATTTGGACCGGATTAATCAGCAACTTACATCTTTGAATCGAAAGGTCGATATATTAATTCGTCAATCCAAAAATGATAAAGCCGGCATCATCAAAGGCCATATCAAATATCTGCTTTCGATTCTGCCAAGTATCCCTGATGAAGAAGAACGATATTCGGTAAAATTAGAAGATATGGCAGTCATCTCTTATCAAGAGCTAGAATCGATTTTACCGGAGTTGGATTTTTTAATCAGAAGTGCTAACGACATTGAAGAAAAAACAACATTCAAATTGGATAAAACGGTTGATGAGATAAAAGAACTCGCCGCATCATTTGAGCAGACTATATTGATTGGATACGGAAATTTAGAAGTCATGTCGATTTGCTTAAAAATCATGAATGACTGGAATCAGGATTCACAAACAAATGCAACGAGGTTATCAGATATCGAAAAATATCATCAGCAAATTACCGAGTATCATCACAAATTCGAAAAAATACTAAACGATAAACATATTAGTCTTGATGCGACCTTCAGAAGAAATAAAACAATTACCAGCAAAAAAGAAGATATCGATAAACAGCTAACCTATCATCAGGAAAAAATACGCTCTAGTAAATCAATCATTACCGATCACATCATTCAACTGAAAGGACAGGATTACGACTCGATTCCCGAATCCGTGGATTTGAGCGTAGATTTTGATGAGACCGGCGATATTCATACGATTCATCGATTAAAATAAGCCTATCTGATGAGAGCCATTCTATCCTCGTGATTAGATAGATTTTAATTTTATGCTAAAAAGACCCTTTGGACGAAAATCGTCCAAAGGGTCTTTGAAAATTATTTTGATTTTTTCACGCGGATGAACTGTTTTTACTCAACTGTTACTGACTTCGCCAAGTTACGTGGCTTGTCAACGTCGCAATCACGGCCGAGTGCCGCGTAGTACGAGATCAACTGAAGCGGTAAAACAGACAAGAGTGGTGACAGGAGCGGCTCGACTGCCGGGATGACGAACGCATCCGTCGGCAACTCAAGACCTTCTGCTGCGATGACACACGCGTTAGCGCCACGTGCGACGACTTCCTTGACGTTGCCTCGGTTGTTGAGGTGAACGTGCGGTTGTGTCACGAGAGCGATGACCGGTGTGTTGTCTTCAATCAGAGCGATTGGACCGTGTTTCAATTCGCCGCCGGCGTAACCTTCTGCTTGGATGTATGAAATTTCTTTGAGCTTAAGCGCCCCTTCCATTCCCACATATGCATCTTGACCACGGCCGATGAAGAAGGCATTGCGTGATTCAGACAAGTATTCTGAAGCGATTTCCTGGAACCGTTCTTTTTGTGACATGACAGATTCCATTGCGCTTGAGATTTTTCCGAGTTCTTTCATGAGATCGAAGTTAACGGCGACACCTTTTGCTTGAGCGAGGTCAAACGCAAGGACAGCAAGAACAGCGATTTGCGCTGTGTATGCTTTTGTTGAGGCAACCGCGATTTCAGGACCCGCGTGCAACAAGAGTGTTGCGTTCGCTTCACGTGACAGAGTAGATCCTGCAACGTTCGTGATTGTGAGTGCCGGGTGACCAAGTTTTTTCGCTTCGACGAGAACCGCACGGCTGTCCGCTGTTTCACCTGATTGTGAAAGGAAGAGGAAGAGTGGTTTCTCAGTCAAAAGCGGCATGTTGTAGCCGAATTCAGACGAGATGTGGACTTCTGTCGGGATACCCGCGATTTGTTCGATCAATTGTTTTCCGATCAATCCCGCATGGTAGCTTGTTCCGCAACCGATGATGTAAACACGGTCACGTCCGAGGACTAAATCACGGACCGATTGATCGAGTGTGATTTCGCCTGACTCGTTTTGGTATTTCTGAACGATATTACGGATAACAGCCGGCTGCTCATCCATTTCTTTGAGCATGTAGTGCGCGTACGTGCCTTTTTCAATGTCTGATGCATCGATTTCTGCTGTATACGCCTCACGCTCTTTGACGTTTCCGTCTAAGTCTTGGATTGTGACACTGTCACGCGTCAAGATGATCATTTCGCCGTCATGCAACTCAACGAACTGATCCGTTACTTGAAGCATCGCCATTGCGTCAGATGCAACAACGTTAAACGTACCGTCACCGAGACCAACGAGAAGCGGTGATTTATTTTTAGCGACGTACAAGACATCCGGGTTTTCAGCATCGATCAATGCGAGTGCATACGAACCGTGAAGCACACGAAGTGTTTGACGGAATGCTTCGACTACGTCATTTGTCTCAGCAAAGTTCTTTTCAATCATCTGAACGATGACTTCTGTATCTGTGTCGCTGAGTAAATCAACATTGAGTTCTGCTTTTAACTGCTCATCGTTTTCGATGACACCGTTATGCACGAGTGTGAAACGTGATGAAGCACTTTGGTGCGGGTGGGCATTCGGTACACTCGGGACACCGTGTGTCGCCCAACGTGTGTGACCGATTCCGACAAGACCGTCTGCTTCTGCAGGAACGACTTCGCGTAGCGCAGCAATCCGGCCGACTTCTTTATGGACTTGAACGCCGTCGTTGACGAACGCAAGACCAGCCGAATCATAACCGCGGTACTCGAGCTTTTCGAGTCCTTTTAATAAAATTTCCTTTGTGTTAACCTGTCCGATCATACCTACGATACCGCACATAATAAATTCTCTCCCATTTACAAGTATTTCCCTGAAGAGGAAACGGCTCTTGCCGAGAGTTGTCATGACGCATCTGTTTGTCCGTCTAATCACTTAAACGATTTCAGATGAGTTTACGGTACTGACATGGTACCGGGAGGCATCCGCCGAATGATTCGATAAACCCCCACCTCGTCAGCTGCCTATTACATAGTCAGCCCTGGCGCTTTCATTTCTGTCCGACCCCGTTTCTGTCCGACTTTACAATCATACGAACTTTATTTAGAAAAAGCAAGAAAGGTAACGTATTTGTAACTATTCCCGATATTTTTCTAAATGATACCTCTAATACCTAGATTATGTAAAAAACTATTTGGTTTTTGTTATTGTTTTTCTTGTATATCTTCTTTATGATTCGTAATATTTTAAAATATGCCAAAAATCTCTTGTTTCATGCGACTTCTACAGGAAAAGGAAGCTCCGCTTCCGTCAGGAACAGGCAAGACCCGGTTGTCGACAGATAACCGCGGCTTGCGTTCCGCCTGAGAAAAGCGCGTGAAAAATAAAGAGATTGTGTATTTCATTAAATTTTAATTATAATCCCAACAAAAAAAGGAGCAGATGTTCATCCACTCCTTCCGTTCACTCAGTTTTCCTGTAATGCGTAGTTTTCACGGACGACGTTTGCGATCCGCTCGACATACATATCGCATGCTTCTTGCGTCGGTGCTTCCGCCATGACACGGACAAGTGGTTCTGTTCCAGATGCCCGAACGAGAATCCGACCGTTGCCGGCCATTTCCGCTTCAACTTCTGCAATGATGGCTTGAACCGCCGGACCGTTCATCGCGCCATTTTTATCCGAGACCCGGATATTGACGAGACGTTGCGGGAAGACCGGCATTTCTGCTGCAAGTTCCGACAACTTCTTGCCTGTCGCCTTCATGATTTGTAAGAGCTGGACGCCTGACAGCATCCCGTCCCCTGTTGTTGAGTAATCCATGAAGATGATGTGACCCGACTGTTCGCCGCCGAGTGTATAGTTGTTTTTACGCATTTCTTCAACGACATACCGGTCACCGACTGCTGTCTGTAAAGCCGTCATACCGTGTTCTTCAACCGTCTTGTGGAAACCGAGGTTACTCATGACGGTCGCGACGATCGTGTTGTCTTTTAAGCGGCCAATCTCGTTGAGGTATTTACCGCAGATGAACATGATTTTATCACCGTCGACGATTTTACCGTTCTCATCGATTGCGATCAAGCGGTCACCGTCGCCGTCAAATGACAGACCAACGTCTGCACCTTTTTCAAGGACGAAGTCAGCTAAATGTTCAGGATGCGTCGAGCCGACACCTTCGTTGATGTTCAAACCGTTTGGTGTCGTTCCGATTGTCGAGACTTCCGCTTCGAGATCACCGAACAGGCGCGGGGCGAGGCTTGATGTTGCACCGTGTGCGCCGTCGATGGCGACATGGATGCCAGAGAAGTCTTCATCTGATGTCTGACGTAACATGTGAAGGTACTTTTGTGCGCCCTCATAGTAATCGTGGACGAATCCAAGCTCTTTACCGGACGGACGCGGCAACGTATCTTCCGCTTCGTCAAGCAAACCTTCGATTTCAAGTTCTGTTGCATCATCGAGCTTGAAGCCGTCTGATCCGAAGAATTTGATTCCGTTGTCTTCGACCGGATTGTGTGACGCAGAAATCATGACGCCCGCTGTCGCATCCATCGTTTTCGTCAAGTACGCGACACCCGGTGTCGAGATGACACCAAGACGCATGACTTCTGCACCGATTGATAAGAGTCCGGCAATCAGAGCGTTCTCGAGCATTTGTCCAGAGACACGTGTATCGCGGCCGATCAAGACTTTCGGACGTGTGCTTTCGTGTTTCGTTAAGACATACCCGCCTGTCCGACCGAGACGATATGCCAGTTCAGGTGTCAATTCTACGTTTGCGACGCCGCGGACGCCGTCAGTTCCAAAATACTTACCCATGTTCTATTTCCTCATTTCACAAAGTTGATTTAATTGGCTTGGACCGATGTCCGGGGAACCGCTTTAAGCGTGATATCCATATTATCTGGACGAAGTACGTCAAACGCTTTTGACGTCTGATATGAAATCGGCAAGCCATGTGTACCTTCTTTTAAGCCGGTCACGTCAATGACGGCTTTAATATCTGTCGCATCAATCGATGCAAGATCCGCTTCACTTCCACGGACGACGAGATCAATGGTCTGTTCGTAATCGATCGTATACTTCGACTCATCAAATCCGTTCAACGTCACCGTGACACCGGAAATTGTTTTCTCAGCCCGGTCCTCGACGGTTTCCGTTGTCGCTTTCGCGTTTTCCTTCTCGACGACGATGCTGACCGTAACCGAAGTCGGTTCCATTGCGGTGACGTTATCCGGTTCAATCAGTTTGACCGTACGATCGACGGTTTTTGTCAATCCTTTTAAGGAGACCGCTTCCGTCGACACGGAACCAATCCGTGACAGCTCTTCTTTTGTTCCATATAAGCGGGCTTCCGTCGTGACCGGAACAATCTTGACGACTTTATACCCTTTTTTGACCGCATCTTTTGTTTCGACGTTAATCGGAACCGTTTTACTTTCCTTATAGACCGGAACCGTCACTTCCAACTGTTCCGGATCATATGTGGCACTGATTGCATTTCCGTTCGCATCCGTTGCTTTGACGTTGAAGGACTCCGTAAACGTCTCCGCACGGCCTGTGACATCAATTGGAACTTGAATCGCCGTGATGGCCTGCAGTTTTTCCGCCCCGCCGGTCACAGAGACCGTTTGACGGGTCGGTTGGGCTTCACCGACGACATATCCTTCTGCGATTTTATTTTTGTTCAGCAACGCTACTTGAACCGGAACTTCTTTCGTGACCTTTTTATCGAGGAACACTTCAATCGTTTCCTGTTTTGGCGTCACTTCGACGTCCTTGCCAAATCCATTCGCTGTCAAGCGGACACGATGATAGCCGGGATCAAGACCGGTCAAGTCAATCGACAATCCAAAATCTTTGACGAGCCGAAGCATCGTCAAGCTGCTCGACGGACCTTTGACCGTCGTTTCAATCGTTTTTGGAATATTATAGGCGACCCACTGCGTTTCATCATAATTGACTGTCACCGGTACGTCAAACTTCGTTGAGCCTTGACCGGCGATCGGTAACAGACTTGCGGCATCACTTTTTCCGGTCGTATTCGAACCGGCGACCATCAGATAGAGCATGACGGCAAGCAAAACAGCTACGATGCGGAGGAACCAGCGTTCATTAAACCATTTTTCGAACATTATTTTTTCGCCCCCATCCAATTCAAGAAGGAAGTATTCGTCGGTTCGACTTTGACGATTGTTTCAAGCAGCTTCGTCCGGAGCGATTCTTCATCAAGTTCCCGGTAAAGCCGTCCGTTGATGGCAAGTGAGACGCCACCCGTTTCTTCCGATACGACTAACGTGACACTGTCCGTCACTTCACTGACACCGATGGCTGCCCGGTGACGTGTCCCGAGATCTTTTGAGATATGTGCACTCTCGGATAACGGTAAGTAACAAGCGGCGGCGGCCAGCTTTCCTTGTTGGACGATGACGGCGCCGTCATGAAGCGGTGTATTCGGAATAAAGAGATTGATCAATAACTGACTCGTAATTTGTGATCCGAGCGGAATGCCCGTCTCGACATATTCACTGAGTCCCGTCTCCCGCTCAATCGTCACAAGTGCTCCGATTCGGCGTTTTGACATGTATTGAGCCGATGTGACGAGCGCATCGACGATTCGGACTTGTTCATCCTCGTCACTGATGGCACTCCGCGAAAAGAATTTACTCGTTCGACCGAGGTGTTCGAGTCCTCGGCGTAACTCTGGCTGGAAGATGATGATAATCCCTAACAAGCCATACGTAATAATTTGATTCAACAGAAATTGTAACGTCTTCAGTCCGAAGAATCCGCTTAAGAACCAGCTGATCAAAATGACGGAAATCCCTTTAATCAATTGGACTGCTTTTGTTCCTTTGACAATGATCATCAGACGGTAAATGACGAATGTCACGACCGCGATATCAATCACATCATTAATATAATCGTACCAATGTACGTTTTCTCCCAGTTTCAACAATTGAAATTGAAGTGGTTGCCAGTTGAAGTAGTTCACCAACCGTGCCCCCTATCTCATCTGATTTAAACAGCTTTCATTATAGCACAAAGGGACGAGTTAGACTCGCCCCACTTGACTCATTGAAAGATTCGTTTGATTCCGTACCAGACCCGCTCAAAAAGTTGGTCAATTTGTTTAATTTCGCCTGTGACATTTCCGGCACTGGCGGTATACGCTTTGCCGTCGACAGTCATTACGTCTCCGTTGACCTTGCCTTCGATCCGGACATTGCCGCCTTCGACATACAGGTCCTGGTTGACGGTGACGCCTTCCGGTACGACAACTTCACCGTTCTCGGCGACGATTCCCGGTACATTCGTATACGATAAATCATGTTCTTCCTGTGTCAGATAGCCGCCGAGACTACCGACCGACAACAACATAAAAATCGAGGCTGCCGCAAGCAACGGATACTGCTTCATTTTCCCACCGAAACGGGATGTCTTCCTGAGCGGAGTCACATTCGGTTGTTCCACCTGTTCGGGCAGTTGTGCCAGCACGCGGGATGTAAAATCCGCCGAAAGCTTGGGTGCTGAAAGCGCGCGTAACTCTGCATCGAGGAGCCGATACTCTTCGAACTCGTCCATCGCATTCGCTTCCCGTAACTCCGCTTCAAGTCGTTTGAAGTCTTCTGGAGGTTGGTTTTGATCTAAATAATCCTGTATCCGTTCATACACTTTTTCTCGTGTCATGGTGAGTGCCTCCTTCTCATCTCATCGTTTACCGAAATGCTTTTTCAGCGCTTCGCGTCCCCGATGAATTCTCGTTTTAACTGTAGCGACGGGTAAATCGATCATCTCACTGATTTCTTTGAGTGAAAGATCTTCAATGTATTTTAAAACAAGTGGAACCCGGTATTTTTCCGGCAAGCCGGCGATTGCCTCTCCCACATCTTGTCGTTGCTCCGAATCAATGACTTGATCCTCCGGTAACTGGTCCTTGCTTTCAAGCTGGGAATACAACGTCAGTCCTTCAGTCCCTGACATCTCAGCGTCAAGGGAATAATCCGGACGCTTTTTGCGGAGTCGGTCAATCGAAACATTCGTCACGATCCGATATAACCAAGTCCGGAACTTCCACTGGGCATTATACGATTCAATTTTTGTGAATACGCGGATAAAGGCTTCTTGTGTGGCATCTTCTGCTTCCATTCGATCCCGTAAAACACGGAAGGCGACTAAAAAGGCTCCTTCTTTATATAGATCAACAAGTGCCGCGAATGCATCACGGTCTCCCTGCTTCACCCGCTCAATCAAGCGTAGTGTTGTTTCTTCCACTTTAAATACCCCCCGCTCTATGCGGTCAATCTCTTATACGGAGTCGACCTACATAATGTTTCATCTCAATTTGAATTGTAACAAAAAAAACTTGAACTCTGACGAAAAGAGTTCAAGTTCTATCCATTATTTTACTAAACGATGGGTCCGCATATACTGGAGCAAGTTTCCAATCAAGTCATTCGCAAGAATCGCTGTACCGTTTCCTTCTTCGAGTAAAGGATTGACCTCTACGAATTCTGCTGCGATGAATTCATCCTGCTCGGCACAGTGACGTAAAACGGTCTTCGCATCATCAAGCATGATACCGTCCGCCACACGTGTCCCTGTTCCTTCAACCAGACTTGGATCGAGCCCGTCCATATCAAAGCTGAGATAAAACGCATCTGTCGTCTCTTTGAGATAGGCAACGGCTTCTTTCATGATGGCATCCATCCCGCGTGTCCGAATCGCTTCCATATCATAGACACGGATACCGAGACGATCAATCAATTCCTGTTCTCCTGCATCGACATCACGTAATCCGATGAAGACGAGGTGTTCCGGTTGCAGTTTAACCCCGTCCCCTCCGATTTCCGTCAGACGCTGGTGTCCTTCGCCTAAGGCAACGGCCAGCGGCATTCCGTGAATGTTCCCCGATGGAGAAGTCTCCGGTGTATTTAAATCGCCGTGTGCATCAAACCAGATGACTCCAAGACGTGGTACGACTTGCCGCATACCGGCAATCGTTCCGATCGCCATGCTGTGATCGCCTCCGACGAGTAACGGAAAACGTTGCTCTGTCAGCGCCTCACGTACAAGCAAGTGTAAATCGTTTGTCGTGTGGACAACACCTTCGAGCCGTTTTAATTGCGGATCTTCTTCACGAACAGCATCTTCAGACAAAACAGCCGCTTCCCCGTAGCGAACTGCTTCCTGTCCGTTTGCTGCCAGTGTTTCGAGTAATCCTGCCTGTTCAACGGCAGCTGGTCCTTGCTCCGTCCCCGGTTTTCCTTGACCATAACGATACGGTACGCTGATATATGCAATGTTCATCGACCTGTTCCCCTTTACTCAGTAAGTTATCTTAATTGTAAGCGGTAACAAGACGGTGGTTCAACTCGACACGATGACGCATGATTATACAGAATCTAACGACAAAAAAGCACTGTGAGAGTTACTCACAGTGCTTTCGCGTACGTACATTAATTCCAGGCATTTCAAGTATAAAAAAACTTAAGACGAACGAAACTCGCTTAAGATCTTTAAGCAATATTTGGTGGAGCCTAGCGGGATCGAACCGCTGACCTCCTGCGTGCAAGGCAGGCGCTCTCCCAGCTGAGCTAAGGCCCCAGATATAAAAAAAAGCGGAAGACGGGATTCGAACCCGCGACCCCGACCTTGGCAAGGTCGTATTCTACCACTGAACTACTTCCGCAAAATATGAGCCATGCAGGATTCGAACCTGCGACCCTCTGATTAAAAGTCAGATGCTCTACCAACTGAGCTAATGGCTCGACATGGTGGGGGGGGGCGGATTCGAACCGCCGAACCCGAGGGAGCGGATTTACAGTCCGCCGCGTTTAGCCACTTCGCTACCCCCCCAGTTTGTCTAGGAATTATACAATTGAAAAAACAGTGCCGGCAACAGGAGTCGAACCCGCGACCTACTGATTACAAGTCAGTTGCTCTACCAGCTGAGCTACACCGGCAAAAAATAAAAATGGTGACCCGTACGGGAATCGAACCCGTGATACCGCCGTGAAAGGGCGGTGTCTTAACCGCTTGACCAACGGGCCATTGGCTCCGCAAGTAGGATTTGAACCTACGACCTACCGGTTAACAGCCGGTTGCTCTACCACTGAGCTATTGCGGAATAAATAAAAATAAAT